>NZ_KB893079.1 GCF_000373985.1 Desulfobacter curvatus DSM 3379
ACGTATATAAAACTTTTATAGTATAAACCGACCGCCGCTGATGATTTAAAAAGTTGTCTTCTGTGCTTGAATTGTTATCCGAAAGAGATAGCTTTATTGATTTGATACCTTCAATTTGTAACGGTAATAAAAGTGTTGTGGAACAAAAAGCCATACAACCAATGGAACGCTATTCCCTTTTTTGAGGGGAGTGTTTCATATAAAAAAAAAAAAAAAACAATTTATCTCATATCTTATGGATACTTGATAAATCTCCAGAATATGGATGTCCCGTTAAAACAATTAAGCGTCAAGCATTACACTAGTTGCTTTGATAACTACGTTAGCGGATTTGCCTGCATCCAACCCAAGTTTTTCTACAGAACTTGTGGTAATAGATGAAACAACCTCTCAACGCCGGGTGCGATCTCGATAACAACTTCAGCCATAACCATGCCTTTTTTTACTTCCTTCACTGTTCCCTTCAGAACGTTTCTTGCACTCAGAGCCATATTCGCCTCCCTATTTAAAAATTCAATCACTAAATTAAAACATTTCGCTGAAAACAACTGCGCTCTCAGCATAGAGTAAATATACATCTAAAATACAATAATTCAAGTTAAATCGGTTGTTCCAAAAACGAATAACGTATTGATTTTACATCATTATCTTATATATCAACCGGTTGAGGGATTTGGAAAAACGGTCTGGGGGACAAATAGTTGGTTGCTAAACTGAACGCCTCTTTTCAAATTCATGAGGTAGTGTTGATTCTCCCTGTTAAAACCCATGTTCGTTATTGGTATTTTAAATATAAAGATGAACATCGATTATCTCCCCCGGCGTTACATTTGCCATTGCTATATAGGGATATATTGGTGGTTGACAGACCAATGCATGACGTTTATTAACGTCATTATTTTCAATTAGGAATATAACACCCTACAATATAAGTCTATAATTAGAGATGTCTTCTATTGAAATCAAGGACCGGCTTAGGCAAATTAAATCTGAAATTTCATGATGTTAAAAGAGAACAAGTCTGGATCCGCCTTATTTTTTCACAAGTTCTCGTCGCAGCATCTCAAGGGCCATGGCGGCAAACAGTTGTTTGTTGCGCTGACGGTCGCCGCGATCCAGCAAAAAACGTTGGGAATGCGCCCCAAACGGACCTGCCACTCCAATACATACGGTCCCCACAGGTTTATCCTCACTGCCGCCTGAAGGGCCTGCAATGCCTGTGGTAGACACAGCCCAGTCAGATCCGCCGGCGGCTTTGACGCCGGTTGCCATTTCAAGTGCCGTGGTCTCATCCACCGCCCCATTATTTTCTAACGTTTCATGGGACACATTAAGAATCGCTTCTTTAGCAGAATTGGCATAGGTGGTGGCTGAAAATAAAAAATAGTCAGAAGCACCCGGCACATCCGTTATCAGGTGGGCCACAAGTCCGCCGGTACAGGATTCAGCTACACTGAGTGTCTGGCCGTGCGTTGCCAGAATCCGCCCGACTTCCTGGGCCAGGGTCAACCCCTGGTCTGAAATAACTTTTGATCCTATCCTATCCATTACCCATAGTTTTGCCTGGTTCATCTGTGTGGCACTATCCAGGTCCTGTTGTGCCTTGGAAATCGTCTCTTTAATCAGAGAGAGCTTGACCTCAATAATAGGGAATCTGATCCTGAACCCCAGATGAATTTCGGGAAACTGCTCATTGAAACCCGAAAGCGACTCCTCGACCCTGGATTCAGGCATGCCGAACACCATCAGGCGTATGACCTGGATCTCACCGGCATGCCCGGTTATTTCATTTAATTGGGGCCTGACGTTCAGATCAAACATCCGCTCCATTTCCCTTGAGACACCAGGCATACAAAAAAAACGGCAATTGCCGATACTCATGGAAAACCCCGGCGCAGTACCGTGAAGATTTTCCATAAACGTTGCGCCGTTGGGCAGCAGGGCCTGTTTTTCATTGGCGGGTGTTAGATCGAACCCGCGTTTATCAAAATACTTTTCCATAGAGCGCAGAGCTGCGGCATCCAAATCAAGTCTCACCCCGGCAGCATTGGCAATGGCTTGGGTCGTTAAATCATCGGACGTAGGTCCAAGGCCGCCGGTCATGACACAGACATCTGCGGTGGATGCGATGCTTTTAATCTCACTGACAAGGGCTGCCATATCATCGCGCACAGCACTTGTCTTTATTACGGTTACGCCTAAACGTTTAAGCTGCCGGCATAAAAAAGCGCTGTTGGTGTCTACAATATCGCCAAGCAGCACCTCATTGCCTGTGGAAAAAACATGGCCTTTGGTCATGGGAAAGTCCTTTTGAATCACATTAAGTTGTTGAAAAACATGGCATGGTTGGATGAAAAAAAGGCCGGATTTTTCCTAAATCTGGACCCTACACCCAGCTGTTTTTTAAACTCTTTATCAATAAACGATTTCACATTACGACGGGTCCAGCCCCAGGGGTGCTCAAAATTAAGATATAAGGAGAGATCACCATGGTAAAATTCATGGGTCACAAGCCCTTGGGCATCTTCACTGAACTTAGGCAAATTAAACACGGACAGATTCAGATAGTCAATATCTGATTTATGCGTCTTGATGTACTCTAATGTTCGGTGGGCGGCAGCCTCATCTTCATAGTGGGTGCCGAAAAGCAGGTAGACAAAAGTCAGAATTCCTACGGCCTTAAGATTGGCAAGGGTGGCTGACACAAGCTCAAGATCCGTGCCCTTTCCCATATCCTCCAGAACCTTCTGATCGCCGGATTCAAGTCCGAGTTTAAGCATCTCACACCCGCTTTGCTTAAGAGCCCTGCAAAATTGGAGATCGGCAAAATCCTTTTCAAACCGAACAAATCCATACCACTTAAACGCACACGTCTGCCTGGAAAGCGCACGCAAAAATGCAGGCGTCACCGCATTGTCAATAAAATGCACAACCTCAGGATTATGGTTTTGGGCCATTAAGTCAAGATCCCCAAGCACCCGATCGGCCCGCTGGGTCGAGTAGGGACGTGTTTCAGCCTTTTCAGGACAGAACCTGCATTTGCTCCAGTAACACCCGATGGATCCTCTGAAAGGCAAAATTTTTGCCGGCGCAATATAATCATGGTTATCGGCAAACCCGTAGTCCGGCACATAATGTTTTTTTTCAATGCCGGGTTTTCCAAGCAGCGCAAGCAAAGGAGATTCCCCCTCCCCTTTGACCAGATGATCAATCAGGTTTGAAAAGGGGTTATTAAAATCAGGGCGGCTCATCCAGGAAGAGATCAATCCCCCGCCCATGACAAGTATTTTACCAGGAAAATTATCCTTGATCCATCCGGCCAGGGCAAAACTAACCAGGGCTTGGTTGAGATAACAAAGGGAGATGCCGATCCAGGGATGATCCCAGGATTCCATCACGGGACGAAGTTTTTCTTCAAAATATGAAAAAAAAGGATTTTCCTGATATGATGCAGCACTGTCAAGCAAGGCCTTGGAGTCCACCGAAGAGAGTTGATTGTCCGAATAGTCGCTTAAACTGATTCTGAATCGTGACCGGTCCACGGATACAGCCACCAGCCGGTTCAGATCATAGACCCGCTGGTGGTAGCGGTCAAAATTGGTGTACAGATCAGGATTGCAAAGGTCGTTTAAAATGGCTGCCCTGTTTTTCAAAGCCCGCCGGGTCCAGGAATCGGTTGCCTTGTCTTTTCCCACGGAAGTTATCAACCATAAAAGACCGTCCACATTAGCGTCAATGCATTTACAGTCAATACCGTTTTCCTTTAATGCAGATGACAAAAGTGCAATGCCGGCGGGCGGTTCACAGGGTTTTGCCACAGGGGGGAAAAGCAAAAGCATTTAAATCAATCCCAAGCCTTTATCATAAATAAATCTTAAGCTAAAATACGTCCCAATTAAAACCATGAAGGACATGAAGATTGATTTTCGGTATATAATCTTCATGTCCTTCATGTTCTTTATGGTTAAATAAAACAGTCAATATATAAATGCCGGTGCCCAATAGTGCCAGCTTTTTTTTCATCTTTGTCCGGTCTTTGTTTATAAATTTTAAATTTTGTTTCTACCAACAGAAACATTTTTATTGACACCATTATTATTTATTGACACTACTATTAAAACCATTTAATTTGACCGTTAAAAAATCTATACAGATAAGGGCACGTATGAAAACTTTTGCAACCAACCAGAAACAAACTTTATGGCATTGGCGTTCATGGCCAATATGGCAATGGCTGTTGCACCGGTTATCGAAGATGCTTTAGATTCTTGTGACATATCGCTGCAGCAGCTTTTACGTAAATTCATGGCTGTTGCGGACCCAAGGCTGACAACATCCATGTCGGCCTTTTTTTATTTTAAACAGCCATGGGACGATCTTAACCCACAAAAAAGTTGAAAGTTCTGTGTCGGTGACACAGACTTTCTTAATAAAGGATTTTTTAATGATATTAGACAGACTGCCGGATAAAGACCAATTCATCAAACTTGCCCAATCCGCCAATGTCATACCTGTGGCCACAAGGGTGCTTGCAGACAGTGATACACCCGTATCCATTCTGCAGAAATGCTATGAAAAGGACAAGGCGTGCTTCCTTTTAGAGAGTGTGGAAGGTGGCGAGCGGTGGGGCCGTTACAGCTTTCTTGGGGTATCCGCTTTTGGGCACATCAAAATTTTTAAAACCCATGTCCTTGTGGAGACCCGCCATGATACAAAAAAAATCAATCATGACAATGATCCTTTAAGTGTCATGCGGGATGTTATCAAAAAATTTACCCCTGCCGATATCCCTGATTTACCAAGGTTCTGGAGCGGAATCACCGGTTACTTTGCCTATGAAATCGTTTCTTTTTTCGAAAACATTGACGTTTCCCTGCCCGAGGGCACCCCATACGGCCATTTTATTATTCCTGAGCAGATGATCATTTTTGACAATATCAAACAGACCTTGACCTGCCTGAACATCTGTTACCTGTCCGAAACCGATGATCCGGCCACGGTCTATGATCATGCCAGGGAAAACGTTGACACACTTGTCAAAGATTTAGGAAAACCCTTTGCTCCCAAGGCCGCGCCTTATGTTGCCGATACGCAGCTTGTACCTGAAACACCGGCCGAAGAGTACATGGAAGGGGTTAGAACCATTAAGGACCATATTGTGGAAGGCGATATTTTCCAGGCTGTATATTCCCAGCCGTTCTCATGCAAAACAACGGTTGACCCCATACTGATCTACCGGGCCCAGCGCTACATCAACCCGTCACCTTACATGTTTTTCATGAATTTCACGGACCGGATCATTGCAGGCTCTTCTCCTGAAACCATGGTACGCCTGGAAAACCGGGTGGCCACCCTGCGCCCCATTGCCGGAACAAGACCCCGGGGAAAGAGCGAACAACAAGACCGGACCCTGGCCGATGATCTGCTCAATGATGAAAAGGAAAAGGCAGAACACGTCATGCTCATTGATCTTGGCCGAAATGACCTTGGCCGGGTGGCCCAGGCCGGCACGGTACAGGTGACCGACACCATGGTCATTGAACGCTACTCCCATGTCATGCATCTGGTCTCCAACATCACCTGTGATTTAAAAGAGGAGTGCGACGCCTTTGATCTGTTCAAGGCCACCTTTCCGGCAGGCACCTTGTCCGGAGCCCCCAAAATCCGGGCCATGGAGATCATCGGCAAGCTTGAAAACCGTCAACGGGGTGTCTATGGCGGGGCTGCAGGGTACATCTCTTTTACCGGCAACATGGACTTTGCCATCACCATCCGAACCGCGGTCATGGAAAACGATAAACTGACCGTACAGGCAGGGGCAGGTATTGTCTATGATTCAGATCCTGAAACCGAATTGAACGAATGCATCAACAAGGCCAAAAGCGTTGAAATGGCATTAAAACTTGCGCTGTCACAAAGCACAAAAGGATAGTTAAAATATGAAAACAGCAATAATAGACAACTACGATTCCTTTACCTTTAACCTGGTGCATTATGTGCTGCATACAGGGGCCCAGGCAGAGGTTTTCAGAAATGATAAGATCAGCGTGGCCGAACTTGAGGAGTTAGGATTTGATGCCGTTATCCTGTCACCGGGACCAGGCAGGCCCGAGGATGCAGGCATCTGCCTTGAACTGGTACAAAAGCTGTCGGGAAAAGTTCCTATCCTGGGTGTCTGTTTAGGGCATCAGACCATTGCCCAAAGTTTTGGCGGCACCATTATCCATGCCAAATCCATTATGCATGGAAAAACATCCATGGTGGAAGCAGACGGCAAACATATTTTTTCAGGCATCAACAAGCCCTTTAATGTGATGCGTTACCACTCCCTGGCGGTCCAGGAATCGGACCTTCCCGACTGTCTGGAAGTGACGGCCAGAACCCTGGACGGGGAAATCATGGGTATAAGACACAAAGAACACCCCACCCAGGGGGTTCAGTTCCATCCGGAATCTTTCATGACCACCGTGGGAAAACGGCTGATCAGAAACTTCATCAAAGGAGCATGATATGGATTTTACAGATTATCTGAATACCATAGTAAGCGGACAGAATCTTAGCCAGGATCAGATGGCCGAAATGCTGGATACCATATTCTCAGGACAGGCCACCGAAGCACAGGTCGGCGCATTCATGGCCGCCCTGGCCACAAAGGGGGAGACATTTGAGGAACTTGCCGGTGCGGCCCGGGCCATGCGCACCAAGGCGGTTCGTGTTCAAACCCTTGCCAAAAAGGTCATTGATACCTGCGGTACAGGCGGTGACGCCTTAGGGTCATTTAATATTTCCACCACAACAGCCTTTGTCATTGCCGGCGCCGGCATAACCGTGGCAAAACACGGCAACCGGTCCGTCACCAGTAAATGCGGGTCTGCTGATGTACTTGAAGAACTTGGAATTAATTTGAGTGTAGACCCTGAAATTGTGGAAGAGGCCATCAATGAAATCGGCATTGGTTTCATGTTTGCGCCCCTGTACCACGGCTCCATGAAATACGCCATGAAAGCCCGCACTGAATGCAAAATCAGAAGTATTTTCAATATGCTCGGCCCATTGACCAACCCGGCAGCCGCCTCATGCCAGATCCTTGGGGTATATGCACCGGAATTAACGGAAATGTTTGGAAAGGCATTGAATCTGCTGGGTGTGGAAAAGGCCTTTGTGGTCCACGGCCATGACGGCATGGATGAGATGACCACCACAGGCCTGACCCGGGTGACGGAACTCAATGACGGCATGATTAAAACCTATGATGTGGATCCCTTGACCTATTTTGACGAATACGCCGACCCCAAGGATCTTTTGGGCGGTAATGCAAAACATAATGCCGCCATCACCCGGGCCATTCTGTCCGGGGGAAAGGGCCCGAAACAGGATATTGTCTTGCTCAATGCAGGTGCAGGTCTTGTGGCCGCTGATGCTGCCCCCACCATTGAAAAGGGCATTGAGATGGCCTTAAGATCCATTGAAACCGGAGCAGCCATGGAAAAACTTGAGTTGCTGGCCGATTATACCAGGGAAAACGCTTAACCCGAAAGGCAGATAAATGAAAGGATTTCTCAACGCTGTTGTTGATGTTAAAAATGAGGAAATAAACCAGGCCAAAAGCAAGGTGCCATTAACCGCCATTCGCCATGATGCCGAACATACACCGGTTCCGGCCTCTTTTGCCGATGCAATGGCGCATTCTACCCCAAAGGCTGTGGGTATCATTGCCGAGGTCAAAAAAGCATCGCCTTCCAAGGGGGACATCAGAACCGATATTGACGTGGCTGCCTATGCCAAGGCCTACACCCAGGGCAGAGCAAGGGCCATATCGGTGCTCACGGAATCAAAGTACTTTAAAGGCACCTTGTCTGATCTCAAACTTGTATGTCAAAACACGGATCTGCCCGTACTTCGAAAGGATTTTATCTTTTCCGAATACCAAATTTATGAAGCCAAAAAGGCAGGGGCATCTGCAGTTCTCTTGATCACCACCCTGCTCGACCCGGCCCAGCAGGCAGAGCTGACCGTTCTTACCCGGGAACTTGGCATGGAGCCGCTGGTGGAAATCAATTCAGAATTTGAATTTGAGCAGGCATATAAAGCCCAGGCCCGGGTGGTGGGTATTAACAACAGAAACCTGGCCACTCTTGAGGTGGACACAAGTGTAGCAAAACGTGTGGCAAAAATTTTTCCCGATGAAATCATCCCCGTGGAGGCCTCGGGCATTTCCGGCCGCCCCGGTATTGAAGCCGGCATTGAAAACCGTATTTTCAATTTTCTTGTGGGAGAAAGTATTGTCCGCGCAGAGGACCCGGCCCAGTTTATCAAAACCCTTATCGGCATCAAAGCGGAGGACGCCTGACAGCCATGGATCAATTCCCTGCATCGAAATGGAAGATACCAGACCAACGGCACAAGGTTCTGGTAAAGATATGCGGCCTGACCCTTGTGGATAATGCCCTTGACTGCGTGAGCGCCGGGGCCGATATCATCGGACTTGTTTTTTTTGAAAAAAGTCCCCGGCATGTAAGCAATGCCCAGGCCCGGGAGATTGCCCGGGCTCTTCCCAAAGAGGTGCCGGCCTGCGGGGTGTTTGTCAACGAAACCTTTGATACGATCATGCAGACCGTTTCTGACTGCGGGCTTGAAATCGTACAGCTGCACGGTGCAGAAACGCCTGAACTTGCTAAACGCTTATCAGCCCAAAACCTTGTAGTGACCAAAGCGTTTTTTGCTGCAAGGCCCCCTGGGCTCTGTGACACGGAAAAATACGGATCAGCCGATTTTTGTCTGGCGGAATACGGCAAGGGAATACTTCCCGGGGGAAATGCAGAAGCCTGGGATTACGGCCAGGCCCTTGAGATGGCACAAAAAGTGCGTTTGATGCTGGCCGGCGGGCTTGACCCGGAGAATGTGGCGGATGCGGTTGCAAGGATACGCCCCCATGCCGTTGATGTCTCTTCGGGTGTGGAAGAAGCAAAAGGAATCAAGGATATCGCAAAGGTCAAAGACTTTATCAGGGCTGCAAAATCTATCCATTTGCAGCCCTGACGTGCCGGTCTCTATCTGACCAATAAATTGGTCCCGGGATATATTTTATCTTCGGGCGTCAAATTATTCAGTTTGCGTATTGCTGCGACACTGGTTTTATATTTCTGGGAAATTGACCACAGGGTTTCACCCTTTTGAACCGTATGAAACTGGTTGGTCTTTTCGGGTTTCACAACTTTTGGTTTCACCGTTTTTTTCTGTGTTACCTGAACTTTTTTCTTGGGTGCAAGTGCCGGTTTCTTTACTTTAGGCTCGGATTTGACAACGGCCTTTTGGGGCGGAGGTGGAGGCGGGGGCGTCGCGGCAACAACAGCCAATTTGCGTAATCGGCCTTCAAGTTTGTCCACACGCTCAATCAGGGTATCAAGCTTTAGGTTGACTGCCGTCTCAACGCGCGTCATCCGTTCATCAAGGCCGGACACGGCCCGTGATGCCCCTTGGTTTTCATTCCGATCCGAAGATGATGCTATCTTTGCCAAAGAGATCTCAAGGGCGGAGATGCGGTCCTCGAAACCCGGGGCTGTCTGATCTTCGCCGTTAGTTGAAACGGCCTTATGTTCACGGCTTTCCTGTGTTGATGAGCCCTTGAAAAAAAAGAAAAAAACCAAGACCGTAACCATCAGGGCAGCGATGAGAATCATGGTAAATTCATTTTTTTTCAGCAATGAAGAGCCCTGCTCAATGGCGGACACCCTGGGTTCATTTTCTTTCTGGTTTGTCTCTTTGCCGGAATTATAAATTTGGGATTCAGAGGAGGGATTCTTTTTCATTTGTTGGCTCCTGGAAGAAGATGATGTCTCAATTTCTCTTAAATAGCATTTCAGTCTGTTATTTCAAGCCCAAACAATATTTTTTATTAAACCCAGCGTCAATATATCATTTTATGCACAAGGATATAACCTTGAACCCCGGGTTTCAAATGTGCTAATATTTAAGATATTATTCACTTGGCATAATTTAAAACCAGACAAAAAATCAGGAATTTATTATGCGGTTGAAGTCCTCATTCACTATACCGTTTTTTCTTTTTGTTTTCACACTAATGAACCAGTCTGTGGCTTTGGATGCATTTGCCCAAGACTCTTTTATTAATAAAATCGGAATGAAATTTGTTCTGATTCCGGCAGGGTCTTTTATTATGGGAAGTCCTGACTCGGAGATGGGGCGGCAGAAAGACGAGAAACAACACAAGGTGATCATCACCAAAAGCTTTTACATGTCGGAAACCGAAGTAACCCAGGGTCAATGGGACCGCCTTGTATCTCCGAATCCGTCATCCTTTAAATTAGGTAAATACTACCCCATGGATACCGTATCCTGGTATGACGCAGTTGAATTTATTCGGTTTTTAAATAAAAGAGAAGGAACAAGTAAATACCGTTTGCCCACGGAGGCGGAATGGGAATATGCCTGCCGGGCCGGCAGTCAAACGGCCTTTGCCACAGGGGACGTTACCACCTTTTCCTGCAAAGAACCGGAAGCAGCGCTTGTTGATCATGCCTGGTACTGCTTTAATTCCGGTGGTTTTTCGCCGGTCGGGGACTTCAAACCCCACCCGGTCAAACTACTTAAACCCAATAAATGGGGACTTTACGACATGCACGGCAATGTTCAGGAGTGGGTCCAGGATGCCTGTGAGTGGCGCACCATATGGAGTGCGGGAACCGGAACCATCACCCAGACCTATGTTGACGGCATTCGGGATCCTTTGGAAACAAAAGGTGGCCACCGGGTGGTCAGGGGCGGCGGATGGTTCCAGAACAGCAAATACCAGCGATGCGCCTACCGCACCAATTACAAGCCCGTGGCCCGCCGCAACAGCCTTGGGTTTAGAATCGTCCGGGAACAGTGAACGGGCAAGTTCAAACTCTGTTTTTTTAATCGATCATCAAGTTTTTAGGTAATTTGTTCAAATTCAAGGCGGAAACAATTTTTAACCGGAGGAATATACAACATATTTTGAGGATTAAAAATTGTTTCCAACGCCGAAGTTGGGCAAATTAACAAAAACTTGATCATCGAGTTTTATTGAACAGCCTGAAAAGATAAACCCCTGCCCCAAGCATTACAAAATCCCTGACAAGCAGCCAGACTGAGGACCAGATTCCTTTGGTTTCCCCTAAAGAAAAGCATCCGCAGTCAAATTCATGGCCCCGTATCAGATTAAAACCGATCAGAAAAATAAACCCCACCAGCATGGCATTAATTAATAACAGCCCCGGACGTTTGAGTATACCGGTTATCAAGGTGATACCGCAGACAAGCTCAACAAAAGGCATGACAATGGCTAACACATTTATGATCTGGTGGGGAAAAACGGCATAGCCGTACAAGATAGTGGCAAATTGATCCGGTGACAAAATTTTGTGCCAGGACGCAAAAATAAATGTGCCTCCCAGAAAGAGACGCAATGCCCATTCAATAAAGTATGCTTGGCGATTCAGATTCATGAATGAAAAATCAGCACAATTTTCGGATTCATATTTGACACGGGCCGAATTGCTCATGGGTCAATTTCCTGGGCGGCCACATCAAATCCCATTTCTTCCCATTCAGCAAACCCGCCGGCATAAACCGCCACATGGGCAAAGCCCATTTCAACCAAACGGGTGGCAAATGTATGGGAATCGTGGCAGGTCACGCCGGCGCAATAGACAAGGATATCATCTTCGGGGGTTATGTTTGACATCAGCTCTTTTTTCTCTTCTTCAAAATCCCCCAAAGGGAAATTCAATGCCCCTGGAATATGCCCTAGGTCATAAATCTCCGGCCAGCGGACATCAAGCACGATCACTGTCCCGGATTCCACCAGTCGCTTAACTTTAAGGGGATTGTTGATCTGTGTCACATCAACGGCGTGGGCCTTGTTTGCCCCGGCCATGACCACGCCCTGATCCGGATTCCACTGCCCCATGAGGGCAATACCGTTGGGGGAGAGGGCATTAATGCCAAGGCTTAGCATGACACAGATACTTAAAAGAAAAAAGCATCCTAGAATATCTCGTTTAAGAATCATAATCGGGCTTTAATTGTCTTGAATATATCCACCCGTTTTCGCATAACAATAAGCCTAAGCCAGACTTCGAGCATATGGGCCATCCCGGCCTCGTTGGTGCGGCCTTGAACCGGATCAGAGTTTAAACCGTCACGGCCGGGTTCTTTTACGTTTTCTTTGGAATCCGCAGTTTCCTTCTGCAGTTCAAGGCGGGAAATGGCCTTGAGGATATCCTCGTCATCATGGTTTTGGTTTGTATCAATTGCCCTGTAAATTTCAAGGGCATCGTCTATATACCCCTGTTTCTCATACAGGCGGGCCAGGGATAAGCTTGCAAAATTACGGGTCATTTTTCAGCTCCTTGATTCTTGGAGTTCTCTTTGAAAACCAATTCATCCTGGGCGGCCATTTCATGCTCATGTTTGGCCAGGTGCTTAATATATTCAATATCAGTCTTAAGTTTCAGTATCTCTTTTTCCATTTTTGAATTTTGGTTAACGGCAATGGTCGCCTGGGCTTCAAGCTGCTCCTGCCTGGACTTAAGCCGACTATAGTCCAATACCCCTTTTGTGGAAAAGAAAAACATAAATAAGAGAAGAACTACCCCTCCTATGGCCAGATAAAGGCATATTTTTTCCATACGGGTCATTTTTGTTTTAAAAAAATCCTTGTGAGCATTGCCATTTCCGGATTTGATGTAAGGTGGGCCGCCAACAAATAACATCCGGCACCGGCACCAATGCTGATAACAATGCCTGCCGCCTGAATTATTTTTGAATAGTCAGTCCAAAAATTCCATATCCATTTTACCAGAAAATACATTATAACAGACATAAAAACCGCTCTGCAAGCGCAAACCAGCACTGCCCTGCCCCGAAGCCCGAAGGGCCCGGATGCGACAAGCAGGACAAATCCGATTATACCGGACAGGGATACGGCCAAACTAAGCCCGGTTACCCCCATGTGTTGCACAAAAAACTGGCACAGCAAAACATTACACACAATGGACACAAGGCCTGCCATAAACGGCAACCGGATATTGGATAACGCATAGTAAAGCGCCACAAAGAGCCGGGTTCCGGCAACAGCCCAGAGCCCAAGAACCATAAACACAAGACACCGGCCGGTCTGGTCGACGGCTGTCAGATCAAAGGCCCCTCTGCCGAACAGCAACAAAACAATGGGACGGTTTAAGGCGATGATGCCGACTGTTGCAGGAATAATTAAAAAAAAAACCATGCGTACACCGGCATCAAACACAAGGCTGAAATCCTGGGTTCCATGTGTTTGATCAAGAAAACTAAATTCCACCCTCCTCTGGGCATGTTTACCGATTTCCAGGCAACCCGAACCTGCCATTGCAGACAGCATGGGCAATAAAACCGTGGCAACGGGAGAGGCCACCAAAGCCAAAGGAAACTGAACCAGGCGTTCAGCATAATTAAGATAAGAGACCGCACCCGGATCAAGCGTTGAGGCGGTAAGTCCCGCCACCAACAGATTAATCTGAAACGCCGCAGCCCCTATCATGGAAGGGCCAAGAGCAATAAAGGCTTTTTTTACATGGGGGTGCATCCTGACAAAGGCCTTAAAATCAAACATACCAAGCCTTGCAAGGCTTGGAAGTTGAAAGACAAGTTGAACAATGCCACCGGCGGTTACCCCAATGGCCAGAACTGCAATCTTTGGCGTAAACCGGTTGGAAAACAGTACCGCGGCCGTAATCATACAAAGGTTGAGCACAATTGGCGTGGCTGCAGGCACATAAAAATTTCCCTTTGCATGGAGCACGCTCATGGACAGGGCCACAAAAAAAATAATAAACATATAGGGTGCCATGATCCTGAACAGCAGGCAGGACAATATATGAGAATAAGAACCAGCACCATACCCCGGGGCAAAAAAATCTATTAAAAAAGGCGCAAAATAGATCCCAAAACCCACCAGCAGCGCCCCTGCAATGGATATAAAAAACAAGGCATTTAAAAACATGGCCACGGCCTGGTCTTTCTTGTTTTGGGCAAACTGTTTTGCAAACAACGGGATGAAAGAGATGCTTAAAATGCCGTCGGACATCATTTTCCGAATTAGATCAAAGGGCCTGAATGCAATGAAAAAAGCGTCGGAAACCATACCTGCACCAAAGATAAAAGCAATGACCGCATCCCTTATCATGCCAAGTATTCTTGAAATCAGCGTAATAGAACTGATGGATACTGCTTTTTTAATGAAGTGGGTCACAGGTTTTCCTTGACATGCATATCAGTTTTATATATTTTACCGAATTTGATATAAGTTTTATTATTTATTTTTAATTCTCTATTTTATGAAGGAGCTATACCAAGTTGGCGAACCATAAATCAGCAAAAAAACGCGCAAAACAAAATCAGGTCAGACGGATGAGAAACAAATCCGTAAAAACCTCTCTTAAAACCCTTGAAAAGAAACTTCGCGCAGCCAAAGAAGCAGGTGAAAGTATCGACGAACTGATGAAAAAGACCCAGTCGGCCATTCACAAGGCGGCTAAAAAAGGCATCGTTCACAAAAAAATGGCTTCAAGGAAGATCTCAAGACTGTTTAAATTTGCGAACGCATGAGTCACGCGCTTTTTGCACCATTTAAGCTCAGCCGCTCCAGACTATAAACCGGCGCCTGGTCTGTATAAGGAGCAGACGCCGGTTCGTTTTAATGCATTTAAAAGTCGTTTGTCATCTGGCTGATTATACGCTCGGCCACACGTTCTGCAATGAGATCAACGGCCTCCCGCTTATTGGCCTCATCATCCACGGAACTGTTCGATACTTTATAGGATTCCGTGGCTGAAAAACTTTTCACTGACCAGAGAACCTTCCCTCCGGCCCCGGTCAGAACCACATCTACTACGGCATAAACCTGCCTTTCCGTAACGTCTTCCGTGGAAGATCTGGACAATGTGGAAAAACTGATGGATCGAATGGTACCGGTTATCTTGCGGGTGGCATTGCCGTCACCCACAACAATAGTATCCGTTTTGGCGGTAATTTCCCTAATCAGTTCGTTGGTAAAAGATATCCCCGCCCTGGATTCGGAAGTTTTGTTGTCAAATATAGCCACAGACACCCGGGCGACATCATTATTGATAAAACCACCGCCGGCCAGCCGGTATCCACACCCCGGACCAATTATCAACAATAAGATAACCATCAACCATGCAAGACTTTTTTTCATAAATTACACCACAATATTAACAAGGGTCTGTTTTTTACGAATCACAATAAGTTTACGGATCTCTTTTCCGTCGATGTACTTGGTAATCCTTGAATCCCCAAGAGCGGCAGACTTAATATCTTCTTCATCTGCATCAGCGCCCATGGGAAATTTTGCCCGCAGTTTACCGTTCACCTGAACCACAACAAGCACCTCGTCGGTCTGCATGGAATCTTTTCTGAATTCAGGCCAGGGCTGTTCAAGAATAGAGTCCTTGTTCCCCATCTGGGCAAACAACTCCTCGCAGAAGTGGGGAATAATAGGGCTGAGCAGAAGCAATACATTTTCAAGACAAAACCAGACCACGGATTTGAGTTCATCGTCCGCCGTTTCAAATTCAACCGTGTACATGGCATTGACCAGTTCCATAACAGCGGCAATGGCCGTATTGAAATGAAAATTGGTCTCAATATCCGCAGTCACCTTCTGGATCGTCTGATTGGCCTTGATATATAGTTCTTTTGCCGGGTCCGCCTTAAGTGAACCCGCCGGCCCATTGTATGCATCAATATCCTTGATGGTCTCCATGCAGGTCAACGCCAGACGCCAGACACGGTTAACAAAACGGTTACTGCCTTCAACACCGTCTTCGCTCCACTCCAGATCCCGCTCAGGGGGGGCGGCAAACAGACAGAACAGCCGGGTTACGTCGGCCCCGTATTTTTCAAGAAGTTCATTGGGATTGACTACGTTTTTCTTGGACTTGGACATCTTGATTACACGTCCGACATCCACATCCTTGCCGCACATGGTACAGACAAGCTTTCCGTCTTTTTTCTCGCCCTGCTCCGGGAACAGATATCCGTGCTCGGGGCAGGTCATGGTCTCCTTGCACACCATACCCTGGGTCAAAAGCCGGGTAAAGGGCTCCTTAAAAGGTACAAGTCCCAGGGTGTTGAGAACCCGCATAAAATACCGGGAATAGAGAAGATGCAACACGGCATGTTCCACACCACCGATATACTGATCCACAGGCATCCAGTATTCCACAGCGGCAGGATCAAACATTCCCTTATCATACCGGGGAGAACAATAGCGAAGGTAATACCAGGAAGACTCGACAAAGGTATCCATGGTGTCGGTATCCCTTTTGGCATCTTCCCTGCCGCAGGCAGGACAGGTGGTCTTTGCAAAATAATCCAGGGTCGGCAATGGAGATCCGCCTTTATCCAGCAGATTGGCATCTTCGGGCAGAGTAATGGGCAGATCGGCTTCCGGCACCGGCACCACACCGCATGAGGGACAATGGATCACCGGAATGGGCGTCCCCCAATACCGCTGGCGGGAAATACCCCAGTCACGCAAACGAAAAGAAACCGCACGCTTGCCGATGCCGGATTCTTCAAGCCAGTCCGCCATTTTTTCAATGGCTTCCTTGCTGTCCATGCCGTTAAATTGTCCGGAGTTGGTCATGACGCCGCGACCGGCATAGGCCTCGGTCATGGTTGCCCCGTCAAGGGCTTCCCCTTCCGGCTGCACCACCACCCGAACCTCAAGCCCATATTTTCTGGCAAAATCAAAATCCCGCTGGTCTCCTGAGGGCACGGACATAATAGCGCCTGTGCCATAGCCCATTAAAACAAAATTAGCCGTATAGACAGGGATCTTTTCACCGGTGGCAGGGTTGATACAGCAGGCACCGGTAAACACCCCTTCTTTTTCATATTTTTCAATGCCTTCGGCAGAGCGCTCCTGCCGGGAGACCTTTGCTACAAACTCGGATACGGCCGTCTCCTGGTCCGTGCCCCTTGACAGGGTCTCCACTAAAGGATGTTCCGGTGCCAGGCACATGAAGGTGGCACCGAAAATGGTGTCAGGACGGGTGGTGAATACATTGATCACCTCGTCACTGCCGTCCACCTTAAAATCAAGCTCTGCCCCCACGCTTTTGCCGATCCAGTTTTTCTGCATGGTGGTGACATTGTCCGGCCAGCCCGGAAGCTTATCGCAATGTACCAGAAGATCTTCGGAATAATCGGTAATTTTGAAAAACCACTGCCATAATTTTTTTTGCTGAACCACCTGGGAGCACCGCCAGCACTTGTCTTGCTCAACCTGCTCATTGGCCAGTACCGTCTGACATTTTTCACACCAGTTTACATAGGACTCCTTGCGGTAGGCCATGCCCTTTTCAAGCATTTTCAAAAACAGCCATTGTTCCCAGCGGTAATATTCCGGCCGGCAGGTGGCAATTTCCCTGTCCCAGTCATAGGAAAACCCCATTTTCTTAAGCTGGGCCCGCATGGACCGGATGTTGTCATAGGTCCAGGCAGCCGGATGGGTGTTGTTGTCAATGGCGGCATTTTCAGCAGGCATACCAAAGGCATCCCATCCCATGGGATGAATGACATTGAAGCCTCTCATGCGTTTATACCGAACCACCACATCTCCGATGGTGTAGTTGCGCACATGCCCCATATGAATCTTTCCCGAAGGGTAGGGAAACATTTCAAGCAGATAATATTTTTCCCTGGACGAATCTTCTTTTACCTTGAAAAGCTGGGTGTTATTCCAGTATTCCTGCCACTTGGGCTCGACCTGGGAAGGGATGTACCGTTCCTCCATTATTTTAATTCCTTTCGAAAAACATCTATATTTATAGTTGAACCTTTTTAGATGCCACAAGACAGGCGAAATAGCAAAGGTATTTATGGCAAAAGATTTAAATTTTTTATTAGCCCCGCCGAGTTTGGTATTGATAGACCAAGTCAACCCGTGGCTGCTATAATGAACCACCAAACTAAAACCAAAGCCTAAGGTTGAATATGAGTGATATGCCACATACCCCTGAAGATGTAATGATGCTGGCCGCATATGTGCTGTTGGCACTGGTGTGTTCGTTTCTTTGCTCTGTTGCCGAGGCGGTGCTGTTAAGCATCACGCCTTCCTACATCGAAGTATTGGAAACGCGAAACCCAAAACATGCAGCACGTTTGCGCAAGCTGAAAAACGACAAGGTGGATCAGTCCCTTTCCGCCATTTTGACTTTAAACACCATTGCCCATACAGTGGGTGCCATCGGTGCAGGTGCCAAAGCCACCATGGTGTTCGGTAACGCCTGGTTCGGTCTGTTTTCAGCGATCATGACGCTGATGATTCTCTTTCTTTCCGAGATTGTCCCCAAAACCATCGGAGCGGTTTACTGGTCCATCCTTGAAGTGCCGACCGCGCGGTTCGTTCAATCACTGATTATAATCCTCTACCCTGTGGTCTGGGTTTCGCAAAAATTGACAACCTTTATTTCCGACAGGAAGGTTGTCAACAATTCCAGCAGAGATGAGTTGATTGCCATGGCCTCCCTGGGGGTAAAAACCGGACAGCTTCACAGCAAAGAGTCGAAAATTATTGAAAACCTCCTTAGATTTGAAACACTGAAACCATCGGATATCATGACCCCGAGAACCGTAATTTTTGCCCTGCCCGAAGATATGAAAATCACGGATGCCCGGCCCGTCATCAGCCAAAAACCCTTTTCAAGAATCCCCCTTTATACGGATAGCGTGGACAGTATCACCGGATTTATTCTCAAGGATGAGGTTTTGATCCACTCGACAAAGGATTGTATCTCCACTGAAATTCACGATACAAAAGAAAATAATGAAACCCAAATGCCGACATCTGCAGAATACCCCCGGAATGACAATTCATCGTTGCCAACCGCAGCCACGCTCAAGGTTCTAAAACGGGAGATACTCATTGTGCCGGAGTCCATATCCGTGACATCTCTTTTTGAACAATCCTTGAAGAATCGCCGCCATATTACCGTTGTCGTTAATGAGCATGGCGGCACCGAAGGTCTGGTGACCCTTGAAGATCTGATTGAAAGCATTATCGGCATGGAGATCGTTGATGAGACTGACCACGTGGAAGACATGCGCATCTTGGCCAGAAAACAATGGATCAAGCGTGCCAGAAAAATGGGAATTGAAGACACTTCGATTTAAACGTCGATACTGAATACTTATTATCCGCATGATCCGTTTAAGAATTCACATCAAACCAGAGGTAAGCGACACGCAATTGTCCAGGCAAATTCAGATAATTATCTTGACCACATATACCCAAGATGATATAGAAAATGGTTTTGTTGTCCTAAAGCTGGGCAATAAGCGTAATTATTATATCCTTGCTCCGGGTTCTACAATGAGGTTGATCCGGGGCTTTATATCCACAAGGAGGAAAAATGAGGAAGTACGAAACCGTATTCATTGCTGATCCGGACATGTCGGATCAGGCCCGTGAAGAGCTGCTCGAAAGAGTCAGAGGTATCATTGACAGGGAAAATGGTATTCTTCTGAACATTGATGAATGGGGCTTAAAAAAATTGTCCTATGAAATCAAAAAGAAACTGCGCGGGTACTATGTCTGCCTGACCTACGGCGGAACCGGAGCGCTTGTCACAGAGCTTGAAAGAAATTTTCGCTTAAGTGATCTTATCATGAAGTTCATGACCATCCTTATCACGGAACACGTTACCGAAGAATCTCTTAAACAAGAAGCTGAAGAAGCCAAAGAAGCGGCCCGGATAACTGCCGAAGCCGCCAAGGAAGAAGAAGCTGCATCCCAGGAAGATGAAGAGGACGCAGAAGAAAACAATGATGAGGCTGAAGAAAGCGCAGATGATCAGGATGATACGCAAGAAACCGAATCTGAACAGACATCTGAACCTGCCGAAGCATCCAAGGAATAATTCAAGCACAAAGGAGATCAAGTATGTTTAAAGGTCATAGAGGCGGCGGAAAAAACAGATTCTATCAGCGCCGGAAAATTTGCAGGTTCTGCGTGGACAGCTCCATGGAAATTGATTATAAAAATCCCAAAGCACTCAAGCAGTTCATTACTGAACGGGGCAAAATCATTCCCCGCCGCATCACAGGGACCTGTGCCAAACATCAGCGCAAGCTGACAGTGGCCATCAAGCAGGCCCGGCAGATCGCACTTCTGCCTTTTGTGGGTCGCCCCTTAAATTAAAACAAAAAAAAGGTTTTCACAGGTTTTTGGGATATGCCGTTATCCATCACACACCCGATTTTCATTAGGGAGACTTTGACAGGCATTATTTTCTGTCTGCTAATTTATGGTGTGGTGTTTGCAGCCCCCCTGCTTGGTGTATTTGTTCTTCTGTTTCTGCCCCTGCCGGTGCTTTTTTACCGTCTTAAACTCGGCAGAAACAGCGGGGCTCTGATTGCGGGGGTTAGTTTTTTTATACTCGTGCTCATGGCCAAAGGCGTCGCTTTTGACACACTTTACTTTGGGCTGCTTCTGGCAACCGGTATGGTTTTAGGAGAATGCCTTGAGCGGCATATGAGTATTCAAAAAACCATGGGACTGACCGCCCTAACAGCCGCAGGCGCTGTTTTTTTAGCGCTTATGGTCTACACCACCAGCCAGGGACGAACATTATCTGCCTTAATGACCGATTACATAAATCAGTCGCTAAATATTGCCAAACAGCTCTCTCCTGATATCGGAATGGATCAGGACATGACCCAAAAGCTGATATCATCCATGATGATTGTCATGCCGGGCATGTTCATGATTTCTTTTGTGACAACCCTGTGGTTGAACATCCTGATTATCAGAAAGCTTTTAGAAAGCAAGGGCATCACCATCAAAAGCATTGAACGCTTAAATCTGTATAAAGCACCGGACATACTGGTCTGGGCATTTATCGGCTGTGCAATGACTTTGATGATTCCCGCAGGTCCCGTGAAAATCTTTGGCATTAACTGCCTGATTGTTTTAATGCTTGTTTATTTTTTTCAAGGAATTGCAGTTGTTTCCTTTTTTTTTCAGAAAAAAAACGTACCCATGGCACTGAAAGGATTTTGCTATTTTCTCATTGCCGTACAGGTGTATGTTTTAATCCTTGTCGTGGGTCTTGGTTTTTTTGACAACTGGATTGATTTCAGGAAACTTTCTGCATCACGAAAATAAAATATATGCCGGACCGTAAAACTGCGGCCGGATTGGAGGTTTACAATGAAAGTAATATTAAAGGAAACCATCGACACTTTGGGTATCGCCGGTACCGAGTGCAAGGTGGCCGAAGGCTATGGACGCAATTATCTGCTGCCCCAGGGTAAAGCGGTTCTTGCCACCCCTGCCAATCGCAAGGTTATGGAACAGGCCCGGGCTAAACTTGAACTTCAGATTGCCAAAGAAAGAAAAATTGCCGAAGAGATGGCCGCAAAAGTCAAAGAAGTTGCGATCACAATCAAGGCTAAGGTCCGCGAAGAAATTTATCTTTACGGTTCTGTGACCTCCCATGACATCAAAGATGCCCTGGATGCACAGAATGTTGAAGTTGAACGCCGCTCCATTCTGCTTGCAGAACCCATCAAAGAGACCGGTGAATACAAGGTGCCTATCCGTTTATATAAGGATGTTGAACCGGAAATCACCGTAACAGTAGTCGCAGAAGAAAAACAGGAAAATTAGTTCCGGCTATGCCGGCAGACCTTTGGAATCCAAAGGTCTGCCGGCATTCTTTAAAGGACATTGATGGCAAAAAAAGAATCCGTTAAATCAGACCACCTGCTCAACCGCACCCCTCCCCATGATACAGATGCAGAGGCATCACTTCTGTCCGCCATCTTTATCAATAACGACAGCCTGCTTGACATTATTGAGATCCTCAAACCTGATGACTTTTATAAAGGGGCGCATAAAAAAATCTTCAGGGCCATCATCGAACTTTCCAAAAAAGAGGAACCTGCCGACCTTGTGACCGTTGCCAACCAACTCAATGAAACAGATGAGTTGGAAGGCGTTGGGGGCCCTGCTTTTCTTGCCGCCATTTCCGATGCTGCCCCGGTTGCGGTCAATGCCGTGCATTATGCCAGGATCGTCCGTGAGAAATCCACGTTGCGGCAGCTTATCAATGCGTGCTCTGCGACCATTGAACGCTGCCTTGAAGACAAAGGTGATTTTAAAGACATACTTGACGAGTCCCAGGCATCTATCTTGAAAATTGCCGACCGTCAGTCCGGCAGTTCTTTTAAGCCGCTATCCGAACTGATCAATCTGAACATCGACCAGCTAGAGGAGTTGCAGGGTAAGGAAGGCGGACTTGCCGGGCTTTCAACCGGATATCCAAGGCTTGACAGAATCACATCCGGCCTGCAACGTTCGGACCTTATTATCCTGGCTGCCCGACCCTCCATGGGAAAAACGGCCTTTGCCTTGAACATTGCCAGAAATGTCGCGTTCCACTACCGCAGACCCGTGGCTGTATTTTCCCTTGAAATGTCCAAAGAACAATTATCCATGCGGCTGTTAACATCCGAAGCCCGGGTGGATGCCAACCGTTTGCGCAGTGGGGTATTCAGCCCGGAAGACTGGCAGAATTTTACGGATGCCGCGGGTGTTCTCAATGAGATCCCCATTTTCATTGACGATACCCCTGCCATATCGGTGATGGACCTTCGGGCAAAAGTCAGGAAACTGTTCCAGATCAACAAAGACATCGGCCTTGTAATCATTGACTACCTCCAGTTAATGAAATCATCCATTCGTTCCGACCGAAGAGATCTTGAAATTGCCGAAATATCCAGGGCGTTAAAATCCCTTGCCAAGGAACTCAGCGTTCCGGTTGTCGCGTTATCCCAGTTGAACCGTGCCCTTGAACAGCGTTCGGACAAACGGCCCATGATGTCTGACTTACGCGAATCAGGCGCCATTGAACAGGATGCGGATATTATTTCCTTTATTTACCGGGACGAGGTTTACAATAAAGAGCCGGACAATCCTAAAAAAGGAACCGCAGAGATCATTGTTGCCAAAAACCGTAACGGCAGCATTGGTACCGCCCACATGGTATTTAACGGCCAGTACACCCGGTTTGAGGAACTGGCACCCGAAGCTTATCAGGGATTTAAATGAAACGCATTGTCTACGGCACCCTTGACGGGCTGAATAAAGCCCAGATCAACCGGATTGAAGATCTTTACAACCTCAAATCACCGCCGGAATATATCATTTCCCGGCAGGTTGCCACTGAAATGGTTGCCATCAGCCGGGATATCCGCCGCCAGATCGGCCTCCTTCTGGATCGCAACGGAAAAGTCATCTGTGTCATTGCAGGAGAGCCCCACCGTATTCTTATTCCCGTAACACCGGATTATCGGCCTGGTCCGGGCCGGCTCAAGGGGCTGCGCTGCATTCACACACATTTATCTCACGAGACCTTGACACGGGATGACCTCACCGACCTTGCCCTTCTGCGCCTGGATTACATCACTGCCATCTGCCTGAATGCCGATGGATCTTGTGGCCCTGTGTACTCTGCCCATATTCTGCCTGATCCTGAAGCGGAGCCTTACAGAGTCCTTCCCGGCACATCCCTTGACCATCTGGATATTGACTGCCAGGCCCAAATTCTTGAACTTGAATCGGAGCTTTCCCGGCACAACCGCCGGTACAGCCCGGAAACCGGCCGGGAAAATGCCTTTTTGATCAATGCGGCAACCGAAGGCATCAGTTCCGCACAGGTCTCAATGGATGAGCTCAGGGAATTGTGCAAGACAAGCCGGATCAACGTGGTGGGCACGGCCATCCAGCAAAGAAAAAAAATTGATCCCAAATTTGTGGTGGGAAAAGGCAAATTATCTGAACTGATTATCAAAGCGATCCAAAACTATGCGACACTGCTTGTCTTTGACCGGGAACTGAACCCCTCCCAAATACGCTCCATCACAGATTTTGTGGAGATGAAGGTCATTGACCGCACCCAGCTTATACTGGATATTTTTGCCAAGCAGGCCAAATCCAGTGAAGGTAAATACCAGGTTGAACTGGCCCAGCTTGAATATATGCTCCCCCGCCTGATCACCAAAAATACGGCCATGTCCAGGCTGACCGGCGGCATTGGCGGCAGGGGCCCCGGGGAAACCAAGCTTGAGGTGAACCGCCGCCGTGCAAGGGAGCGCATCACCCGCCTGAAAAAAGAGATTAAAAAAATCCGCAAACAGCGCACCCAGCAAAAAGCAAGGCGAAAAAGAAGAGACCTGCCGGTCATTTCCATTGTGGGGTATACCAATGCGGGTAAGTCAACACTGCTCAATACCCTGACCCAGAGCAGCATTATCGCTGCAAACCGGCTGTTTGCCACACTGGACCCATCCTCACGAAGACTGAGATTTCCCCGGGATAAGGAAGTTATTATCACCGACACCGTTGGCTTTATCCAGAATCTGCCCAAGGAGCTTTTAGAAGCATTTCACGCCACGTTGGAAGAGCTTGAGCAAGCAGACGTTATTCTTCATGTCATTGACATTTCAAACCCCAGGTATATGCAGCAAAAAGAGACCGTGGACCAGTTGCTCAAATCTTTGCATCTGAATAAAATCCCCACATTGTATGTATTCAACAAAATGGATCTGGCTGATTTGGACAATTTTGATTCACCCTGGTTGTTAAACCAGGGAATTGTGGTTTCAGCACATAAAAAATCAAGTCTTGCTCCTTTGGTGGAAAAACTTGAGGCCATGGTATAAATGCCTATGATCAATTTTTACCAAAACCCGGGTTGAAAAAAAGAGACGAATACTTTAACCTAATTTAACATAAAAAAACCACTTGCCTTGGAATTTCATATGGAATTACGATTAGACCGGTTAATGGAAGAAGAGAATATCAAAGAAGACTCAATGGACATTCCGGACTGCTTTGGAGAGTTTGATAAAAACTGCCGGCTCTGTTTTAATTATTGCGCGATATCCATAAAATGCTGCGTTATGCAGTCCCGCCACCCCAAAATTGATATCTTGGAAAAACTTTTGATTTACAATGATTACGCCGTAAAACCCAACTGATTAATTAAAAGCGGCCTGATTCAAGCTTGTTGGTCAAATACTGGACCTGCTCGTAGCGTTGACCTTTTTGCTTTAATTCCTTTTCAACGGCATTGACGGAATAGATGGCTGTTGCATGGTACCGTTTAAAACTGGCTCCAATTTGCTTTATGGGCTGATCGGTATACTTCTTTGATAGAAACATTGCCACCTGGCGGGGTTTAACAATGCGTTGTTTTCTGGATTTAGACAGAAGTTCTTGTTCAGACACATCAAACGCTTCACAGACCAGTTTTTTGATCAAGTCAATGGTTATGCGTTTTTGTGTTCCATTCATTTTTTCAAGCACACTCCTGGCAAGCTCAATGTCAATGTTCCGTTTCATCAACTGTCCCCTGGTAACAACGCTTAACATAGCACTTTCAAGCTGGCGGACATCATTACACGCTTCCTGGGCAATATATTCGGTCACAGGTGTGGGCAAAACACACTGAATGGCCTTGGATTTCTTATTTAAAATTTTTACCCGGGTGCCGAAATCAGGTGCCTTGATCTCCGTGACAACCCCCATATTCAGCCTGGATTTCAGGTTTTCATTTAATTTGGGGATCTCATCAGGCCGTTCACAGCCTGAAAAAATAATCTTCTTGTCTGCATCAATCAGATAGTCCAGAGTCATGGCAAGCTCCTTCTGCGTTGCAGACTTTCCCGTCAAAAAATGGACATCTTCCAGGATCAGCACATCACATTTAAGACGGTATTTTTCCTTGAACTGATCAATACTATTATTTCTCAAGGAATAGATCATTTCATTGGTAAAATCTTCGGCCGTGACATAAAAAACCCGCTGGCCCCCATCGTGCGCGAGCATATGGTGGCCCACGGCCTGGGACAGATGGCTTTTACCAAGACCTGTCTTGCCCAAAAGAAAAAGCACCCCGGTCCCGTTAAGTTTGCCTTGGGCCAGATATAAAGATGCTGTATATGCAAAGCTCGAATTATCCCCCACCACAAAATCATCAAATGTGAAATTTTTTTTCAACATGCGCCCGCAATTGAATGCCGGTGTCATGCCGGGAAGCTGGGGATGAAATTCGGGAGGAACACCGTCAGCCACCGGAATGACGGGCAGCACTCCGGGTGTTTTTTGTGTCCGGCCTTTTTGAGTCTGGCCGGTGCCTGATTTTGATTTACCTGATTTTTTTTGGCAGACCTTGAATTCAATGCGGGCTTTTTTGCCTAAACGCAAAAAACCTTCTTCAAAATAGCCCAGATAGTTCTCTTTGAGCCGTTTGACATAGAAGTCATTGGGCACTGACAAGACAATAGTTTCAGCATCGTGGGCGGATAATCTTACAGGTTCGATCCACATTCGATAGCAATGGTCTGGAACTAATTCTTTAATATGAGATTTGACTTCTTTGATAAATGAATCCATTAAACAATACACAGCCTTCCAGACAATACTAAGCAAAGTAAAGCGGCTTAAGAGGTTTGATATTAACAGTGGTTATAGTGAGTTTAGTATGTTGAAGTCCCTTTTATGCGAATCTGATTTTCTGGTCAAATGGAATAACGATAGTTAGGTCCCAGTTAGAATAACGTGTGGTATATTTTTTCAATAACTTGTTTTTACAGGGTATTTTTTGTGAAACAAACAAAATTCTTTCTGATTACAATGGGTTCGACAAATCCCTATTTTCAAAAGGTATTTTTTTAAAAACAAAATATTCGCAAAGAATGTAAAAAAAAAATCCTCCGGTTTTTAACGATTTTCTTTGAATTCCTCCGAATTAAACAAAATTCTAAAAAAACGATCAATCCTAAAATTTATAAGGGTTTCACAAATTCGTCCCTAAATTTTATTTACACCCAGTTTAGTCAATAGTATATATTTAGCTTTAACATATAAACGAAAGCAATCTCTAATCATGAAAAACCATTCACACCGGCCGCTTCTTGGCATAACCATGGGAGATCCTACAGGTATTGGCCCTGAAATTATTATAAAAAGCCTTACCGACCCTGAAATTATAAATTTATGCACGCCTGTTCTTTTAGGAGATGCCGAAATACTCAAAAAGGCAGATGTAAATTCGGTTGCGCTACATGAGTTAGTCATGACAGACGATTTGAATTACGATTTCTCTAATTGTCCCAAGGGGTTTCTGGTTTGCCTTTCCAGCCTGAACCCGGATGTCACTAAGCTTGGGGGCCCCACCCCGGAGACCGGAAGCGCCATGGAAACCTATATCAATACCGGGGTGGATCTTGCCCTGTCCGGTGCCATTGATGCCCTGGTCACAGCACCCATTACCAAAACTGGCCTGAAACTGGCCGGATCATCCTTTCACGGTCATACTGAATTAATTGCACATAAAACAGGCACGGACAATTTTGCCATGATGATGGCAGGACCGCGCCTAAAAGTGGTTTTAACGACCATTCATATTCCTTTGTCCCAGGTACCGGCGCAACTAACCACTCATGAAATAACAAGAATCATCAATCTGACCCGGGACACATTGATCACAAGATTCGGCATCAAAACCCCCAGACTTGCCGTGGCAGGCCTCAATCCCCATGCAGGCGAACAGGGTATGTTCGGCAACGAAGAAGCGGATATCATTTTACCGGCAGTGATAAAGGCACAAAAAGAAGGGGTTGATATTACCGGACCTTTACCCCCGGACACCGTATTTTTCCACGCTGTTGAAGGGCGGTTTGACAGCGTAATCTGCATGTACCATGACCAGGGACTGATCCCTTTCAAGCTGGTACATTTCAGGGACGGGGTGAACACCACCATCGGTCTTCCCATTATACGCACATCCGTGGACCACGGTACCGCCTATGACATTGCCTGGACAGGAAAAGCAGACCCCTCAAGCATGAAAGAGGCCATTAAAATGGCAGCTCTCCAGGCGGTTAATCAAAAAAGGCATGGCAATCGTAATGGCAATTGATCACATCATAATTAAAGGTGCCAGAACCCATAATCTGAAAAATATTGATGTCAGCATCCCCAAAAACAGCCTGACCGTGGTCACCGGACTGTCAGGTTCAGGCAAGTCCACCCTGGCCTTTGACACCCTTTATGCCGAAGGCCAGAGACGCTATGTGGAATCTTTATCCACCTATGCCCGCCAATTTTTAGGCCAGATGGACAAACCGGATGTGGATGCCATAGAAGGACTGTCTCCCGCCATTGCCATTGAACAAAAAACCGCCTCCCACAACCCGAGATCCACGGTGGGGACCGTCACGGAAATCTATGATTACCTGCGGCTTCTTTTTGCCAGGGCCGGCAGCCCCCACTGCCATATCTGCGGCAAACCCATCTCATCTTCATCCATAGACCAGATCATACAAGGCATTCTTTCTCCATTGCCGGACAAAGCAAAGAAAATAATGGTGCTGGCCCCTGTGGTATCAAACAAAAAAGGCGGGCACGAAAAACTTATCCATCACCTGAAAAAAGAAGGATTTGCCCGAATTAAAATTGACGGGCATGTCTGCTTGATTGAAGAGGCACCAAAGCTTGATAAAAAAAAAGCGCATTCCATAGATGTTGTGGTGGATCGGCTGATTTTAAAACAAGGGATCGAACAACGGCTAACCGATTCCGTTGAAACCGCATTGAATCTTGCCCAAGGACAGGTGATCATTGACAATCTGGACCTAAAAACACAGACCCTTTTCAGTGAAACCGCCACCTGTCACACCTGCGGTATCTCTTATCCACAATTTAATCCGGCAAGCTTTTCCTTTAATTCCCCCCAGGGTGCATGCCCCCATTGTGACGGCCTAGGCCATTTAAGGGAGTTTCACCCTGGAAAAATTATTCCAAACCATCATTTGTCCCTGCGCCAGGGGGCAGTCCTGCCCTGGGCCGGAAAGGATTCCGTTCGTCATATGGAATTTTTAGATGCCCTGGTGACCCATTATAATCAAGATATCTACACCCCTTTTGAAAACCTTTCCGCAGACTTTCAGCGGGTTATTCTCTTTGGTTCCGGCACCCATAAAATCCCCTTTTATGTTGAACAGGCCGGCAAAAAAATCGTCTATGAAAAACCTTTTGAAGGTGTAATTGAGCAGCTTGCCCGCCGTTTCAGGGATACAAAATCAGCATCTGTCAGACAAGACCTCGGCAAATACATGGGCCATAACGTCTGTTCCAAGTGTAACGGCTCCCGCCTGAATCCCGGTGCTTCGGCAGTACAGGTGGCGGATACAACCATCCAGCAGATCACGGCCATGTCCGTCAAGGGGGCAGCTCATTTTATAAACACACTTCATTTGACCGGCAGGGAAAAGGCTGTGTCTAAATCCATTCTTGCAGAACTGTCCCAACGGCTCTCCTTTCTGGAAGATGTGGGCCTTGACTATCTGACGCTTGACCGGTCCGCAGCAACCCTTTCGGGTGGAGAAAGCCAGCGTATCCGGCTGGCAACCCAGATCGGTTCCAAACTTTCAGGGGTCCTTTATGTGCTTGATGAACCCAGCATCGGTCTTCACCAGCGGGACAATGCCCGCCTGCTCAGTACGCTGATGCACTTAAAAAGTCTGGGCAATACCGTGCTGGTGGTGGAGCATGATGAAGAAACCATGCGCTCTGCAGATCACATTGTTGATGTGGGTCCAAAGGCAGGTGTTAACGGCGGACAGGTGATGTTTTCAGGCCCGCCCGAAGAGCTGCTCAAGGCAACTTGTCTCACCGGACAGTATTTGTCCGGAAAACGAAATATTCCTGTACCGGAAACCCGACGTATCGGAATCAAAAAGTTTTTAACCGTGCAAAAGGCAAGTGAAAACAACCTGAAGAATATTGATGTCTCCTTTCCTTTAGGGTGTTTAACCTGTGTCACAGGCGTATCCGGATCAGGCAAATCGACCCTGGTTCTGTCAACCCTTTACCAGGCCCTTGCAAGCGCAATTAACAGATCCGAAAAACCTGTGGGAAAACATGCAGCCATCTCAGGTATGGAATACATCGACAGGGTTATCCACATTGACCAGTCCCCCATCGGTAAAACCCCGAGATCCAATCCAGGCACCTACACAGGGGTTCTCACCCATATCAGGGAATTGTTTGCACAGACACCCGAGGCAAAGGCCCGGGGGTACAAAGGCGGGCGGTTCAGTTTTAACATCAAGGGCGGCAGGTGCGAATCCTGCAAAGGGGACGGCATCGTCAAAATTGAAATGCATTTTCTGCCTGATGTTTATGTGACCTGTGATGTGTGCAAAGGCAAGCAATTCAACAAAGAAACCCTTGAAATAAAGTACAAAGGAAAAAACATCGCCCAGGTCCTGGATATGACTGTCAATCAGGCCCTTGCATTTTTCGGAAATATATCATCCATTCGCCACACCCTTGCCACGCTGGTGGAAACAGGGTTGGGCTATATCAAGCTGGGCCAGGCAGCCACAACCCTGTCCGGCGGGGAAGCCCAACGCATAAAAATTGCCAAGGAACTGTCCAAGAAAAGTACGGGAAAGACCATTTACATTCTGGATGAACCCACCACAGGCCTGCATACAGATGATATCAAAAGGCTATTGGCTGTGCTGGACAGACTTGTGCGTGCAGGCAACACCGTGGTGGTCATTGAACACCACCTCGATGTCATTAAATGTGCGGATTATGTGATTGATCTTGGCCCGGAAGGCGGAGACCAGGGCGGGCAGATCATTGCCCGGGGCACCCCGGAACAAGTGGCCTGTTCACCATTGTCCCATACGGGTTTTTACCTGAAGCGGGTTTTATCAAATCAACATTCGTCACAATAGTTTTCCACAATACAGGACCCGTCCACCAAGCAGGCAAACGCGATCTTTTCTGCCTGAGCGCGCCGTTTGGCGGACACCGTTTCAAATTCATCCGGTAGTGTTTTTATTATTTGATGATCAGGCCCGGGAATGGCAGACATCCCCTCCCCTTCGACCTTGCCTGTTTTTCCTGAAATCAGTTCGGCATCCTGGCCATTGGTGACTACCACAAAAGGGATCTGGTAATCAAAGATCAGCCGAGACAATGCCAGAGTGGGCAGACGCCGGGTCACAAGGGAGCCCGGGGCATAATTGATCATCATGACCGCGCGCTGATTCATGTAAACCAGAAAATCGGCATTTACAACCGAACTGCGTTCACCGGTGTGGATGGTTATTTCCCGCCCCGCCTCAATATCTGATTTATCAAACCCAAGCCCGTTTACCAGATGCCGGGCAATTTGCTGGCGGTACCGTTCATCGTGGGTGTCCGTAATGGTTTTGCCACTTAAAAAATCAACAAGCTCACCCAGAATCAAGTGATGGGAATTTTCACTCATAGCGTCCCCCTTAATTTTAATTAAGATATTGACCTTATATGCAGAAAAACATTATGAATGCCATAAAAATTTTATAAAAAGGGTGTATCAGTCATGCTGGATTTTCTTCCCTCCCCGGTTAAGGGGGCGCTTTCATTTACCGGATATTTAATAAACACCATTTGTTTGACTGTGCCTTTGATTTTAACATCTATTTTAAAATTTATCATACCCTTTAAAGGGATGATTGTATGGCTGGACAAATTCCTTATCTGGATTGCAACCCTTTGGATCAGCATCAACGGCATAAATTGTGATTTGTTCAACAAAATAGACTGGCAGGTGAACGGGTTGACCCGGTTGAAAAAAAAGGACTGGTATCTTGTCATATCCAACCACCAGTCCTGGGTGGACATCCTGGTGCTGCAAAAAATTTTTAACCGCAAAATCCCCATGCTGAAATTTTTTTTAAAAAAAGAGCTGATCTGGGTCCCTTTTCTGGGCCTTGCCTGGTGGGCCCTGGATTTTCCGTTTATGAAACGGTATTCAAAAAAATTTCTTGAGGCCCATCCCCACCTGAAAGGCAAAGATCTCGAACGTACACGCAAGGCGTGTGAAAAATTCAAGCACACCCCGGTGTCGGTGATGAATTTCGTGGAGGGCACCCGGTTTACCCCGGAAAAACATGAACGCCAAAACTCGCCCTTTGACCGGCTCCTTTTGCCCCGGGCCGGCGGTATTGCCTTTGTGTTGGGCTCCATGGGCGAATACCTTCACAATATTGTTAATGTTGCCATTGCCTATCCGGGCGGAGTGCCGACCTTCTGGGATTACATTTCAGGCAAAACAAAACGGATTATTGTGGACGTTGATGTATTCCCTGTAAGCAAACAAATGATCGGTGATTACTTTAATAATGACGGGTACAAGCAACAATTCTGTGATTGGCTCAATCAAATCTGGCAAGAAAAGGACAAAAAAATAGAAGAACTGCTTCTTTGCGAACCAGCGGACAGTAGGCCATCCATCTGAAATGAATAAACAACATTTGCAGGATGTGGTGTTCGGATAAAAGATGATGGCTGGCACAACAAGACTATAGCTAGAATGTTTACGTGCGTTGACCCTGATGTGTGGGGGCGGCGTGCAACAAAAAGGGATCTTGGATGTCTAACATCCAAAGGAAATCATCGCCAGGGGATCTAAACAATCCGGCAACACAGATGAACAACTCAGGGCGCGCGATCAAAGATCGTCCACCTGCATCTGGTAAAATATCTGGGAGTCTTCCCCATCATCGGATTTAACAGGCCGTTCGGTGATCCGGACATGGTAAAGATCAGTCTTTGGCACGAATGTGCTGTGCAGCCCCATAATAACAGTGCCGGAGACGATCTCATCAACCACTACCACCCGGGCTTTTCCGGGGATATGCTCTGACCAGCGGATCAGATTTTTTTTCTCATCTTCCAGAGCCTTTTTTAACACCGCAGGTTCGAAAATCTGCTGGTCTATTTTTGCGGCCTGTTTTACAAAGTCTTTAATTTTTTTTGCACATGTCTGTATTTTGGTTTCTGAAACCGTTAGATTTTTTTTAAGTCCCGTCAAACGACTACCCAAAGATTCCCGGTCACCCCAAGGCAGGTCCGACCGGGAATCTATTTCCCGGTATTCAGCCAGTAGCCGATCCCTGACCCGCTCCAGTTCGCTCATCTGCTTTTTAAGACCAAAAGCCTGACTGCGAACGGCATTCTTTTTCTTGCCAAAGTTCAGGATTTCTTCGTCCAACCGCATTGTACCGGCACTGTTTTTTTCAAGTTCCCGGGCGGTAAACGCATCATGCCCGACCCTGATCCTGGAAGGGCCGGATGTTCCGGAACTCACACGCTGGGCCATGAATCCCATTTTAGCGGACACCCGGCTTGAAACCACCATACCAGTGATAATGGAACAAGCCCCGGAGCATTCAATTTTTGAATCCACAATCTCTTTTTTAACAAACACATCACCCATACAGACAATTTCGCTATTGCTGATGGATTGGGCATACACATTTCCCCGGGCGTACACCCGGGCGTCATTGATGCCACGGGCAATGGTCAAATCTCCGTCGGCTTCCACAATGCTGTTGGATATTTCCTGTGCGGAAACATCAGCACCGCAAACCTTGGCCCCGGCTTTTATGCTTCCGGTGACACGTATGTTGCAGCCAACGTCAACAGGCCCGGTCTCTTTCTCGATATCCCCGTTAATGTCGGATTCTTCATTGACAACAATCAACCCGGCCAGGGTGATCCTGGGGGCCCCACGGACCGTGGCCAACACTTTTTTACCGTCCTCGGACAGCTCTGCGCCGACGCCGGCACGAAAGGGATCATCCGCTTGTTTCATTGCCGAAACGGCATTGCCGAAGACATCTTTGCCGGGCTGGGGGGTGCTCCCCGCAATTTTTTCAGCCAGCACCGTGCCTTTTTCCACCGACGGTCTTGGGCCCCAGTGTTTAAAATCAATATTGCCGGAATCATCCATGCCACCGGTTCTCAGATAATCCGTATTAAAAAAAAACTCAATTTTGGTATCTTTACCCGGGGACGGCTCTATCCCCTGGGCCACATTGAAAAGTACCGAATCCGCAATGGGGGATTTGATAAAGGCCTCTATCCGGTCATCCGCTGCCAGACCAAAAACAACGCCTTTTTCCGCCAGGGCCGTTCTAATGACCACGGCCGGGATATCCGGATCCATGTCACAGAGTTTTGATAAAAATGCACAGAGATGATCGCAGGAGACCTGGAGCAAAATGCCACCGCAGATCTGTGTCACCTGTTCCAGCCGGTCAAGGACCAGGCCATTATCGGATTGCAGGGTTTCCCCCGTGATATTATTTGCAGGTGCGGGATGCGCTTCATGGCCGAGCATCAGACCGTCCGCCACGGGTTTTGGTGGTGACAACGGTTTGTCAGCCAAATCGGGCGGCTTGCAGGACCGGTTTTGAAGTTTGAGTATTTCATCCCGCTGTTTTATGGTGATCATACCTGCTTCCACCATCACATCACCAATACGCCTGGGCTTTTGTCCTTTTTTAAACTGCTCTTTTTGTTCCTCCAAGGCCAAATCCAGGACGCTTTTATTCACAACCTTCCTGGCCAGCGCAATGGCACCGAACTGATATTCCTGCTGGTGGATGGAAACGGCCTTGACTGCCATCGTCAACCGGTGAATATTCTGGGATGAAATTAAATTTTCGGCAAGGAAATATGCCTTAAGCTTTTCTTCGACATCATTGTCCCCTGTGCATTGGGCAAGGGCCTTTTGCAACTGTTCTTCACTGATGAATTCGTTTTTAACAGCCAGGATTCCAATCAGCGGCGCAGTCTTCCCTTGTTTTGACCCATCGTCTGCCATATTTTCCCAACATCCTCCTTAAATTGTCGCCTTTCGGACGGCTGTTAGTTGTTAGGAAATAAAAATTCCTATTCACTATCAGGACAATCGTCAACCGGCAACAGCAATGATGCCTGCAAACAACAAGGGGAACTCGAACCAGAACTCATAAAAGTTGGCGGAAATACCACTGTCTTTATTATATCGTATGGTTAATATAAACATAAAAGCCGGTATCAGGGCAAGGCCGCAGACAACAGGCGACATCCAGACAGATAAAATTAAAGGGATGATCATTGTGGCCACAAGAGTATAATGAACAAATTTAAGGCTTTTCTTTTTACCCAGAAGAATGGGAAGAGTTTCTCTGCCTGTAATTCTGTCTCCCTGGACAGCCAGGATATCCATAAAGGCGGTCCTGGCAAACGAAAGTCCTGTGGCAAACACAAAGGCGACCAGGGTCAGCCCCGGATTTGCCTTAAGGCTGATTCCGGGCATCAGGCTTGTGACAATCCCCCATGCCGCTGCAATAAGAATGGTTTTTGATCCGGGCACATCTTTAAGCCGGTAAATTTTACGTCCGGAGAAAAAAGAGGGAAAAATGGCACGGGAATAGGACATGCCCAACAACATCATGATAAGCAGCACACCAAAGTACCCCCATCCCCTTGTCCAGGCAAGGTAAAGCCCAATCGCACCGGACAGAAACGCCACCAACAAAAGCCATCCCTTGTTTTGCTTATAAAGGGCTGCCCGGTCCGGTTTGTTGTAGGTGTCGGACCCGATGGTCATCATGTTGTTCATGATCTGCATGGAAAGAATATAAAACATGGCAATGACAGCCGGTATACCCGGATTTTGGGCGCCGGAAATCATGGCTGTTCCCAGGGTCAGGCAGGCAGCGCCTGCGGCCAGAATAATGTTGGTTTTCATCAACACATCCAGCACGGCCAACACTTTTCCCCGGCCGGGTTGTTTTTCCCTGAACGCCTGTTCCACTCTGCTGCAGGTATCATTGATAATCCAATTAGGGGTGGAGGCCCCTGCGGTAATGGCAATGGATTGTGCATGGGAAATGGATTCATAGTCGATTTCCGATGCCTGTTCAATGTGCATGGACGGCTTACCGGTTTCCGCAGCAACCTGGGCCAGGCGCTTTGTATTTCCGGAAAATTTTCCTCCCACAACAATCACTGCGTCATGGGTACCGGCCATTTGCCTGACTTCATCCTGACGCTTTTCCGTTGAATCGCAGATGGTGTTGAAGATTTCGTAATGGGAAACGTTTTTGAGACACCAGGCCTTAATATCCGCAAAAATTTTAGTATTCTGGGTGGTTTGGGCCACTACCACTGCCTTTTCGAACCTGGGAAGCGCTTTAAGCTCATCCAAGCTGGTGACTGTATGCCCCTTGTCCCGGGCATATCCCAGAAGCCCGATCACCTCAGGATGCTTTTCATCGCCCAGAATAATGGTGTCGTAACCTTTTTTTGAATATTTATCGATGATCACCTGAACCCGTACCACCCGGGGACACGTGGCATTGACCACGGTGAATCCGGCATCAGCCAGGGCTTTTTCATCCTGGGGCGGTACCCCGTGGGCCCGGATGAGCACAATGCCTTTTCCGGATTCAGGAATTGTATCCATCCGAAAAATATGTTTGCTTTCCAGCATCTCCAGAACCTGGGGATTATGGATTAAAGGGCCATAGGTATAAATGGGTTCCTTGGCCTTATTGGATTCATCCAGCACCATGTCCACAGCCCGGCGGACGCCCATACAAAAACCGGCGGTTTTAGCAATTGAAATTTTCATGAAATTCTGCTCAGCAACTCCACAAGACGGTTAAATTCAGACCCGGAGGAAAATTTGATTTCGATGCGTCCACGGCCCCCACTTTTTTTGATGAGGACCGGAGAATTGATCCGGGAGGATATTTGGGACGAAGTCTCTTCCAGAAATTTTTTTTCGTCCGCAGTAATTTTTTTTGCGATTTTTTGGGGCTGTTTTTTAGCCTGATTCACCAAACGTTCGGTTTCCCGCACCGACAGATGTTTTTCCATCACTTGCTTAAACAAATAAAGCTGATTATCAACAGCGCCTGCCCCCAGCAGTGCCCGGGCATGTCCCATGCTGATCTTTTCGGCAATCAGCCCCTCTTTAATCTCTTCGGGCAGGCTGCGCAGACGCAGCAGGTTTGCAATGGTGGACCGGTTCTTGCCGATTTTCTCGGCCACTTTTTCCTGGGTGTATCCAAACTCGTCAATGAGCCGGTAATACGCTTCGGCCTCCTCAAGCACGTTGAGGTTTTCCCTTTGGATATTTTCGATGATCGAAACTTCAAGAACCTGCTCATCCGTCAGGTTGAGGATAATGACGGGTACCTGGGCAAGTCCGGCCGCTCTTGCGGCCCGCAGGCGGCGCTCCCCGGCAATCAGCTCATAGGCGCCATCCATTTTCCGGGCCAAAAGGGGCTGGAGCACGCCCTGTTCGGCAATGGACTGGGTAAGCCGTTCAAGTTCCTCCTCACTGAACCGGGTTCTCGGCTGGTAGCGGTTAGGAGCTAACTGATCAACATTACAAAAGAAAAAATCCGAATTGGCTTCGGGGCCTTCCATATCGGGGATAAGCGCTGATATGCCCCGGCCTAGACCGGTGTTTTTGCGTTTCTTATTCATGATCGCTTTAAAAGTTCCCTGGCAAAGGACATATAACTTTTAGCGCCTGGTGATGTTTTATCATACAGAATAACCGGCAAACCATAACTTGGGGCTTCTCCAAGCTTCACATTGCGGGGAATTTTTGTCTTGAACACCAGATCTTTGAAATACTGCCTGGCATCATCCACCACATTCTGGGATAAATTGGTCCTGCGGTCAAACATTGTCAGCAAAATACCTTTGATGGTCAGACTTGAATTAAATGCATTCTTAACCCGCTTGATTGTATCTAAAAGCTGCCCTAATCCTTCCAGGGCAAAAAATTCACTTTGCAATGGTATGACGACGGAATGGCTTGCGGAAAAAGCGTTCAACGTTAAAAGACTTAACGCAGGCGGACAATCAATGAGAATGAAATCAAATTGATCAGCCACAGGAACCAAAAGTTCCTTGAGACGAGCCTCCCTTTTTGAGGACGACATCATTTCCACTTCAAATCCAATGAGATCAACATTGGCCGGCACCAGGGTCATTCCCTTGAGCATGGTGGGCAAAAGCATATCCTCAATGCCGGTTTCTCCTATCAAACCGTCATACAAAGATGCTTGCAGGGAGGGTTTATCCACCCCAAGAGCAGTTGTGGCATTGGCCTGGGAATCACAATCCACAAGCAGCACTTTTTTTTTCAGTTGGGCAAGGGAAGCCGCCAGATTAACTGCTGTGGTGGTTTTACCCACCCCACCCTTCTGATTGGCAATACTGATGATCTGAGTCATAATCCGATTTTCTTATCATATTTAAAATAGAGAGGCAAACATATAGCCATTCGACCTGTCGGCGATTGGGTTGCTTTTTGAGGATACGGCAGGATCACAAGCTTTGATTTGACTACAGCACGCCCCCTGTTGCCCCGGAAATATCCCCCAACGATTGGGGTAATGCTTTTATTCCCCTATTCCAAAATGCATGTCAATAAAAAAAATAGCTGTGCGTGCCCAACGGTTTATTTGACATTTTCAAAACCTTGGCTACTATTGGCGGTATTATGTCAGTTACAGATCAGATTAAAGTGCTTATTCCAAAGGCCATGTGCCGGGACCGGTATATGTTGACCAGGGCCTTGCGCAGCAAAGGCAAATCCGGCAAAGAGCCAGGCAAAAATTTTTTAAAAAATCTTCTGTCAAAAGCCCAGGCCTCGGCTGATACCAGGCAGCGGCGCATGGACAATATGCCCCAAAATATCCGGTTTGACCAGGATTTGCCCATCAATGCGGCAAAAGACAAAATCATTAAGGCCATACAGGACCATCCGGTGGTCATCATTTCAGGTGAAACCGGCTCAGGTAAAACCACCCAAATTCCCAAATTATGCCTGGAAGCGGGCCGGGGAATTTCGGGCATGATCGGCTGCACCCAGCCCCGGCGCATTGCCGCCATGACCGTGGCCAAACGCATTGCCTTTGAACTCAACGAATCTTTGGGGCAATCCGTGGGATACAAAATCCGGTTTGATGACCACACGCCGGATAACGCCTATATCAAGCTGATGACCGACGGCATTTTGTTGGCTGAAACCCAGCAGGACCGCTTTTTAAATCAATATGACACCCTGATTGTGGATGAGGCCCATGAGCGCAGCCTCAATATTGATTTTGTGTTAGGTATTCTGCGCGGCCTTGTCAAAAAGCGCCGGGATCTCAAACTGATCATCACCAGTGCCACCATTGACACGGAAAAATTTTCCAGGGCCTTTGACAATGCCCCGGTAATTGAGGTGTCGGGCCGGATGTATCCGGTTGAACTGATCTATGCCCCCATTGAAGATGAGAATAATGATGGGGACAGCACCGGTGCCCCGGATGACCAGGGTTACGTGGAAGCAGCCGCACGACAGACCGCCGATCTGTTAATGCGCACCCATACCGGAGATATTCTGATATTCATGCCCACGGAACAGGATATCGGAGAGACCATGGAAATACTTAAAGGCAAAAACCTTTCCGGAGTCACGATTCTGCCGCTGTTTGCCCGGCTGTCTGCCGGTGAACAATCAAAGGTCTTTCTTTCCGGCCCAGGCAGAAAGGTGGTGGTCTCAACCAATGTGGCGGAAACCTCTTTGACCATCCCCGGCATAAAATATGTGGTGGACACAGGCCTTGCCCGGATTCCTGCCTATTCTCCAAGAACCCGGACCACGGCACTGCCGGTCAGTCCTGTGTCCCAATCCAGCGCCAACCAGCGCATGGGCCGATGCGGCCGTGTGGAAAACGGGGTGTGTATCCGGCTTTATGATGAAGATGATTTCAATGGCCGACCCTTTTTTACAACGCCTGAAATTTTGCGCTCCAACCTGGCTGAAGTTATCTTACGCATGATCGCCCTAGGGCTTGAAGCTGTGTCCACCTTTCCCTTTATTGACCCCCCTGCCCCCAAAAGCATCAAGGATGGGTTTGACACGCTGTTGGAACTGGATGCCATTGCAGCCAACAGGCCCGGAAAAAAAACGGGTGCCTCCAAAAAGCCGGGCAAAAAATACCGGCTCACCCCCTCGGGCCGGCTGATGGCCAGGCTGCCCATGGACCCGAAACTGTCCCGCATCCTGCTCAATGCCGGAGATACGGGTGTACTTAAAGAAGCGGTCGTCATTACCACGGCCCAGACCGTGTCCGACATCCGTCAGCGCCCAACAGACAAGGTCCAGGCCGCAGACCAGAAACATGCCCAGTTCAAGGACCCGGCATCAGATTTTATTACCCTGCTCAATATCTGGAATGCATGCATAGACGCCAGAAGGCGGCTGAAATCACGTTCGGCCCTACGCAAATGGTGCATTGAAAATTTTCTTTCCTTCAAACGGCTGCGGGAGTGGCAGGATATCCATGGTCAGATTACAAGGATGATCAAAGAGCATGGCATTGAACAGACCGAACCTTCAGTTGCCGCCCAAGCCTCCCCTGATCTCAAGGCCGGCCAGTTTGAGCATGGCGGTCCCTTGTATGCTGCTATCCACAAGGCCCTTCTGCATGGATATCTGGCCGGCATTGCCCAGAAAAAAGAGAAAAACATTTTCACGGCAGCCAAGGGAAGACAGGCTGTCATTTTTCCGGGTTCCGGCCTGTTTAATAAAGCCGGCAACTGGATTGTGGCTGCCGAATATGTCAAGACCAGCCAGCTTTTTGCCCGGTGTGTGGGCAATATTGACCCGGCCTGGATTGAAGAGATCGGCCAAAGCCTTTGCACCCGAACCTACAGCGATCCCCACTGGGAAAAAAAACGCGGGGAGGTGGTGGCATCCGAACAGGTCTCTTTGTTCGGCCTTATCCTTGCAAGCGGCAGATCCGTAGCCTATGGCAAAATCAATCCCGAGGAGTCCGGGGAACTGTTCATCCGCCATGCCCTGGTCCAGGGGGAGATATTCCAGGAATTCGGCTTCATGGCCCACAACAAAAATCTCATTGAGGAGATCTCAACCCTGGAGGACAAAACCCGGCAGCGGGACATCCTGGCTTCGGAAGATGAAATCTATCTGTTCTACCAGTCCCGGTTGCCCAAACCCTTTTACAACATCCGAACCTTTGCCAAATTCATCAAAGATAAAAAAGATGATGCCTTCTTACGCATGACACGTGAAGACCTGCAGAAAACCGATGTGGACCAGGCGTTGCTGGCCCGGTTCCCAGACACCCTTGCCACGGACCAGGGGGAGTTTGCCCTGGATTACGAATTTAACCCCGGGGCAAAGACAGACGGGGTGACCCTTAAAGTGCCAAGCCAGGATGCGGCCCTGATCTCCCCCCACCAGGTGGAGACCCTGGTGCCGGGACTGCTCAGGGAGAAGATCGCCGCCTTGATCAAAGCACTGCCCAAAGCCCATCGGGTAAAGCTGATGCCCATCCAGCAGCGGGCGGATTTTATTGCAGACCATCTGCCCGACTCGGATGTGCCTTTATACTCAAAGCTCTCCGGTGTCATTCGAAAACATTTCAACCTTGTGATCCCCGCCTCAGCCTGGTCGGATGCGGATCTTGCGGATCACTTGAAAATGCGGATTTCCATCCGGGACCACAAAGACAAGGAGATCAAATCCCTAAGGGACTTATCCAAACTAGGGGCATTTGCCACCCAGCGCCCTGCCCCAAAGACAAATGCCTTTGAACAGGCAAAAAAGGCATTTGAAAAAACAGGGATCCGGGAATGGAATTTTGCTGACATTGAACGGGAAATCCCGCTGGACGAAGGCAACGGCACCCGGCGCAAAGCCTTTCCAGGTCTTTGCTGCGGGCAAGACAACGATGGGGTGACGTTAACCTTATTTAAAACAAGGGAAGCAGCCTTGGAAAGCCACCTCCAAGGGGTGGGCCGCCTGTTTGAAATCATGTTCCCCGATGATATCAAGGCATTGAAAAAAGATATAAACAGAACCGAGGGCTTAGGCCGGATCGCACCCTACTTCAATGACCGCCCGACCTTTGCCGCAATGGCATACAATGCCATGGCAAAGGCCTTTTTTCAAAAAGAAATTTTTACTCAAACGGCGTTTGACGCCCATGTGCAGACGATTCGTCCGAAGCTGTATACCCTTGGCCTGAAAGCCATGGAAAACATTTTAACTGTTGGCCGGGAATACGCCGCCTGTTTTGATCTGCTGCAAAACTTAAGTCTTGCGGCCAAAGACCGACCGGTGATTTTTGAAGCATTAACAGCAATATTCAATGAACTTAAAAACCTGTGTCCGGCCAATTATCTGGAACTCTATGATTTAAACCGGATTGCACTGCTGCCAAAAAATCTGGAATGCCTCTCCATCCGTGCCAGGCGCTGGGTTGACAACCCGGCCAAAGAAGCCCAGAAAAAAGAACTTGTCGCACCCTATGAACGAAAACTTGCCCACCTGATTTCAAGCCTTGACCAGGCCTCTTCAAAGGAAAAAACCAACGCAGTGGAAGCGTTTTTCTGGATGCTGGAGGAGTATAAAATTTCCGTATATGCCCAGGAGTTGAAAACCCGGTTCAAAATTTCAGCCAAACGCCTGGACAAGGCCTTGTTGGATGTCTCCACCATGATATAGAGCCTGTACGGGTTCAAAAAAGTCTGCTTCCGGTTTTCCGCGGAAGACTTCAATCTTCAAAACATACATTGGATTTTTTCCCCGGACATCCAGAGACCTCGGCAACACTTGAATGCCCGAGACCTCCTATCCTGGATCAAATGGGCTGGGCATCGGTTTCATCCTGTGAGGGATCTTTCAGAGGAGATTCGGATGCCGACACATGGATCAGATAGTGCTCTGTGGGAAGCTGTTCAAACAACGGCAGATCTCCCAGCCATTTCCTGAACCGCTGCCACCGGGCAACCTCGAGCGCTCCGCGCGGTGTCCTCAATGATCTGTCCGAAGAGATTTCTTTGAATTTAAGCCGAAAACTGCGGACAACCCTTCCCTGACTGTTAATCAACGGTGTTCTGCCTTCAATGCGCATACCGAAATGCCCGGCATTTCGCGCAAAATACGTTTTTTCAAACAAAACAAAAGCACTGGCGGTCAACCCGCTGAAACTTGGGTATGTCCGGGACAAAAAATCCAGAGTCAGGTCCAGGTCTTCATCTGTTGCGGTCGGCAGGCCGAAGATCATCAAACCGAGGTTTGAAATACCGACAGACGCTGAATGGTTGATCACGGATTCTATCTCCTCAACGCGTGTGCCTTTATTGATGAGATCAAGCAGTCTCTGGGACCCGGTTTCAATTCCCCAGCCGATCCAGCGGCAACCGGCGGCCAACCAGAGTGCAAGGCGCGCCTGGGTACAATCGGCAGTCGGCTTGCCCAGTATATGAAAATGAATATTGAGCTTCTGCGCCATGATTTCCTGGCAGATGGCATCCATATCGTCGGGCGTAATATACTCATCGGCAAAATAAAAGTGGCGGACGCCAAGCGATTGTGTATAAATGGCCATCTCGGCCACAAAGTCACGAACCTCTTTTTTACGATGCCCGCCAAAGGAAAAATTGTGTGAGCAGAAACGGCACCGCCGCCAGGCACATCCCCTTGAGAAAAGAACCGGGAGTACCGGAACCGGATTAAAATACCTGTCAAGAGGAAGTTCTGAGAAATCAGGGGCCGACAATCCTTTCAATGAAAGGGTTTGGGCTTTCTTATTGATACGGATATGATCGCCTTCCCGGTAAATCAGGCCGGGGATTGCATTTAATGGACGACCCTCACAGAGCGCAGCAGCAGCTTCTTCTCCTTCACCGCAGACCACGGCATCAATTTCAGGCACCGCTTCAAGTAGCTCTGTTACCGGCATCGCCGACATCATAGCCCCGCCTAAAACAATCCTGACCCGGGAAAGCCCTTTGATATTCAGGGTATGTTTGAGTGCTCTGGCAAGTGCGGCAGCAAACGAGACTTGTTCCGGAAAAAGAACTGAAATCCCCACGAATCCAGCCTCTAATGAGAGAACCGGATCTACCTGACTCCCAAGTATGGACAGGAATTCTTGATCGGCTTCACCGGTCTCAAGATATAACCTGGCTTGCTCACCCACATGGGTCATCCGGCGCCGAAGCCGGTCCCATACTTGTTTATAGTATCGGGTTTGTCCGTGGTCGAGAAATTGCCCGGCCTTTCCTTGGGTAAATGCAAGGAGATCATGGCCTTCAGGGTCTTCTATTGCCAGGAGGTGCCAAAGTGCAATGTTTAAATCAATTAATCGAACGTCGGCATCAGGCACCCGGGCCTTAATATAGGGTGCAAGCGATGCGATACCTAATGGCACGTATGTGGCACCTGCTTTCGGTGGGAAAACAAGAACAGCACGCATTCTGTCAAACTCCTCTCTTCCTCTTTCTTGATGATCCGGTTGTTTTTATCAAAGTAAAGGAAGGGGGGAAGGGCAGATAGAATCCCGATCAAAGACGACGGGTTTCTTATTGAGAAAGATGATTACCCTTCCCCCCGAAAATATTTTTAACGCAAAGGTATGCAATAAAAATACCAACGTTAAAAACGTGAAACCGGTATATACCGATCCTGCTTTGGCCCTGTTGACATAACCACTGGGTGTTGTTAATAAATACCACCTCTGACGGATCAGCATCTATCCTACGGCAGAGCGGCAGAAATCCTTTGTGGGGTTTTAAATGAAAGACATACTGGTTCTGACCCATGCGGAAGATGAATGGCACCTGATTTCAAACGCCCTGTCCGATGTCGGCAACATCCGCCGGGCACCAGATCTCAATGCGGCGCTGGCAATGCATACCCAGTCCCCATTTGATCTGATCCTGGCCGACATCGAACTGCTGGCGGCCCATCCGGGTATGCCGGCGTTCAGTTCGGTCAATCCATTTGTTCAGTTTATTGTACTGTGCAACCGATCCAACACCCGCCAAACCATTGAGGCGGTGAAAGCCGGTGCTGTGGGATACCTGCTGTCTCCGGTACGGGAACGGGATATCCATCTGCTGCTTCCCGCCTTAAACCAATCCCGTTCCAAGGACTTTGAACTGGATTACCTGCGGGATCATTTCTGGAAGACTGAATGGCTGGACATCATCCGGTCCCAAAATGCGGGCATGAAAAAGATTTTTGAGAATATCCGGTCTGTTGCACCCACCATTGCCACCGTCCTGCTGCTGGGCGAAACCGGCACAGGGAAAGGCACCCTGGCCCGGCTGATCCACTGGCACAGCCGGCGATTCGAAAAGCCCTTTATCTCCATCCATTGCGGTGCGATCCCGGATACCCTCATTGAAAGCGAATTGTTCGGCCATGAAAAAGGCTCATTTACCGGTGCGGAACGAAAAAAACCAGGCCGGTTTGAAATGGCAGAGGGCGGCACAATTTTTTTAGATGAGATTGGAACAATATCCCCGTCCGCCCAGGTTAAGTTGCTCCAGGTGCTCCAGGACGGTACCTTCAGCCGGATCGGAGGCGATGCCGTCCTCAAAGCCAATGTACGCATCATCGCGGCTACCAATTCAGACCTGGAAGACGCTGTCAGCAAAAGGATATTTCGAAAAGACCTGTTTTACCGTCTCAACGTGTTTCCCATTGAAATTCCGCCCCTCAAAGAACGGATGGAAGACCTGGAATATCTGGTGGATGTATTTTTAAAAAAATTAAACGTCAAGTACGGGAAAAATATTCAAACGGTTCATTCGTCTGTTCTGGAAGGATTCCGCCACTATGAATGGCCCGGCAATATCCGGGAGCTTGAGAACATCCTTGAACGTGCCTATATTCTCGAAACTTCCACTGTGCTAACGACCGATAATTTACCCATCGAAACCCAGATGGCTGTGATCCGGGATATCCCAGCCCCCGGCACCGGACAGACCCTGACCCAGGCGCGCCAGTATGCGGTCAATGCCTGTGAAGTTTCCTATCTGACCAGTCTGCTGGCGCAAACCAACGGCCGAATTAATGAAGCAGCACAGAAAGCCGGTATTACTCCCCGGCAGCTCAACCGCCTGCTGACCCGGCACAGGCTGGATAAAAAACAATTCAAACCCCCAAAAGACGCCTGATGTCCGAATAAAGCATACAGTATTATTGCTTTAAGGACATTCGAAGTCCGATTCTTCTCCCAAATCTGTGTTGGTATAAACTTTGCTGATGCATAGACCCATCAAGGCCACATTTGAGAATTGTGCCCTTTTTTTATAAGAAAGTTCCAATAAGTTGTTGAATTACTTTCTTACTTTGTTGTGGGCTACACCTCGGTGCTGATATGTCAGGTCAGCCCATGGCTGTTATATGAAAGTCTCCAACAACTATCTGGATTTTTTCTATCTTTGTTGTGGGCCGAAGCCTGGGTGTAGATAGACCAAGGACGGCCCATGGCCGTTATATCCATACAGGAGTTAAATTGCTTCGATGAACGATATACCTTGTATCGCATGTGTGTTGGCGGGCGGTTCCTGCTGCCTTAACAGGCAAATTGTTTTGACATTAGGAGATGTACAGCGAATCAGTGCCTATGCAGGGCACCACAATTTTTTTGTGATGGAGAAACCGGAACCCTGGTATCTTGATCCTTTCTACGATCCGGCCTGGCTGCCCCTGGTATTGAATCCGGAAGGACTATTCAGGGTTCTTAAACGAAACCCGGACAAAAGCTGTGGAATGCTGACAAAAACAGGATGCATTTTACCCTTTGAATCCAGACCCCTTGTCTGTCAATTGCATCCATATATGTATACGGAAACAGAAATCATAGGAATTGATGATACCTGTCCCATTTCCAAAGAAAAGGATGGATTCACCATTTTGGAAAGACTGAACATGCCCATGGGAAAAGCTATTGGCTGGCAGCATTTGCTTTATAATGAATTACATACCGAACGAAACGGAAAAACGTTTAGTCCTTTTTTCAAAACAGTCATACCCCAATTAACGGATAAGGGAAATTGTACGATACAGGAAGGCAATCATTTACAATCAACCCTGGGGTAAGTATGACACCAAGATATATATCGTTTAATCCCATACGCTCCATTGGCATTCCGTGTGTTGCTTATCTAAAACCTGGAGACATGGTGCATTCCATACATGCCGTTAAAAATGCCATAGCCGTTTTATTCCCGGAATACTGGCAGATAAATCCGTTGGTCTATGCATTGAAAAAAAGGATCTTTCCAAGTGTTTCCACTTACCATCTCGGCCATGACAAGGTTGAAATGACAAGAAGCCTCCAAATGCTGTGTCCGGAAAATGTGCTTAAAACAGGTATTTTTTCAAATGAAAATATCTGTTTTGAAGAACTGGCAGCGCAATTTGGGTTGCCCTTTGTCTGTAAGCAAATTAGAAGTTCATCCGGACTGGGGGTTTTCCTGATCAGATCCTTAAACGATTATGTATGTTATGCGCAGATGAATCCGGTGATATATGCCCAGGAATATGTTCCTATGGAGCGTGATTTAAGGATCGTTATTATTGGCGAACGCGTGGTCAGCGCATATTGGCGGGTGGGCGGGACTGATCATTTTCATAATAATGTATCCAGGGGCGGGATGATCTGCAGAACAGATGTTCCCACAGATATTGTAGATAAAGTATTGCAGGTTGCCCAGGCTCTGGAGGTGAACCATGCCGGATTTGATATTGCCGTGACAAGCCATGGAATATATGTGCTGGAATTTAACCTATATTTCGGAACCCGGGGCATTCCCTTTAGTTCTTATGAACTGGGTAAAATGATTAATCATTACCTGTTGGAAACGGTTGGGTTGCATTAAACGTTGGCTCATGTTGTATTTCAGGGCCTTAGGTGGTACCAGTCTTAGGGCCTTTTTAAATTGGAGCCCCCCAAAAGATCATCCCTATATAATAATGTCGCATGAAAAGAATAGTGGCCGAATTTTTGGTAAATTTTATTGCACATACAAGGGATTATGTGCACCTGGCGTTAGGTTAGAGTTTACAAAATTTAAGTTTTTCACATAAAACAGCACAAATGGATTGTCGCGCGCCAATCCTTTGGCCGGGTATGTTTATAACAATCATTGATAAGTTTTTTTAGTGATTGCTCGGGAAATATTTGTCGTCTTCTGTTTGCATTACGCATTTTTTTCTGTATCCTACCTTTAGATTCCACCTTTACATGGAGATCTCATCTCAAACACTATCATCGAAAAGAGTCCGTCCTTTTTGATAGTCTGCCTGAATAACAGCCATGGGCTGACCTGACATATCAACTGCCAGGCATAGCCCACAACAAAGCTTGAAAGATCTGAGTAACTTACCCAGACTTTCTTATAAAAACCACATGATTATCTGAATGATTTAAACTGCATGCCATGGAATCAACAGGCGTTGCCAGGTAAAGACGCCTATCAATATACGGGAAGATCGCCATGAAGCTGGGTAAATATAAGATCTTAAGAATTCTTAAAACGGAAAAATATAAAACAATATATTTGGCAAAATGCGGCCGAAAGACTTTTTTCGTACATGAATATTCAAATTCAACAATGGCGGATCATGAGCATAAAATAACCGACTGTCTTACAGGGTGCCATGTTGATCAATTCATAGATTCGTTTAAAGATAAAGAAAAAAGCCTGTTAGTCCAAAAGCCCTTTACAGGGTTATCTGCAGTCCAATATTTCAACGATCAATCTTTGAAGCCGAATTTGCTGCAGGCACAAATTCATTTTGTCCGGTCCGTGTTATCCATACTTAAAAAAATTCATGAAACCGGGGTGATCTACAACAACCTATCGTTGGAGAACATCACCATTGATCAATCCGGCCAGGCCATGCTGCATAATTTTTTACCGGCAATCCTGTTGGAGGATTCACCTTCCCCCGGCTTTGACAACCTGACAAACCCACTTTTTATGGCACCCGAACGTACGGAAAGAATGGAAGGGATGCCTTCCTTCAGTAGCGATTACTATTCGTTCGGCATCCTTATGTACCGGGTTCTCACCGGAAAACTGCCCTTTACTGCAGATGATCTGCCTGCACTGATCCTACTTCATGTGGCCCAGCAACCCACCCGGCCTTCTCTTGTAAATGCACAAATCCCTGAAAACCTCTCCAGGGTCGTTGAAAAAATGCTGGAGAAGGCACCGTCAAACCGATACAAATCCATTGAAGGTATTTTATATGATTTAGACCATTTTTCCGATCCCAAATTCCTGCCGGCTGGCATGGATATGGATCCGAAGTTTAAGGTCTCTGCCAAAATATACGGCAGAAAAGAAGAAACAGACCGGCTGAAAAAGGCGGCTGAATCCCTTAAAGCTGGAAAAGTCCGCTTGGTCTGCATTTCAGGGTATTCGGGCGTGGGGAAGTCCACCCTTGTGCTTGAGTTTCAAAAATCCCTTGGAGCCCATGAGTACCGGTTCATTTCAGGCAAATTTCAGCAATATAAAAAAGACACCCCCTACTTCGCATTAATAGAAGCCTTTAACAGCCTTTTTGACATACTGCTGTTATCAAAACAGGCGGTGCTGGATGAATTTCGCAGCTCTTTTAAAACGGCCATTGGGGATCAGGGACAAATCCTGATATCCGTCTTTCCCAGGCTTGAACTGATTGTGGGCAAACAAAAACCTGTGGAAACGTTGATGGGGGAGAACGCCCAAAACCATTTTAATTATATTTTTATAAAATTCATCAACATTATTGCCACCCGGGAACGTCCTTTGGTTCTTTTTCTGGACGATCTTCAATGGACAGATCTGGTCTCCTTGAATGTGCTGCGTGCCGTCCTCCAGAACAACGCAGGCTTTTTGCTCGTGATTCTGTGCTATCGCTCCAATGAAGTGGATCAGCATCACCCCTTTTGGCAATGGCTCCATGATGTCGGCACGCTTCAAATTCCGTATGACAAAATAACAGTAACGGATTTACGGCCGGAAGATGTTTCAGCTCTTGTGGCAGACAGTTTAGGCCGGTCCAACCCGGAATTAAGCAAAATCGCATGTCAAAAAACCAATGGAAACGCCTTTTTTGTCCATCAGTTGTTAAACAAAATGGCAGATGACAGCTGCTTTATCCGAGATGTTAAAAATAAAACCTGGCAGGTTGATCTCAAAAAAGTCTCGTCATTAGAAATTTCCAGCAACGTGGTGGAACTTATGCAGACCAGACTGAAGCGCCTGCCTGTCAAGGTGACGGATCTGATAAAAATTATAGGCGCTGTGGGGCACAATGTGGACTTTAGTGTGCTGTCCATTGTCACAAAAAAAAGGCTGGAAGATATCCGCCGGATACTAAAACAGCCCTTTGAATACGGGTTATTATGCCAAAAAGAAAATCATCTCTATTTTACCCATGATAAAATCCAGCAGGCCTGCTACCAGCTCAATCCGCCTGAAGAACTGCCCCTTTTACATTTCACCATTGCAAACACGCTCATGCATAATGAGCTATACCAACAACCTGATGATCTTTTCAACCTCGTGGGCCATTTGGATAAAGGGTTTGAGCATATATCCGGTAACTTTGAAAACTATATCAGAATTTACATGAAAGCCGCGATGAAAAGCAAAGAGATATCAGCATACAATGAGCTGTTGAATTATGTTGAAAAAGCCCTGTCTCTGCTGCGAAAGGGCCATCCCGATACCGTGCGGGACCACGTATACTGCCAATATCATATTGCCCTTTACCTGAACAGCCGGTTTAAAGAGGCCGATGCCTTTTTCACGGAAAAACTTACCCGGATTCAAAATCATCTGGCACTCAGGGAAAATTATTTTGCCAAAGTCTCCCAGGACAGCATGCTCAAAAAGTATAAACAAGCTATGGAATTAGGTATGTCTGTTTTAGAACCCTTTGGGATTGAGTTGGATATTGATCCCAGTATTGATGACCTGAACCGGCATCTGGATGAGATGGCATTGGGGTTGGCCCAGGCGGGGGTGACCACCATTTCAGATCTTTTGAAAATTGAGCGGAAAAATAAGGATGAAATGGCCTTTATCTGCGAGATCATTATGGCCATGGTGCCGGCCTCTTTTTTTTATAATCCCAGAATCTCATGCCTGCTGTTCTTTGCCACCGTTCAGCTGGCCATAAAAAATGGTGTGTTTGAGGGCATGGCCTATGCACTTTCAATTGTATCCACGCCATTTATCCTGATCAGAAACGACTACAAATCCGCACACCAATATGCAAAATTTGCAGTGCAGGTAGCCGCCGCCAATAAACGGGCGCTGGGAAATGCCAAACATATATTGGTTCTGCTTACCTGGCATTGGTGCAAATCCATGAAAGATGATACCGCCCTGGAAATTGCCATGGACGCCCATCACCTGCTGGTGCAGGGTGGTGATATCCAGATGGCGGGATATACCTACTTTGATACGGTCTCATATATGTGGGAGCGCGGAGACACCCTCCAAAAGGTTCTGGCAGAAATTCAAAAAACAATAGAGTTTAATGAAAAAACCCAAAATCTTCATGGTACCGCCATCATTTTACCTTTTCTTCAGATGGTAAAAACATTGATGAGCGACGATGGCGATTTATGCAATTTCCGCCAGGATGGATTCAATGAAGCGGACTACATTGAGACAAATAAAAAAAATCCCATGGCCCTTAGTTTGTTTTTCGTATATAAAACCCAGCTTGCATATATGGGTGGTGCGTTTAAACAGGCCTATACACTTGGGTGCGAAGCAAACACGCGTCTGCTTTATATCACCGGGTTCGTTTCAGCCCAGACAGGGCTTTTCTATGCCGCGTTAGGCGCCTGTGCGGTACTGGATCCTGCCGACGAACAATGGGATATTGTCACCCGGGCATTGGACCAGATGCACCAATGGAGCCAGGGGTCTGCCGACAATTTCAAACATAAATTTCACTTTCTGGAAGCAGAAAGTGCCAGAAGGAAAAATGATCTTCCTTTGGCCATCCGTTGTTATATCCAGGCGATTGTAGCCGTCAGGCAAAACCGGTTCCTACACGAAAAAGCCCTGATATATGAGCGATTTGCCTCTTTTTGGGAGGAACAGGATAACACCGAGCTATGCGAGTATTACGTTAAAAAGGCGATCCAAGATTATGAGCTCTGGGGCGCAACAGGAAAAAGTCACCAGCTTCGGCAAAAATACCATAATATCCATTTTGAAACCCAGTTTCATGACCTGGATCTGTTAAGTGTCATCAATGCCCAGAATATCCTGGCCCAGGAGACCGATATAAGGGCATTGTTAAAACAGATGATGCAGATTCTTCTTGAGGTATCCGGTGCCGAACGAGTTTTTTTGATTCTTAAAAAAAAGGATTGGTATGTAGAAGCATTCAAAAACACAGAAGGTAAAGAAATTTTCATGGAAAGCCTGCCCTTGCACGGGGAGATGCTCTATGTTGATATGGTAAATTACGTGATTAGAACCGGTCAGCCCGCCAATCTCGAGCAGTTTCCAGTTCAGCCGGAAAGTGCATATCTGACCCGGGTAAAGCCGAAATCCCTGATTGCGATTCCGGCAATTGTCAGTTCCCAAATTATTGCAGTGATTTACCTGGAACATAGGCGAATCAAGAATATATTCACGGCAAGCCGCCAGGAGACGGTCAGGCTGTTGTCCACGCAGATCGCCATCTCACTGAACAACGCAAAAATATACAATCAATTGGAACTGCGTGTCCAGGAACGGACCAAAGAACTGGCTGCACAGAACGAAGCACTTAAGATCGCCCGCAGAAAAGCGGATCAGGCCAATGAGGCCAAATCTGAATTTTTAAATAACATGAGCCATGAGCTGCGCACCCCGCTAATTGCCGTAACCGGTTTCAGTGAACTTTTGTCCACTTTGGTGTCCGATCCCAAACAAAAAAGCTATCTGGACGCCATCAAAACCGCCGGAAAAAATCTGGTCACCCTGGTAAACGATGTGCTTGATCTGTCCAAGATTGAGGCTGGGAAAATGGACATCACTTTTTCCCCGGTGAACCTGAAAACCATATTCATGGAAATTGAACAGATCTTTAAAATGAAATGCAAGGCAAAAAAACTGCAACTGGTCATATCCCATTGTACGGATCTGCCGGACCGGCTCTATCTGGATGAAATCAGGATCAGGCAGATTCTGTTAAATCTTGTGGGAAACGCTGTAAAATTCACCGATAACGGCGGGGTGACCCTTTCTTCTCATGTTGAAAAAACCAATGAAGACAAACTGGAATTAACCATATCGGTTCAGGATACCGGTATTGGTATTCCTGCAGCGGATCAGGAAATGATTTTTCAATCCTTTGAACAACAAAAAAAACAGGACCCAGCCAAATATGGCGGGACCGGCCTTGGCCTTGCCATCACCCGGCGATTGGTTAAGCTGATGAAAGGCAGCATATCGGTCACAAGCACCCCCGGCCAAGGAAGCCGGTTTGAGGTCCGTTTTTTTAATGTGGAGGCAAGCAAAACCCGGGATCCGGGACCTGAAATATCCGCCACCCCCCTTGAGAACATCGTATTTAACCGGCAAAGAATTCTTGTTGTGGATACAATAGAATCCAACCGGTTATTTCTCCAGGAGGCGTTGTCAAAAATGAACCTGGAAGTGATGACGGCCAATAATGGACCTGAAGCCATATTGCTTTCCATTGAACTTCAACCTGAACTTATTCTCATGGATATCAAAATGACGGTGTTAGATGGTTTTAAGGTTGCCGGCATATTAAAAACGCGCCAGGATACCGGCCGGATTCCTGTTATCGCCTTAACCGCCTCCCCCACCACAGAAGAAAAAAAAGCGGCCCTTAATTCAGGGTTTGACGGTTATTTAACAAAGCCTCTACATCTGGGCTCACTGTTGTCTGTAATTTCCCAATATGTGACATATAAAATCATTGATAATACACCTTTTGAAAAGGAAAAATTCAACAAGCTGCTTCCCCTGGAACAGGTTGATCAGCCGGATCTGTTGTACCGGCAGCTGCAACATGACATATTGCCCTGTTTTGACAACCTGAAAAATGCCTTTATCGCAAATGATTTCAAAATGCTTGGTGAAATGCTCAGCACAATTGGTGAAGCGTTTAACATACAAGAGATGTCTGATATGGGCAATCATATGCTTGATCTTTTAACCGCTTTTGACATCAAAAAAATGCAAGCGTGTCTCAACAATTATGCTAAGATTATAAAAACATCCATCCGCAGCCTGGAGGCGTCCAGTGAGTGATAAAAACACGTTAATCCTGATTGTTGATGACAATACGGAAAACATCCAATTTTTAGGCAGTTTATTAATGTCCAATAATTATGAAGTGGGTGTGGCCCATAATGGTATTGAAGCATTGACCTTTTGTAAAAATAAACTGCCGGATCTTATTTTACTGGATGTCATCATGCCGCAGATGGATGGTTATAAATTTTGCGAAAAACTGAAAAAGGACTCAAGAACCAGCCACATACCGGTTATTTTTGTAACGGCAAAAACAGAAACCCGTGATATTGTAAAAGGATTCAACGTGGGCGGCGTTGATTATGTTTCCAAGCCCTTTATCCCCGAAGAGCTGCTGGCCCGGGTCAAAACCCATGTAGAAATGAAACATTTAAGACACCTTATTCCCATCTGCTCTGTATGTAAAAAAGTCAGGGATGTCAACGGTTACTGGAAAAGCCTTGAAGCATATATTGAAAAATATTCGTATTCATCTTTCACCCATAGTATTTGTTCTAATTGCGGCGACAAATTATATGGAAAAGAGGCCTGGTATATTGAAATGAAAGAAGATTCAAACGATTCGCTTTGAATCTTCTTTCATTTCAATGAGTTTCTTGAACGTGCGTCCTACAATGGGGAACAAGAAAAGCCATCTCAGGCAACGGATGCGGAAAAGCCAAACCGGCCGTCAAGTTCCAACGCCAGTTTGTCACCTGATTTCAACCCCGCCACACCGGCCGGGGTTCCGGTAAGCACCACATCCCCAGGCAACAGAGTAAAAAAACCGGACATGTAAACAATCAAGTCAAAGATCCCGTTAATCATCAGCTTGGTACTTTCATCCTGGCGCACCTGGCCATTCACTTCCAGTTTCAACCGTGTATCCTGGGGGGTTGCAAGGTCGTCAGGTCCAATAAAGGGGGAGATCGGACAGGACCCGTCGAACGCTTTTGCCTTCTCCCAGGGCAGCCCTTTCTCTTTCAGCGATTTCTGGATATCCCGCAGGGTCAAATCCAGAGCAATCCCATAACCTGCAACAGCGGCCTCAACCTCTTCCCGGCTTGCCCTGCTGATCTTTTTGCCGATCAACACTGCTAATTCCGTCTCATTGTGGCAATCCTTAGTAAAATCAGGAATAACAATGGGCTGACTGATCGACTGCAGCGATGTTGCCGGTTTGATAAATAAAATTGGTTCCGTGGGCATGGGATTGTCCAGTTCCTTGATATGATCCACATAATTGCGACCGACACAAACCACCTTTCCCACCGGCAGGCCGCACACAGACCCGTCGTTAAATATATGCTGATATGTCATAATTACCTTTTGTTCTTTTGGAGCGAGGGCGTCCCGCCCGCAGTAAAGATGCGGGCGGGACGCCCTCGCTCCCAGGTTAAGTTATTTCGGCGTCATTTCCAAACAATGTTATCAGTCCTTCAACGCCAAAAACGCCGGCGAGTGGTCCACCAAGTATTCGGCAAGCTCATCGACCTCAGCATAAACACGGGGATCCAGTCGTTTTAGCCAGCGCTTCGGTATGCCCTCGACCCCATAAACCGCACCGGCAAGCATACCGACCAATGCGCCGGTCGTATCCGCATCCCCCCCTTGGTTTACGGTACCGACGAGGCAATCTTCAAAGTTGTCGGTTGAAAATAAAAAATGTAAAACAGTCTGCACCGTATCAACAACAAAGGCAGAGCTCTTACCTGGATACGGTTCATAACAAAAATCCGGATATTCATTCACAAAACCTTTGGTCTGCATCAGAAGCTGACCAAATAATTGGGCACCCATCATGGTCTCATGAAGCAGACGGCCAAAAAAAATACATGCCGCATCAGACAACGGATTATTGTGCGTAATATGAGCCTGCTCCACCACATATTGGGCAAGGAGGTCGTCATTTCCCAAGGTATATAGGGCAACGGGAAGCATGCGCATCAGAGCCCCGTTTCCGGCACTCCAACGGCTTGGTGCCGCTTCAAGGGTTTGGTGGAGAATGTAATTTCTGATTCCCCTGGCACATGTGGAGCCGACATCAACCGGGCGGCCTTTTACCCAATCGGCAAATTCATCGGCAACGGCAGTAAGATTCCATCCTTGGGAATTTCGAATGGCCCGTGCGATACAAATTGACATTTCAGTGTCATCGGTCACTTGACCGGCTTTGAGGTACAGCCATCCTTTCCCGATGATCTGTTTATGTACACCATATTGTAATTTGATTTCCCCGGGCGTCATGAACTCGGTCGTTGCCCCCAAGGCATCGCCAATGGCAAGGCCGACAAAGGCCCCTTTTGCCTTCTCCACAATTTGCTTTCTGTCAGGTACCCGAACCGATTGCATGATGACTTTCCTATTATATGATTCGTCTGGAGATATCGTACAAACCGCCAATGACCAACACTTCCTCCTCCCCCTTTAGTATCCCGGAATGAAGAAAAGCGCCATCAAAAAAAATTTTGGAAACAGGCACCTTGGCTTCAATAACGAATGTCCCAAATTCCCAGGCCCGCTCAAAATCATGGGTAAAGGAATTTAGATTATTGAGCCGCACCACCCCCTTACCCGTCTTGGCATCCCATTCAAGCAGTTCATGATCGTAAAACCCATGAACACCTCTGAAAAGGGTGATGTGAGTGGTGTCGGGATCGCGGCGGTTCAACTCGTACTGAACAAATTCATAAAGAAGATCAAGCTGGTTAAATATGCCATTGGTTCGCGCGGAACCCTTCATGCGATCCTTCATATATGATAAATACTCGTCGCTCTCTTTCCCGTTGATCCGGCCGCAATGATAGGTTGGGGGCAACCCCATCCGGGTTTGCACCCATCCCTTCAAAACAGCCCCTTCAATGGAATCGGCATCAAAAAGCCAGCCCCGGAGAAATCTTAAGTAGCTGTGTTTTATACCGAGTAGCTCACCAACGTTACTTTTTTCCTGCCATTGATGAAGATGAAACGCAACTTCCATATAATCTTGAAATATTCTTGCCCTTTCCTCCCAGCTGGAAAGGTTGTCCAACTGTTTGAAAAAATGGGCATGGGTCGTCCGTACACCATGGACACTTAACGACGTAGGATTGGCGTTGAATTCCAGGGAACCAATGACCCAGGCCGGCACACTGCACAAGCTGTATTGATAACGATAATCGGACATGAATTATTCTATAAGAACCTTTATATTTTTTAATCGGCCTCGGGATAAGCAAGCGTTGGGTCTATTTCATACGTCCATGGCAGCCCTTCATTCTTCCAACCACCCAGCACACGCTTCCCATAATACACACTATTTTCGTCTTTTACTTTATCTCCTTCAAACCCGCCCATCATGTTATATATTTTATCAATCGGCCAGCTGGCATTTGAAGCCGCGACGTTTGCCGCATCACAGGAGCGGCTGCCACTTCTGCACATAAAGATAAGCGTATCGGTTTCAGGATTGAAATGTTTTTTAAGGTCCTCTGTAAAATTTTCATTAATTGCCATACCGTACCCTTTGCTGGCATGTTTTCCTGTCCAAAATTTTACCGGAACATGATATGCAATAGTCGGATGTCCAACCAGAACATACTCCGGACGGGTTCTGACATCCACAATAAAAACATGATTATCTTCGGTTGCCATTTTGTATGCTTGGGACGGCGTTAGATCTCCACCTTTATGGCCTTCCTTTTTACTGGAATAGGTCAAGGGTACGTTTTTAGCGCAGCTTACAGCAATCATAGAAGTGATAATCAAAACAACAACCATACAGAGATAATTACTTTTTTTCATCTTTAACCTCCTGTAATAATGTATGTTTCTTAGAAAGTCTGTAAAACATTGACAGATCTTTCAACGTTCGTTATGGGCTGAACCCGGGCGTTGATAAGGCCAACTCAGCCCGCGGCTGTTTCTAAAAATTGGAATATCAATTATTCATGGGGCGAAGTTTTATCAGACTTTAGAATCCGGGTAAAGGTGGTCTCGATATTATTTAAAGGCTCATGTCGCGTTTTGGGGTCTTTTGAAATTTGTTGAAAAGGCTTGATCTGACTTGCGGTCAGACTTGAAAACCGATCCCAAAAGCTTATTTTAATCAGACTTGCTTATAAAAAAATAGAGGAAACAATGCCATGCTGACACAGACCATTACATTCCCTGCAGCTTTTGCGGCAGGCCTTCTGTCTTTTCTGTCCCCTTGTGTGTTGCCGTTGATCCCGGCCTATTTCAGCTTTATCACAGGACTATCTTTAGATGAACTGACAGCTGACGACAAAGATGTACGTAAAAAGGTAATCCTGTCCACCCTGGCCTATGTGGCCGGGTTTTCCTTTATTTTTATCCTGTTTGGGGCATCCGCCTCTCTTCTTGGCGGGCTTGCCGCCCGTTATTCCTGGGTTGTACGGTATGTGGGCGGCGGCATTATCCTGGTCTTCGGGCTGCATCTGCTGGGTATTATCAACATAAAAAGTTTGCAGTTTGAACGTAAATTTCATTTCAAGGAAACCCCCTTTCATCTGTTTGGCACATTTCTAATCGGCATGGCCTTTGGCGCGGGATGGAGCCCCTGCATAGGCCCCATGCTGGGCAGCATACTCATTGTGGCAGGCAGCCAGGACACCATCCTCAAAGGCGTACTGCTCCTGGCAACCTATTCTGCGGGCATGGCCCTGCCTTTTCTTTTGATATCCATTTTCATTAACTCCATGCTCAGTTTCATGAAAAAGGCCACCCGGGCCATGGGCATCATTAATAAATGTGCAGGCGCACTGCTCATTGTCATTGGTCTGCTCTTGATCTTTGACAAATTCCGGCTCCTGGCAGCCTTTTAAATTCAGTCATGGGCACGGCGGCGACCGCCGTCACATATATGATTTTACCTTACGCCGCATCAGGAATCTCCCTTGAATTTTAATATAAGTTTTGACAAACTTTATTCAGCATAACATATTGACATAAAATCTATCGTTTTTAACTTTAAGTATGTAAATGTATGCTCAAGCCAACAATCGACAACTTTTGGAAAGGAGAATCATATGAAAAAACATTTAAGTATCGAAGGAATGTCCTGCCAGCATTGCGTCAACCGGGTAAAAAAATATCTGGAAACCCTTGGAACGGATGTTTCCGTGGACCTTGAAGGAAAAAAGGCTGATTTTGATACCCTAGGCGATGTGGATATGGGCACGGTGATTAAGGATCTCTCTGAATTTGGGTTCACGGCTAAGGAAATATGAGGCGCCATGACCACCACCCTTGAAATAAAAGTATACGGCATGATGTGCACGCACTGTGAAAATGCCGTAAAAAAAGCCCTTGAAAAATTTGATGGGATCAGTGATGTAGCAGCCTCATTTGAAAAGGAAACCGTCACCCTGGCACTGGAAGACGACACAGCCTCGTTAGATGAACTCAAAGATGCCATTGTGGCTGAGGGCTATGCCCTGACCCCGGGAGGGGCTGGGGACGATGAAGACGGATCGTCCGGCCGAATTGATGCAAAATCCGAAAGCCAGAATGAAGCACCCCCGCTTTGCAACATAAGCTTTTCCATCCAAGGAATGCACTGTGCCAACTGTGCCCTGGCCATTGAAAAGGCGTTTGCAAAAACGGAGGGCATCGCAGAAACAGCCATCAATCTCCCCCTTGAAAAAGGCTTTGTTTCATATGATCCGGATCTGCTGGATGATCAAAAGATCCTGGACGTAGTCAAAAATGCCGGTTACAGCGCATCCCTTGAAACCGACCAGGACCAGGCCGGCGGCAGTCGGGAAAAATTCAGATTTTTGTTTGCATTGGCTATCACCATCCCCATGATGGTCATCATGCATGTCATGCCGTTTGGGCCTGTGGCCACTAACATTATCCTTTGCATCATGGCCACATCTGTTATGGCGGTCTCCGGCCGAACCTTTTTTGAAGGAGCGTACTATTCGCTAAAAAACCGGCTGGCCAATATGGATGTACTCATCAGCTTAGGGGTTAGCGCCGCTTATTTTTACAGTCTTTTTTCCCTGATCTTTTTGGATCCTTCCCAAATGCTGTTTTTTGACAGTTCTGCCATGCTCATCACCTTTATCATGATCGGCAAAATGCTCGAGGCAAGGGCCAAGGGCAAGACCGGCCAGGCACTTAAAACGCTTTTGGCGTTGAATGCAGACACGGCCAGGGTGATCAAGGACGGCAAGGAACGGATTGTGGATGTTTCCATGGTCGTCCCCGGTGATACGGTACGGGTCCTGGCCGGTGAAAAAATTCCCGTGGATGGAAAAATCCTCAAGGGAGATACCGCAGTGGATGAATCCATGCTCACCGGTGAGTCCTTTCCGGTTGAAAAAACTTCGGGAGATGAGGTCACAGGTGCCACCATCAACCTGTCCGCACCCATCACAATGACTACCACCCGCACCGGCAACGATACGGTGTTATCCGAAATTATTAAAATGGTGGAGGATGCCCAGGCAGACAAGGCACCCATCCAGCGGGTGGCCGACACAGCCTCCAACATCTTCGTCCCTGTTGTAACAGCTGTGTCCCTGATCACCTTTGCCGTATGGTACGTTACTGCACCCGGATTTATCCCATCCGGTTCCACCCCGTTTTTATTTGCCTTTGAACGCATGATCGCTGTTCTTGTCATTGCCTGCCCCTGCGCCCTGGGACTCGCCACGCCCACGGCTGTCATGGTGGGGTCCGGTTTAGGCCTTAACCGGGGTATCCTGTTTAAAAAAGGATCTGCCCTGGAAAACATTTCCCATCTGGACATGGTTTTGTTTGATAAAACAGGTACCCTGACAACAGGAATGCCTTCGGTTACAGGTGTTTTTCCCGGCAAAAATATTACTCAGGAACAATTGCTGTCCTGGGCTGCCGGCGCCGAAACCAATTCCAGCCATCCCCTGGCACCGGCGGTAACGCGTTTTGCCCGGGAAAAGGGAATTAGTCCTGAAATCACCTCGGATTCAAAAGAGCTCTCGGGCAGGGGTATTGAATGCCGCCTTGGCGACCAACTGCTCAGGGCCGGAAACCTAACGCTGGTGGCCGACGACAACATTCCCGATGATATCCGAACCCGGGGTCGGGAATTGGCAGGCCAGGGAAAGAGCCTTATTTTCATCAGCCTGGACCACCAGGTAAAAGGGGTAATCGCCTTAGAAGACCAAATCAAACCCGAGGCAAAGGACGCCATTAGGCAACTACATGTGGCAGGCATTCAAACCGCCCTAGTCTCCGGGGACAATAAGGCGGCAGCAAGCTGGGCAGCCCGCCAGACCGGTATTGATGAAGTGGCGGCCGAGGTTATGCCTGGAGATAAAATCAACCAGGTAAAAAAATGGCAGGAAAAAGGGTTAAAAGTGGCCATGGTGGGTGATGGTATCAACGACGCCCCGGCCCTTGCCCAGGCAGATATCGGTATTGCCATTGGTTCAGGCACGGACGTGGCCAAAGAAACCTGTGAGGTGGTGCTGGTGAAAAATGATTTAAAAGATGTGGACCGGGCCGTCCGATTAGGCAAGAAGACCCTTTCCACCATAAAACGCAATTTTTTCTGGGCCTTTTTCTACAACGTTATGATGATTCCCGTGGCCGCAGGCATCCTGTACCCGGCATTCAGGATATCATTGACCCCGGAAGCCGCCGCCATCGCCATGTGGCTCTCCTCTCTGTCCGTTGTGGGCAATTCCCTACTGCTTAACCGGTTTGGAAGGCAGCTGGACGGGTAGTCTTGAACTTTGGACTTTAAATTGCGAAGAATTATTGAAAAAGATCAATGACACTTCCCACAAAAATCCCCATGGTTGCGCCAAATTTTTTATGCAACCATAGGGGGAGGATAAGGTGCGTCAATAAAGCCATGGTCGCAATTGCCGGCAATATGCTTACATTGACGCGTCTTGAGATCCGACACGACCTGGTCGGAATCGTTGTCAGAGCGGATCAAGCTTTTTCAAAATCTTTTTTTGCTGCACCACATACCGGACAAGTCCAGTCTTCGGGAAGATCTTGAAACGATGTTCCCGGGGCAATGTTATTATCAGGGTCACCTTTTTCGGGGTCATATACATAACCGCAAACGGTGCATTCATACTTTTCCATAATACATATCCTTTTGTGTTTTTTAGTTTACAACGCGCATCAAAATCCTCTTATTTTTGATGATTTTTGAGAGTTAACAACCATAAAATATAATCTGATAACCAGTTTTTTCAAGAAAAACTGTGCTACCTGTTCATACATTCTTATTCTCCTGTGATCACATAGAGATAAAGGGCACGGGGACCATGGGCACCGTGCACCATCACAAACGCGATATCTGCAGTTTTGCTGAGGCCTGAAATAATAACCATGTGGTGGGGAAGCCCTTCTCCCCTTGTGTCCGGATCATATTTGAGCAACGCGTAACGTTCTTTCATGGCAGACAGAATTTGCTCTTTTTTGATGACCGCCACATGGATGGAGGGCAGAAGCGAAACGGAAAGGAGCACCTTAAAGGTTATCACCTAATTGCCAGGAGCAAGTGTGGTCTCATGGTTCAAATTTTGGGCGGTCTTATAACATATTTGCTGATGGCAATATATTGCCATGAAGAATTCAATGAAAAAGTCTCCATCAAAAGGATTCGACAATTACGAACTAAAATTTTGAATGAGTTATTTAACGGCCAAGCTAACTCTGAACCGATTAGGGACAATAATTTCAAGGACCCAATAACATCACTGAAAAAAACCAAAAATTAAGGGTTCCCCTGATTGACAGACAAAGCCCAACTTTATTAAATTTTGTCAACGTTACAAATTATTAAGAAACGGGACCATAAAATTTGCCAAAATTAAAGGAGACAATCAGAAGATAATTCTTTCAAGTCAGTAACAGTCTGAAAAATAAATTTATATTTCTTAAAGCTTAGAATAAAAAAGGGGGACCTAATGGGAAAATTCACAATCGCGTTTTTAGTCGTTACATTAATCACTTTCGGATTGATTTTCAATAATACAGTGTCTGCTGAGGATTGCACCGAGTTCGAGTTTATCGGCAAGGGCTATGCAAATTTTATAGATATAGAACAAGGAATCACTCAAGGATCAATCTCTTTTAGATCAAAGGACAGGAAGGTTAGGCTTAAGTGTGGGGTTCGAGGGGTCCCTTATGTAACTGACGAAGCATTGAAATTCAAGCAGATTGTTGTTTGTGACGACCACTCTCGATTCGACCTTGTGTCAGAGATGACAGAGTATCCGGATGGTTCTTTTTATGAACATCCGGAAATTACCGTTGTTGAAGGCCCTTTCTATGAGGAAGGGTATCGCGCTGGGGAGGCAGATGTCATAGGCATCATGAAAGTAACCGAAACAGGGGGCATATGGATCGACATGAAGATTAAATCTGCCATCATCTATAAATAATCCTCATTCCTTTGCAGGGAACTATCCTGACATTTTTAGTCTCAATTGTATTGTCAATAAAGTGAATTATTGACAATATATACGGATGAAGAGCGAAGGATTTGGGACCGTTTCGATTCAGCTTTGTACAGATAGTTCGGTTGAAATTCGTGTTCGATATTATCGACGATCCTGTGATCGTCGAAATCGAAAAAGGTTCAAATTTTGGAAGGATTCGACAATTACGAACTAAAATTTTGAATGAGTTATTTAACGGCCAAGCTAACTCTGAACCGATTGGAGACAATGATTTAAAAGAACCAATAACATCACGTGATGCAAAAACCTAACCGGACATCACTGAGGAGATCTATGATATTTTCCCCATCGACATCATGATTACGACCGTTGAAGATGAGTCTCACCCGGACCGTTTGGCGGTCATCCTTAAAATGGTGACCTCAATCACGGCGGTTTCAGCCAGATCCTGCGCACCAAATTCATGGGTGCGGGAAGAGTACTGGGACATGATACAGTCCAGGCCTTTGATTTTTTCTTCCGAATCAACAAGAATACGTGCCGTTCCTTCACCAATAATACTGGTGTAAGATGTACCCCAATTGCAGGCAGATGCGTGTTTATTCAGCTTTATAAGTTCATCAAATTCAAAACAGACCCGGGGGTTGACGGCCAGAATGTCAAATTTTCGCCCCTTATCTGCCCCGTGAAAATATAAAAAAGGCGGATCATACCCGAAATGCAACGGCACCACATAGGGCTGCCCATTGTCTGACAGGCCAAGGCGACAGACTTTGGCCTGTTTTATGATACTGTCAATCTGATCCTGATCGGTTATCTGCTTTTCGTTTCTACGCACAGCACCCTCTGCTTTAACCGCATAAATTCCTGTTCATCTACCCCTGCTGCTCCCAAAGGACGGTTAACATTGTCATGGCAGTCCGAACCGCCGGTGACAAGCAGGTCATGTTTATGTGCCCAGTCCAGAAGCAAAACCTTATGTTCCGGTGCATGGCCCGGATAATGAACCTCAAGGCCTTTGACACCGGCATCCAGCACCTCGGGCAGCAGACGCGCCACGGTTTCCAGGGGCGGCAGCACCTCCTTGTAATGTCCTTCCCCGGGAAAAGAACCGGCAGCCGGGTGGGCCAGCACGGCGACCACAGGTTCGGTCTTTAGAAACCTTTTAACCTGACCAAGGTCTACCCCCGAAGGCAGATAGGCGGGACTGTCATTGCCGATGATCCGGGTAATGGTGTCTTTATCCGAAATACCCAGTTTCTCGTCCAGGGCCATGGCAAAATGGCGGCGGGAGGCATTGTCCGAATATGCGGCAATATCTTCAAAGACAAGATCCCTTGGCAATAAAGGAGATTCACTGCCAGGCCCGAACATCTGGTTGATCTTCTCTATTCTTGCCCGGACCAGACCCTCTCCCCGTCCTCCGGCCAAAAGAGTTTTAAACCGGGAGACAAATCCTGAATCTTTTAACAACGCGCTTGAAAAATAGGTCAACACATGCAAAGTGCCCGTGAAAAAGTCCCGTTTGAACCGAACAGAGATCTCAACTCCCGGAAAAACCTCGATACCCTCAGTTTTTCCAGCATTCAGTGCAGGTTCAAGGCCGTCGAGGGTGTCATGGTCGGTGACGCCTATAACCTTGATGCCCATGCCCGCGGCCCGGGCCACCAGTTCACCGGGTGAAAAGTCCCCGTCCGATGCGGTGGTGTGATTGTGCAAGTCTGCAAATATATATGTCATCAACTTCCTCCTGGGAGTGAAATCTTACTTAATTTATACAATGATACCTTTTTTATCATATTTTAAACCGACCCGGGCATATTTTCTTTTTTTAACCAATTTGTAATATTTTATTTGATTTTCATAGATTAAATGGTAGAAAGGACAGCTATTATAAACTGGCGCCACAGCCGGTTTCAAGCACTGGAAATTCTTGGTAATCTGCATTACCATTCGGGTTAAAATGCTTGACCGGCCAGAGAATCAAACAATATTGTCACTTTTTAAAGATCACAACCGGTCTGAAGCCTGTCAAAAAAAATTGATAGATAATAAAGACAAGCCGTTGAACGTTGACAATCCATAATCATCTGGACTTAACTACCTATGGACCCTTTACATACCCTTGGAAAAATCAACTCTGCCAATCAGGCCCTGAATCTGTTTGAATCAAAATTAGACAGCACACAATCAGCAAAAATTGCCAAGATAAAACACCCGGATGTACTGGTCCGTATCGCCAATGCCATTGCCCTTTGCAGGCCGTCAAAGGTATTTATTAATACCGGCTCAGAAGAAGACAAGGATACCATTCGAAAAATTGCCCTTGAAAAGGGCGAGGAGCGTGCCCTTGCCATGGACGGGCACACCATCCATTTTGATCTGGCCGGAGAGCAGGGACGGATTGTGGACCGCACCTATTATATTGCCGCCCCCCAGGATCTGGTATCCAGCCTTGCCAACCGTATGCCACCTGAAGAAGCCGCAGCGCAGATTGAGAGCCACATGTCCGGCATCATGGAAAACCTGACCATGATTGTCGGCTTTTACATGAGAGGGCCGGTGGGCTCCCCTGCAGCCAACCCGGCCCTGGAACTGACATCCTCGGCCTATATATCCCACAGTGCAGAGTTGCTTTACCGAAACGCATTTGATGATTTCGACCGGGAAGTTGAACAAAAGGGATATTTTTTCACCAATTTACACTCCGAAGGCCTGAACCGCACCGAGGATCTTCCCCATGCCCGGGTGTTCATGGATCGAAAATACCAGACCACCTATGCATGGAAATGCACATATGCCGGCAACACGCTGCTGCTTAAAAAGGGCAATCACAGATTTGCCGTGGACAAGGCAGTATACCGGGACCGGGGCAGGGAGTTGTCCGAACATATGTTTATTACCGGCGTCAACGGACCGGGGGGCCGGACCACCTGGTGTGCCGGCGCGGCCCCTTCGGGATGCGGAAAAACCACCACGGCCATGGCCGGAAATGTATTTATAGGCGACGACCTGGCCCAGATGTGGATCGCCCAAGACGGAACCGTACGTACCATCAACCCGGAAAACGGGATATTCGGGATTGTGGAGGGGATAAACTTTGAAGGTGATCCTTTGTTGATGAAAGTCTTACGCCGGCCCGGCTGCGAAGTGATCTGGTCCAACGTCCTTATGGATGAAGATTTTAAACCCCACTGGGTGGGCAATATGGAGCCTGCCCCCAAAAAGGGAATTAACTTCCAGGGTGAATGGCACCAGGGAAAAACCAATGACAAGTCGGAACCCATCCCCATCTCCCATCCAAACTCCAGATGCACCCTGGCCTCGGAAAATCTTGACAACTACTCCTCTGAAGCAGCCAATCCCGAAGGGGTGGTGACACGGATATTTACATACTCAGGCAGGGATGCGGACACCATGCCGCCGGTATGGGTGGCAAAGAACCCGGATGCCGGTGTGGTCATCGGTGCCTGCATTGTATCTGCAACCACGGCCACAGAAGTCGGCGTTACAGGTATTAAACGCGCACCCTGGGCCAACGCTCCTTTTATTCCCGGCGCTTTAGGCGATTATATGGACGCCCAGTTTAAATTCTTCAACAACCCGGATATAAAGGAACCATTCAAACCGGTCATGGCAGGCCTGAACTATTTTCTGACCCATCAGGCCAGGGGGGGCGATTCAAACAAGCTTCTCGGGGAAAAACAGGACGTCAAAGTGTGGCTGGCCTGGCTGGAAAGATACGCCCATAATGAAGTCGGGTACCTGCCCACCCCCATCGGCAACCTGCCCTGCTACAATGATCTGGCCGGACTGTTCAAGCAGATCATTGATAAGGATTACCCAAGATCGCTTTATGATATGCAGTTTGCCCTGTACACGGTAAAAATCATCCAGCGCATTGAGCTTCAGGAAAAGGCATATGCAAAAGAGGAAAATCTTCCAAAAAAACTATTTGAAATCCTGGCAGTACAAAAAACAGCGCTTTTGAATCTGAAGAAAAAAATCGGGGATGTCATCATGCCCGATTTTTTTGAAAACTTAATTTGAGACCAAATTCTGTATTCTAAATGATTTTAAAGCAATAAACCCCGAAGTTATTTAAATTTTCTAATCTTCCAGTGTAAAAAAGTGGGCTTTGCCCACTTTTTTTATTTCACCACGTAGAAGCACAGCGTTTCAATTCAATTTAATTTAAGATTAATTGCATTATTTATTTCCAAAATTTTGATCCTGAACCTTGAAAAAGGACTTATGCCGGGTGTATTTCTTAAATTGCCCTTAAATTATAGTTTTAAACGCTTTTGTGTAAAAAGAACGTAAGATGCCTTTACATTTTTATTAACTTTAAACAATTGTCTACAATTTTATACCCGTTTTCCACTTGATTTTAGGCAGAACGACAAATATATATATACTTCTATTTAATTTATTAACGAGGAAAAATTTCATAAATTTTTTTGAACACATTTATAAATTATTTTTCACATTCAAAGAAGGAGAATAATAATGGCAAAAATAGTGCATCGTGAGGAATTGGCCCAAGGGACCATTATCCTCAACGAAATAGACGCGCCCCGCATATCAAGAAAGGCCAAACCCGGCCAGTTTGTCATTCTTCAGGCAGACGAGACCGGTGAACGTGTCCCGTTGACCATGGCGGATACAAATCCTGAAAAAGGGACCATCACCATCATTTACATGGTTGTTGGTAAATCTACTGCCCGGTTCCGGGATCTTAAGGTCGGTGAAGAATACTATGCGCTCATCGGTCCTCTGGGTATGCCCACCCATATTGAAAAGATAGGAAAGGTTGTCTGCGTGGGCGGCGGCACCGGTATTGCCGTGCTGCATCCCATCGCACGGGCCCTCAAGGAGGCCGGCAATGAGGTTACGGCTATTCTGGGTTCCAGGACTTATGATCTGCTTATCCTGGAAGAAAAGATGAGAGAAGCTTCTGATCACCTGTATATCTGCACCGATGACGGCTCCATGGGCCATCACGGATTTGTTACGGATATACTTAAGGAGACCATCGAAAAAGAGGACATCGCCCTGGTTGTGGCCATCGGCCCCATTCCCATGATGAAATTCTGCAGCCTGATCACCAAAGAAAAAGGCGTCAAGACCATGGTCAGCCTGAATCCTATCATGGTAGACGGCACGGGCATGTGCGGCGGATGCCGGGTATCCGTAGGCGGAAAGAAAAAATTTGCCTGTGTGGACGGCCCTGAATTTGACGGTCACCAGGTTGATTTTGATGGACTTGCCAAACGGCTTGCATCCTATACGGAAGTTGAGAAACAATCCATGGATGCTTACAACAAATGCAGATGCAATACAAATTAACGCGCCCGTTTCTAGGGTATATGGAGGAATAAATGGCTGATAAAAAAGTAAAAGTTGACCGGGTAGTGATGCCAGAACAGGACCCGGATGTCAGGCGCAGAAATTTTATGGAAGTCCCCTTGGGCCTTACCGAAGAGATGGCAATAACCGAAGCCAAACGCTGTCTTCAATGCAAAAAACCAGCCTGCATGGATGGATGCCCGGTTTCCGTATCCATTCCTGCATTCATCAAATGCATAGCTGAGGGTGATTTTTCCGCTGCCGCCAGAAAACTTTGGGAACGCAATGCCCTTCCCGCAGTCTGCGGCAGGGTCTGTCCCCAGGAAGAACAATGTGAAGGCAAATGCCTGCTCGGCAAAAGAGAGCAACCTGTTGCCATTGGTTATCTTGAACGCTTTGCTGCAGACTGGGAACGCAAAAACGGTACAGGTGAGGCGCCTGCTGTCGCTGAAAAAACCGGTAAAAAAGTGGCGGTTATCGGTTCCGGCCCCTCCGGGCTGACAGTAGCAGGCGACCTTTTAGCCCTGGGCCATGATGTTACCATTTTCGAAGCATTTCACAAACCTGGCGGGGTTCTGGTATACGGCATTCCCGAATTCCGTCTGCCCAAAGAAATCGTTGCATCGGAAGTGGCCACATTGGAAAAGATGGGGGCAAAGATTGAATGTAACACTGTCATCGGTGCCACCGTCACCATTGACGAACTGTTTGATGAAGGCTATGACGCAGTATACATCGGCGTGGGTGCAGGGCTCCCCAGATTCATGAACCTGCCCGGCGAAAACCTCATCGGTATTTATTCTGCCAATGAGTACCTGACCCGGACCAACCTGATGAAAGGGTATCTGTTCCCTGAATACGACACCCCCATTGCCCGGGGTAAAAATGTCGTGGTTCTTGGTGCCGGCAATGTGGCCATGGACTCTGCCAGAACCGCCATGCGTTTAGGTGCAGACTCGGTCAAGGTTGTTTACAGACGATCCAGGGATGAGATGCCCGCAAGGAATGAGGAACTGCACCATGCGGAACAAGAGCAAATTGAGTTTATGCTTTTGACCAATCCTACCCAGTTCTTAGGGGATGAAAACGGTCGCGTCACCGGTATGGAATGTCTAAAAATGGAACTGGGCGAGCCTGACCCTTCCGGCCGCCGCCGGCCTGTGCCCATTGAAGGCAGCGAGTTCAAAATAGACTGTGATCTGGTTGTGGTGGCTGTGGGATCCAACGCTAACCCGCTGCTCACCAAATCCACTCCAGACCTGAATTTGAATAAATGGGGTAATATTGTTGCAAATCCCGTCAACGGCAAGACTTCCAAAAGAGCTGTCTGGGCCGGCGGAGACATCGTTACAGGTGCGGCTACGGTTATCCTTGCCATGGGTGCAGGCCGTGCTGCAGCCACCTCCATGCATGCTTACCTGACCCTTGGATGGTAACTTTTAAAAGTATCCGCCTACTCCGTCATGGCGCCTGACCAGATGCTCAATCGACATACTCTATGTATGCCTTCGCCCCTTTTGTCAGACACCATGGCCTTGTAGGCGAAGCTTTTTAGTTAGTACCCGGCCGAAAACCGTCAATTTTGCCGATCAATTCGCTGGTCGCAAATTTTACTCCTTGAAATAACTCATGTATTCCTACGGTTAAAATTTGCGTCTTGCATTAGGGCAACTTTGGATTCAAATACGAATTTTTTAGCTCAGTCGGCTGATACAAAATGTCGGAAACGAATCCACAAAAACCAAAGCGGGTCAGGATTTGCTTATCCAGCCCGCCTTTTGCGTTTTACCGTTATGTACATCCAGATGATCTTTTCTTTCAACTTTTGTTGTGGGCTGCGTATAGGTGCTGATAATCCAGACAGCCCATGGCCGTTTATAAAAAAGTCTCCAGCAACTAACTGGATTCTTTCTATCTTTGTTGTAGACCAAAGCCTGGGTGTAGATAGACCAAGGACGGCCCGTGGCCGTTATAAAAATCCTGCTTTAATGCCGAAGTTGGACATGATGAAAATCCATAACCCCATAGCGGCTATTCAGGTTTGATAAACACCTTATGGTCCACCAGAGACAGGGAATCTATCTTTCCTTTTATAAATTTCTGTTCACCAAAAATAGAGACCAGGCGGATGCCCTCTTCTTCGGGTTCCACCTTGTCCACAGCCTCCAGAAACAGAGACTCTTGTCCATCCTTGTCCACGAGATATGCATTGGCTTCACACATAATATGCACTCCTGATCTTTAGATCTTTTACTGCCAAAGGACATCTTCCTTTTTTTATTTTCGAAAGAACATCCCAGTAAATTATAATATACAGGTTATCAGATGTTAATTATACCCAAAACCTGTTGTTGCTATATCGGAGGAAAATAAACATCCAACAATTCGTCCACTAACTGAGGCAAAGGCGAACCCACCATCCCGACAATGGCAATATTCTCCTGGGTCAGAGGTAAAAGCACCTTTTTAGCCTGGGAGCACGATACGGCTTCAGCCATCTGGGGGGTGACCTCTCCCATCATGGCATGGGGCATAATGATTCCCACAGTGCCGATGATCATATCAGCGCCCTTAACTGTCTGAACAATGGCGTTGGTGCCGGAAGCGCCCTTATTTGCGCGGGCTTTAAGCATCTGGGCAGTGGCAATGGCGTTGGTGCCAAGGGCAATCACTTCAATGGATTCCTCATACCGCTCCTTGATCCGCTTGATTATGGTCGATCCGATACCGCCACCCTGACCATCGATAACACACACTTTTTTCATGTTTTTTCCTGTTAAATTACAAGGCAGACTTGCTTCCAGACCGCTTCGGCTACATTCTCCACAGAATCATTTCCGTCGATCACAACCACGCGCTCCTGGCCATCCAAGCGGTGAAAAGCTGCCAAATAATTTGCCCGCACCTGCTTCATGATATCTATTTTTTCATAGATTTCAAGGTGTTTTCTGGTGGTTTGAAGCCGTTTCAGGCAGATTTGGGGGTCCACATCAATAAACAAGGTGATATCCGGCTTTAAAATATCGGCATTGAGTCGATTGGCCTGAATCACCCACTCCATATCCATATACTGGCTATGATAGGCATAGGAAGAAAAATAATACCTGTCACACACCACAATCGTACCGTTATCCACCATTCGGCGAATACCGGTTTCAGAATCCATCAAATGTTCGGTACGATCGGCAGCAAAGAGGCTTGCAATGGTACGCTGGTCCGCGGGAAGACAACCGGACAGCATTTGGCGGATCAGACGTCCCACAGGCCCGTCTGTGGGTTCACATGTGGCGAAGGTTCGTGCACCCTGGGACGCCAGGCGCTTGCAAAGCAACTCCACCTGGGTGGTTTTGCCTGACCCGTCAATGCCTTCAAACACCACGAACCTACCCCGGATCTCTTTTCCCAAACCTATTTCTTTCATATCAATGTCGTTAACTTAAGTTTTTTATGATGCCCAACTCCTATTGGACACAATAACAGTGGAAATTTGGAAACTATTGGCAGACTGGCATATAAAATGGAAGCCAAAGGCACTTCATCCTCTTGTTTCTTGTTTCCAGTTTCTTGCCATTAACGCCTAAGTTAATGACTTTGTCCTTCATACAACAAAATAAACCCGGCAGACCCCGGTAACCGGGACCTGCCGGGCTGATATATTTTAAACCCCGAATAGTCGGGTTTAAGACGGACTGTGGCAACCTTTACAATTAACGGGAGCAGCTTTGGGGAGTTCGGCTTTGTCTATCCCTTGCGACATTGCTGCCCGGCGTTTCTTGGCGGTATCCCGGTGGCAGGTTACACAGACATTATGGTAGGCCGCCAGATAGTACATCTGGTTTTCCTCATTCTTAACACTCCTGGTGCCCGAGGGTTCGGTTTCACTATGGCATGAAGTACATGACTCAACTTCGCTTTCCCCGTCCCAGTCATGGTGGCAGTCTTTACAGGCAAACTGAAAATGAAGTCCATGGGGAAAACCGACAGAGCCTCTTGTGGCTTCCACCCCTTCAGGTGCCTCAATAGTAATAATACCCAAGGGGATAGACAGCGTTTCATCACTATCCACAACATCTGAATGGGGATCAGGATGGCACCCGGCACAGGCAACAGGCCCTGTAACAATGTTCTTGGAACCGGCAGCTTTTTGTTGGTCGGCCTCATTTCTATGGCAGTCACGGCATGCCTGGTGATAAGCCCCTACCATGGATTTTGCACCATTTTCCGATACATCCGCCTGACCAGGTTTCGGCGCCCAGAAATTTTCATGACAGCCGCTTGTCCCGCAACTTTTTATGGGAGCAGTTCCGTTCCAAGTGTGATGGCACTCTTGACAGGAATAGGAAAAATGAAGGGAATGGGGAAAAGTAACCGAAGACAGTGTGGCCTTGTATTTGGCATCCTGGGGAGCCTGTAAGGTCATGGTACCGGTGGGAAGCTCAAATGTAGCCTCAGGGTCCTCAGCAAGGGCAACGCCCGTCAAAATAAAAGCAAAAGCAAACCAGGGTACTGCAATGAGAAATAATCGTTTCATGATCCCTCTCCAAAAAGCTGTTATGTCAGATTGTGCCTCAAGTAACCGGGAGTATTTTAATTGTCCGGCATTTAATATCGCATAAACATTATTGCTGATTCAATGCGCTAGTATATAAAGTTGTCTTTTGTATATTAATTAATGTTTATAAAATCAACCTGAAATTTGGCCATCAGGGCTAAAAATTCGCTACAGGCACCTAAAAAAAATTCCAAACCCTTGAAGTAAAACAGACAACTACCTGGAATAATTATATATTTTTCCAAACGTCTATACATTCAGTCTCTCTTTGCAGTTATGGATAAACCGGTTGAATAAGGGCAGCATGCCATCACTTTTCTGCATGAGCAGTTCAGGATGCCACTGCACAAGATCAATGGGCAAAGACTCATGCTCTGCGCCTTCCACCACGCCGTCCGGGGCCCATGCCGTGATCCGAATACCTTTGCCCGGAGCATCAATTGACTGGTGGTGCCGGGAGTTGATGCGGATGGATTCACCAAACAAACTGTACAACCTGGAATCCGGCTCAAAGCGGACATCATGGTCCGTGCCATAGGAGAAAACCTCCTGCATGTGAACAATATCGGATTCAGGCATTTGGCTGGGAATATCCTGAATAAGGGAGCCGCCTAAAGCCACGTTTGCCACCTGGGCCCCCCTGCAAATGCCAAGAAGCGGCATTTGAAGTTCCACTGCCAGATTCACCAGAGTGATCTGAAAGATATCGAGTTCCGGATCACTGGCCCTGCAGGCCGGATGCATCTCCTGGTTAAAAAAATGGGCGTCCATGTCCAGGCCGCCGGGGAGAATCAGGCCACTGACACGGGACATCATCAAGGCTACCATCTGTTCATCCCCGGTGGGCGGCAGGATAACAGGCACGCCCCCGGCTCGCTGAATACAATGGCTGTATACCACGGGAACGCTGGTGATGGTCTGGCCATTTTTATTGCGTTCCGTATTGGCGGCAATGGCGATGAAAACAGGCATATTAGATTCTCCGCTGATTTTAATCATAAGCCGAAAGCAAAGTTCAATGAACCTTATAAATCAAGATGGTAGTCCGTTAAACTTTTTTCTGATCCTTATCAAATTTTATTCCAGTCCGGTGTAAAATCCTTTTTAGGCTTCTTTGACAACAGCGTTTAAGCGGACGATTTTGGGCTGAATATTGAATGACTCAGGCACCTGTGAAAAGTAGGATTCCAGCACGGCCAGGGCTTTACTTGCAACGGAGACAGCCGCCTTTTTTCTGTTATAGGCCAGCAACTCAAATGTACCTGCAGTGCGGATCATTGCCTGCAGGATTTTTTTTTCCTGTCCCTTAAGCCCCCTGTAGTTCTGCTCAAGCCATTCATGGCACTCAAAAAAAAGGGCGTCATCCCAAAGCAGACCGGCTGTTGCATAGATATCGGAACTCAGCATCGGATTCGACGACATTTTCGCCAGGACAGCGGTATACAGCTCATACCGTGCTTTAATGTAATTTTGCGCAGGCCCGGACAATTTTTCGGGGTCCAGATCCGAAACCACCTGGTCCACAGGCGCCAGGTCTTTTTTATGCAGGGCTAAGATAAATGCACTTCCCAAAAAGTTTCTGACATCCCGGTCTGCCCGGTCTTCAAAAGGGTTAAATAGTCTTTTCATCATACCTGCACTAATACCTGAAAAAGGGGGGATTTTTCAAGGGAGGGGACCATTTTTTATTGTTCTCCGTCTGATTGTGTTGTGGGTTGAGCCTAAATGTTAATAGGCTATACCTGCCCATGGCTGTTATAGAATAAAAAGGAAGGCCAGCCAGTAAAATCCTTGAGCATTATCTTCAATTAGCGTATTTTGTTTTACTGGTTTAAGAGGGATTTGATTCGGGGGGATATTGACACGATCCGGTCTTTATACACATTTAAAAAACCGGGCAAACAAACGAGGTTCTCATGGCAAAAAAAATCATTATTATCGGTGCGGTGGCCCTGGGCCCCAAAGTGGCCAGCCGCCTCAGACGGCTTGATTCCGATTGTGAAATCACTATGATAGACAGGGACAACTTGATCTCATACGGCGGATGCGGCATTCCTTACTATATTGGCGGGGATATCGGAGAACTCGAAGAGTTGTACTCCACTACGGCCCATCACGCCAGGGATCCAGAATTTTTCCGTACCGTCAAAGGCGTTAATGTCCTTACCCGGGTGGAAGCCATCGGCATTGACCGCAGAAACAAACTGCTCAAAGTTCGCCACCTTGAAGACGGGACTGAGTCTGAAATGCCTTATGACAAGCTGGTTATCGGCACGGGCGGCACGCCTTTTACCCCGCCCATCCCCGGCGCAGACCTGCCGGGCGTATATCCGGTATCCAACCTCCACCATGCCCACACCATCAAAGAATTGATCAGCAAGGGCGCCGTAGGAAGTGCTGTGGTCATCGGCGCCGGTGCCATCGGTGTTGAAATGGCCGAAGCCCTGACCGATTTGTGGGGCGTGGAAACCACCCTTGTGGAAATGGCATCCCATATACTGCCGGTTGCCATTGGTCCAAATATCGCCCTTATTGCCGAAAAAGAGCTTGAAAACAATGACGTGGGGGTCAAAATCGGCGCCCAGGTAACCAAAATTCTTGGGGATGCTGAAAACGGCGTTACCGGGGTTGAGGTCAGCGGCGAAGTGATTGAATGTGACCTTGTGATCATGGCCGTAGGCGTTCGCCCCAATACGGGCTTTGCAGCGGAAGCGGGCCTGGCTGTGGGCCGGGGCGGATCCCTGATCGTAGATAGAAACTTAAGAACAACCGACCCGGATATTTACGCAGGCGGTGACTGCATTGAAGTGTGTAATCTGGTATCCGGTGACCAGCTTCCCATGCCTTTAGGCTCCCTTGCCAACCGCCAGGGCCGGATAATCGGCACCAACATTTTTGGGAAAAATGCCCAATTTGACGGTACTGTGGGCACCTTCTGCATCAAGGTATTCGGCATGGGCGTGGCCACAGCAGGCCTGACCATGCACCAGGCCAAGATGGCTGGATTTGATCCGGTTCACTCTGTGGTGGCCCAGTTTGACCGGGCCCATTTCTATCCCGATTCAAAATTCCTGTTCATCCAGCTCATCGCTGACCGAAACACCCGCAGGGTCTTGGGCGTGGAAGCCATAGGCGAACAGATTGATTCAGTCAAGTCCAGGGTAGACGCTGTGGTACCGTTGCTGCACAAAGGCATGAATGTGGATGAAGTCTGCACCCTTGAGGTGGGCTATGCACCGCCATTTGCATCTGCCATGGATGTGATCAACAATGCCGGCAATACGCTGGATAATATTCTGGACGGAAGAAACACTCCCATTGACTGGCCTGAATTTATTGACCAGTTCGAAAAAGGCGAAATCACGGTGGTGGATTTAAGAGAGAGCGTGGAAGCCCAGCCGTTTATTGACAAATACGGAGCAGACCGCTGGATACACCTGCCCCAGCCCGAGTTGCGCGAACGATATAATGAATTGCCCAAAGATAAAGAACTCTGCCTTTTCTGCGGCACGGGCGCCAGATCTTTTGAATGCCAGATCATCCTGAACCAGAACGGATTCACCCGTGTTAAAAATCTTCAGGGTGGATATGCCATCATCCGGGTAACCGATCCGGATTTTATTCCCGAGGGAGGGTAACCGTTACATGCCAGGGCTTCCCTGCTGCACCACATGAAGACGATGCCCGGTTAAGGGACTTTGAAATTCACCCAGGTCCCTTAACCCGGATATTCTAGATAGGTGCCCTGAATCTAAGACAGCTTAAACCTGCCGACCATTGTATTAAGGTTTTCAGCCAGCCTGGACAATTCGCCGGAACTGGTATAAATCTGCCTGCTGCCGTTACTCATTTCATCGGTAGCATTGCTGACCTCGGTAATATCCTTTGTAACCTCAGCAGCCACAACAGAAGTCTGGGACACATTCTCATTCACTTCCCGGATGCCCTGTGAGGCCTGGGCAACATTATTTGCTATCTCCTGGGTCGTGGCAGCCTGCTCTTCAATGGCAGAGGCAACAGTGGTGACGATTTCGTTGATCTCATTAATGATTCCAACGATGGACTCAATTGCGGTTACAGATTCATTGGTTGTTGTCTGAACCCCTGAAATTTTATCATTTATCTCCTTTGTAGCCTCTGCAGTCTGCTGGGCAAGGACCTTGATCTCCCCTGCCACAACGGCAAAGCCCTTGCCTGCCTCGCCGGCCCTTGCCGCCTCAATGGTTGCGTTAAGGGCCAGCAGGTTAGTCTGCTCGGATATGTCGGCAATGGTTTCTGTTACCTTGCTGATTTCGGATGCCGCCCTCCCAAGTTCATCGACTTTTAAGGATACCTGTTTTGCCGTTTCAACAGCCGTAGCCGTTGTTGCGCTGCCTTTGGCCGTGTTTCCTGCAATTTCATTTATGGTGGAGGACATCTGCTCGGCTGCAGTGACAATCATTTGAATATTTACAGTTGTCTGTTCCGTGGCTGCTGCAACAGAGTTCATGTTGGTTGCCATTTCCTCGGCAGAGGCAGATACATTATTGGACCGTTCCGCCGTCTGTTCCGAATTTGCCGTTATCTGTTCGGAAATGGCAGCCAATTCCGTTGAAGAGGCTGTCAGGGTTTGTACACCATCTGCAATATCTTTGAACATATGGATCAAATTTTCAGCCATATATTTCATGTTATTGTACACACCTTTATTCTTCTTTTCGTCAAATTTGACCGCCAGGTTCCCGTTTGCAATGCTGTTGGTAATATCTACAATCTCTGCAGGATCCCCTCCAAGCTGAGAAACAACACTGCGCTTGATAAAAAAGGCTGTTCCGATTCCCATGGCAATAGCCAAAAATGCAACCCCGATAATCAGCCGCTTTGCTTTGATAATTTGCTGGTCCGTTTCCTGCTGCTGTCCTTCCAGGGACATCTTGACGGTATTCTGAACGTTGCGGGCGCATGCCACCATGGTATCGTTAATTTCTTTTTGCGAATCTTTCAATGCTTTAAGCTTGGAAAAAGCCTGGTGGTATGTATCTGCGGCCTCTATTATGGGTTTTATAGACCCTCCTTTTGCAACGATTTCATCAAGTATGCTGTTGACCTTGATGAAATAGGATTCCTCTTTGCGAATCAAAAAATTTTTTTCATGACGACGACATTGCAGCACCTGTTGGATAATGGCCTCGGTATTCTCAGCGCTTTTCATCAAATTTGCAATTTGACTTAAATTTGCATTTTGCGCCATCAGACGTTCACATTCAGCCCGGTCCGCTTTAAGGATGGACTTCGCGACTTTTTCCATTTGCCGCGCCGATGTGACCATTGTCTCATCCGCTTCTTTTATTTTGTTTTCCAGAGTAATATAGGAATCAAATGCCTGCCGGTATTCGTCGGCCATCTTGACCATGTTATCCAACTGCCGAAGGCTTTCGGGATCAGTTGAACGGGCTTTGATTGCTTGGATCTCCTCTTTGAGTAGATCCGATTGCTCAATGACAGCCTTCACATAGGACTCCTCCCCCCTGAGGATGAAATTCTTTTCCTGCTGCCGCGCCTCGTACATCGTCATTGTCAGATTACCGGTGTCAACGGCATCGGTCATTTGCCTGACTACTCTTGAAAGTCCGTTAAAACCTGCGGCTGCTGCTATCAGCAGCAATACCAAAACGACACCGAATCCAACACTAATTTTTGTTCCAAGCTTAATACGCGTTGACATGTTTTTTGCTCTCCTGTTTTAATTGTTTTTCTATCCTACAGGGACTATTTATGGTTTTTGATATCAAGATTGAAAGTTCCTTCATATTTACGGGTTTCAATAAGAATTCTTTGATATTAGAAGGAGATACCGACGCCTTTCTATAGTCCTTTTCAAACCCCGTACAGATAATTACAGGAATATCAGGATTAATTTTTTCCAGTTCCCTGGCCAATTCTTCACCTGTTAACCCAGGCATCGTCAGATCCGTAATCATTAGATCGAATCTATTCGGATTAATTCTCAATATCTCAAGAGCATCACTGCTGTTTGTACAGCAAGTGGCATCATAGCCAAGCCGCTCAAGAAATTTCTCTTCCATTTTGACAATCTGTTCTTCATCATCTACCAGCAGAATATGCCCTGTTCCGTTCATGCAATTGCTTTCGACAATCGGAAGCGATGTTGTTTCCGTGTATGAACCAAGAACAGGCAGGTATATGTGAAAACAGGCGCCTTTATCCGGCTCACTGATCACTTTAATGTCCCCGCCTGCTTTTTTAACGATGCCATGGACAACCGACAGACCCAACCCAGTACCTTTTCCGACTTTTTTGGTTGTAAAATAGGGCTCGAATATTTTCAAAGCAATATTTTTTTCCATGCCGACGCCTGTATCGGAAACTAACAATTGCAAGTATCTGCCAGGTTGTAGCTCTAAAAAACCGGGGAACTCATTTTCATCAATATCCATTTCACAAAGTTCGACCGTAAGAGTTCCTCCGCTGTCCTCCATGGCTTGATATGCGTTTGTACATAAATTCATGATAACCTGATGGATCTGAGTAGGATCCGCCATTATGGGATTACAGTTCATATCAATTTTCTGGACGATATTAATGGTTTTGGGAATGGTTTCCCTTAAAAGGTTAAGCGTTTCCTTCACAATTGGCTGAACCAGCACCGGAATTATTTCATTCTTGGTTTGCCTGCTGAACGAAAGGATCTGATTGATCAGTGTTTTCGCCCTGCCTGATGCGTTAAGGATTTTCATTAAATACTTATAGGAAGCACTGTCTTTAGCAGTATCCATCAGCAGGATTTCAACATATCCCGTAATGGGAAAAAGGATATTGTTAAAATCATGGGCGATTCCGCTTGCCAAGATAGCGATGGCCTCCATTTTTTGGGTCTTGAGAATATGATCTTTTAGCTTTATATTTTCTTTTTCAACGGATAATATTTCGGTAATATCGCCAATAACCACAATGAATCCTTCTGAGTGATCAAAGGCATTTAAAGGACAAGTTATAAAGGAACAATGGAAATCTGTTCCATCTTTTTTGATGCACCTGCTTGTCGCCCTGAACGGTTTTAATGTGGCATTATCAGAATAGAGTTCCTTACCCATTTTTTGATATGTGGCTTTATCCGGGTAAAACATTGAGGTACTTTTCCCCACCAAGTCATCATCCTCATATCCGAACATTGCATGCAAGGTCTCGTTTGCCCAGTAAATTTTGCGCTCCTTAGCCAGACAGATCCCCACCGATGATGCCTGACTGATTGCACTGAGTTTCTGTTCATTGAATTTCAGTAACTGCCGGTACAAACAGTATCGCTGGTAGCTGCTTCTAAATAAAAGAACCCCTCCGATCGAAAAAATAATGATAATGAAAGACAAGGTGTAGTCGTGGCATCTCTCTGTTTTTTCAATGATTGTATCAAGAGAATTTTTCGGAGAACAAATTGCTATAGACCAGGTTGAATCAGCTATTTTCACAGGTGAATAGGCCACGAATTTTTCAATATACCCCTTTTGATTTCGATGCCATCCGGAGGTATAAGTGTCCGCACCTTCATGACCCTTTATCATTTTTTGCTGAATTCTTTCTATTTTCTCATATGAAAAAGCCCGGTTTTTTTGCTTCCTGGCGCCAAAACTGTTTCTTCCTTCAAATTCTTTAACCGGATGTATGAGAAAATGACCTTCAGAATCCAGAACCCATGCATATTCGACGGCTTTCTCCGACACAATGGAGTCTATAATGGTATTTAAAACATTTACCGGATCAAATGATCCCACCAGAACACCTTTGATGCGGGGGGTGATCGGGTCATTTTTAAAAACGGGAATGGCGACCCTGATTCTTGGTTCATTTTTTTCATTGTAAAGAAAACTGGAAATCGCTGTTTCTCCAGTTGCCAGTGCTTTTTTATAATACCCCTCGGTATCGTATTTTTTTCCAATCAATTTCCTGCGAAAGCCTTCACTGGGATAAACAAATGTCAACATCCCCTTTGTATCTAAAAATCGTATGGAGGTCACTTTCTGCAACCCCTTATGTCGTTTATAAAACAATTCATCGGAAAGCAGGATTGAAGAAAGCTCTTGGCCAGTATTTGTCATAGAATAAAGATCAGAAATGAATCGATCAAAATACTTTTCAATAGCGAATGACACGAATCTTGTCTCCATCAACTGCTGACTGCCATACTGCCTGGAAGCCATGTGCTGTAATTCACGTCGACTTTTTTTGTTGATATATATTGCCATGATACTAACAGTAACGATGGTCAGGATCATGAAGAATAAAGAAGGCTTAGGAGTCTTCATCGCTTCCTTCGAGATTCTCATAAGTTACTACTGCCTCGTATTTTTAGTTCCCAATTTTATTTGATTTGTATTTTCGTCCGAAAATGATAGCAAATTTTATACCACATCATTTTCATGGCAGATTGCCATCACCACATTAACACAATGATTTTATTTACTATAAAAACTAAAGAACGATCTTTAATTGAAAAATTAAAGGAGGGGAATTGACATCGATATGCTTTGATTGTTGTGAATGAGGTGTCAAAATTATTTTCTATGTGTAAATATTTTTTACAATTACAACCCTGTCAGGGGGGATTCCACAATTTCGGAAGGGCGGGCGATGTCATTTCGCCGATCCATGCCTTGACCGTTGCAAAGGCAATTCTATAAAGGCACCGGAAATCAAATGGTTCCAGCCGTCAAGCATCACCTTGACACCAACTGCCCGCATAGGCACAGGCAGGCTTCAGGAGAATTTGGGATACGGTTTCACAAAATACATGGGTCCCCGGAACGGATCGGTCCGGGGAACGGCTGACATCCCATGCATTTGATAATCCCGGCAGCATGAACAATGATGAAATCAAGACAGTTTTCAAGGCCTATGAATCATTGAATCACAACAGGAGCAGGATATAATAGAAGCTTTAAAGACTATAGTCATATTTTAAATCGCTTTATCATACTGTTAAGGCCCTCAGCCAGTCTGGACAATTCGGCAGAACTGGTGTTGACCTGTCGGCTGCCGGTTTTCATTTCATCCGAAGCCTGGCCGACCTGATGAATATCCTTGCTGACTTCTCCGGCCACCACTGAGGCCTGGTTGACGTTTTCGTTCACCTCCTGAACCCCGCTTCCGGCCTGGCTCACATTGTTGGTGATTTCCTGGGTCGTTGCAGTCTGTTCTTCAATGGCAACGGCAACGGAGGTTACAATGGTGTTAATCTCATTAATCACCTCAACAATTTCGTTAATAGCGATTACGGATTCACCGGTGCTTTTCTGCACCTCATTGATCCGGGCACCGATCTCATCAGTGGCCTCGGCTGTTTGCTGGGCAAGGACTTTAATTTCTGCTGCGACTACGGCAAATCCTTTTCCGGCCTCTCCGGCTCTTGCCGCTTCAATGGTGGCGTTAAGGGCCAAAAGGTTGGTCTGTTCAGAAATGTCTGCGATGGTTTCGGTTACTCTGCTGATCTGGGAAGCAGCGTCTCCCAGTTCATTGACTTTTCCTGAAACCTCTTCTGCTTTTTTTACTGCATCCAGGGTTGTCTGGCTGCCTTTGGATGTATTGGACGCGATTTCCGAGATGGTAGAGGACATTTCTTCGGCAGCGGCAACAATCATTTGAATATTGGCAGAGGTCTGTTCAGTTGCTGCGGCCACTGAATTCATGTTTGCGGTCATTTCTTCGGCAGCAGCAGCTACGCCATTGGCCTTTTCGGAAGTATCATCCGCATTGACTGCCATTTGTTCGGAAATGGCGGACAGTTCTGTGGAGGAGGAGGTCAATGTCTGAACACCGCCGGCGATCTCTTTGAGCATTTCCGTCAGATTTTCAGCCATTTTTTTCATGCCGGCATAAACACCGGTCAGTTTTTTGCCATCATCCTTGAATTGGATTGTCAGATCCCCGGCGGCAATACTGTCGGCAATACCGGCAATCTCCAACGGCTCCCCGCCCAGTTGGTCCATGACGCCTTTTGCAAACCAGAGAACACCCACCAAAATAATGACAAGAAAAACAATTCCGACCATTACCGAAAGATTTCTGATATATTTGGTCGCTTCCAGAAACTCTTCCTCATCCTGGGTAACGCAGATACTCCAACCCGTGGATTTAATTGGGGCGAACCCGGCTATTTTACGCACGCCTTTAAATTCATAGTCCTGGACATCGGTTTTTTGGGCCAGCATTTGCTTGCTCAACGCCTTCATCCCGTTTATTTGGGTCACGTTGGTATTAAAAATAAGATCCGGGTTGGGATGGGCGATGACAATTCCTTTTTTGTCGATTAAAAACGGATACCCGGTTTTACCCAGTTTAACCTGGGTAATGATGTTGCTAAACTGATTGAGTTTGATAACCGATATCAATGCACCGACAAATACTCCCTTCTCCTGTTTTAAGGGAACGGCAACCGTGAGAATCGGTCCCCCGGATGTTTTTGACAAAATGGGCTCGCTTAAACTGAGATTCCCTTTTTTGGCATCAATAAAATATTCCCGTTCTGCCAGGGAAAGCCCGTTTGCTTTTCCCCCAAGGCTGTCGGCAATGACGGTTCCGTTTTGATCTGTCACCATTATGTTTTCATGTCGGTTTTTAACCTGGTCATAAACATCGGCCAAAAATTTTGCTAGTGCATTCAACTCCGGTTTTACATAGTCCGGCCCTAAGTTAAACGCCTTAGAGGCAGTCTCTTTTACCATCGGCACTTGGGAGATGGCCAAGGCAAATCCTTTTTCCTGGTTGATGAACTCTTCGCCCAGGACAACCAGATCTTTGGCAACCTGAACAGAGTTGGACTTATGGCTTTCGATCAGGGCGTCGGAGGATTTGCTTACTGAAAAATAGCTACTAATGGCCAGGGGGAGTATGGCGGCCAAAACTCCTCCGATTAACAACCTTGATTTCAAAGACATCTTCATTCTGGAATTTCCTTTCTTAATATGAATTGGAGTTCACCCGGCTATCACAGGGTCTTGGGGTTAAGGGCGGCCCGGACCGCCTCTGCCAGTTCCCTGGCAATCAGCGGTTTCATTATCACGGCAAACGCACCGCCTTTTTTGGCAGCAGCAGACGTCACATCACTAAACCCGGTGCTTAAAATAATGGGAATGTCTCTACGCAGTTTACGGATTTCACGGATCAGCTGAATCCCTGTCATCCGGGGCATGGTTAAATCAGACAGCACCAGGTCAAAGGCCTGGGGATCCTTTTTGAAAATTTCAAGTGCCTCAAGACTGTCGGTCACACCCGTTACCTCATATCCCATGGTCATCAGGATCAGACGGCCGGATATAACAATATCTTCTTCATCATCCACCATGAGAATCCGGCCACTCTCCTTTGTCAGCGGCAGCCCTGGGAAGACCGTTGATTCCCCTTTACCGGTACCGGCCGGCAGATATATCTTAAAAACCGATCCCTTGCCCGGTTCGCTGTAAGCCGAAATGCCACCGCCCATGTCCTTAACAATACCGTGAACAATGGAAAGCCCCATACCGGTCCCTTGGCCTTTGTCTTTGGTGGTGAAAAACGGTTCGTAAATCCGGTCCATCACCGGCTTTGGAATTCCGCATCCGGAATCGGTGATCGAAAGCTCTATATAATTGCCCGGATCCAGCCCCTTGATTCGTATCTCTTCCCAGTTTTCAATCCGGATGGATTTAAGGCCAACTTCTATGATTCCGTTCTTGCCTTCCATGGCATGCGCCGCATTAGTACACAGGTTCATGATGATCTGGTGGATTTGGGATGCATCGGCCACTACCGTGATGTCGTGTGCATCCAATTTCTGAATAATTTCGATATTCTTAGGGATAGATGCCCGGATAAAAGTAAGGCATTCCTTAACTAAGGGCATGATGACCAAAGGCTCCCGCCGGATCTCCTGTTGCCTGCTGAATATCAGGATGTGGCGGATTAAATCCCGGGCCCTGATACCGGCGGAATAAATCTTATCTAAACTTTTGATCACATCAGGGTCCGCGTTGCACTGCAACCGGGCCAGTTCGGTAAATCCTAAAATTGAGGATAGGATATTATTAAAATCATGGGCAATGCCGCCGGCCAAGGTACCGATAGCCTCCATTTTTTGACTCTGCTGAAGCCGACGCTCTATCCGCCGGCGCTGGGTGATGTCCCGGGTGACGCCAAGCACCCGGTTTGCTCTGCCGGCCTCATCCCTTAAAAAGCTGGCTTTTATTTCAGTCCAGACAAAGGAGCCGTCTTTTCGCACCTGTTCCACCTGGGTTGACCAGGACCGTCTGGGATCAACCTCAGAATCACCTTCCTTTGCCATCTCCTCGCTGATCATTCCGATAAATCGGTCTAAATATTCCGGTGCAATGATATTTATATCTTTCAAACCCAACTGTTGGATCTGTTCCGGGGTGTATCCCAAAATGGTTTCAACTGATGGGCTTACATAAAGAAAATGCATATCCGGCAATTGAAGGGTCCAGATAATGTCACTGGCGTTCTCCATCAACAACCGGTATCGCTCTTCGCTTTGCCGCAAGGCCTCTTCCGAAGCTTTGCGTTGAATAATTTTCCACATGCCGTCCATGAGCAGGTTCATCTGCCGGATATCTGAATCATTATAGTCTTCCGCTTTGTTCCCCACCCCGGCCACTGCCACGATCCTGCCACGGTCAAAGACCGGAACACTCATATACCTGATGATCCGGATATGTCCGGCCGGGAACTTGTCCCCTTCGGATTTCGGTTGATAATCGTTGATAATTATAGTCTCGCGTTTCCGGACTGTCTGTGTCCACAATTTGGTTTTCTCTTGGTGGCAAAGGCCATTCTTGTCTATTATCTTACAGTCCTGAATCGTATCATTAGACCATGTATACAATGTGGCCTCTTTTTCATCCTCGGTTAAAAACACCAGATATCCGACCTGGCTCTGGGTGAGTTGAATGGCCTCTGACAATGAAAATTCCGTCAAGTCCGATAGCGAAGCCTCAGCCATCTGGTTCAATTCCCGAAGTTTTTTTAAACGCAAGCTATCTAAACGGAGGGCTTTTCCCATCTGTTCCCGTTTTCGTTCGCTCAAGATGGACTGGGCAGTTATGTATAGGGAAAGCACCAGGAATGTGACCAAAAAACCGGCGGAAATCCGAAAAATACGGCCGGAAATCGCATCAATATGATCTGTTATATCCGCCACATCAATACCGGTGCCGATGATCCACTTCCAGGGACTAAACAGTCTGACATAAGAAAGCCCGGGAAAGGCTTTACCCATACTGCTTGGTGAAGGCTCATGATATTTGACACATCCGGACCCTTGGGTATTGGCAATCCTCACACATTCCTCAATCAATTGCTTTACCTGGGGACTGGTCAGGGAAGACAGATCTTTGCCTTCCAGCCACGGCATAACAGGCTGAACAATCACCCGGCGGTGTTGGTCGATGATCCAGAAAAACGCCTCGCCTTTCGGACCGTACCTCAGGTTCCGTATCCGATCCATGGCACGGTGCTGGGCGTCTTCAAGGGTCAGCTCGCCGGACAAAACACGCTGGTGGTATTCTGACAAGAGGCTTGCTGTCAGGGTGCAGTTGCTGTCATTGAGATCGCTGACCATAGCCTTTTTCTGTTCGATAAGATGATGTTTTAACGAAGGGACAAAGATAAGGAAAACGCATACAGCAAACAAAATAAATGTCAAAAACAACGGAACGATAATTCGTAAGAAAGTCCCCAAGGAGGGTTGCCCATCCTTTTTCCCAGGCCCGGATTGCTTTTTACCGGCTATGTTCAATAACAATTTCCTTTCACAAAGAAGATATCAACAACCCCTTGCAATACCCTGAGGATATCCTTGGTTGAAAAGGGTCTGTACAAAACCGCATCAAATTCATCGAGAGCAATGGGCCATGGGGTTTCGGATATACCGATAATGGGGATGGCTTTTTTGAGGACGGATCGAAGAAAGGCAGCCACATGGATTCCGGAAACCGGCTCCATCCGGATACTGGTTATAACCGCGCTGTAAGTCTTGTTTTTAATTTTTTCAATTCCTTTGTCCCCGCTGTCGGCAACATCTACCGAGAAACCCTGCCTTGATAAACAAAACCTTAAGAAAAACAAACTTCCCGGATCATCATCGATGACTAAAATAGGCGCTTTCAGTTTTTCAATTAAGGCGCAGGTGACCGTCAACAAATGATCGCCTTCCTCTCCGCTTTTCCTCAAAATATCTTTCACCTGTTTTTTTAGATTGCTGTCTCAAACAGCCGCCACCAACAATTCAGGCCGGCACCAACAATTCAGGCCGGCACTTTGATTTCACCCACATTCAAAAAATCAAGCTGAAAATAAGTTCTCCACCCGGGCCCACAATGGCTGCTTTCCCGGACAAACATCTAATCATAATGGCTTATTACTGATATTTATGTATCTTTGCTAAAAATATGCCACAACCGGAAAAACAATCCAGAACACAGCCAACAAGCTGATTTTATTATCAAATTTACAAAGGCAAAACAGGCTGATTTCAAATCAAAGGGGTGTTATATTCTGTAACACAAAATCATGATCTATTGCGAATAAAGGCGCTGGGCAAAGCAAAAGCCCCATTTGTTACAAAATAGACCAATGAGTTAAAGCGACACAGGCATCGAACCGGGTGAAAGATAAAAATCAGGGGATACGCTGCTTTAAATATCGTCCCAGGCGTTGCCGGGATATCCCCAGGAATCGTGCTGCCATAGACTTATTGTTGCCTGATCGTTTCATGGCTTCAACGACAAGGGAGTGGATGGCCTCCCTCAATGTAGGCAGCGGCTTGAGTTCAGAATAGCATTTCTCCTTTGGCAAAGAAGAGAGTAGAAGGTCTGGGGAGGGCAGGAATTGACTGATATGGGTTTTAAACCGGTCCAGGGACAGGACCCTGGATTTGTGGTCTGCCACAGCATCGTAAATCATGGATTTGAGTTCCCGCACGTTTCCGGGGAAAGAATAGTTGGTCAGCAGAGGGAACAACTCCGGCGGCGGGACCGGTTTCTTTTTTCCCATTTCGCGGGCCGCGGTCCCGAGAAAACAATGTATCAGCAACGGCAGATCATCAAGCCGTTCGCGCAGGGGCGGGACCTCCAGATGGTGAAAGCAGAGTCGATAGTAAAGATCTTTGCGGAATTTTCCCGTCTCCTGCAATGGCGCAAGGTCTTTGTTGGTCGCCACGATAACCCTGATATCTGCAATTTTTGGCAGATCCGCGCCCAGGGGAAAGTATTCGCGTTCCTGGAGGAGCCGCAGCAGTTTGACCTGGGATATAGGGCTCAGGTCACCGATCTCGTCCAAAAACAAGGTCCCGCCGGTGGCATGTTCCACCATTCCCCGTCGCGGCTTTTCCCCACCGGTGAATGCGCCGCTGATATGGCCGAACAATGTATCTGAAAAGGTGTTGTCATCAATCCCGGCTGCATTGACCGTTACCAGCCGCCCCTTACGGGGGCTTAACTGGTGGATGGCCCTGGCAATCAACTCCTTTCCCACACCGGTCTCGCCGGTGATCAACACCGGCTGCGGGCTTGCGGCAATGGATTCGGCATATTGAAACAGGCCGATCATGGCGCGGTTCCGGGTGTTGATTTCCCGGAATGCCTCCGGATTCTTGAGCCGGCCGGACAGGATACGTTCTTTAAGCTCCTGGTTCTCATTCTGCAGCCTTCGAATTTCAATGGCCCGTTTAACCCCTGAGATCAACCGGCTCTGTTCCACCGGCTTGATCATATAGTCAAACGTCCCTTTTTTCATGCACCGCACCGCAAGCTGCACATCGGTATCTCCGGTGATGACGATAACCGGGAGATCGGGGTAATCGGCTGCTATCATGGCCAGAAGCTCTTCGCCTGAGATCTTGGGCATGATCAGGTCCAAAATTACCACCTCGATCCGATGCTCCCCCAACACGGGCATGACGGTTTGAGGGTCCTGGCACAGGATGAAATTGTTGATCCCCGTCTTTTCCAGAATCATCTGAAATCCCTTGAGCGTATCGGGGTCATCATCCACCAGCAACACCGGATGTTGGGGGAAAGGTGTCACAGGAGTACCTCCGGGGAGCTGCCCCCACCGAATTCCCCGGGCGCCTGATCATAGAGACGAGTCTTTGGCGCCTCATTCAGGGGAAGGCTGACCGTGAACACCGAGCCTTGGCCCGGTTTGCTGGTTACCTCGATTTTTCCTCCGTGGGCAGTAACAATGTTCAGGCAGACCGCAAGTCCCAAACCAGTCCCGCCCTGTCCCCGCCGGGTCGTAAAAAAGGGATCCATGATCCGCGTCAGCAGTTTTTCCGGTATGCCATGGCCCTGGTCCCTGACCCGAAAACAAAGACAATTCCGGTCCGGTTCTAAAAACGTAGTGATTTCCAGGCCCTGGTCCCGGTCTGAAATTGCCTGGCAGGCATTCTGAATCAGATTGATGACCACCTGTTCCAGTTTCTGCTGGTTTCCCCGGACCACCGGCAGAGAAGTGCCATATACCAGGTTGAAATGATCCGTTTTTCCATCAATCAGGTTCCGGGTCAGGCGCACTGCATTTTTGACCACATGGTTAAGGTCCACGGTTTGGGCCATATCCACCTCTTCCTGGCGGGCGTAATCCTTCAGGTCCTTGACGATCCGCTGAATTCGGGCCGATCCCTCGATGATCCCCTCAAACAGTTGGGGAACGTCTTCTTTCATCCGGCTGTAGGGTAGTCCGCCCAGACTGAAATCGCCATTTTCCCGGAAATACCGGTCCAGCACCGGTACACTGCTCTTCCAGGCATTGATTAACAAAGGTGTATTGGACATGATCAAATGATTGGGATTGTTGATCTCATGGGCCACACCAGATACCAGGATTCCCAGAGAAATCATTTTGTCGGCCTGAATCAGTTCATTTTTCATCTGCTGCTCCAGGGTGATATCAGCCACCCGGACAATGGCGGCCCAGTTATGATAGCCTTTTTCCTGAATCGGATAAACAGTGACCCGTTCCAGGGCGTCAGGATTCTTCAGCCCGGCCCGCTCGTATTGTTTTTTGCGCCCGGACCCAAAAACTTGCCCCACGCAGCACCCAGCACAAGGCCGGGACGTTGATTTAAAAATCTTATGGCATTTCTGGCCCAGGCATTGGCTGCCGGCCCTGCCTGCATAGATTTCAGCCGCCCGATTCATCATCAGAATTCCCATGTTCCGGTCCAGAATAATCAGGGGGTCACAGATGCCGTCCAGAATCATCATCAACAGGTGATTGCTCTCTCTGAGTTGTTCCTGTGCCCTTTTCTGGGCGTTGATGTTGATGAACATACACCGGATACCAATGAGTTCTCCGCGTTCATCCATATCGGGTTTAGCCTGAATCAGGGTGTGGATAATCTCCCCGTCACGGCAAACCAGTTCCCGTTCGACCATCAAAAGAGTATTTTCCCTGATTTTCTTTAAGTTCTGATCACGATACATTTTCTCCCGGGAGTCCGCAGTGTAGAACTTACTTATGGACCAGCCAATCACTTCTGTACGGGTATATCCCAATGAAGCCAGGAACAAGGCGTTACAGTCCCGCAACACCGCATCCCCATGCTGATTTTCAAGCACCACATACATCACGGGAGCGCTCTCGAATAATTCCCGATAGTTGGCAGCATTCTCCTTTTCCAGCTCCCGAATCCTGAATTTCAATGCCTTGCAATCGGCACAATGATCCGCCACAAAATCCCCCTCCCCTACAGGTAATCTGCATCAGACGCTACCTAACAAGGGTGAAGACACTATCATTTTTGCAACCAACTGAAAATATCAAATTCAATAACTATCAAAATATCAAAAATTATGCCAATATCACATGCGATCACCCCACCAAAGATCCATCGCCGGGTTGACTCAATTCTTGAATTTATTCTATATTGCATAATTACATAGAGTTGAATATAATATACCCAATGTTGCATAATAATTTTCCCAAATTAATAAAGCGTATTTAAAATCAACATGTAAATTTGTATACCGCATCATAATCAGAAATTCACGTAGGATTAGATACTGATCTTGTTTTAATTTACTTATTTTTTTACCCCCCTTGGAGAGCCGTTGGTATTTAATCTTTTTTGTTATCAAAACGTTGCGGCAACCGACTACAACTGAAATCTTGAGTATACTAAAGCTTAAATTATAGAATTCTACAACGTTGGGGGACACATGGCAGATAAGACTGTCGGCACACAGAACAAACTCCTCTGACTACGGCCCATCAGGTCTGTTCAGGGGAATTTTTATGACGAATTCCGAGGTATTTTCAACTATGATCCTTGTCACTGGTGAAATTTTGTTTGATATTTTTCCTGCCTATAAGCGCATGGGTGGGGCGCCCTTTAATTTTGCCTACCACATGAAAAAGCTTGGTTTTCCGGTGAGATTTGTTTCAAGCGTCGGAAATGACGACTTGGGTGGTGAAATTCTTGATTTTCTGGATAACCACGATTTTAACCCTGAAGACATACAGATTGATCGCAATCGCCCCACCGGTACGGTAAGGGTAGATGTACTTGGTAAAGGCGAGCATACATTTACTATCTCAGAAGATACAGCATACGATTACATTGACGTTGCCCCCATACGTCAACTGGTATCAGGAACAAATCCGGATCTCATCTATTTTGGCACATTGATCCTTCGAACCCAAAACAATTTTGAATTACTTCAAGACATTTTAAACCGGAAACCGCCGGAAACCATATCTTTTTGCGATATTAATCTGAGACCCGATTGCTATACAAAACAAACGATAAAGGCGTCCTTGGATGCAGCAAACATACTGAAACTCAATACCGATGAGCTTGAAGAATTGACGTCTGGCTCAAATGTTAAGAGATCCCATGCGATGTCCGCCAGGCAATTAATGAGAAGCCATTATATTGAAACTGTTATCCTCACCATGGGAGAAAAAGGAAGCCAATGGTTTACCACAAACCAGGACCACTATATGGGACCATCAAAAGCGCCTTTAGATATTGCTGATACCGTTGGTGCAGGCGATGCATATGCAGCGATGTCTGCGGCCGGCATCCTGAAAAATATGCAAATTGAAGAGATCATCCCCCTTGCCGCCGAATTTGCATCCTATGTCTGCAGTATTCAGGGGGCATTGATTCAGGATTACGCGGTTTACCGAAAATTTAGAACCAAATTGGAGAAATAAATGAAAAATAAGGGCCTATATATTCAGATGTTCAGCATTCATGGCCTTATTCGATCTGAAAACATGGAACTTGGCCATGATGCCGACACAGGAGGACAGATTAAATATGTCATAGAGTTAGGCAAAGCGCTATCCAAACATAAAGATGTCCATAGGGTCGATTTACTGACACGGTTGATTTCGGATAAGGCCTGTTCTGATGACTACAGCCGGCCCATTGAAACGGTCAATGAAAAATTTCGCATTGTCAGGCTTCAATGCGGCGGGAAAAAATATATACGCAAAGAGTTGTTGTGGCCATTTATGGATGAGTATGTGGATAAAACAATTAAGTTCATCAAAAATGAAAGAAAAATTCCGGATGTAATCCACGGCCACTATCCGGATGCAGGATATGTAGCCAAAGAACTGGCCCGGTTTTTCGGGCTTCCCTTTATCTATACCGGCCATTCACTGGGTAAACCAAAAAAACAAAGGTTGTTGAATGAAGGGCAAAAAGAAGATGAATTAAACAAAAAATTCAAAATTGATCACCGGATTTTCATGGAAGAGCAGATTTTGAAATCAGCAGATATGATCGTGACCAGTACCCGCCAGGAAATAGACGAGCAATATGGTCTATACCAAAACAAAGGGCTGCCCAAGTTCCATGTTATTCCGCCGGGGATCGACATTGAAAAATTTTGCCCTTATTACCACGAGACATTTGCCAATAATGAACAAAAAGAGGAGTCTTTGTTTACAAGGCAGTCGCTTATCAAAGAGTTGCGCCGCTTTTTCAGGCACCCCGAAAAACCGATCATTCTTGCATTATGCAGGCCCGATAAACGCAAAAACATTGAAGGGCTTGTTAAGGCATATGGGGAAGATTATGATCTGCAGGCCATTGCCAACCTCGCCGTTTTTGCCGGAATCAGAAAGGATATATCCCAGAAAGAGGACAGTGAACGGGATGTGTTGACCCAGATGCTGCTGTTAATAGACAAGTATAACCTGTACGGAAAGATGGCCATTCCCAAAAAACACGATTTTGAACTTGAAGTGCCCGAGCTTTATCGCATTGCCGCCAGAGGAAGCGGCGTGTTTGTAAATTCCGCACTGGTGGAACCCTTTGGATTAACCCTTCTGGAGGCTCTGGCATGCGGCCTGCCGGTGGTAGCAACAAATGACGGCGGACCCAAAGATATCATTGATAACTGTCAAGGCGGAATCCTGGTGGACCCCAAAGACACAAAGGCTATTGCCAAAGCCATTAAAGATATCCTGGTACACTCTGATACATGGAGTGAATTTTCAAAAAACGGCATCATGAATACCCGTAAGTATTATACCTGGACAAGCCATGTGAAAACATATGTTCAAAAGATCAAATCCCTGCACCAAAAATACGAAACCCTGGAAATGGATGTCAACGAACAACGATTAAACATTGGAAAACGATTTTCAAACCTCCATTATTTTCTCATCACCGATATTGACAACACGCTGTTGGGGGGCAGCGATGAAAGCCTTGAGCAGTTGATGAAACTGCTTAAGGATAATAAAGAAAACATTGGTTTTGGCGTGGCCACGGGCCGCGTGCTAAAGTCAGCCCTGGATATTTTACAAGCAAATAATATCATGACCCCGGATATTATAATCTCCGGGGTAGGAAGTGAAATCACCTATGGTGAATCTTTGTATCATGACAAGGGATGGGAAAACCATATTTCCAAAAACTGGAATCGTGACCTGATCATGTCAAAACTTGAGGATGTTAATTATCTGACAAAACAACCTGACAATACCCAAACACCTTTCAAAATCAGTTATAATATGGTGCCCGGCAAGGATCATCTTCCCCGGTTGCATCATATTTTGACAAAAGACCGATTCCGGTACACATTAATCTATTCCCATGAAAAATATCTGGATATCCTTCCTTACAGGGCCTCAAAGGGGAAAGCCATACGGTATCTGAGCTATAAATGGGAAATTCCTTTGAAAAATCTTCTGATCTGCGGAGACTCAGGAAATGATGAGGAGATGCTCAAGGGTGAACCCGCCGGTATTGTCGTGGGAAATTACAGTTCAGAACTTGAGCCGTTGAAACATATTAAAAACATATATTTTGCTCAAAATAACGCAAGTGGCGGTATTATCGAAGGAATTAATCACTACAAATTTATTCAAAAGGCCGGAGGAACCCAATGACGCTGAAAAACAAAATTCAACTGATAACCTACCCTGACAGCCTTGGCGCCAATCTACCTGAATTGCATTATGTCCTGCGAAGATACTTTTCAAAAGCAGTTTACGGACTTCACCTGCTGCCGTTTTATCCTTCCTCCTCAGATAGAGGCTTTGCCCCGCTGACCTATGATGAGGTGGACCCGGCATTTGGGACATGGGAGGATATTGAAAAGATCGGTCAAGATTTTGACCTGATTATAGATTTTATGGTGAACCATATTTCACGCCAAAGTGTCTTTTTCCAGGATTATGTTGAAAAAGGGGCTGACAGCGAATATGCAGACATGTTTATATCCTTTGAAAAACTGTCTCCCGACGGCTGGATCAAAGAGGAAGATCTTGCCAAGGTTTATACACGAAAACCCAGGCCCCCATACCAGGTCATTGAACGCCCCGACGGCACGCTTGAAAAAATCTGGTGCACCTTTGATTATCAACAAATCGACCTGGATTACAATTCACCAAAAACCCGGGAGGTGATGCGCCGTTTTCTAATTCGACTGGCCAGGAACCGGCCCAAAATGATCCGTCTGGACGCGGTTGCCTACACCACAATGGAAATGGGGACCAATTGCTTTTTTCTGGAACCCCAGATCTGGGAGCTTTTAGACTGGTTCAATGACTATGCATCGGCTTTTGATACCCAGATTCTCCCTGAAATTCATGAACATTACTCCTATCAGATCAAACTTTCCCAAAAAGGATATTGGTGCTATGATTTTTCCCTGCCCATGCTGGTACTTCACGCACTGTTCTCCCATGACAGCCGCCAATTAAAATCATGGCTGAAAAAATGTCCACGCAAACAGATCAACACCCTTGACACCCATGACGGCATTGGGGTTGTAGATGTAGACCAGCTTCTGAGCCCCGAGGAAATACAACTGACTCTTGAAGAACTTTACAAAAAGGGATCCAATGTAAAAAAGGTGTATTCCGGCCCGGAATATTACAACCTTGATGTTTACCAGGTTAATTGCACCTACTATTCCGCCCTAGGATGCAATGATGATGCCTATATCGCAGCCAGAACCATCCAATTTTTTACACCCGGCATTCCCCAAGTTTACTATGTCGGACTTCTGGCCGGTGAAAATGACATCAAACTGGTGGAAAAAACAAAATTCGGACGAAATATCAACCGGCACAATTTTTCCTTGGAAGAAATTAAAGAGCACCTTCAGAAGAAGGTGGTTCAAAGGCTTCTCCACTTAATGGAATTTCGGAATACCTACCCTGCTTTTAACGGAGAATTTAGTCTCATAAAAAGCAGGAGCGACCGATTAATAATGAAATGGACACATAAAAAATGTCAGGTTACGGCTGAGATTGACCTTGAAAATTACAAGTCGAATCTGACCTATTTTGACCCTGTGGCAGGAAGGGATGTGAGTTTCACAGCATAAATTGCATAAATTCTCTAAAAAAACCAAAGCCCCGCCAAGTTATATATAGCGGGGCTTTGGTTATCGGTAGGCGGTAATACGCTCTGTTCTATTTTTCCCAGAAACGCATGGTGCCGTTTTGTGCAAAGCTAAGATGCATGTTGTAGCACTCGTCCAGCAACTGGGGTTCATGGTGGCCGCCGGTTGCCTTGGTGGCGCGGTCAAGATAATCGTACATATAATCTTTGTAAGCCGGATGGGCACATTTATCAATAACAACCTTGGCGCGGTCAATTGGCGCCAGGCCACGCAGGTCAGCCAGACCCTGCTCGGTAACCAGTACATCAATATCGTGCTCGGTGTGGTCGACGTGGGGAACCTTGGGCACAACACCGGTGATGCCGAATTCATCATTCTTGGTGGCCCGGCAAGAGGGGCAGTGCATCATGGATATGTAAGCGTTACGGATAAAGTCACCGGAACCGCCGATACCGTTCAGCATACGGGTACCGCCTGCGTGGGTGGAGTTGGCATGTGCATACATATCAAATTCAAGCGGTGTATTCATGCCGATGACGCCCGCACGGCGAATAAGTTCCGGATTGTTGGAAATCTGCTGCGGACGCATCATAACCATATTCTTATAGGTTTCAAAATTTTTCCACCAATCAACAAATGCATCGTTAGACAAAGACAGTGACGTACAGTTGATGTATTTGCATTTGCCCGAATCAAGGAAGGGCAGGAAGGTATCTTGCAGAACCTCGGTGAAAACGGTCAAATCTTCAAAGGGACTTGCGGTCAGGCCACCCACAACGGCATTGGCAATGGAGCCCACACCGGATTGCAGGGGAAGCAGGTTCTTGGGCAGACGCCCGGCCTTCACTTCAACCTGGAAGAAATCAACGATATTGTCGGCAATGGCTTGGGCAACATCATCAGTACCGCGCAGCGCACGACCATTGTCAGGCAGCTTGGATTCAACGATGGCGACGATCTTGCTCTTATCGGTGGGAACCCAGGGGGTACCAATACGCTGACGCAGATCAGTCACCGGATAAATTTTACGGTACGGCGGCAAATCGGTTAAAAGGATGTCGTGCATGCCTTCAAATGAGGGCAGACCGGTGTTAATTTCAACAATAATTTTGTCAGCGACATCAATGATTTCAGGCGCAGCACCCACGGCACCGGTAAGAATGATGTCACCGTTCTCGGTAATGGCGGATGCTTCGATAACTGCCAGATCAAGCCCGCCACCCTTATCCATGGTATAAAAACCGTATTTCAGATCTTGAGGGAACATGGAAAGGTGCTTATCACCCATGCGAATCTGGCCGCTGTTGATGGCTTTGCCCAGATTTTTACCTGTCTGGTAGGGCCAACGACGATCAATCATGTTTAATGTGGCCATGCGGTCCTCAACCTCGGCACCGACAGACGCGCCGATAAACAAGTTGAGTCTTAACTTGCCTTGAAGATTGTTTTTCTCAACGTGGTCACACAGCGCAATAGGCACAACTTTCGGATAGCCGACCGGGGTAAATCCGGACATACCAACATTCAGACCATCTTCAAAGTACTGGATACATTCTTCAGGGGTTTTTACCTTGCTGAGCAGCTCTTTGCAACGTACGCGTTCCTCTAATGTAGACATACGCTCTTTCTCTCCTTCATTGAATTTGACTTACGGGTATCGAAGAGATTCCCCTCTGAAGTAGCCTCAACATCTCGACCACCTAACTAAATACCGGGGAACCGCGCCAGTTAAAGGGCCATACCGAAACAGGGTTTCAATAAAATAATACTTAGGAGAGGGTTATATAATGCGTCAGCGAACATAGTCAAGAAAAATTTTTCGGACTCATTCATGGTAAAAACAGCCCCTTATAAGAAAGTATGTTCAACCTAAACAGTGCGTTAAGTTTTTGTTGGGGTTTGAGCATCGGTGTTGATTGATCAAGTTCGCATACGGTTCTTATTAAAAAATAAATTGAATCTAAACGCTTTTTTTTTTAGACTGAAATAAATTCATGCAGTTCCCTTGCCCCAAAAAAAATATAATATTGGAGAAACGATGAAGGAAATAAATTCAGACCGGTTTCTAAGCTATACGCAAGAAGGCAATCCGGACGATCAGAGTAAGGCAGAGGTTAGCCTGGAAAAAAACTTCAAGACGTTGACGGATAAGCTGCCCATCGGTATCATTTTAACTTCAGTGGAAGGAGAAATAATAAATGTCAACCCCGAAGGTCTCCATATGCTGGGTTACAGTTCTGTGGAGGATCTTTCCGGCATCTCCATTCAATCACTCTACTATAATAAAAAAGACCGGGAATTTTTTTTAAAAAAAATGGAAACAGGGTGGGTCAGGGACCTGGAAGTACGATTTCAAAAATCCGATGGCAGCGAAATCTGGTGCTCCATGTCTTCTGTAATCCAGGAAAACAGCCCCAGAGGGCGTTATTTTATCTCCTCGCTTCTGGATATTACCCGGAGAAAAGAGATGGAAGAAGAAAAATCGGACCTTTTAATCCAGTTAACCCAGACCGATAAACTGGCCTCCATCGGGCAGCTTGCAGCCGGCATCGCCCACGAAATTAACAATCCGGTGGGATATGTCACCAGTAACCTGAACTCTCTGGAAGAATACCTGGCCGATATTCGAAAACTCATTGAACTGGATCAAACCCTGATCAGGCGCCTGGATGAAATCACGCTTCCTGAAGTGTTGGCAAAAATGACAGAAGAAGTCCATGAATACGTCCGGGAGATTGACCTTGATTTTCTTCAGGAAGATATGGATGAACTCATAAAAGACTGCATTGACGGACTGGACCGGATCAAAAAAATCGTCATTGATTTGAAGGATTTTGCTCATCCGGGCAAAAAGGATCTCGAACCTGTGGATATCAATGCCTGTATTGAAACCACTCTGAATGTAGCGGCCAATGAGCTAAAATATAAAACAACGGTACATAAAGACCTAAAGGTTGTGCCCTTAATCAACGGCATCCCCCAGCAACTCAATCAGGTTTTTTTAAACATACTGGTAAACGCAGCCCAAGCCATTGAAAAAAAAGGTGACATCAGAATCAAGACATGGCAGAAAAACAACGACGTATTTCTTACAATTTCAGATACCGGCTGTGGCATAGACCCGGAACATATATCTAAAATTTTTGATCCCTTTTTCACCACAAAGGAGGTGGGCAAAGGGACGGGTTTGGGTATGAATATCGCTTATAATATCATTCAACAGCATGGCGGCAGCATTTCCGTTAAAAGCGAAAAAGGCAAAGGGACCACATTTACAGTCAACCTGCCCGTTTCTGAAGACACAGAATAAACCCTTTACCGAAAAAACGCCCGGTCAAAGCGGATAAGGTCACGACATATACCTGATCATCTATGGTTATATCGAACTTAACCCGGCTGATTTGCGATTCAAACACAGGTAAAAATTTTTTCATCACATCTTTGGAAAAATAATCCGCCAAAGGATTTCCCACAATGACCATCTGGTCATTTATTATTAATTTTTCAGCCTGCCGATTGATCAGTATAATTGTCCGATCATAACTCACGCCCATGGCTGCCACAGGAAGCCCCCTGAAAAGCACCCGTGTCAGTTCAAGGGCCTGGTTCTGGAGTTCAAGTTCCCTTGTCCGCTGCTTGATAATATCTTCAAGGTCCTTATTAATTTGTTCCAGCTCTTTATTCTTTGCGGCGACCATAAGGTGCAGGGACTTGTTGGACTGAATAAGGTCATAGCCTTCAAGGGCTTTTCTGATCTCCTGTTTAAGATCGTCATCATTCCATGGTTTTAAAAGGAACTTGTAAACATGACCCTCATTTATTGACGCCTTAATGGAGTCGACTTCAGTATAACCGGTCAAAAGAATTCTTATGGTATCCGGATAAGTCTCCCGGACCTTGGCCAGAAATGAAATACCTGACATCTCCGGCATCCGATGATCTGAAATGACCAGATGAATGTCCCGGGAAGCCATGATCTTTAATCCATCTTCCCCATTTGTTGCAGTCAACAGATCAAAACTTTCTCTTCGCAACAAACGCTTTAAAGCGGAAAGGATTTGTTTTTCATCATCAACACAAAGTATCGTGTGTTTTGGTGTACTATCCATCACCTGATGTTCCATCCCCTTTACGAAACACGGCTTACCCCGTGGCTGTTTTATAAGAAAGTCTGTGTAACCAACACAGATCTTTCAACTTTCGTTGTAGGCTATGCCTGGCAGTTGATATGTCAGGTCAGCCCATGGCTGTTTTATGAAAGTATCCAGTAACTAACTGGATTCGTTCTCTCTTTGTTGTGGGCTGAGTCTGGGGGCTGATAGACCAGGTCAGCCCATGGCTGTTATAGAAAAAACGCCCATGCATCATCAATCAAACGTTCGACCTTGGGAAACCATTTAGGTGCTGTTTCAATCCAGACATTAAACCGTTTTCTGGCATGCATATCGAAATAGGCATACTTAATATTTCCCGGAGATGTGTTGTTGTTCAAAAAATCCGAATAATAGCTGTTAATAATACCATCCGCCGTATTTACGATGATGCTTTCATCAAAAAAGCCTGCGCCGGGTTGAATGGCATGATGAGAATAGATTGTATTGGCCAGATGCGGTGGAAGTTCCCACTTTTTTACAAAAAAATATCCGACTTCGGGATGACAGGCCGGCAGTATTTCTTTTTCTGCGTCCAAGTAAACCAAATCGTTCTGACGGGCATGTTCGATGACCCGAATGAAATCATCGGGAAAATAATGGGCCAGCATCAGTTTACCCATGTCATGAAGCAAGCCGCAGACAAAACATTTTTCAGGGTCTCCAACCCCGGCCTGCTCCGCCAGATATCTGCTGAGAACCGCAACGCCGATTGAATGCCGCCAGAAACGGTCAACGTTGAAATGCGTATTTAACCTTTTCTCAAACAAATGATCCAAAATATTGAAGGTTGAGAGCGATAGGACAATATTTCGTATGGCATCAAACCCCAAAATGATGGCTGCCTCATTGGTGGTTGAAATTTTCTCTCTTAATCCGAAAAAAGCGGAATTTACGAGTTGAAGCATTTTAAACACAATGGCCTGATCCTTTTCGATCACTTTGGATAAAGAATCATTTGTTGTGTTTGGATCATTGAGCATTTCATTTACTTTTGTTACAATTGACGGCAAAGAAGGCAAATCCCGAATCTTTCCAAATCGTTTTATAAATTCTGCTTTTGTTTTATTCAATTGGGGCGCCTCTAAAAAGCTGATTACTGAGGTTGTTCAAACAAATTTTAAATAATTGATATGGAAAATATGACACTAATATCAATTTTTGTAAAGTACGCATCGTTCGGTTTAAGACGCGCCTTCAAATTAACTTTTTGATACGGAAACCATTTCTATGAAGGATATCCTTTTCGTTGATGATGATCCCAAAAGCCTGGCAAGTTTAAAACGAATATTACGCAACTATGCCGCCAACTGGCGCGTCCATATCGCCCAAAGTGTGGATGAAGGTATTCACCTTATTCAGGGGGGAAAAATAGACCTGGTGATCTGCGATATTCTGATGCCTGAAAAAGACGGCTTTGAAATGCTTAAAACACTCAAAGCCGACGAAAAGACAAAATCCATTCCAGTGGTAATGCTCACAGGGATGCTTGACTCAAAATTGAAACTCAAAGCAGTGAGCATGGGCGCTGCTGATCTGCTAAATAAACCCATTGAAAAGGCAGAACTGGTCACAAGAATCAGCAACGGATTGAAAATAAAAGAGTTTCATGATCAGATCCTTGACCAGAACCTTTTTCTTGAAAAAAAAATACAGGAGAGGACCCGGCATGCCATGATGGCTGCAAAGATCGGTTCGATTCTTGTCCGGGGAACGGATATCAATGAAATGGCCGATAAATGCTGCGGTGCCATCGTCCATTATCTTGATACCGCATTTGCCCGAATCTGGATTTTGGATGATGAAAGCAATCAACTTAAACTCATCGCAAGTCACGGCATGCTTACCCCTTTTGACACAAAGCATGGCGATGTTTGCCCCTGCTATTTGAAAGTTGGAAAAATTGTCAAAGAAAAAAGAGTCGTACTTTCCAATTCAATTATTGAAGACCCCGATATAGACGATCAAGCGTGGTTAAAAAAAGAGAAGATAACGGCATTTGCCGGTCACCCCCTTATTGTGGGTGGACGAACAGTGGGGGTTGTGGCAATGTTTTCAAGACGACGGCTCGACACGCCTGAGCTGGATGCCCTTACCTCAATCGCTGATAAGATTGCATTGGGGATTGACAGAAAAAAGGCTGAGGAAAAGGCCTGGTTTTTAGCTTACCACGACACCTTGACACGTTTGCCCAACCGACATTTTTTTTTAAAGGCACTGAAATCCGAGATCGAATATGCAGGGCGGTATGGGAAAAAATTTGCAGTGGCACTCATTGACCTTGATAATTTCAACCGGATTAACGAAAGCCTGGGCCACAATGCCGGAGATCAATGCTTGCAAGACATCTCAGACAGATTAAGAAATTGTTTGAGATCCAGTGACCTGCTGGCCCGCCTGACCTCAAAAGCGACCCCTATGGCCCGCATGGGCGGGGATGAATTTATTATTCTCCTGCAAAATACAAACGACATTTTTGAAATCGGCCAGGCTTGTCAGAGATTGTTAGACGAATTCAACCAGCCCGTTTATGTTAAAAAAAAAGAGGTCTTCATTACTGCAAGTATCGGTGCTGCCGTGTTCCCTGAGGATGGGACAGACCCTGATGGGTTATTGAAAAACACGGAAACGGCACTGTATGATGCCAAAAAAAAGAGGACCAGCGTTTTTTCTTTTTATTCAAAGACCATGAACCAGGCCTCCATTAAATTGTTTGAGATGGGAAATGAACTGAGAAAAGCAATAACCAATCAACAATTTCTGCTCTATTTTCAGCCTAAAGTCGGACTCTTGGAGAAAAAAATTGTGGGAGCCGAAGCCTTGATACGATGGCAAATAGAAGAGGGAAAATTTATTCCGCCTTCTGAGTTTATCCCGGTTGCCGAAAAAAACGGGATGATTGTCTCCATTGGGGAATGGGTACTTGAAACCGCGTGCAAAACCTGCCGGGCATTGCAGCGGACAGGCCATGCAAAGGTGCGTATTGCAGTGAACCTGTCTGCATTCCAACTGGATCAAAACAACCTGGCCGATAGTATAGCAAGCATTCTTGAACAAAATAAAATCTCACCGGAAAGTATTGAGCTTGAAATCACTGAAACCACTATTATGTCAAATCCTGAAAAAGCCATTGAGAACCTTCAGCAATTAAAGCAAATAGGGTTCACTATTGCCCTTGATGATTTTGGAACCGGATACTCTTCTTTGGCCTATCTTCAAAGACTGCCCATTGACTATGTAAAGATAGATATATCTTTTATCAGGCGGATACTGGTTAGCCCCAACGATACCGTAATGGTCAAAACGATCATTGACATGGCGCATAACTTAGGCTTGCAGGTCGTTGCCGAAGGGGTTGAAGAAGATGACCAGACCAAACTTTTGGAAAAATTGGGATGTGACATTGCTCAAGGATACCTTTTTGGCCGCCCCATGCCCGAGCAACAACTCTTGCGGTTGTTTAACCAGACTCCTTAAAACTTGTTGGGTAAACAGATTCCCGAACCATGTCCCCAAAACCCGCCCCTTGCCATCAGCTCTTTTCACACCGTCCTGAAAAACAAGAAAATGAATTTTGGGTCATTCGTGTTGTCCCTTGAATAATCCCCTATTTTAACTAGTTATTTTATATGTTTTTTTATAGTTTTCTATCATGTTGATTTGTAATCATAATCCCTCCATTCTCATTTAGAAATTTCAAGACATACATCTTACAACCGGACACTACTTAGAAAATCCATTTGCGTTAAGACTCGGCACACAGATTGCTATAGATGCGGGTAAAATGGCTGAATAATATGGCCTCACCTAAAATGATCTGCATTTGGAAGGAAAAAAAATGAATAACAATCAGAAAGCCCCCAGGGCAAATATTTTGGTCGAAGATGACAAACCTCCCAGTATACGGAAGTCAGAAGAAGATGACCCTTTGTCCTTGGCCGGGGAAGCTCTCCGTTCTTTATTAACGGCCACTCCCCTGATCCCGGGGAAAAAAACAAGTCCGGTTTCCCACCACAGGAAAACAACCATAAAAACAAAAGCGTTTCGGAAAAAATTCTACCCCCTGATTTCCGATAAAGAATGGAACAACTGGCAGTGGCAGTTGCAAAACCGTATCCAGAGCCACGAAAAGCTCAGCCGGATACTTACCCTGTCCCAGGAAGAGACCCTGGTCAACCGGACCTCCCAGCTTCCGTTGAGTATTACGCCCTATTACCTGAGCCTGATTTCACCGGATGACCCGGACCAGCCCCTGCGCAAATCTGTTGTTCCCAACGTGAACGAATGGCTTCAAATGCCCGGGGAGTCCGACGATCCCCTAGGCGAAGACCACCAAAGCCCTGTTCCCGGCCTTGTCCACCGTTATCCGGACCGGGTCCTGTTTCTGTTGTCGGATTTTTGTTCCACCTATTGCCGGTACTGCACCCGTTCCCGGGTGGTGGGGCACGGGACCATCCATCCCAGCCGGGCACGGTGGGAAAAGGCATTAAAATATATTGAAGAAACCCCTGCCGTCCGTGACGTCCTGCTGTCCGGGGGAGACCCCCTGACACTGGGAGATGACCGACTGGAATGGGTATTGTCAAGGCTGAGGCAGATTGACCATGTGGAGGTGATCCGCATTGGGACCAAAGTCCCGGCGGTTCTTCCCCAGCGCATCACCCCCAATTTGGTAAAAATGTTGAAAAAATACCATCCCCTGTGGATGAGCCTGCATTTCACCCATCCTGACGAGTGCACACCTGAGACCACCAAGGCCTGTGCAAGGCTTGCGGATGCAGGTATCCCGCTTGGCTCCCAGACAGTTCTGCTCAAAGGCATCAATGATTCGGCCAAGACCATGGCATCCCTGATGCACAGCCTGATGAAGATGCGGGTCCGGCCCTATTATCTGTACCAGTGCGATCCCATCACCGGTTCCGGCCATTTCAGGACCTCCATTGAAAAAGGCCTGGAAATCATTCGCAGCCTGCGGGGGGTTACCAGCGGATACGCTGTTCCAACCTATGTGGTGGACGCCCCTGGCGGTGGAGGAAAAATTCCGCTCATGCCCAACTATGTGCATGGCCATACCGCCGACAACCTGGTTATGACCAATTATGAGAACCGCACCTTCCTGTACCCCGATCCGCTTTCAGTCCCTGCTGAAGACGTATTGAAATAAACCAAAACCCAATTTCGCCGTCACAGGCGTATAAAAAAAACGAGGAAAATAAATTGAAAATCGGACTGACCTATGATCTGCGTCAGGAATATCTTGACATGGGGTATAGTGAACTGGAAACTGCTGAACTGGATGCCGTTGAAACCATTGAAGCCATTGAGGGTGCGCTGTTTGAACTCGGCCATGTCCCGGTCCGCATCGGCCATGCCAGGGCGCTGATGAAAGCGCTGGTAAAAGGGGAAACCTGGGACCTTGTTTTCAACATTGCCGAAGGACTCAAAGGGGTGGCCCGCGAAGCACAGGTTCCGGCGATTCTGGATGTGTACGGTATCCCTTATACTTTTTCAGATCCCGTGGTGATGGGCCTTTGCCTGAACAAGGCGTTGACCAAACAGATTATCAGGGATGCGGGACTGGCAACGTCGCCATTCGTGGTGGTTAACGGCGCCCTGCCCCAATCGATTCCCTTTGCGCCGCCCTTTTTTGCCAAACCCGTGGCCGAGGGCACCGGTATGGGCATAACGGAAAAGTCAATTATTGAGGATTCCAAAGCACTTGCCGGAATCTGCCGGGACCTGACCCGTCAGTTTCGCCAGCCCGTGCTGGTGGAGCAGTTTCTCCCGGGCAGGGAATTTACCGTGGGCCTGACCGGGACCGGACCGGAAACCCGGGTCATGGGAACCATGGAGATAGTTTTTACCCCGGCGGCCCAGGGACAAACCTATTCCCTGGAAAACAAAGAAAACTGGAAAGAGCGAGTCACACTGCGTCCTCTGACAGCCGAAAAAGACCCCTTGATCCGGGAGGTGGAGCCTCTTGCGTTTGAATCCTGGAACGTGCTGGGATGCCGTGACGGTGGACGGATTGATATCCGATGTGATCCTGAAGGAAAACCAAACTTCATTGAAGTCAACCCCCTGGCCGGATTGCGCCCGGAATATTCCGATTTGCCCATTTTGTGTGACTATTTTGGGACATCCTATGTCCGGTTGATCGAATGCATCCTTAACTCCGCATTTCAGCGGATGGGCGGCGGTAAATGAAAAAAATCATTGCTGTTGTTTATAACGCTGTGGACCAGGACAGCCAGCCGGATGAACTCGATGTTCTGGACCAGGTGGATGCGGTTTCAAAAGCCCTCGCGGACCTTGACTTTAATCCGGTACCTGTTCCCTGCGGATTGGACCTGGAATGTCTTAAACGTGATCTTATGAATCTTCGGCCCAGGGCAGTGTTCAATCTGGTTGAAGCCCTGGAAGGACAAGGCCGGTTGATTCATGTGGTGCCGTATCTGCTTGACAGCATAGGCATTCCCTATACCGGATGTCCGGCGGATGCCATTTACCTGACCTCCCACAAAACAGCGGCCAAGGAGCGGATGCGGCAGGCCGGGCTGCCGACCCCTGACTGGATCGGTCCCTACCAGGCCGGAATGGCCATACAATCCCTAACATCAACATATTTAAAAAGCAGAATATCCAACGGGCCCTGGATCATCAAGTCCCTATGGGAACACGGATCTCTTGGACTGGAAAAGGAAAATATTATTACGGCCCTGCCGGACAGGCTGGGGCCTTTGCTGGAAAAAGCAGCGCAGGGATTAGGGCATGCCTGTTTTGCCGAAGCATTCATCAATGGCCGGGAATTTAATTTATCCCTGCTTGGGGATGGAAAAGAGGTCCGAGTGCTGCCGCCTGCAGAAATCCGGTTCTTGGATTTTGGACAGGATGAGCCGAAGATCGTGGGCTATCGGGCAAAATGGCATCCCGATGCCTATGAATACCAGCATACCCTTCGCAGTTTTGACTTTCCAGAAACCGACCGGGAGCTGCTGTCCCGCCTTTCCGATCTCGCGCGTTCCTGCTGGAATCTCTTTTCCATGGCAGGGTTTGCCCGGGTGGATTTCAGGGTGGATGAAAACCAAGATCCCCACATCCTGGAGATCAACGCAAACCCATGCATCTCCCCGGATGCAGGGTTTACGGCTGCCTTGGAAAGAGCCGGAATTTCATATACCACAGCCATTGCCCGGATTATGGATGCCGTGATCCGGGCCGGGGAATAGTGTCATGTTCAGGAGCAAAACAGCAACCGTCGGGGGCCATACCTTTCCCAAAGACGTCCGGCTGCGTTATACGCCCCGTGCTTCTGACGTTGAGAATGTCCGGACCCTTGTGACGGAAACGGGATTTTTCAGGCCCGATGAAATCAACATTGCAGCGGAACTTGTGGAAGAGTGCCTGAAATTGGGCGATGAGAGCGGCTATCATTTTGTGATGGCGCAAAAACAAGGCAACCTGGCCGGGTACGGATGCTTCGGCCCCATCCCCTGTACCCTCACCAGCTATGACATATATTGGATCGCCGTTGCACCTAAGTTCCAGGGAAAGGGCCTAGGCAAGTGTATTTTAAGAGAAATGGAGCGGCTGATCCGGGAAATGGGAGGCATCCGGGTATACGTGGAAACCTCAACTCAGCCAGGCTATACGTCCACCCGGATGTTTTATGAACGATGCGGATACCGGTGCGAGGCCGTACTGGATGATTTCTACGGACCAGGGGACGGAAAGGCAATCTACAGTTACCCGACCCGGCCGTGACTTAAACAGGCAAACACATACAAGGAGGAAGCCATGAGTGTCGGGGAGGTTTGCAATCGGGAAGTGATTATTATCGACAAGGACGGTTCTATCCGTGAAGCAGCCGGACTTATGCGAAAATATCACGTCGGTGACGTCGTAATTGTCGAAGAAAAGAACAAAAAGCGTTTTCCGGTCGGAATTTTGACTGACAGAGATATCGTGCTTGAATTAATAGCTCTTGATGTCGACATAAACGCCGTCACGGTTGGTGATGTTATGAGTTTCGAATTAATAACCGCCAGGGAAGAAGACGACGTTATGGAGACAATCAAGCGAATGCGCCACAAAGGAGTCCGCCGTATACCGGTTGTAAACGATCAAGGCAGTCTGGAAGGAATACTTGCGGTGGATGACCTTATAGATCTCCTCGCTAAACAATTAACAGACCTTGCAGGATTGGTCATGGGGGGAACAGCAGCAGGAAGGCGAAAAATGCCTGTGACACTAAGTACACAACGGCATGCAAGTTGCTGAGACCCTATTATTCCCAAATCTTCGTATCCCGGAGATGACCGGTGTATCCGGCAACCTAACAACGGAAGGAGGCAATGCCAAGAAAACGATTAAAAAATTAAGAGCATAACATAAACAGATCCGGCAACGATATACCCTGAAAAAAGCAAAAACCGGGCCGGCAAGGTCTTTGGTTGTGGTTGGCCCACAATGATTGAACATGTTTTAAGGAGAATGAAACATGACCCAAAAAATAAAAGTGATGTTGGTTGACGACGAAGATCGATTTCGGGAAACAGCATCAAGGCTCTTAACAAAAAAAGGATTTGACACTACCATTGCGGGGTCCGGGGAAGAGGCCATCCAAATTCTCCGGACAACTCCCCATGACGTGGTCGTACTGGATGTCAAAATGGAGGGCATGGATGGACATGCAGCCCTTTCGAAAATCAAAGATCTCTCCCCTGAAACCCAGGTCATCATGCTCACAGGGCACGGAACCCAGGATTCGGCCGCCAGTTCCAGGAAGCTTGCCGCTTTTGATTATCTGGCCAAGCCCTGTGACATCGACATCCTTGCCGCAAAAATCAATGAGGCCTATGCGGTGGTGCATACCGATGCAGCCCGTACGGAAAAAAAGGTCAAGGATATCATGACCGAAGTGGACAACTACACCACGGTCACCGTTGATACCACCATCAGAGAAGCGGTGGACAAACTCATGGATTCCCTGACCCAACTGGCATCCGGAAACATGATCCGGGAAGGAGGCCACCGGTCCCTTATCGTGTTTGACAGAGACAAGAATTATGCCGGGTTGCTTCGTATGAAAGACCTGATCCGGGAGGTAAGACCTGCGTATCTGTCTGTCCTGGAATCCTCAAAGGCGGACAGTGTAAGGTTTTCCCACGTATTCACCGGGGGGTGGGACGGACTTTTCACTATCCAGATGAGGGCGCTGGCCGATAAAAAAATCGGAGAACTCACCCTGGATTCCCCACCCATGATTGATAAAGACGCGAACCTCATGGAGGTGGCGGACCTGCTGTTCAAAACCCAGAGAACCCGCCTGATCGTCACATCAGGCAAAAAAGTCGTGGGGATTTTGAGGGAGCAGGACCTTTTCTTTGAAATCGTAAGCATCGTCACCAGATGACCGGATTGGAGGATCACATGAGTCACGAACTGAATATTGCAAACGTGGAAAAAGAAGTCGGGGCGGAAAAAGGCCGGAAATTTACCCTTAAATGGATTGCCGTTTCCATTGCCGCAGGTGTTCTGATCTGGCTGCTCCCTACCCCGGCAGACCTGGGAGTGCGGGGCCATGCCTTTCTGGCTCTTTTGGCGACCGTCGTCCTGTTGTGGACATCCGAAGCCATTCCCATCGGTGTTACCTCCATCGGGGTGGGCTGCGGGCTGATCATTTTTAACATTCAGTCGGCCAAAGCCGCGTGGGAACCTTATGCCAACAGGACTGTCGTTTTTGTTTTCTTTATCATCATGCTCGGGGTCATGCTCGGGCAGACCACCATACCCAATCGCCTGATGGCGTATATTCTCAAAATCGGCGGCAGAAACGTCAAGCGCCTTAGTTTCACGCTGTGCATGGGTGCCACCTTTCTTGCGGCGTGGACCCATGATGCCACCATCACTATTATCCTGCTCTATGCCATGATGCCCATGTTCCTGAAAATGGGGCTGACCCCTGACAAGAGCAACAGCTTTACCAAGCATTTCATGTTCATGATACCCCTGAGTGCCGCCTGTGGCGGCGGTGCGACATTCCTGGGCTCCGGGCGGTCCCCTGCTTCGGCGGAACTGCTCTTCAAGATTACCGGTTACAACATCGGCTTTATGGAATACATGTTATACCAGTTCGTACCCTCCCTGGCCCTGGGACTTGCCACCTGGCTTGCGGTCTGGATCATCTATCCGCCAAAGATCAAGGCATTGCCCATGGAGCTGGCCGTCGAAAAAATGCCGCCTATGGAGAAAAAAGAGAAGCAGCTCGCCTGGATTCTTGCCGGCACCTTTGTCCTCTGGTTCCTGACAGACATTACTAAAATTCACGTTTCAGCCATTGGCGGGTTGTTTATCGTCGTGTGCATGGTCTTTAACGTCGTGGACTGGAAGCGTTGTCTGGACGAGTATCCCTGGAACCCCATCATGGTGTTCGGCGCGGGATTCTCCCTGGGCGTGGCCATGCTCGACACCGGTGCCGGCAATTGGATCGCAACCCAGATTTTCCCGATCTTCACGGGTTCGCCCTGGCCTGTGGTGGCTGCCGGCGCGTCCGCACTGAGTGCCATGATCACGAGCTTTATGGCCAATGCGGCGGCCACGGCATTGCTGGTGCCTGTGGTAGTGCCCATGGCAGACATGGCCGGAACGCCTGTGGCGCCCATTGCCATGGCCGTCCCCCTGGCCACAACCTTTGTGCTGCTGGTCATCGGCTGTCCTCCCACCCTGATTGCCTACGGCTTCGGGTATTTTTCCCAGTGGGAGGCGTTTAAGATCTTGGTGTTCCGGTCAATCCTCGGTATCCTTGTCCTTTGCCTGTGTATGGCCATGTGGTATCCGCTGGTAAAGATGCCGGGCAACATCGACAACATGAAAATTCCGGCCAAGCTGACAGTGTCGGGATATGAACTCACCCAAAGCAAGTAGCGTATGAAGAACAGCCCCGCTCCACACCGGAATTCGTCCGGGTGGGGCGGCAATAAAGGCCGGCACCGTTGCCTCACGCGGCAACGGTGCCAGCCTTTTCCTTTACCGCCTACTCAATTTATCTTGCCAATTACCCTTCAAGTTTGAATGACACTTTTAATTTTACCCGGTATCCCACAATCCGGTTGTCTTCCAGACGCATATCCATTTCTTTCACCTCGGCCACCCGCATATCCCTTAAGGTTTTATCGGCGGTTGACACAGCGGCCTTGGCAGCATCTTCCCAAGATTTTTCAGAAAACCCGACTAATTCGATTATTTTGTAAACATGATTTTCCATAATAACCTCCAAAAATTAAAAGTTAGGGTTTGCTAATGATAAAAAGACCACCATAAATGTTTATTTACGGTGTATCCAAATTAAAATAAGAATACGGGGGATCATGATTACAAGTCAACGCGATAGAAAACTAAAAAAAAACATATAAATTAACTATTAAAAATAGGGGATTATTCAAGGAATAACAGGAATGACCGAAAGCTGTCCTCATTGTGAGGCGTTCTATAACTACGATGATCAAAAAAATGCAATTAGCTGCAACTGCATATCGAAGGTATCGCTGTATTAAAAACAGGTCAATCTTTTTTTTCAGACTGGTCCGGCTCTTGTTGCCGAAAGCGCAACAAAGGGATCGGACACCGGCGGAACATTTTCTGGGCACAGGATCCCACAATAGCGTCGGCCAGACTGCTTCTACCTTTAGCCCCCATAACCACCAAGTCGGGATGCGCGGATTCGACGATCTTTAAAATTTCCTCATGGGGCCTCCCCTCCCGAAGGATGGCCTTGCTGATGGCCTGGACCCCGGCGGTTTGGATCAGGTTGTCCAGCCATCTGCCGCAGTCAGTAATCTTTTCAGATATGATCTGTTCGCACAACACCTCATCATAGGGCTGGAGCGCCTCTTGAATCGCATAGATATCCCGCTGGTTCACCACCGTAACCACCAGAAGCTTTGCATGGACGGCCCAGGCCAGCCGGCCTGCATATTTCAGTGCCGGCAGGGAATGATCGGACATGTCCACTGCCACCAATATGGTTTTAATACCTGCCATAATCCCTCCTCCATCCTTTGTCTGAACTTGTCTTATCCTCTGCTCAGGCCACGTCTGTCTGTGACAGTCCCATCACCCGGGGAGGCAGATGGGAACTACAAGGCCTTTAATTGACGCAGGCTCTTTTTCATCTACCTGATAATCCGGCGTATTCGAGCTGCTTGAATCATCAATCTCAAGAATAACCCGCTTGTTTTCCTTGGCTGCAGCAGCGCCCAATATGAGGCGCATGGCCTGGGCGTTGCGTCCCTTTTTTCCAATGACCTTGCCCAAATCGCCCTTGGCCACCCGGAGTTCAAACACTATAGTCTGGCTTCCTCGGATTTCCAGAACTGAAACTTCTTCCGGGTTGTCGACCATAGCCCGGGCAATGATCCGGACCAAATTTTTCATGTGTGCACCTCCTTTATCCCATGATCCCAATGTATATCTTCAGTCGGAAGCTGAAGGTTCGGTTCTCCCTTGTCTTCGGACACCGGGTGTCCGGTACCCTGATACCACAAGTCCGATCCCCTGCCTCAGACCACATCATTATAATCCGCATCAACAACATCATCTTCTGCGCCTTGTTTCGCACGATTTTCCGATCCGGAAGCCTGGTGGTAGAGCATTTCTGACATCCTGTAAGATGCCTCTTTCAACTCATTGGTCAACCCATCAATCTCGTTTGTATCTTCACCGTCTATGGCTTTTTTCAGCCGCTCGATGATTCCCTCAGTCCTTTTTGGGATCTGACCGTCGATTTTGCCGCTCTTATTTTTGAGTAACTTTTCCGCGGCGTAGATGGCGGCATTCGCATTGTTCTGAGCTTCGACCAAGGATTTTCTTCTCTTATCCTCCCCGGCATGAAGGTCTGCCTCCCGGATCAACCGGTCGATGTCTTCTTTGGATAATCCGCTGGAAGCCGTGATCCGGATGGATTGCGTTTTGCCGGTTGCCAGGTCTTTTGCCGAAACATTTACGATGCCGTTTGCGTCGATATCAAAGGAGACTTCAATCTGTGGAATCCCCCGGGAGGCCGGTGGTATCCCCACCAGATCAAACCGGCCCAGCGTCTTGTTTCCAGAAGCCACTTCCCTTTCCCCCTGGAGCACGTGAATGGATACTGCCGATTGATTGTCATGAACGGTGGAAAAAATTTGGCTCCTCTTGGTCGGTATGGTGGTATTTTTTTCAATCAACCGGGTCATAATCCCACCCAGGGTTTCAATACCCAGGGAAAGCGGGGTGACATCCAGAAGAAGGATATCCTTGAGATGGCCTTTCATAACCGCCCCCTGGATGGCGGCGCCCATGGCCACCACTTCATCCGGATTAACGGTTTTGTTAGGCTCCTTGCCGAAAATCTTTTTCACCCGCTCCTGAACGGCCGGCATGCGGGTCATTCCCCCGACAAGGAGAACCTCATCAAGATCTGAAGCCTTCAGGCCTGCATCCTTCAGGGCTGTTTTGCAGGGGATCTCCAGCTTGTCAAGCAGATGTTCAACAATGGATTCCAGCTTTGACCGGGTCATCTTCATCTCAAGATGCTTGGGGCCGACTGCATCCGCCGTGATATAGGGCAGGTTGATGTCTGTCTGGACCGAAGTCGACAGCTCCTGTTTTGCCTTTTCGCATGCCTCCTTGATCCGCTGCAGGGCCATGGGGTCCTTTCTCAGATCAAGCCCCTTTTCCTTTAAAAATTCATCTGCCAGATAATCAATGATGCTCATATCAAAATCATCTCCGCCCAGATGGGTATCCCCGTTGGTGGATCTGACTTCAAAAATGCCGTTTCCGATATCCAGGATCGAAATATCAAAGGTGCCGCCACCCAGATCGAATACGGCAATTTTTCCTTCATTCTTTTGATCAAGCCCAAAGGCCAGGGCTGCGGCAGTGGGCTCATTGATGATCCGAAGCACATTCAAGCCTGCGATCCTGCCGGCATCCTTTGTGGCCTGACGCTGACTGTCGTCAAAGTACGCAGGTACTGTAATTACTGCGTTCCTTACGCTCTCTCCCAAGTATTGTTCCGCTGTATTCTTGATATTGCCGAGGATGAAAGAGGAAATTTCCGTGGGACTTGTGGATTTGCCCCCCAGGGTCACCCAGGCATCTCCGTTGGACGCCTTTTCCAATTTGTAAGGCAGCTTTTTTCTGTCCTCCTGCACCTGCCTTGAATCGAATTTCCTGCCGATCAGCCGCTTGATGCCGAATACGGTATTTTCAGGGTTGGTGACGGCCTGTCTTTTGGCAAGCTGTCCCACCAAACGTTCCCCACTCTTTGAAATGGCCACAATGGACGGTGTGGTCCGGCTCCCTTCCGGATTCGTCACCACATTTGCCTGGCCCCCTTCCATAATGGCCACGCATGAATTGGTTGTGCCAAGGTCAATACCGATGGTTACATCCATTTTAGTTTCTCCGAATTATGGGTTATAGCCAACAGCGTTGACTCTAAAAAAACAATCCCGCTTGACTTGTTACAAGATCAGCAATTAACATACCAGATTGGAGCGGCCGGTATATTAATTGCTGATTTAAAATGGAAAACGGAGACCCGCATATGAATGATATACATCTACAAAGAGGCAACTCCCCTTTATCAGCCCTGGCAGGAACCTTAATCGAAAACCGGTATCTGGCCCGCAATTTCCGGGGAGAACTCATTGAAACGCCAGGGGATATGTTTCACCGGGTTGCCGCTTCAGTGGCCAGAGCAGACCGGTTGTTCGACCCGGCCGCAGATGTGTCCAAAACCGCAGCCAACTTTGAAGCGGCATTGGCTTCTCTTTCCTTTCTGCCGAATTCTCCCTGCCTGATGAATGCGGGCCGTCCCCAGGGTCATCTGGCTGCCTGCTTTGTTCTGCCGGTGAAAGATACGCTGGAATCCATGTTTCAAACCCTGAAAGAGGCCGCTCTGATCTATGAGGCCAGTGGCGGTATTGGTTTTTCGTTCAGTCGATTGCGGCCCCGGGAAGATACCATCCTCCAGGCGCGTGGAGGGGCTGCCGGGCCGGTTTCCTTCATGAGGCTGCTGGATGCGGTAGCCGGCCTGATGGATCAAAACCGAACCCGGCCGGCTGCCAATATGGCGGTTTTGGATATCAGCCATCCTGATATTGAAGCCTTTATCAACGCAAAGCAGACAAGAGGCGACTTGCGCCATTTCAACCTCTCTGTTGCCGTGGGCGAGCAATTTATGGACTGCCTTAACAGCGCCCGGGACTACCCACTGATTCATCCCAGGACAGGCAACGCTGTGGGGTGTAAAAATGCGGAAAAAATATTCGAAAAAATTGTCTCTTCAGCCTGGCAGACCGGAGACCCGGGCCTGCTTTTCATCGACCGTGTCAACCAGGACAACCCCGTCCCCGGGATGGGGCGGCTTTCTGCCACCAACCCCTGCGGCGAACAGCCCCTGCTGCCCTATGAATCCTGCACCCTGGGATCCATCAACCTGACCAAGGTGGTTGCAAACAGCGAAATCGACTTTTGCAAACTTGACAGGCTGACCCGAACGGCTGTTCACTTTCTGGACAATGCCCTTGAAATCAACAATTATCCGCTGCGGCAAATCCAAGAGGTGAGCCTTACCAGCCGGAAGATTGGACTGGGAGTCATGGGGTTTGCCGACATGTTGATCCTGCTGAATATTCCCTACCAGAGTGACAGGGCAGTGGCAGTGGCCGGCCGGATCATGTCCCATATCCAGAGCAGCGCCGAGGCCGAATCCGCATCTCTATCACTGATACGGGGCAATTTCCCCTGTTTTGACCATAGCATCTTTCCCGGGCAAGGCGTCCTCCTGAGGCGCAACGCCACCCTGACCACCGTGGCCCCAACCGGAACCATCAGCTTGATTGCCGGTGTCAGCAGCGGTATTGAGCCAGTCTTTTCCTTCAAGGGCCAGCGGCGGATCAACGGAGTCCTCATCGACGACATCCATCCCATTTATGCCCGCTACCATGAGGTCCAAAAAACTATCGCAAAAGAGGTGTTTCAGACTGCCTGGGATGTGGCTCCTGAGTGGCATCTGAAGGTCCAGGCCGCGTTTCAGCGCCACACGGACAACGCGGTTTCCAAAACCGTCAACCTGCCTGAGTCCGCGACCCGGGCAGATGTCAGGCAGATATTTCTCAATGCCCACACCATGGGACTTAAGGGCATCACTGTATACCGAGACAAGTCCCATGGCGACCAGGTCCTGAATGCCTGTACTTTCCACCGAGAGGATGGATCAGTATCTTCTGCCTGTTTCTAATCTGCCAGGCAGCCGGCGTGAAAAGTAAAAAGACCTGCCGTGTCAGCTTTTGCTCAAAGGAACGGCCTGTTTTGTCTGATTTATAATTCCCCTATTCTTAATAGGGGAATTGTATATTTTTTTATATTTTTCTATCGCGTTGACTCGTAATCGTAATACGCTTATTCTCATTTAAAAATAAATAGACAACTCTTTTCCCTGTGGATACTGTGAGCTTGTTACATCTGGAAATCCATTATTTCCGGAACTTCTGGACGGGATAACAAAATGGCCTATAATAACAGCCCCATTGAGAAAAAAGATATCCAGCAGCTAATGTCATCGGTAAACCGGGCATTGTCCCATAACCTGAAGTTGGATTATCTTAAAAATCATTCCTGGAAAACCGAGTGGCTGGATTTTGTAAATTCCAAAAATGACCGGATGCAAACAATTTTTGAGAGTATCCGGTCCGTGGCCCCCACCAATGCCACGGTGCTGATTTTTGGAGAGACCGGAACCGGAAAGGGGATGACAGCCCGGTTGATTCATCAGCACAGCCTGCGCTTCAAAAAGCCCTTTGTCTCCATTCATTGCGGCGCCATCCCGGATACCCTCATTGAAAGCGAGCTTTTCGGGTACGAGAAAGGAGCCTTTACCGGCGCAGACCGGCAAAAGCAGGGGAAATTTGAAATGGCCAAGGGCGGCACCATTTTTCTCGATGAAATCGGGACCATCACGCCTTCAGCCCAGATCAAGCTTCTCCAGGTTCTTCAGGAAGGCGTGTTTACAAGGATTGGCGGAGAGTCCTCCTTGAATACTGATGTCCGCATTATTGCTGCGACAAATGCCGACCTGGCCCATCAGGTGGCGATCGGTGGGTTCAGAAAGGATCTGTATTACCGGCTCAATATTTTTCCCATCAATATCCCGCCCTTAAAGGAACGGCCTGAAGATCTCGCGCATCTGACAGCCATTTTTCTTAACCGGTTGAATGCAAAATATGAGAAAGGGATCAGCAGGCTGCACCCTTCCCTCCTGCCGGCGTTTCAAAAGTATGACTGGCCCGGCAATATCCGGGAATTGGAGAATCTTCTGGAGCGGGCCTATATTCTTGAAGATTCTCCCCAACTGATGCCCCATAATTTCCCGTTGAAACCCATGTTGGGATTTGATTCTGAAATCCCGGGCAGCGACACATTTATTTCCATTTCCCAGGCCAGGCAGCAGTCTATTCAGCAGTTTGAGAACTCTTATTTGAAAGCCTTGATGACTAAGGCAAAAGGGCGCATTCAGACGGCCGCCGGAATGGCAGGGATTTCGACCCGGCAGCTCAGCCGCCTACTCAACCGCTACGGATTGAACAAAGATGATTACAAGACAAAATCAGATGCTTGATGCCCCCAAAAAAAGTGACGGATTTTATTCAGCCAGATTCAAACTGATTGCTGGACGTGAACATGTAACCTTTTCTTATTAAATTCTGTCACTAGGATACTCTCTTTTTGGTTAAAACCTGGGGCCAAGGCCTCGGAAAATGCTTTAGTTCCAGACGATAAAAGCCTGGGTCTCAGGCTCATAACCGGTATGGGGCAATGCCTGAACAACTTTTCGGCCACGCTGCCGAAAAGAAATTTGCCGACATTGCCGTTGTCTTTGGCTCCGAATACAAGAAGGTCGGCCTTTTCACTGGTCACCGCTTTGAGGATGACCTTCACAGGGGATCCGAAGTCGACGATTGCCGAAATCCGGTCAATCTCCAGGTCAAGCCGCTTGAACAGCACTTCCATGCGAATCCGTCTACGCCTCACTTCTCGGGGAAAGAAAACAGACGGGTCAAACTCACGTGAATCCTTTGCATTCATGGCGTTCCGGAACGTTTCGACTTCTCTTCTTGAGATGACATGAATGACCGCCAGCTTTGCCCCGGCCATCCGGCAGATTGCGGCCGACCATGACAGGATATGCCCCGTTTCTTCGCCGAAATCCACAGCCGCCAGGACCGTGTTAATTTCATGGGTGACCTGAGCCATATCATTTTTTCCTTTCAAACCGGGTTTTGTCCCTGACGCTGATAACGGGCACCGGGCAATGCCGGAACATCTTCTCTGCTACACTTCCGAACAGGACCCGGGACACGTTTCCCCTGCCCTTGTTAGCCATCACCACTAGATCTATATTCTCAGTTTCAATAGCCTCCAAAATGCTGACAAAGGGCACGCCCACCTCGATTTTGAAACGGATACGCGACTTTTCTTTAAAAAAATGCTGCTTGATCATATCCTGAATCTGGGCCGTCCGTTCCTTTGTCAGCTGGTCGACGTATTCCTTTGCACTGATCATTCCCGGGGCGTAAACAAACATGTCCGGGGCGTAAGAATACACGCGCTCCACCATGTTGGCATCCCGTTTATTGATGACGTTGTAAGCCAGGATACCGGCATCCGACTGTCGGATGAGCTGGACCGCATATTCCAGCACAGGCATGGTGTACTCCGAAAAGTCGACACAGGCCATGATGGTGTAAATATTGATCTGCATAAACTGTCCTCCTTATTCCGGAAAACCTTTTCTTCAGCATGGTCCGGGCCGCCTCGTCCACGGTATGCATGATGAACTGCGGCACTATTGAACATTTGCTTTGCCTCAAAGACACAGCAATTGCTATGCCATAAAAAAAGATAGTTGCAAAAAATATGTTCTGTTCTGGTTTTTAACCATTCCAGATGAGGTCGGTATTTCGGCCCTGGTTTATATGATTTTTGGACTGATGGAATAAGAGGTCATCTCTGTTACCCGCGGAAAATCCCCTATTTTTAATGGTTCATTTATATGTTTTTTTATGTTTTTCTATCACGTTGCCCGGCAAGTAAGTATTCACTATAGTTTTATAAGAAAGTCCAGGCCAGTTACTCAGATCTTTCAAACTTTGTTGTGGGTTAAGCCTGGCAGCTGATATGTCAGGTCAGCCCATGGCTGTTATATGAAAGTTTGTGTAATCCACCTGAAAATCCATACTTCTTTAAACATATATGAATTATAGGAGTGCCCCTATGCCCCATAATTTCAAAAAGCCCAAAATTTTATTCGTAACACCGGAAGTGTCTTATCTGCCGGAAAAAATGAGTACCATGTCCACCTCTCTTAAGGCAAAGGCCGGTGAGTTGGCGGATGCTTCCGCCGCACTCATTGATTCCCTATATAAAAAAGGTGCGGATATCCATGTGGCCCTGCCTGATTACCGCACCCTGTTCAATCATCATGAGAGCCCTTTGTTTCAACGGCAATTGAGCCGAATAAGGAACCGGGACAAGGAAACAAGGATTCATCTGGCTAAAGATTGGATATTTTTCAAAAAAGAAAAGATATATTCCAATTTTGACCAGGAAAATATTAAAAGTTCACTGGCCTTCCAGCGGGAGGTGATCAACACCATTGTCCCACGCGTTCAACCGGACCTGATTCACTGCAATGATTGGATGACGGGGTTGATCCCGGCCATAGCAAGAAAGCTTGGAATTCCCTGTCTTTTTACTATTCACAATATTTATAATAATAAGGCCTTGTTGTCTTTCATCGAAGACAGGGGTATTGATGCCGCGTACTTCTGGCAGAACCTTTTTTTTGAACGGCAGCCCTTGAATTATGAAGAGACCCGTGGCTCAAATCCGGTGGATTTTCTTGCCAGTGGTATTTTCGCAGCTCATTTTGTTAATACGACCCGTCCTGAATTCTTAAAAGAAATGATGCAAGGGCGGCATCCATTGGTTACCCCATCCATTAAACAGGAACTGTCAAAAAAAGTTGCTCAGGGATGTGCCTCAGGGATTTTGAACTACTCGGATGGATCACGCTTACCAAAAAACGATACGGCTCTCTTTAAAAATCAACCTGATGCAGACAGCTCGATGAGAGCAATTGATAAGGCGATGATGTTTTACGAATTACCACGGGACGTAAAGGACCCTCAGCTATCCAGAATCATGAAACAAAGCCATGGAAGGTTTGATCACTCGGTAACAGCAGAACATTATCTCTTGTTGTATGAAAAAATGCTGGAACGTCACGTCTGTGATTCAATAAAAAAAAGGAGATGCGATAAAATAGCCCAAGGGACAAAAACATGTTTCAATAACAGAAAACAATTTGATTTCATTACCCAAGAAGACGGTGGTCCGGATATATTTTTGCATTAATTGAAAATTAATGGTGCCGAGATGAAAAAAAGCAGAACAGATTATAAAAATTTCAACCGGTTATCGTTGAAAGAAAAATTAGTAATGGCGAGTCCGGAGCCTGTCACGCCACTTGTTGGTTCAGCAGAACCACTTAAACTTATTCAGACTCTCCAACGCCTCAGAGTGGAACTGGAAATGCAGAATAAAGAACTACTCCGCTCCCAACAGGAGCTTATGAACTCAAAAATATACTATACGCGACTCTATGACACAGCACCGATTGGTGATTTTACCACTGATTCAAACGGAACTATAATGAATGCCAATCTAACCCTTGCAGATATGCTGTCAATGGAAAGGTCGTCTCTTATAGCTTGGATTTCGCTCTTTGAAAATGTGCGTTTTTCGTTTTTCACCCTTCATTGTCATTGATTGCTCCACCATTAATTCAGCTTGAGTTGCCCAAGTATTGGTAATCATAGTAATGAAGTGGAACGTCCAGAATGAAAAGAATATCTTTTT
>NZ_KB893080.1 GCF_000373985.1 Desulfobacter curvatus DSM 3379
CCGATGGCAATTCTTTCAATGACCCAATGAATAGATTTTTATTCTCCAAGATATCAAAATTGATCTTCACAGCTTCCTCCACAGTTCTTCATGTAGGCCGGAAGTGTATCAGATAAAAAAGACTCCGTCTATAATTTTATATGTCGCTGTCGTGTTAAAGGCAGCTGGGCATATAGATCTTTGGCCGCAGCACTGCCGTTCAGTTCAAACACGGTTATTTTGCCGTTTGCTATAACATTCACTCTCATGGTTCCCTTTCCTGACATTTTTTTAATCTCCTGAATTCCGTTTTCATTGTTACTCAGACGGTAGTTGTCCGACTGAGGCAGTTCCTGATCTTCCAAGATATTGTTCGTTGGTCACTTTTTCTTTATAGATGACATTTTTGCACTCAAATACACCGGTAATGAGCAGGAGTGCCATGGGCGCATCCGGAGAGGCACCGTGCCAGTGTTCGGTGTCGGGCGGACACCAGATTACATCGCCCGCCTTGATTTCTAAAATTTTACCATACCGCGTTCCGGTGCGGCCGACACCTGAGGTCACAATCATGTACTGTCCTGCAGGGTGAATGTGCCACGCTGTTCTTGCTCTGGGCTGGAAGGTGCAGTGTGCACCTGAATATTGGGCCGTTTCATTGGGTGGAAACAGTAAGGATAACTGAACTTCTCCGGTAAATAATTCCTGGGGCCCTTTAAAGATTTTCCGGGTGTCGGCCCCAAAGACCGTCTGTTTCTCCACACTGTTTTTCGTTGTCTTTCCGAAATCGGAACACAAAAAACATTTTGTCAGGTTATGCATTTTTCCCCATGGTATACGCCTGATCAATGGCCGGGGTGCCTTTGACAAGACCGGGGTCCCAGATCCCGGTGACAGAGATGACGCCTTTCTCTTGGGTGCCGGCCAGGCAGTTGGTATAAACCTGCAGGCTCTTGACCGCTCTGTCCACGGGCATCTGCCCGCCTGCAGCAGCAACAATGTAATAGACTTCCTTGTCCCTGATCATGGAATATATTGGACAGGTCCTGTCGATAAAGGTCTTCATCTGGGCATTCATCGCGTGAAAATAGACCGGGGTGGCCAAAACCAAAACATCTGCGGCCAGGATTTTTTTGAAAATGTCGTTCATGTCATCCTGCTGAACGCAGCTTCCCTGGTTGCTGATACAGGCGCAGCAACCCGTACAGTAGTTAATCTGCTGTTCTGACAACCGGATCTTTTCTGCCTGGTGGCCCGCTTCTGCGGCCCCCCGCATGAATTCATCACAAAGAAGATCCGAGTTCCCGCCCTTTCTCGGGCTTGCCGAAATTAAAAGTATTTTTTTGCTCATAGTATTCACTTTAACCCAGTGCTTTGGTAAAAAAGTCTGTCAGTTTATCAAAGGGGATCATATCGGTGCGGTCATACAGATCAATGTGTCTTGCACCGGGAACGACATAAAGCTCCTTGGGTTCTGCGGCATGCTCGTAGGCATCTTCGGAAAAATACCGGGAGTGGGCATTTTCTCCGATAATGAACAGAACTGGCCTGGGAGAAATTGTCTCAATGTAGTTCAGGAGGGGGAAGTTCATAAAGGCCATGCCGCTGGTGACGGTAAAGGCGGCCGGTGCATTGGGGTGATGCCCCCGTTTCATGGCATAGAATTCAAAAAATTCACTCGTAATGGGGTCCAGGTCTTCGGGAATTGTCTCCTGGGGTGTGCTGGGGAATCCTGCCGGAATTTCAGGCAGGCCGTTTTCAAAATCTTTCCACCGCTGTTCACCAAGTGTAACCAGCGCCTGGCGGCGCTCTTCATCGGCCATACCGTCCATCCAGCCGTTGCGGGTGACCCGGCTCATGTCATACATGCTTGCCGTTGCAACGGCTTTAATGCGTTGATCCACCTGGGCAGCCTTAAGTGAAAAACCGCCGCTGCCGCAGATGCCGATGGCCCCGATTCTGTTTCTGTCCACATAGGGCCGGGTGCCCAGAAAGTCTACGCCTGCACTGAAATCTTCAGTGAAAATTTCAGGGGATGATGTGCGCCGGGGTTCACCGCCGCTGGTGCCGTTATAGGATTCGTCAAATGCAATGGCTACAAAGCCCCTTTCGGCCATGGTCTGGGCATAGAGACCTGCACCCTGCTCCTTGACTCCGCCGTAGGGGGTTCCCACAACCAGTGCCGGGTATTTTTTGTGAAAGATCAATATTGCCGGGCAGATATAGGTCCGCAGACACGCTGATGCCGAACCTGTTACGGTAAGAAACTTTTTCTACAATAACCTTGTCGCTTTTTGGAAAAATTTTATCCCACATAGCAATCTCCTAATTTATCGTATTCTTCGTCTGAAACCGGCTCCAGCCATTCGTTGGAGGCGCCTTCGGCCGGGACTTCCACCGCTACATGGGCGAACCAACTGTCCTTTGCCGCACCGTGCCAGTGCTTGGTTTCAGGCGGAATATTGACCACATCTCCGGCGCGTAGTTCTCTGGCCGGTTTTCCCTCTTCCTGGTACCAGCCGCGTCCGCCGGTTACCAGAAGGACCTGTCCCCCTTTGTGGTGAATATGCCAGAAGTTTCGGCAGCCCGGCTCAAAGGTAACGTTGCCGATGACAACCCGTTCCAGGGAGAGCATGTTAAGATAACTGGTCCCTGTGAAATAGCGGGCATAAGCCTCGTTTTTGCCGCCTTTTGGAAAAATACCTTCCCCGGTAAAAGGGATGTCTGTCTGTGACGGGATTGAAGTTTTGCTGTTTTCGTTTGATGCGTTCATATTGCCTCCTAATAAAAATATAGTCTTGTTTCGAAAAAATGTTTTTTGTGTTTTACTTTGCGTCGGTATTCAAAACCTGTTCAAGGACACCTTTGGCATTTGTCGCTACCTCAGGGCCGCATACCAGTTCTAAAGGGAATGATTCGATCCATACCTGTTTTGAATTTATGGTTAAGGATACACCACCCTAAAGAAGAGTGAATAGCCTGATCGTTTCTAATAATTGCCTGTTTGTCCAAAACCTTGAATTCATTGTTGAGTCCAAGAGGGAAAAATTGTAAAAACGCATCATTGCATTTTAATATATATTCTTGGTAACCATCCGGTTGGTCAAAAGAATTCATAAGGTATGCCGTGCGGTTGATACCAGAAGTCCGGAAGGTTGATGTGGCACACATTGCCCAATAATATATACGTTCCAACAAAGTATTTGTGGGCAAAATACGGCTGTGTTAGGATTTAAAGAATCAAGAACAAGGAAGGTGGCAATGGATGAAAATAATGTAAATTCGGTGGAGATGCAGGAAAAAATATCGGATGCATCCCTGGCACTGGCAAAAAGTCTTGCCCGGTGGACAGGGGATGAAAACCAGGTGGATACAAAAATTCCAGGCCTCCGGCTAAGTCGGTGGACGACTCCGACAGAACCGACAAGCTATACACTTGAATCAAGCATCTGCCTGATCGCCCAAGGGAGCAAACGGGTCCTGCTGGGAGAAGATGCCTACGTGTATGACGCAACCCATTTTCTCATAACATCCGTAGATTTGCCGGTTGTGGCCAACATCATTGAGGCGAGCAGTGAAAAACCCTATCTGGGGGTGATATTGGAAATTGATTTAAAAGAAGTCTCCCAACTTACCGTAGACAGCGGCCTTCCGGTGAGCCGCTCCGGACAGGCGCAAAAAGGTATGGCTGTGGGCCGGCTTTCACTGCCCCTGCTTGAGACGTTTCAACGCCTGATTGATCTTCTGGCGGAAGAAGAAAATATAAAAGTCCTTGCACCGCTGATCAAGCGGGAAATTTTTTTTCGCCTGCTCACATCGGATCAAGGGCCCCGTCTTCAGCAAATAGCGGCTTCAGGAAGCCACAGCCATCAAATTTCACGGGCCATATCCTGGCTGAAAAATAATTATACCCGCCCCCTTCGTGTAAACGAACTGGCAGCCAGCGCCGGTATGAGCAAATCAGCATTTCACAACCACTTTAAGGTAATGACCTCAATGACTCCGCTGCAATTTCAAAAACGGTTACGATTGAATGAGGCCCGGCGGTTGATGTTAACGGAAAATATGGATGCCATGACAGCAACATTTGAGGTCGGTTATGAAAGTGCCTCCCAGTTCAGCCGGGAATACAGCCGTCTGTTCGGCGCTCCTCCCTTACGGGATATCAATCGCTTACGCCAAACAGCTTCTGTTTAATTCTCCTTTTCAATATTGTACAGCAGCGCCGAATGGGGCCAGCTACCGGTTTCCTTACTGCAGAATTCATGGGCATCGGGGGCATGTTTGGAATCCCTTGCCACTATCATATGCTGTCAGGGTCGATACTGGTTCGGAAGAAAAACAGCTATCATATTTTTTCTCAGAATTGTTCACAGCCATCCTTTTTCTTTTGCTGCTCTTTTCAGCTCTTCTGTAGGCTCTATGTCTTTTTCTTTGCATAGTTCAAACAGTTGTCTTTGTTGTTTTTTGATATCTGATTCAGCCTCGGTCCTACCGAAGTACTCCAGCTTCACAGGAAATTTTTTAATATTATCTTGATTTTTATCATCAAAAAGATTTAGTCTGCTTTCTTTTTTATTCAGACCGATAATATTTCCGATTGACCATTCAGGATAGGTACTTTCCAGAATTTTATGCCAATAAGTGTATTTTTTTTTTCCAGTATCTATCACCATTTTCCACATTTCCTTTCTTGATTTTCACAGCAGATTTATACTCTCCTTTATGGAGAAATCATCACTGCTATGTGAGGATCTTTAATTATAGTCACAACATCCTTTGCATACTCAGGCGAGGGGAGGGGGAGGTGGCGGAAGTTCCCCCTTCTCATAGGCTTCCCGAGCCTTTCTTACTGGTATGCGGGTCTCACAAGGTACGCCAACTTGGCAGAGACCGCAGCCGTAACCTTCATAGTTATATGTTTTTTTGACATACTCACTGGAAGCTATTAGGTGTTGACGGCAGGTTTCCTTGTCGTGCCCGGAAGTTGTAAGCGCTCGAACCGGGCAGCGGTCAATACATTTTCCGCAGGAACCATCAACAAAGAAAAGACACCAGGCGCGGTGATGGTTATAGTATCTGACCGAAGGCTCAATTTTTATTTTTGCCACCACAGACCCGACTCTCATCGCTTTACCTTTGGGAGTAATCAGGCCATCGCAAAGTCCAAACGTACCAAGGCCCGCAGCATAGGCTGCATGACGTTCCGACCATGATGAAGCATATCCGTAATTCTTAGAATTCACCCAAGCCCAATTAGGCGTCAGCATTGGCGCGACTGCAGGATAGCCCTCATCGGTCAGCGTCTTGGCAACATGCGTTCTAAGAGCGGCATTGAAATTTTCGCCTTCAATGCGAACCCTTGCCCAGCTCTCGGCGGGGAATTTTTTTGCTTTTCGATTCATATCCCGGACAGCTTTGCGTTGGGGTAAAACCCAGGATATAACCGTAAGTTCCTCCGGTGTGGCTAAGCTTTTGGGGTGATATTGATTATAAATCTCCAATGGAGTCCAGTGAAAAGGGCCAACATACTCCTTGTATTCCTGAAAGATGGGATCTGCCCCTGAGGCGAATCCGACCAACGCCTCATCCCAGGCAGGGGAATTGTCTTTGTTTTGCAAATTGTTAAGAGGGGATTCGGATAGGAAACGTTCCACTAAACCGGTGATCCAGACAGACAGATTTTCTTTTTTGGGCATAAGCATCCTCATGTTTTCTGGTATTTTTTTTAGTGATAGTACGCTTTTAATTTTTCAGGGCTGACCCCGATATAAAAGAGCAGTTGAAGCATCCAGTTGCGGAGGGTCGTATATATCATGCCTTCCTTTTTCCAGCGCCGGGCCGAGGTAACCACCGGATCTGAAATGAAGTGAATTTTATACCCCTTTTTTCTGAGTCTGAGCATGATGTCCACATCTTCCATCAGTGCAATCGATTTATACCCGCCCAGTGCCCAAAAGCATTTCGCTTTAACGAATATGGCCTGATCTCCAAAAGGGATGCGGGTGATCCGGGAACGCAGAGTCGCTCCTTTTTCGATGATGCGAAAACCTGGATGGGACGCACCAATGGCCAGATCAAATGCGCCGGCGGCGACACCCTTGCCCCGGCAGACGTGGAGAATTGTTTCAACCGCATTTGCAGGCAGAACGGTATCTGCATGGAGAAACAGCAGCAGATCTGCGGTTGCGGTTCTGGCCCCATGGTTCATCTGCGCGCCCCGGCCCGCTGGCGATGCTGTTTTGATAACATCCGGGTCTTTGATCGCTTTAAGGGTGCGTTTTCCCGGGTCCCCATCCACCACAATAATTTCTGTGGCCCACAACAGTTGCGATGCCGATGATTTAAGGTCGGCAATGGTCCGGTTAATGCGATCCGCTTCGCCGTATACCGGTATAATAATGGAGATCACGGGTCTCAATGGATTGAGGCACCTGACGTTGATCTGTTTTCGCCGACTCAAAGCTTCAGTCCCTGTTTTAAGAGGTACCCGGTTGTGTGTACGGCCGTTTTGCCGGCCGGATCAAGGTTGAGAAAGCTCAAATCTTTTTGGGTATCAATGTCCTGCCACACGGGCAAAGTATAGTGTGAAACTTGATAGTCCATAAATTTGTTCAGTGTCAGATCAAATACCTGACTAGTTCCCCAGGGGATACCATGGAATATTTGGGGGATAAATCTTTTGGCAGAGAACCCGATCAGATAATATCCGCCATCTTGGCTTGGGCCGATGGCCGCACTGCACTGGCCCAGGCTCTTAAAGGCCGTGTCAATTATATGAGACGGCAGATCCGGTAAATCAGACCCGATGAGAACAGCGCTTTCATACCCGGCGGTAAAGGTGTCGGCAAGGGCATTTTCCATTTTGTCTCCCAGGGTGGCGCCCTTTTGGGGGAAAAAATCCAAATCGTCTCCCAGCCAAGACCTGATACGGCCAAAGGCGTTTTCCGGATGGTAGTACACCCGTAAGGCCCAGGGGGTTGATCGAACCATATCCAGAACGTCCATCACAAAGCAACGGTATAACGCCAGGGCGGCTGTGTCTCCCACACCCTTTGCCAGCCGCGTCTTGACACGGCCTTTTTCAGGGGATTTGATGAAAATGATGACAGCGTTGTTTTTTGTCATTTTTACACCTTAAAATAGGGGCATGCTTCCCGGATGCATTCCCTGTTTTTACCCTGTTGCCGGCATTGTACCTCTCCATAGGCCCTGAGGACCAGGGGCAGATAAACTTCGGACAGCCGAGCCACGGTTTTAAATGTTGTCCAGACCTCCCGCTGGCAGCAGCGGGCCGCTTCAATCCCGTTCAGGTCGTGTATAACGGTTTCGGACACCTGCTGGACGATCTGCCTGGCCTTGGGTTTTAACGGGGTGCTTTTCAAAATAACCCCAAAGGCAATCCCTGCACCCACAGCAGCGCCACAGGTCCCCCAGAAGGCGCAGACACCGCCTGGAACGGCTCTTCCCCGATCAATGGCCGTGATAATGTCGCTGTTTGAGATGTCCCCGCCCAGATTTTTGAACACGGCGGTGATGACGCCGGGCACTGCAAAATGATGCTCGGGGCCATGGAGGGGAAATGACGGATGGCTGCGAAGCTGATTGATCAGATCAATCATATCTGTTGCATCGGTATGGGTGCAGATATGTTTGACCACATCCAAGATATCTTTTCCATGGCAGAGGTCGCAAACAAAATGTCCTTGTTCGCATACGGCGTTGGCAGGGTATATATTGCCGCAGAAGACACAGCTTTCCTGCCTTTGTTCTTCCAGATAGACAAGTGGTTGGCCGCACAGCATGCAGTCCTGCTGAAATTTTGTATCTGTTTTCAAAGAAGCCTCTTGGCTTGAAGTGGCGGCATTCTCGTCCACAGGAGTGGGAGGCAGCTCGCAGCTGCAGGTGTTAACGGCTTCGATGTTGGATACATTGCCCATGTGATCCAGCTCGAAAATCGTCGTATCTTCCCGGGCGTCACCGGGGCGGCTGGATTCCGACGATTGCCCGCGTAAAAGCAGCTGTCCGTCGTCAGTCACCACCGCGGCATGGGGACCCGGGTAAAAAACCATGGATTTTTCCGCAGGCTTGGGCCGAAAGGCCGTATAGGTGACGGCATAAAATCTGTGCTTCAACACTTCTTTGTAAAAGAAACGTTTCACCACCCTGATTCGGCTGAATCCGGCCGATTCCAGGATGCTCATAAGCTGGGGCTGAACAAGGGCCCCTGACAGACACGCCCCACGAAGCACGGCATCATTCTGGATTTCAGGAGGGCAGGGATCATCAGTGACCACATCAGAAATAAAAATCCGCCCGCCAGGGGCAAGTATCCGAAAAATCTCAGAAAAGGTCTGCCGTTTGTCCTGGGAGAGGTTGATAACGCAGTTGGAGATGACCAGGTCCACGGTTTTATCCGCCAGGGGCAGTTGCTCAAGAAACCCTTTTCTAAAGGAGACATTGCGGTAGCCCAGGTTTTGGGCCACATCTCCAAGGGGTTTTCGGGCCAGATCCAGCATGTGATCCAGCATGTCAATTCCGATGACCTGTCCCGAAGGACCTGTTTTCCGGGCGGCAATGTAACACTCTACGCCTGCGCCGCATCCAAGGTCAACCACGGTGTCACCCATGGATATGCCTGCGTCCAGGACCGGGCTTCCGCATCCATAAGAGCGAATCCTGGCGAATTTGGGAATATGGGACATTTCCGCATCGGGATAGCAGACCGGATTGGTGATGTCCGTATTTTCCTGTTGTGCGGCAGCCGAATAAAACTGTCCCACGACGCCATGGGTATCGGCCAGGGTGAGTACGCAATTGGAATGGGTCAGGGCCACGCATTCCCCCTCCTTTTCACAGTGCAGCAACTTCTCTCCCATTTTACGCCGGATTTGGGGCCAGGGTGCTTCTCGGGTAATCTGGGCCGATTGAACCATTAACCACAATGCCAAGCGGCTATACAAGGGCAGATAGGGGTCATGGCCCAGGTAAGATCCGCCTGTATGGAAACTGTGATCGATGTCCGGGCCGCCCACAATGTATTTTAAAGGATTGTCCCCATAGGCGGGATCATCTTTCACCGATAAACTTCGCAGGGTCCCAAGAACGTCACTGTTGCGCCAGATCGTCTCCAGACCCTGGGAAATATGGCCGCACGCCGTCTCTTTACGTCCGATCAGGGCCGGAGTGGGATAGATCATGCCGTCGGGGTCCAATGCCAGCGACTCCCATCCGGCATTGCCCAGGTCGTATTTGGTGCCGGGGGTGGAAAAGACCCTGGCAGCCAGGTTGGTGATATTATCAATGGACAGGTCGTGGGCTTTAGTCAGATCATGGGCCTCAATCAAATAGTTGAACAGCTCATCCATGGGGACCGCCGGCTGGGTCGAGGCCCGGCCCGTGGTTAAAAGCCACATGTAATGGATGGCGTTAACCGAAAACTCTACCGCAAGTTCGACCATCTTGGTCATCTGATGAAAATTATCCGGGTGCACCACCATGGACAGGGTGGTGATAATATTCGATCCTTTCAGCGCACCAAGGGCGGCGGCTGTTCGGGCAAAGGCCCCGGTACCCCTTAATCGGTCGTTGGCCTCCTCAAGACCATCCAGGCTGACCTGGAGAAACAGGCGCTCACACGGCAAGGTGTTGAAAAAATCCAGGTAGTCCGGTATCCGTATTCCGTTGGTTAAAATCACGAGCATGGTGTCGGGGTAGTCATTTAGAATTAGGCGGCAAACTTTCTGGAAATCGGGGTGAACCAGTGGTTCTCCACCGGTTAAATAAAAAATTCGGGTGCCCAGGCCGTAAGCCTGGAAGACCGTGGAGGCGATCATGTCAAAATCCATGGTCCGGCTTGTTTTGGCTGAACAGGAAAAAAGACAGTGGCGGCAGGCAAGATTGCACTGATCAGTGATATGCAGCCAGAATTCTTTTAACGATTTAAGGGTTAATGCATGGGCACGGCCTGTGTAATCTGCAGTATCCGGTGACTTCAATAAGGATAGAAACTGGGATTCACGGATGATGGCGCTAAAATCCGTATAACCGGGTGCAAACGCAGCCTCCCCGTTCTGATTTTTGGAAGACATAAGCTTTTGAAACAGCCGGTCTCCTGCGGCACTGGGGACGACCCAGTCCACAGATTCGGGGTTGATATATACCGCTGTGTTGTCATGTTCAAGTCTGATCCAGCTATGATACTGATCGGTGTTCAAGTGTACCCCCATTGTGATTGTACAAATATCAAGGTGTAAAAATAATCTATTTGCGCTGCCAGGTTAGAAATCGTTCAACGATCCCCAGAGCGGTTTTCGGCACCCTGGCTCTTTTCCAGGCGCCTGCAGTATATCGGCCGGACTCGGCCAGGGTCGGGTAAATATGAATGGTGCCCAGGATTTTATTGAGTCCGATATTGTATTTCATGGCCAAAATAAATTCATGGATTAAGTCACCGGCATGGGCCCCTACAATAGTTGCTCCCAGGATTTTGTCCTTTTGGGGAACGGTCAGCACCTTGGCAAATCCCCGGGCTTCGGAGTCGGCAATGGCCCGGTCCAGATCGTCAATCCCGTAGCGGGTCACCTCGTAGGGAATGCCGGCGGCAAGACAATCTGCTTCGTTCATTCCCACCCGGGCCACTTCGGGATCGGTAAAGGTACACCAGGGGATCACTCTGTAGTCTGCCGTGAACTTTTTAAAAGAACCGAATAATGCGTTTACCGATGCATACCAGGCCTGGTGGGAAGCCACATGGGTGAATTGATAGGGGCCTGCAACATCGCCGGCCGCATAAATATTGGGAATGGTGGTCTGCAGCCATTTATTGGTTTTAATGGTACCATTAGAATTCAGTGCCACCCCCAGTTTTTCCAGTCCAAACCCCTGGGTGTTGGCCACACGGCCCACGGCAACCAAAAGGAGGTCAAACTGAACCGTCACCTCTTGTCCATCGGAATTCCGGGTGCAGATCAAGGTGTTGTTGTTATTGTCCACCCGTATTTTTTTGGTCGTGTGCCCGGTGAGGACCCCAATGCCTTCTTGAATAAAGGTCTCTGTGATAAAATCGGACACATCCTCATCCTCCCGGCCCATGATCCTGGGCGCCCGGCCCACCAGAGTAACTTTAGCACCCAAACGGGCAAAGGCCTGACTCAGTTCGCACCCGATGGGACCGCCCCCCAGCACCACCAGCCTTTGGGGCAAATCCCTTAAAGACCAGACCGTATCAGAGGTGACGTACGGCACCTGGTCGAGGCCGGGGATGGCCGGGACCCTGGGACGGGCACCCGTTGCCACGACAATGCTGCGGGTGGTGATGAGTTTACCGTTTACCTGAATTTCGTAGGGGGAGATAATATGGGCCTCGCCCTGGATGCAGTCAACTCCGAGTTGGGTATACCGCGCCACAGAATCATGGGGTTCTATTTTTTTGATGACCTTTTCTACCCGCTCCATGACTGTTTTAAAATGGAAGTCAACATGGGTACGTTCAAAACCAAATTCCTTGGCCCTTTTGGCATAGGAGAGCATTTTGGCCGAACGCAGCAAGGCCTTGCTGGGTACACATCCGGTATTCAGGCAATCTCCCCCCATTTTGTCCTTTTCCACCAATGCCACACCCGCCTTAACCGCCGCTGCTATGTAGGAGGTGACAAGGCCTGCGGAACCGGCACCGATAACCACCAGATTGTAGTCAAATTTTAAAGGTTTGGAAAATTTTGCCATAGCCCGCCGGTTTTTCAAAAAGCCGGTGAACGCCTTTGCGATCCAGGGAAAAACGCCCAAAAGGGCAAAGGAGGCAAGCAACGGGAAGGAAAGAATCCCGGATGGGGTATCCACCTGGGATAGCTGGGTGCCGGCATTGATGTAAGCAAGGGTCCCGGGGAACATGCCCACCTGGCTTACGATGTAGAATGTGCCCGTTTTAATTGGGGTCAGACCCATTAAAAGGTTGATGATAAAAAAAGGAAACACCGGTACCAGGCGAAGGGTGAAAAGATAAAAGGGCCCGTCGGTTTCAACACCCTCATTTATCTTTTTTAGCCGGTCAAAAAATCGATCCTGGATATAGTCCCTTAACAAGAATCGTGATGCAAGAAAGGCCAGGGTTGCACCGATGGTGCTGGCAAAGGAGACAATGATTGTGCCTGTCCAAAACCCGAACACGGCACCGCCTGCCAGGGTCATCACTGCTGCCCCCGGAAGAGACAGGGCGGTGATAACGATATAGAGCGCTGCATAGACGACGATGGTCAAAGTTGTGTTTTCGGCATACACATTTTCCATAGCAGCCTGTTGGGATTTAAGGGTCTCAAAGGTCAACTGCCGGTGAAGGTCCAATGAGAAAAAAAGAATAACGCCCAGGATAAATATTCCAAGAATGAGGATTTTAAAGATGCTTTTATTCATTTAAAAAAAATAGCATGTAGCCGCGATGCCGTAAATGCTGTTTTAAGATTAGGAATCATGGAACCTCCTCTTTTGGGGTTTGCTTATCCCAACTTTAGGCCCCAAACCTCATAAAAGTATCACAAAACCGTCACAAGATTGTTTTCATTTGACTGGCTCCTGCAAGGGCCGCTATGATTGAGACAGATCATTAAAGGTCCGGACTATACAACAAGGTTTTTATCGCGTAGCACCTGAACCGAAAGGAGTTCCCATGCAGAAAAAAATTCTTGTGGTTGAGGACAATGCAGAGCTTTCCGACCTTCTTCTCCTTCATCTCGGTGACCAGTCCTGGCAGGTGGATCTGGCCCGTGACGGCTTGACCGGATATAAGAAAGCGGCAGGCGGCGGGTACGACCTCATCGTGCTGGACATTATGCTGCCGGGCATGGACGGCATCGAGATTCTAAAAAGTATCCGGGGCAGGGGCCTGGTCATTCCGGTGCTCATGCTGACCTCCAAGTCTTCCGAGATCGATAGAATCCTTGGCCTTGAACTCGGGGCGGATGATTATATTACCAAGCCCTTTTCCATCCGGGAACTGGTTGCCCGGATCAAAGCCGTATTCCGGCGCATGGAAAACCTCTCCGCCATGAAAGAGACTGACTTGGAACCTGTCATCCGGGCAGGAGGGCTGGTTATTGATCCCGAAAAGCGCAAGGTCACCGTCGCAGGGAGGCTTGTGGACCTTACTGCAAAGGAGTACGATCTTCTCTCCTTTTTTGCCCGCCATCCGGGCCGGGTGTTTAACCGGTCCCAGCTTCTGGAAAATGTCTGGGGATACGGACACGACGGCTACGACCATACCGTCAACTCCAATATCAACCGCCTGCGGGCCAAAGTCGAAGCAGATCCGGCCAATCCCCAGTATATCTTGACCGTCTGGGGGGTCGGGTATAAATTCATGGAGACGGACGAGGCCGATGTTTAACTCTCTGTATTCCAAAATTGCCGCTGGTTTGGCCGCGCTTTTTCTCTTGGTGGGCCTGATCTTTATCGGTGTAGCCGGCTTTGCCACGGACATGTACCAGCAGGAGGTGAACCAGAAGCTGAACGCGGGCCTTGCCCGGCAGATCGTCAAAGATCGGATTCTTATGGAAGCGGGCCGGGTGAACCAGGAAGCGCTCAGGGATATTTTCCATATGCTCATGGTCATCAACCCCGGTATTGAGATCTACCTGCTTGACGTTGATGGGAATATCCTGACCTTTTCCGCTCCCGAGGACAGCGTCAAGCGCAGCAAAGTGAATATCTCCACTGTAAAGCAATGGTTGGACGGCACGTTGACGCCGCCGGTTCAGGGGGATGACCCCAAAAATCCCACCGGGAAAAAAGTTTTTTCAGCTGCGCCCATTGAGCAAAACGGCACCCTTGAAGGCTACCTCTATGTCATTTTGGGAGGAGCGGAATACGATTCTGTCGCCCAGAAACTCAAAAGCAGCTATATCCTCAGGCTTTCGGCCTGGATGATCGCGGCCGGCCTGCTCTTTGCCCTGGCAGCGGGACTGGTCCTCTTCGGCCTTCTCACCGGGCGGCTGAAAAAACTTGCCCTGGTCATGGAGGCGTTTGAAGGCGGAACGGCAGGGACTGAAGTTGACCTGCCTGTGCGCCAGGGCCCGCCCGATGAAATTGACCGGCTGGGCACCACCTTCAGGGAGATGGCCGCCCGGATCGAGACCCAGATGGGGGAGCTGAAAGCTTCTGACCAGATGCGGCGGGAATTGGTGGCCAATGTTTCCCATGACCTGCGCACCCCCCTGGCCACCCTGCAGGGGTATATAGAAACCCTGCTCATCAAGGATAACCAATACTCCGGGGAAGAACGGCGTCACTATCTTGATATCGCCATCCGTCACTGCCGCCGTCTCAACACCCTGGTCTCGGAACTGCTTGAACTGGCCCGCCTGGAATCTGTCCGCATGGAGATTTCTCCGGAACCCTTCGATCCCAGAGAGCTGATTCAGGATATCTGTCAGAAATTTACCCTTGCCGCTGAACAAAAAGAGATTGAACTGAGCCAACGGTTCGAAACGGCTGTTCCCTTTGTTGAGGCGGACATCGCCCTGATCGAAAGAGCCCTGGAAAACCTCATTGAGAACGCCCTGAACTATACCCCGGTAAATGGCAGGGTCTTAGTGTCGGTGTCCCTGGAGACCGAGGTAGCGATCCGAGTCAGTGACACAGGCACCGGCATCCCTGAACGAGAGCTGCCCCATATTTTCAACCGCTTCTACCAGTCCGATCCGTTCAGCAGGAAAAAAGAGGGACATACCGGCCTGGGCCTCGCCATTACCGCAAGGATTCTAAAGCTCCACGGCCGTAAGATTCAGGTTGAAAGCCAACCGGGCAAAGGCAGCTGTTTCTCCTTTTCTCTGCCCCCGTGGGAGCCGCCCCGATAAAGATTAATACCGGGCTCCTATCCCATGGGTACCCCTATTCAATGGAGAAACTGTGTACTTTTCCATGATTTTTTCTGCAAAAGGCAGAATCAGAACATAGATTACTTAAACCGTGGCAATGCCCATCCTTAATAACTTAATATCTTAGTATCATCCCGAAGAAGTTTATCCGCTACCTGGGCAGGCTTGGCAATCGATACCCCATCTATCAAATCCGGAACACTTTTTTCTGAGTTCGCCAAATATATTGGGCACAGTTTTACATTGACATGGTTTCGGATCAGATTTTTCAGCATCATCTGAGGAGACTTATTCTGGGGTTTTAAAAACACCTCCGCAGAATCTTTGATAACCAATGAGCCGGCGCTCCCACACAAAAGAATATCCACAGTTGCCCCTTTTTTCATGGACTGGTCAGCCAGTACCATTGACATTAACTGTGTAACCGGATCATCCGTTGTTACGATAATTAGAAGATTTTTAGAGTTGTCGGAATCATACCCACATGAAGAAACAAAGAGCAGGCATACAAAAGATAATAACACAATAATTTTACGCATTTTTTGATCCTTTTTGAGCAGTTGAAAAAAATGTCCTGAAATTAACTTCGTTTCCCCAACATAATACATCTTCCTGCTCAGATGCAATTTTCTTTTTGATATGTAGTGTGGTTTCTTCTCTATTTACTGCGATAGTAATCCTGTCGCCAAGGGGTAAAAGCGCCATGGTTCAGTTTTGTGATAAACTTGTGATATTTGACCGATCTATTTGTGATCTTATCTTTCTAACATTAAGGGTAAGGAAAACCAAAACCCTTAGAAAGGAGATCTGCCATGAAACCCAAACTGGTTATTCTAACCCTTACCACCTTGATCATCGCCCTTGGATTCTATGCTTTTGCCGGCATGGAGGGGCAGATGAAAGACGATTCCATTGAACAAGAGAAGTCAAAAGACAGGATGGACGATATAAAAACCGAAATTGCCACCTTTGCCGGAGGCTGTTTCTGGTGCACGGAGGCGGACTTTGAAAAGGTCAAGGGCGTCCAAAAGGTGATTTCAGGATACACCGGCGGTCATAAAGCCTCTCCATCATATAAAGAGGTTTCCATGGGCGGCACAGGCCATACCGAGGCCATTCAGGTCTATTTCGACCCGGAGGTTGTGACCTATAAAGCGCTTCTGGATTATTTCTGGCGCCATATCGATCCCACGGATGCCGGCGGTCAGTTTGTGGACCGGGGAAACCAGTACCGATCTGAAATTTTTTATCACACCGACAGGCAAAAAATGGAGGCCACAGCTTCCAAAAAAGCCCTGGAAGCCGCCAAGGTTTTTAACCACCCTGTTGTTACCCGAATTTCGAAGTTTGAAATTTTCTATCCTGCCGAGGCGTACCATCAGGACTACTATAAAAAAAGCCCTCTTCGCTACAAGTACTACCGGTGGAATTCCGGTCGGGACCAGTTCCTCGAAGAGACTTGGAAAAACAAACACATGAAAAAAGATGGGATGAAACCGGTCCCCATGGATAAGGAGACGGATAAAAAAATGGATAAGAAGATGGACACCATAGAAAGCATGAAAGAGGACAAAATTTCCGTGTGGACTCGGCCCGCAGATGCCGACATCAAAAAAATGCTGACCCCCATGCAGTATAAAATTACCCAGCATGAAGGCACAGAGCCCCCCTTCCGGAACGAATTCTGGGACAATAAAAAAGAGGGGATTTACGTGGATATCGTATCCGGCGAACCCCTGTTCTCCTCAACGGACAAGTTCAAGTCAGGAACAGGTTGGCCCAGTTTCACCAGGCCCCTGGAATCTGCGCATATCGTTGAAAAGACAGACAGAAGCTTGTTCATGACCCGCACCGAGGTTAGAAGCAAGATTGCCGATTCCCATCTGGGCCATGTGTTTGACGATGGTCCGGCGCCCACGGGCCTTCGGTACTGCATCAATTCCGGGGCCTTGAAATTCATCCCCAAAGACAAACTGGCCCAGGAGGGATATGGAAAGTACACAAAACTCTTCTAACCTGGATCATTAGAAAGTCTTGCTATTCTAAGACATTACAAAGCCCGGCAGCCAACATGGCTGCCGGGCTCAATTTCAGATGCAAATATAAACATATGATATTTGAACACGGACAATTATTCATACTCCTGGCTTTGACTGAGGGCTAACCGGCATTATATGTTGACAATAAATCATGAAGCGTGATTATGTTTCACCACGCATATTGTGCTGTAACGCTTGCGGCAACCCGATCGTGGTAATATTGCGCAGTGCCCGGAACGGTTTTGGATGTAAAGGGAAAAAAGGAGAAAAGTGTGTCCCAGAAGGTGTGTATGGAAAACGTCGCCGTTGTGCTTCATGATACCCGGATTCCGGAAAATATTGGCGCTGCTGCAAGGGCTGCGGCAAACATGGGGGTAAGGCAGCTAATTTTGTCTGCCCCCAGGACTTTAGACATGGAACGTGTGCTGAAAGTGGCGACCCATTCAGCTGCCGGACTGGTGGAGAACATGACGGTCTGCAACACGCTTTCCGAGGCCCTCGGGGCCTTCAACTGGATTGTCGGAACCACTGCACGGCTTGGCGGTACACGCCGGGTGAATTCTTCACCGGCTGATCTTGCCTTAGAGCTGATTCCCATTTCATTAGAGAACCGGGTGGCCGTTCTTTTTGGACCCGAGGACCGGGGGCTGACCAATGAAGATTTGCAGCTATGCCATGACCTTGTGAATATCCCCACAGCCGGCTTTTCTTCCCTGAATCTGGCCCAGGCAGTCATGGTCATGTGCTATGAACTGTTCAAGGCGCGCACCCGGGCGCCTGAATTTCATGTCCCAAAGCTTGCCTGCCGGTATGAGCTGGAGAACATGTATGAAGAACTCAAAGATACCTTTGCCCGTATCCATTACGTCAATCATGAAAACCCGGAACACCGGCTGGACAAGGCCCGCAGTTTTTTAAGCCGCTACCGGCTCAGATCCCGGGAGGTCAGTATCATCCGGGGGCTGTGCCGGCAGGTGGCGCGGTATGGCCGCAAGAGTTACCAAGATGGCGTCGCTGCAGGTGCTGCCGGAGGACCGAAGATCCAAGAGACCTTGAGCCTGATGGATTTGCCGGACCGTAGAGACGTATCAAAATAAGGTTACTTACTGCAGGGCCCATGGGTGAAACCAACTACGTTTTTATTACTGCAGGCCGTACAGGGATTGCTGAATGTTTTGACGGTGCCGTCGGAAAAATGGCCGCACACAGGCCGGTACTCCTTGGTGCATATGTCGTGCCGGGGCTCTTTGCAAACAACCATGTTTTCATTTGGCCCTGACTGTTTCTTCTGGGCCGCATCCACGCATCCTGAACTTATGGAAACAATTACGAATGCAAATATGAACAGTGTAAGCGTGATATTGAATCGTCTTTTCATGATTTGTTCCTTTTCATAGTTTGACCAGTTCCAGAGCGCCCCACAAGCCGATCTGTTTACCTGAAATAATGACAATGCCCTGGACCCCGGCCATGCGTCGTCCGGCGGCAATGGCCTTTTCAATGTCTTTGGGCTTTTGGATCTGATTGCCAAGGGCTGTGGCCGCAGCATCGGCCAGGGCACAGCAATCGGCCAGCACGGATACGGCATCCGCCTTGCCGAAACTTTTGGAATGCCCCACGGTGCCCGAGGAGGTGCACATGGCAAAAGAAGCAGGGCGCCGGGCTACTTTAATACCGGTTTTCATGCTCAAGGGTGATGATCCGGCATAAATGGTGAATATGGTCTGGGTATTTGATTTTATAAAAATATCGCCGCCATTTTCCACCAGGACATTTGAAGACCATTGAAGCAGATCCCTTCCCACACTCTGGGCCACTGCGCCTGCTACGGCTGCCATGGGTCCGACACCGGCTGTTTTTGCCGCCAGGGACATTTCGGAAATGATTTTAGGCGCGATCCCCGGATCAGGCAACGGCGTGAGACTGTCGGCAAATCCTGGAAAGCGGGCGATATGATTTTCAATGTACTGGCGGTGGGTCAGAATGGACCGCACAGCTTGTTCACTGAGATCCGAATCGGCCTGGATATTAAGATTGGTCTCCTTTACGGTCACATTAAAGGCGACCAATCCCTGTTTTTGGTGGCAAACACGATATATTTTGCGGTTATCAAACATTGGCATTACATGTATTTCGGCTTTATATCCAGTCAATGGGGGCAGGGCGCAAATGTTCCGGTGCCTGGCGGATAAAATAGGAGTCGGTCATTCCGGCAATGAAATCCCGGGTAATTTCGGCATGGCTTTGTTTTTCATGATAGGTGTCATCCATGCCGTTGAGAAACTGAAAATAAATAACGGAAGCCCTGTTTTCTTTGGCCAGGTCGTTCATGTATCTGTCGAACAGACATTTAAAAATATCTTCAACGCTTGTCAGATGTTTTTTTATTAAAGGGTTTTTGTAAATAAATTGGTAATTGAACTGCTTTAATTCTTTCATGGCATCAGCCACCCCAGGGGAGAATCCGATGAAATCCCGGTCTAAGCTTGTGTTGATCAGATCCGTAACCAGGTTAAAGACAATGGTGCCCTGGGTGGCCCCTAAACATTCACTGCATCTGTCGGGGAGCTGGTCCCGGGTCACAATCCCCAGGCGGACAGCGTCCTCAAAATCCCTTCCGATATAGGATACGGTGTCTGCGATGCGGACCACGCACCCTTCCATGGTCATGGGCAGCACATCTTCCATGGTACCGGCCCGGATCTGACTGACAATTGTATCCAGGTCTGCAAATTTTCTTGGCGGTGCCGGAGTAAGTGCCCGGGCATGGGCTTCTCCGTTGTGGCAGACAATAGCGTCCAGGGTTTGAAGGGTCAGGTTCCAGCCTTTGCCGTTCCTTTCAATGACATCTAAAAACTGCATACTTTGAAGGTTGTGAAGGAAGCGTCCGGCCCCTGCGGATTCGGTAAGGCGGGATAAAAACTGTTCGCCGTCATGGCCAAAGGGGGTATGCCCGATATCGTGGCCCATGGCTGCCGCTTCAATAAGATCGGTGTTCAGTCCAAGATACCGGCCAATGGTTCTTGCTACCCGGGAAACCATCTGTACATGCAGTACCCGGTGGGTGAGATGATCATTGTTGATCAGAGAAAAAACTTGGGTTTTATCACTGTAACGGGTGTAGGCCAGAGAGTTGAGAATGCGGTCTGCATCCGCAGAAAAAGCAAGGCGGTATTCGGTGTCGGATTTGCTTTCCAAATACCGCCGGACAGCATTTTTGGAAAAACAGGCCCGGGCGCCAAGGATTTTGGTTTCCCTTTGTTCAAGGCGGGCTTTCAATGCCCGGGGTGTTTTTGCCGGATTCAATTAATCAGCCTTCAAATTGTTTGAGGATATTTTCCACTACCTTTTCAAATGCGTTTTTAAAAGGACCGTCTGCCTCATACGTCATTACAGGCACACCTTCATCGCCGGATTCTACGACGCGGGTGTCAAAGGGGATGGAACCCAGGAAATTTAAGCCTTGTGCCTTGGCGGTTTTTTCTCCGCCGCCGCTTTTAAAAAGATCAATATGCTTGTTGCAGTGGGGACAGGTAAATCCGGCCATGTTTTCAAGGATGCCAAGCGTTTCCATTTTTACAGTTTTACAAAATGAAATGGATTTGCGGATGTCCGCAAGGGCAACTTCCTGGGGCGTGGTCACGATGATGCCCCTGGCATCCGGAATGGTCTGTACAACAGTGAGGGGTTCATCGCCGGTACCCGGAGGCGCGTCGATGACCAGGTAATCCAGATCTCCCCAGGCAACGGAACCCACAAACTGCTTGATAATGCCGGTTTTGGCAGGGCCTCTCCATATAACGGCCTGGTCCTTGTCCTGCATTAACGCCTGGACACTGACCACCGAGAGATTTTTGTTGATCTGTTTGGGCAACAGCTGCTTGGTGTCGGGTGAAATATCCAAAAGCTCCGTCATATTGAACATCTGGGCAATGGAAGGTCCATGGACATCCACATCCATCAACCCGGTTTTATATCCTTTTTTGGAAAGGGTGATTGCAAGGTTTGCAGATACGGAGCTTTTGCCCACACCGCCTTTGCCGGACAGAACAAATATTTTGTTTTTAATTCTGGCCAAATTATCCTTGATCATTGCTTCCATTTCCATCTGCTGTTTTGCAGCGTCATTCTGGGGATTATGGGAACAACTGCTTGCTTTTTTAGCCTCATCAACATTTTTGTGAATCATGATTTATATTTATCTCCTTATGAGGTTTGGTAATAATAACACCGACTAAATTATGTTCATTTTCATGATCCTGTCAACCTGAATACGGATTCTTTTACAGGAATATTGGGCAAAAGATTTTTCAAGGAGATCGCCATGACCCTTTGCTCCCCGTCTTTTATGATAATACGCCCGGGAAGAATGAAATTATCGTGTTTGAAAAATTGGGAATACCATATTCCAAAAATGACATTCATTTTTTTGTCCAGCACCCGATACCTGGTGGTAATTTTATCTTCGTTGGTTAACCATTCCTGAATTTCTGAAGAAAATGATTGTGTGGCAAAGACAGTATCCGGCTTTTCAGGAAGAATCCAGGCTCTGTCAAAGGGACGTTCCGGCACCTTGCCAAGAAGAAGGCTGACCAGTTCAGATAACCGCAGCGGGATTTTGATATAAGGGTTTAGATCCGGATCTGTAGATACGGCTGAGTGGGGATCGTGAGCGCCGGTATGGGAAACAAATGTAACCCATTGGCCGGTGGAGGCAATGGTTTCAACAGGATGACCTAACATGAGCAGGGTCATGCGCAGGCGATTGGGTGATTGGGCAACCCATGCGATTTTATACGTTTCCTTGTGAAAGCCCCGGCTCAGGGTCAGTTCGCCTGTGCCTTTGGATGTGATAATCTGTGCATTGAACGCCTGTACGCGGTTTATGATATCTTCGGCATGGGGGTCTGTCTGCTTCCCGAATTGATGTTCAAGCAGGGCACAGCCCGGTCCTGTCAGCATGACAGTGAAAAGGAATACGGCCATTGTAACAAAGCTTGAACCCCAAAGACAGCGGTGTTTCCTATGCCGGGAGTATATATCAACTCTTGTCATTGCACGGGATTTTTTAAACTTTCAAGTTTTTCCTTGATGTCCCGGATTTCTTTTTCCTGATCCGGCCTGGCATTATCAAGGGCTTTTTTATACATGGCAACTGCTTTTTTCTGCTGTCCGGTTTTAAGGTAGGCCTCTGCCAGATGGGCGGCGATAACGGTTTCATAATCAGATAGCTCAACGGCTTTTTCAAGGTAGAAAACAGCCTTGTCATAGGCTTGTTTTTTAAAATAAACCCATCCCAGGCTGTCTGTGATATAACCGTCTTCAGGCCGGATCTTCAGGGCCCGCTGTAGCAGTTCCAGGGCTTGGTCAAGATGAATGCCCATTTCCGCATAGGTATATCCCAGGTAATTAAGGGCTGATGCATGTTTGGGATCCAGTCTGATAATGGTTTTCATGGTTTCAATGCTTTTCTGACGTTCTCCTGCCGTATCCAGGACCGCACCAAGTTTGAACAGCAACGCCGTATTTTTGGGGGCCTCTTTTAATGCCCGCTGCAACATGGTAACGGCAATGTCGTGACGGTTGTTCTCCTGGTAAAATGAAGCCAGGTAAGAGGTGATGTCAATGTCTGCCGGGCTTTGCCTGTGGTGTTGTTCCAGAAATCGAACGGCCTCTTCCATACGGTTCATGTCTTTATATAGAAACGCAATACTTAGAATTGTTTTTTTATACTGTGGGTGATCGGGCGTGACTTTAAGATAATACTCTATGGCCTTGTCCGGTCTTTTTAGTCCTTCATACGTCATTCCCAGAAAAAAATTGATATTGGCATTTCCGGGAAGTGCTTTTCTGACTTGGGACAATACTGTTGCCGCGTCCTGGTATCGATGCTCGGGTATCAGGTTCTGGGCAATATTTACCACCAGATCTGGGTTCTTTTGAATTTCCCGGCCAAGTGCAGCAAACATCTCATCAGCGTTTTCATAATCCTTGGTGTCATAATAGAACAGGCCAAGTTCTATCAGGGCCCTTTCATCTCCGGAGTCAAAATCAAGAATATCTTTGAGAACCGTTATAATTTCTGCCTTGTTTTCCTTTTCACCCAGGGCTTTATACACGTCTACCAGCCGGAACCGGGGTTCTAAAAGATCGGGTTCCAGTTCAAGGGTTTTAAGGTATGAATCCCTGGCCGCTGCAGGCTGGTTATTAATCCTTTGGGTCTCTCCCAGGTAGAAATAGGCAACATAATAGTCGGGAAATATGCTTGCCATACGGGAAAACAGATTCATGGCTTTAAGGGTCATACCCTCATCCATATATATTTTGCCCAGCCGTAAAAAAGTCTCTTTATCTTCGGGGGCCAACTGCAGTATCCGTTCCAGCAGATTGGCCATGTCCTTTTCATCACCTTTTTTCAACCGGGCAAGCAGGATCAGATTTTCCACATCATCCGGATATTTTTTTGCCAGATTTTGGGCAAGTTCCAAGGCCCGGGCTGATTTTTTTTGGTTCTGCAAAGAGATGATGTATTCGCGCTGCAGAAAACTGGAGTCCGGGTCCTTTATAATGGCTTTTTCCAACGCTTCTTGCGCCTGATCGGCTTCATTTTTACTCTCGTGGCGCCGGGCCGCAAGATAGTAGTAGGACGCCTGAAGATCAGTGTCTTTGCTTAAAGTAAGGTCTTGGACGGTCGTCTTTTTGCCGCCGGATTGTTCCAGGCCGGGAGACTGCGGTCCCCTGATACATCCGGAAACGGAAAAAAAGCTTAAAATTGAAACCAGGGCCAGGGTACACACTGTAAGGTGCTTCATGAACGGAATGCCTTTTTAAACAATAGGAATACGACCATTACTGGTCATGGTCATACATGTCAAAATCCGGCATATCCTTTTTAAAATATGCTTTCATTTTTTTTATGATGTTGTTTTCAATTTGCCGTACCCGTTCCCTTGAGATGTTGTAGACTTCACCTATTTCCTGCAGGGTTTGGGGGGAATCGGAAAAAATTCTGCGGTCAAAAATATCCAGTTCACGTTCGTTTAGGGTCTTTTTAAATTTATCTACCTTGGTGTACAGGATATCTTCAATCTCTTTTTTTGCCAGACGGTCTTCGGAGGAATCCGAATCGACATTAATAAATTCAATACGCTCGGTATTGGAATCATCTTTTAACGGTTCATCCAGGGAAAGATCCCAGTTGGCCAACCGCTGATCCATATCCACCACCTCTTTTTCAGATACGCCCAGACGTTCGGATAACAATTTGGGTTTGGGATCAAAGCCCTGCTCAATGAGCAGCTGTTTTTCTTTTTTTAATCTGAAAAAGAGCTTGCGTTGCCCCTGAGTGGTCCCAATTTTAACCATGCGCCAGTTGTCCATTATGAATTTGAGGATATATGCCTTGATCCAAAACGATGCATAATATGAAAATTTGACATTTTTATAGGGATCAAATTTCTTTACGGCCCGGACAAGACCGATATTGCCCTCCTGGATAAGATCAAGAAGGTTCTGCATCCAGATGCGTTGGAATTCCAACGCAATTTTCACCACCAGACGCAGGTTGGACGTGGTCATGATATAAGCGGCTTCCTGGTCGTTATCCTCCTGGATCCGCCGGCCCAGTTCTATTTCCTGTTCCCGGGTTAACAGTTTATATCGATTGATTTCATTAAGGTAACTTTGAATGGGATCTGATTTGACAAGGGCTTTAGAGGAACTGACCTTGGTTTTTCCTGCGGGTACCAAAAAGTCCTTCTTGGTCAGCTTTTTGGTAGCTGCGGGATTTTTTTGGTCAACTTTTTTTTCCATTTAGGAACCTTTAAATTGAATTAAATTAAACCTTACTATTATCACACTTCACCTGAAAACGATATAGTTGTAGATTACCACTTGGTTATATTAAAATGAGATTGCCCTGGCTTGACAGTTCTTGAAAAAAAAGTTTTCAACGTTATTTTATCGGCCTGATAGTAAAATTAACCATTGTGTGATAGATTTATCAACAAAATTCTTAAACCAAATTGTAAGGACAGGAGGAACGCTTGAGCATTATACCCGGAACAGAATATGAAGGCCTGCCGCTGATCAGACAAGGAAAGGTCAGGGACATTTTTGATACGGGCGATGCCCTGCTCATGGTAACAACCGACCGGCTTTCCGCGTTTGACGTGGTGCTGCCTGACGCCATTCCGGACAAGGGCAAGGTATTGAACCAGATTTCAGTGTTCTGGTTCAAACAGATGGAAAGCATCGTTAAAAATCATATTATCAGTACGGATGTAAATGATTATCCGGCGCAATTTCATAAATATAAATATAAACTTGAAGGCCGCAGCATGCTGGTAAAAAAGGCCGAACCCATGGCGGTGGAGTGTATTGTCAGGGGCTATATTTCGGGGTCGGGCTGGAAATCCTATCAATCCGAAGGCCATGTGTGCAATATCAAGTTGCCCCAGGGGCTTAAGGAGTCCGATAAACTTGAAACGCCTTTATTTACCCCGTCCACCAAAGCTGAAATCGGTGATCATGACATCAATATCGGCTTTGATGAGGCCGCAAACATTCTTGGCAAAGAGACCGCAGAAAAATTGCGTGACCTAAGCCTTGAAATTTATAACCGCGGCGCTGCCTTTGCCCTGGAAAAAGGCATTATTATAGCGGATACAAAATTTGAGTTTGGTCTGCTTGATGGTGAGATTATCCTTATTGATGAAATTCTGACCCCGGATTCATCCAGGTTCTGGCCCTTGGACGATTACACACCCGGCAGAGGGCAGAAAAGTTTTGACAAACAGACTGTCAGGGACTGGTTGACCAATTCAGGCTGGGGGAAAACCCCACCGGGTCCCAAACTGCCCCAGGAGGTCATTGACAATACCAGTAAAACCTACAAGGAAATTTTTACCCGGCTGACCGGAAAAACCATCTGATCAATGACAGCTACGACATTTACTGATATCCCGGTGTCTGAGATAGATCTTTCAGACACCGGGTTTCGCGTTACAGGGCCCAACTATGATATTGAACCTCTAAGGGCATCCATCTCCCAGTATGGCATCATGGTAGCGCCTCTGGTATTGTATGGCGAAAATAAATACAGTGTGGTGTCCGGATTCCGGCGGGTTGAAGCCGCCCGGCATGCCGGAGTGTCCCGGATAACCTGCCGTGTCATGCCTGCAGGAAAAAACTTAGATGCGGCTGTCGCCGCTGTCACCGAAAATGCATTTTCAAGGGAACTGACACCTGCGGAGCTTATTCGGGCCACAGCGCTTCTATTGCGTTTTATGGATGCCGAAGATATTTCAAAAAACGCCACATCTATCTTCAATCGGCCCATGAATACCGGATATATTGATACGTTGGCGCGAATCCATGACATGTCTGATTCTGCGCTCGATCTTTTGGATCAGAACAAAATATCCATTAAGGCGTGTAAAAATCTTGTGGCCGTGGATGCAGATACACAAACTGAATTTTTGCATCTTTTTTCCCTGATCAAAGTCTCCTCAGGCATTCAGATGGAAATCATTTCATGGGCAAAGGAGATATGCGCCCTTGAAAAAATAAGCCTGGCAAAGCTCATCCAGGAAAGCCCCTTGGGGGGCGATGGCCCGGAACAGGATTGCCACCGGGATATGAATGCCCTTGGAAAGCAGTTCAAGGCGTTTCTTGCCCAAAGACGTTTTCCTGTGCTGACAGCAGCTAAAGACAAGGCCCGGGAACGCATCAATAGGCTTGGACTGGATTCCGGGCTTCAACTTTCCGTGCCAGAGAATTTTGAGGGGATGGTTTATGCCATGCAAATGGAATTTAAAAATGTGGCTGAGTTTAAAGCACGCCTCTACCGCCTGAAGGAACTTGCAGAGCATCACGACTTTAAAAAGCTTGTGGACAACAAAATATGATTCGTCCAACCCGGGTATTCATAGACAAGGATTTGGATCTGACACCGGAAATTGAGTACCTGATTTCAAAAGTCAAACCAACACCAGAGAAGGTTGCAGACTCCAGGCCCGTATATGACCTGATCAACCAGGCAGAAGATCCTGTGGGATTTGCCAAAAAAGTGCTTTACATCACAACCAATAAGGGAGCCCTGATTCGTCAGTGCCCGGGTACCAGTTACTACACCTGCTGTGATTACACTATTTTGCACTGCGGCACCTTTTGTACCATGGAGTGCGCTTACTGCATCCTGCAGGCCTATTTTCATCCACCTGTACTCCAGTATTTTGCAGGCTTTGACCAGTACACGACCGCACTGGACCCGATTTTTCAAGGGGACACTATTTTGCGCATCGGCACCGGCGAGTACACTGATTCGTTGATCTGGGAACCTGTCAGCCTGATGCCCAGATTTCTGGTTGAAAAATTTGCAGCCCAGGACCGGGCCGTTCTTGAGCTGAAAACAAAAACCGTAAACATCGACACGCTTCTGGATTTGGAGCACAACCGAAAGACCATTCTGTCCTGGTCCGTAAATACTCCTGAGATGATTGCCTCCCAAGAGCGGGGCACAACTACGCTTGCCGCCCGGCTTAAAGCCGCAGCCAAAGCAGTGTCAAAGGGGTTTCGGGTTGCATTTCATTTTGATCCCATTTTTTTGTATCCTGGATGCGAAAATGCTTATGAAAAGGTGATTGAAGCAATATTTGACCATGTCAGACCCAAAGATGTCGTATGGATCTCCATTGGCACTTTCAGGTTCATGCCCCATTTAAAATCCATTATTGAAACACGGTTTCCCGATTCAACCATTCCTTATGGTGAATTCATCACCGGTCTTGACAATAAAATGCGTTATTTCAAGCCGTTACGCATCGCCATGTACCAGCGTCTTGCCGCCGTGTTCCGGCAGATTGCCCCCGGCGTTGCCGTCTATTTTTGTATGGAAGATGAAGAGGTGTGGATGAAAACCTTTGGGTTTTTCCCAGGAAAGCCCAAAGCGCTTGCCCATATGCTGGACCGGGCTGCGGTAGACCGTTGCGGGCTTAACTCCTGCCTGCTTTAGGCTTTTTTTGAAATAAAAAACCATAAAGATCATGAAGCACATGAAGAAAATATTCATTCATATGCTTCATGGTAAAATCATTTTACGACTCGAACGCCCTGATATCAACTGATTGGTTTATTATAAAGTCACCGTAAACACGTTCGGGTCCGGCAGTGCTCAATATTAATCGTTTTAGGAAAGAACAAACTTTTTATAGGGCCAGCACACCACACCGCCGTCCATATACTTTACGTTTTTGAATCCTGCGCCGGTCAGAATACGTTCGGCTTCGTAGCCGCGCAAAGAGATTTTACAAAACGCGATAATCTCCTTGTCCATTGGCAGTTCCAACAGGCAGTTTCTCAACTTACCCAGGGGGATCAGCTTAATCCTGGGATCTTCAATGCGCATCTGCTCGTACTCCTTAGGAGAACGCACATCAAGGAATATAAAATCATCACCGTTCTCTATTTTGGCCTGGACCTCCACAGGCGATAATGAGCTGCCGCGATCATAAAGTTTGTTTTCAGCAATATTTGCAGCCGTAATGATATTATCCATGGCCGGCGAAAAGGGTGGGGCGTAGGCCAGATCATATTGGGCAATGTCGGTTACTTTGGAGCCGGACGAAATATTGGCCACAGCGACTTCCATGCGTTTTGCTACATCGCCGGGTCCCACGATCTGGGCGCCTAAAAGCCTATGGGTGGCCTTATCCACCACCAGTTTAATGATAATAAGCTTGGCCTCGTTAAGGAAGTGGGGCTTGTCAGGGAAGGGGTTCAAAACGGTGATGCAGTCGTACCCCATCTCTTTGGCCTGTTTTTCGGTTAGGCCTGTTCTGGAAACATTGATACCAAAAACCCGACAGATGGCTGTACCGCACACCCCCTTGAATTCAGAAGGTATGCCGCAGACATTATCACCGATGATTCTGCCGTGTTTATTGGCTGTGGACCCCATGGGTGCAAAAATGGGTTTTCCTGTAACAACGGAAACATTTTCAACACAGTCTCCACCGGCATATATATTGGGGTCTGAGGTCCGCATGGAACTATCCACCCGGATGGCTCCGGTTTCACCAATTTCAAGGCCGGCCTGTTTTGCAAGCTGGGTATTGGGGGTTACGCCCACAGCGACCAACACCAGATCTGCGGGGTATTCCCCTTTGTCTGTGACAACGGATGTGACGTTGGAAAGGTCATTCCCTTTGATTTCCCGGACCGTTTCCAAAGTTTTCAGCACAACGCCGTTTCTTTTAAGTTCATTGTGCAGATGAAACACCATTTCATGGTCAAAAAGATTTCCCATGGCCTGATCTGCCATCTCAATCATGGTAATGTTCATCCCTTGGGCCTTCAAAGCTTCCGTGGCCTCAAGACCAATGAGTCCGGCACCAATGACCACGGCATTTTTTCCTTCCAGGGGGCCGCTTTCATCTCTGATGCCCTTTGCATCTTCGACAGTTTGAAGAAAATGAACACCGGTCAGATCAATGCCGGGAAACGGCGGTTTTTTGAACTGACTACCCACTGAAAGGACAAGGGTATCGTATTCATATTCAACAGCCTTGCCGGTTGAAAGATCAACGGCTTTAACAACTTTGTTTTCACGGTCAATGGATTCTGCCTGGGTATGGTTGTTTACATGAATATCTTTAACCATCTTAAAAAAATCAGGATCTCTGACTACGCCTGTGGGGGTGCTCATCAAGTCATCATCATTTTTCACCTGCCCGGAAACATAATAGGGCAGACCGCATCCTGCATAGGAAAGCAGTTCGCCTTTTTCAAGAATGGTTACTTCGGTATCAGGGTCGAGCCGTTTGATCCGGGACGCGGCTTTAGGACCACATGCAACGCCACCGATGACTAATACTTTTTTTTTCACTATTTAATACTCCCTTAATTGTCATATATAAGTTTAGGTACGCAAAGCAGCGCTCAAACCATTAAGGCAATAGGCTTTTCATAGTCTGTGCCTGTACATGATAAATTTTTAGTTGAAACAAAAAAACTGGGGCATCTATTGGAATTTATGGGATAAAAAAAATTCTTAAATTGGGAAAAGAATTCAATAATACAAGAATATGTAACGTTACAAAAACATTCGTAACGTTATTAGGTTGCGTATGGGTCATTTGAATTCGTAAACAAAAAGAAGCCGTTCGGATCATATATCCGAACGGCTTAATAGGCAGACAGTTAGCAGGCTCTAACTATACGTGTTAACCTTCTTTTTCAGCATTGACCTGGTCAATAATTTTTTTGGCCAGATCCGGCGGTACTTCATCATACAGCTCAAACTCCATGGTAAAGGTTCCGCGGCCACCGGTCATGGAGCCTAGATCCGGTGCATACCGAAGCATTTCAGACATGGGAACAAGTGCGTTGATAATCTGTTTGTCTCCTTCGGAATCCATGCCAAGTACCCGGCCGCGTCTGGAGTTCATATCACCCATGATATCACCTGTGGCGTCATCAGGTGCCTTGACCGATACCTTCATAATGGGTTCAAGTAAAACGGCATTGGCCTGGGCTGCAGCATTTTTAAACGCCAGGGATCCGGCTGTTTTAAATGCCATTTCCGAAGAATCAACAGCATGGTAGGAACCGAAATCCAGGGTGGTACGGAAATCCACACAAGGGAATCCAGCCAGAATACCTTTCTGCATGGCTTCCCGGATACCTGCCTCAACGGCAGGAATATAGTTTTTGGGAATCACGCCGCCCACGATTTTGTCCACGAACTCATAGCCGGAATTTTTGGGAAGAGGTTCAAGCTCGATCCAGCAGTCACCATACTGACCATGGCCACCGGACTGTTTTTTATGCTTGCCCTGAACCCGGACTTTTTTCTTGAAGGTTTCGCGATAAGCGACCTTGGGGGTGGCAATGTCCATGCCCACATTGAATTTGCGTTGGATTTTATCTGCCGTAACTTCGATATGAACAAGGCCGCGGCCGGAAAGAATGGTCTGGCGGGTTTCTTCCTCACGACGCAGGGTCAGGCCGGTATCTTCTTCAAGGATCTTACGCACGGCTTCATGGATTTTATCTTCGTCGCTTTTGGACTTGGGTGAAATGGCAAAGGAGATACAAGGGGGTAAGGGTGCCGGTGCCGGTATCTGAATGTTTTTGCCGCCGGTCAGGGTATCCCCTGTCAGGGTGCTTTTCAGTTTTGCCACAGCCACAATGGCACCGGGCAGTGCGCCGGTAATCTGTTTTTGTTCTTTGCCGGCAATTTCAAGAAGCTGTGAAAACCGCTCCTTGGTGTCCTTGGTCACATTAAGGACATTGCCTTCCTTGCCAAGTGTTCCGGAAATCACCCGGAAAAGGGAAAGTCTTCCCGCATAGGGGTCAACAATGGTGGCAAATACAAAGCCTGTGAATTCAGCATCGGGATCAGGTGCCACTTCCACATCGTTTCCATCAGCATCCTTGGCAATCCATGCGCCGCGGTCAAGGGGGGAGGGCATATAGTCATTGATAAAATCAAATACCACATCAACGCCGATCATCTTTGTGGCGGATGTGCAGATGGCCGGATAAAACTGGGCATCAAGAACGCCCTTTCTGAAAGCACCCTTAATCTCTTCTTCGGTCAGTTCTTCGCCTTCCAGATATTTTTCAAGCAGATCATCGTCAAGCTCTGCAATATTTTCAACGAATTCTTCCTTGTCAGTGGCAATTTCATCTGCCATATCCGCCGGGATGTCAATTCTTGTGGCCTTGCCGTCGGCGTCATACTCAAAGGCTTCGCCGGAAACAATATTTACAAGACCTTTAAACCCGTCCTCAGCGCCAATGGGATAGCATACGGGAATAATTTTCTTTTTCAAGGACGTATCACACGCGGCAACCGCAGTGTTAAAATCAGACCGTTCACGGTCAAGTTTGTTGATAATAACAAAACCGGGCAGGTTATATTCCAGGGCAGAAGCTGCTGCTTCCTCGGTCATGGCAGAAGGGCCGCCAACACCGTCAATGACAAAAGCCATACTGTCGGCTACAGGAAAACATGTTTTGGCAGCAGAAAAGAAATTTTGGTCCCCGGGGGTATCCATTAACGTAACGACATGTTTGTCATGCGTATATTTAATAAATGACGTGTTAATACTTTGCTGCTTCTTGGTTTCTTCGGGCTGGAAATCCATTACGGTATTTCCTTCTTCAACCCTGCCAAGGCGATTTGTTACCCCGGCTTTGAAAAGCATAGCCTCAGCAAGAGTTGTCTTGCCCGCACCTCCATGGCCCGCAAAAGCCACATTCCTCATGGATTTGATTTCTTCGCTCATTACGGCTCCTTTAGAATATTAATAACAGCCATGGGCTGAACTGGTATATCAACACCCGGACTCATCCCACAACAAAACATGAAAGTAACCAAACAATTTATTGGGACTTTCATATAAAATAACAATACTCTAATAATCAAAATGAAATAAAAATGACAGACTTATTTTATTTTTTTTGATAAACTAACGAAATTACGTATTCCTCATTGCCCTTGGCACCTAAAACCGGCGAAGTGACGGTTCCGTTCACCTGATAGCCTCGGTCCCGGAAGAAAAGAATGATGTCCTGCTTGACCTGGTTTCTGATTTGAGGGTCTTTTACGATGCCGCCTTTGCCTACATTTTCCTTTCCGGCCTCAAACTGCGGTTTAATAAGGGCCAGAATATTCGTGCCGGATCGCATGAACTTTTCCGCTGACGGGATAACGGTTTTCAAGGAGATAAACGAGGTGTCCGCCACCACCGCATCCACGGGTTGACCAATGGCCTCATAGGGGAGGTGGCGGATATTGGTTCGCTCTATGACCACCACCCGGTCATCCTGTCGAAGGGACCAGTCTATCTGCCCATAGCCCACATCCACGGCATACACTTTTTTGGCTCCGAATTTGAGCAGGCAGTCGGTAAATCCGCCTGTGGATGCGCCAATATCCAGACACACCGCATTCTGAACAGATACGGGGAAACTTTGAAGTGCTTTTTCAAGTTTAAGACCGCCCCGGCTGACATATGGGTGATCCGGGGCTTTGACCTCAAGCTGCGCACCCAGATTTACCTGGGTGCCGGGCTTATCTACCTTTATACCGTTTACCAAAACCTTCCCGGCCATGATCATGGCCTTGGCCCGTTCCCTTGAGCGTATCAACCCCCGGTCGACCAGGGTCTGGTCCAGGCGTTTTCTGGCGTTTTTATTTTTCACTGCACAACTTCAATCCTGCTGCCACAACTGCCTGGGCATCAATGCCGTAATCCTTTCGAAGCTCCTTCTGACTGCCGTGTTCAACAAATTGATCTTTAATCCCCACTCGGCTCACGCGACACCCTGAAAGCCCGTTGTCACAGATCAATTCAAGGACGGCTGATCCAAAACCGCCTGCCAGCACATGTTCTTCAATGGTCACCACATTCTTGATCTTTTCGGCAAGATCAAGAATCAGGTTGGCATCCAATGGCTTTACAAACCGGGCATTGACCACGGTACTTTCAATGCCCTGGGCGGATAATTGCTCTGCGGCATCCATGGCATCATTTACGCAACGGCCGATACCGATAATCAAAAGGTCGTCACCTGTGCGAAGCACCTTTGCTTTTCCAATCTCAATGGCCCCGGCATTGTAATCAATCTTGACGCCCTGGCCCGCACCCCTGGGATAACGCAGGGCTATGGGGCCCTGGTGGGCCACAGCGGTTTGCATCATCCGCACCAGTTCATTTTCATTCATAGGGGCCATAACGGTCATATTGGGTATGGACCGAAGATAGGAAAAATCAAACAGCCCGTGGTGGGTGGGTCCGTCTTCACCCACAATGCCGCCACGGTCCAGGGCAAAAATTACGGGATGGCTGTCAATGCAGACATCATGAAGGATCTGGTCATAGCCGCGTTGCAAAAAGGAAGAATAGATGGCCACCACGGGTTTTGCCCCTTTGGCGGCAAGACCCGCGGCAAAGGTCACGGCATGCTGTTCGGCAATGCCTGCGTCAATAAACCTGTCGGGAAACTGTTCGGCAAAAGGACCTAATCCCGTACCTTCGGGCATGGCTGCCGTTACCGCCACAATACACTTGTTTTGTTTTGCAAGCTCAATCATACAATTGCCGAACACCGACGTATATGAGGGAGGGGCACTTTTAGACGACGCCGGGCATTTTCCGGTATCCACGGAAAATTTACCCACGCCGTGAAAATAGACCGGATTCTTTTCAGCCGGTTTATACCCTTTGCCCTTTTTCGTGGTCACATGCAAGAGCACCGGAGAATCAGGATCTTTAATATTAGACAGAATATCAATGAGATGATCCAGATTATGGCCGTCAATGGGGCCGAAATAATCAAAATTAAATGCTTCAAACAGCATGCCCGGGGTCACAAAGGTCTTAAACGACTCTTCCCACCTTTTGGCCCATCCGTACATGTCATCACCAATCTTGGGAACGGACTTTAAAAACTGGCCAAACTGATTACGCATGTTCTGCAGGGCCTTGTGTGAAAAGGTCCGGGACAGGTAGGAAGACAAAGCGCCCACATTGGCGGAGATGGACATATCGTTGTCATTTAATATAACGATGTATTTCTGCTGAAGATCACCTGAATGGTTCAACCCTTCATAGGCAAGGCCTGCGGTCATGGAACCGTCACCGATGATTGAGACCACATTGGACTTGTCCTTCTTGAGCGCCTTGGCATAGCACATGCCAAGCCCTGCAGAAATTGACGTGGAGGCGTGCCCCACGGTCAACGCGTCATAGGGACTTTCCTTGATTTTAACGAACCCTGAAAGGCCCTTATATTTTCGAAGGGTGTCAAAATTTCGGTGGCGTCCGGTTAAAAGTTTGTGTGCGTAGGATTGATGGCCCACATCCCAGATCAAGGTATCCTTGGGTAGATCAAATACGTAGTGCAGGGCAATGGTCAGTTCTACGACACCTAAACTGGATGCCAGGTGTCCACCGTTTTTTGATACCACATCAATAATTCTGCCCCGGATCTCCCGGGCAACAGCACTGAGTTCGTCCCTTGGAATCCGTTTTAGATCATCAGGGCCGTTTATTTGGTCAAGATATTTCAATTCATCGGTTCCTATTGATAATGTAACCGGCAATGGCGCGCAACGGCTCGCTTTTTTCCTTAAATTCCTTTTCCTTGTAACCGTCTAAAGCCTCCAGGGCATGGGCCACAAGCTGTTTTGAAAAATCCTTTGATCCTTCCAGGCCCAAAATGGCAGGAAAGGTCATTTTGTCGTGCAGGGCATCGGTACCCACAGCCTTGCCCATGACTTTGGGGTCGCCTTCCACATTCAGGATGTCATCCATGACCTGGAAGGCCAGCCCTATATTTTGGGCGTATGTGCCTAACGCGTTTAAAGCTTCTGGATCGGCACCGGCACTGATGGCCCCGGCCGCAACACTGACCTCTATCATGGCCCCGGTTTTATGCCGGTGGATCTTTTTTAGATGGGCCAGCGCTTCAGATTTGTCTGACGGTAAATCCTCGGGGTTCTTTTCTGCCTGCATATCAAGCATCTGGCCTTCCACCATGCCGTTAATACCGGCTGCCGCAGATATTTTTTCAATCAGAATCAATCGGGATTCGGCACCGGGGAAAACCTTAAAACAGGACCCGGGCGCGGCAAGGATATGAAAGGCATGGGTTAAAAGCCCGTCTCCGGCCAGAATGGCAGTGGCTTCGGAAAATTGTTTGTGGCAGGTGGGAACGCCTCTGCGCAGATCATCATCATCCATTCCCGGCAGATCATCATGAATCAGGGAATAGGTATGAATCATTTCAATGGCACAGGAAGCGGGCAGGGCGATAAGGGGATCTGCGCCCAAAGCTTGAGCTGTTGCCAGGGCCAGGGCTGGGCGTACCCGTTTGCCCCCGGCCATCAAAGAGTGGGTCATGGCCTGGACAAGCTCGCGCTGTGAATCCAGTTCATGAAAAACATTTATTAAGGCCTCATCAACCAGTTTTCGGTTCCGGGACAAATATCCGGAAAGGTCAAAAGTGCTCATTGCTCTTCCTTAAAATCTGATACATCGGGTTTGCCATCGGCATTTAATGTCAATTGGGTAATTTTCTGCTCGGTTTTATCTAAAATATCAAGGCAGAAACGGGTATTGGCAATCCCATCTTCATATTTTTTGACTGCTTTTTCCAATGTCAAATCACCGGATTCCATCTCTTTGACAATGGTTTCAAGCTGTTTTAGCGCTGATTCAAATGTTTTCTTTGCCATATGTTTTTACCACCCGGGCATCCAGGCGTCCTTTAGATAAAATTATTTCAATGTCATCGTTTGTATTAAGCGTATCAGCATCCATCACAACATGACCGCTTACTCGGCTACGGGTGATGCTGTAACCGCGCCTTAATACCCCGGATGGATTTAATGTCTCAAGTTGGCCATGTTGTTTATTTACCTGGTCTTTGCATTGTTTCAGGTAAGCATAAAAAAGGTAATCCAGATTTGCCTGAAGATCCATAACTTCCTTACTAAAAGTCTGAATGCAGGGCAGGGTGCCTGAAAGCGTTCTGTTAAGCCATTGGATTCTCTCACGCTGGTAGTTAATACGATTTGCAACCAAAGAAAAAATTCTGGATTGCAGATCCTCGATGCGGAACCTGAAATCATCTACAACCCTGGCCGGGCTTTTAAGCCGGCTGCGTAAATTGCTTGTATATTCCCGCAGTTGAAGGATACGACGCTTAATTTTATTGTTTAATTCATTTTGCAATCCAAGGATTTGATGAACAATGGCAGCCTGGTCAGGCAAGGCCATCTGGGCTGCAGCCGATGGGGTCGGGGCCCGAAGATCGGCGACAAAGTCGGCAATGGTGAAATCGATTTCATGGCCAACGCCTGAAATAACGGGGATCTCAGATTCAAAAACCGCCGTGGCCACGGTTTGGGTGTTAAATGCCCATAAATCTTCGAGGGCCCCGCCGCCCCTGGCAATAATAATGAGATCACAGGTTTTAACCGTGTTGGCCAGTTCAATGGCTTGGGCGATCTCAAATTCTGCGGTGTCTCCTTGTACCTTGACAGGAATGATTTCAAGGGGAACGCTTGGACAGCGTTGTTTGGCCACCTGAATAATGTCTCGAACCGCAGCGCCTGTGCCCGAGGTGATCACATGGATGCCTGACGGCAAAAAAGGGATCTCTTTTTTGTGGGCCGTATCAAACCAGCCCATGCCGGCCAGTTTGGCTTTAAGCTGTTCAAAGGCCTGTTGAAGCGCGCCTGTGCCTTCGGGTTCCATATGTTCAAAAATGAGTTGGTAAGATCCCCGGGGCTCGTAAAGGGACAGACGGGCCATCCCTTTGACTTTCAAACCGTTTTCAGGGGTGAATTTTAAATGGCGTTTCTGCCCTTTAAAAATAACACAGGAAATTACGGCAGCTTCATCTTTTAATGAAAAATATGAATGACCTGACGCAGGCGTTGAAAAATTTGAGATCTCACCTATGATCCACAAAAAAGGATACTGGTCTTCAAGCAGATTTTTTATCTGCCTTGTTAACGTGCCTACGGTGTAAACCTTATGATTATCCTGTGGTGTCATTCCTTATCCTGAGCTTATGCGCAAAGTCAGTACTTATAAAATAAATCATTTATAAAAGTCAATAAGCGCACAACCACCCAAATCCACCGCCTATTTTTTTATGCACTTGCCGGTGTGCAATTCCGGCCTTTTTTCTGCTTGCCGACCCTTTATTTAGGCAAGCAAAACAAATTATCGTAAATATTAGGGTTGGTCATTTTTAGGTTGATTTGAGTAAAGTTATAAAATTTTTTGATTGAATCCACGGCAAAATAAGGAACCTGGCGTTATTCACAATTAGATGCAAATTTGCCTTTCTTTGATCATGAGTCCATCCAATAAACTGATCTCTTGGTGCGGTTTGCCATGCCCCTGCTCCAAACCCTGCCAGAGCAACGATTTGTTCGCCGGCAGTAATGAAATTCCGTATACCGTCCATACTCATCCCAAGGTCTGCACCATTGACGATGCAGAGCGGCTGGTCCCTCATCTCACCCATAACTTGATTAAAACCGTGGTCTTTCGAATCAAAGATTCCCATTGGATTCTCGCCGCTGTCAACGGCCATGCACGGATCAATTACAAACTTTTAGCCCGGGCCTTCGGTGTCAACCGCAAATTGATCCGGGCCGTATCCCCGGACACTGTGGAAGAGCAACTGGGGTTTGAAATCGGCGGAACCGGCCCTTTCCCCATTATGGACACCGTCAAGATCGTCGTGGATGAATCCCTGTCAGGTGTTGGCTCTATTTTTTGCGGTTCCGGAAATAACACGGTAACCATTGAAATGGACATCACCGATCTGATCCGCCTGATCTCTCCGATCATTACAAAAATTACCAAAGATTGATCGCTTCAGCCAAAAAGACCATTGTATTGAGAACATACGGATAGTATTGATATACCGTTCAGGATAACAATGTCGAAATCGCTTTCATCAAACTATCGTCTAAGACTCAATAAAGAGGTGTGTCATATTGTTTTAAAAAAGCACTGAGCCTTTCTTTTGCTATTTATTACCTTTCTGAAATCAATAGGAACGATTGATCATGCCATCATCCCTCGGTCTTGTTTTCCTCAATAGGTTCATTCAAGCTTTTTATTTACATCCGGTTGCTTGGCTGCTATTAAGTGTCCTGGTTTCATTTTTTATAGTAGGATAACATTGCAAACTCGGGCTTTAACGGAATAAAATCAAATGATTACTTGTTAGGCTTTATTTCAATGATACTTTTCCAAAAACTATGGAAAAATCATCCCACTATTAGTGGTGAAGACGATCTTCTCGATCATTCAGCATACCCAAATCAATGTGCGGTTAAAATGCATGCATGTCTCGAACGATCAGGCATTAGTTTAAAATCATTTCGTGGTGTTCGTTCATGGCAAAAAGAAAAACCAAGGTATGCTATCCGCGCTCAAGAACTTGCAAATTGGTTAGCCAGACCAGGAATACTTCCTGGCATACGAGTCAACAAGTTTGGAGGGAAAGAAGTATTTGAAAAAATTAATAACAAAAAAGGGATTATCTTCTTCCAAAATTACTGGGGACCGGGACATCAGGGCGATCATATTGATCTTTGGAATGGTAGTCGGTTAACAGATTGGAAATCATGGGCAAGAATCCATCTATATATTTCATGGGAAGGAATATGGTCTGACTATAGAAATTCGGACGCAGTCTGGTTCTGGGAGGTCCTATGAGACGACTGCTATTGGTACTTGCGGGCTCATTCCTTCTTGGGTTGATTACCTATTTTCTCCTCGGTTTTGTGGCTGATTGGTATGGGCAAAAGCACATTCAAAGTGATGAGGATATTAGCAATATCTATCTTATTTTTTTGGGCGTATTATTCATGTCGATTATAATCGGTGCTATAGCAGGGAATTTTATACACAAAAGCCTAACAAAACGCTCCAGTGGACGCCCCTAACGTCGCGCTACTGAGCGATGCGTTATAATCAAAAGAGAATGAAAATACCTTCATTATATGAGAAAACACATTGGTTCTTATTTAATTTTTTTAGCTGGACGAATCACCAAAAGTCAAGGGCAGCCCCTATTCATTTAATATAGCCATAAAAATTAAATACTACTCACCATGCCTTTTTTCGAGAATCAATAATCCTTTATATACGGTTTGAACAGAATCGGACATACAGCCTTTATCGCTGTTTAAAAAATCATTTAAATACAGTCTGCATTCAACATAACTTTTAGTGAGCATTTTTCCGAATTTATTTAATTCCTTCATATTTGTTAAAACTTTCAATCCTTTTTCTGTCAGGATTATATTCAGTATATCCCTTTTTACATCACTCACATAACGGTCATATGCCTCAATGTAGGGTCTCCCAATCACAATCCTGGACTCCGACTCATTGCCTACCTTAAACCCGGCCTCGTCTTCTTTCCACTCGTATGTTGTGCGGGCTTCACCGTCCCCTATACATTTTTCACACCAGTTAGAGTACGCAGCAATAAAGTCCACATAAAATCGCTTGTATATCAGGTCTTTTTTGATTGAATTATACTTCCCGTTAAGAAGAGCATCTACAATCCGCTTGTAATCCTCGGCAGAAGGCATTGTAAAAACAGGGGGATTTTTTTCCTTCATCTTCTGGCGGTGATAGTATGAAACAGCAGTATTCAGTTCAGGTCCGGGGCCTACACAATATTTTTCCAAATCACGGTTATCCGAGGTATTCCCGCAGCCTATACATGTATTAACAGTAGAGGGATAAAAGACATCCGGCTTGCTTTCTCTTGTTTTAAGGAGTTCCCCGAAATCATTTATATAAACTGCCAGTTCTTCATCAGGCAGTTTCCCCCCCGAAAGCAAACTTTTCTGTAATGCACTGGCAATATGATGATTTCAAATAATCCCTGTCATCATCACGGTTGGTTTTATAATTCATACAGGCATCATACAGGGGCCTTGCTTTTTCGTATTCCGGGTTGTTCATAAAATCCAGCATTTTTTTTGACCTGTGAAGAGACGCCATTTTTTTTTCTAATTCATCATATATCTTTTTCCAGTAGTGTCCGGTTAGTTTTTTGCATGTAAAAAACAGCTAAATTTATTGAAAAAACAGTCATTTTTTTGTTGACAAATGTGCGTAAAAATTTTTGCGCGCCTTGAAAAATTTTACTCAAGGAGCCAAAATGACGCACATTTCAGTCCTCAAAAAGCGAATACAGTCCCTGAATTTTGACAAGTTCCAGCGCCCTCTGGTAAGGTCGCTTTCACAAGCACCTGAACTACAATCTCGAGGAGATCGACCTTTAAAGATGACATTCGAAGACCAAATCAATG
>NZ_KB893081.1 GCF_000373985.1 Desulfobacter curvatus DSM 3379
TGGGCCAATTATCACAAACATATTGTCTCAGCAAAGACATTCAGCTATGTTGACGGGTACATATGGAATGAAGCGTGGCAATGGGTGAAACGACGTCACCGGAATAAAGGTATCCAATGGCTGAAGAAGCAATACTGGTCAAAGGGTCTGAAACCGGGACGGTTCTCGACGGTGGTCAAAGATAAAAACGGCAACCCGAGAATCTACGAACTCATTAAAGCTTGCAGCATACATATTCAAAGACACATCAAAATCAAAAGTGATGCTAATCCTTTTGACCCGGAACATCAACAATACTTTCGGGCAAGACGGGTAATACCAAAAGGTCTTCCTGTCACAATTGTCGAGAAAATATGTAATGAAATTACTGTAAATTTCAGCGTCGGTAAGAGAAAACAGCCGGGTGGCCCCGCAAGGCTTAANTTTAGAAATGCTTGAGCCGTATGACGGGAAACTGTCATGTACGGTTCTGAGGGGGGAAAGGAACTGTAAAGTTCCTGACCTACCCGATCGTTAAAAACCAACGGGATACAGAAAAAGGCATATTGCAAATCGTGTCACCCGGTGCTATATTATTGTTATTCGAATTCTTATGCGAAAATTAATGACAAAGCACTTTGTGAAATGGGCTTCAAAGCAAAAAATACCGATCAATGATTTGGAAACAGCATTGGAAGAAGTCGGTAGCGGCAATTACGAAGCAAATTTGGGTGGGCACATTTACAAAAAAAGAATTCGTTACCCGGGTCAAGGCAAAAGCGGTAGTGGAAGAACGATTGTTTGCTATAAAAAAGGGAGCAGAATTATTTTCATCCATGGTTTCTCAAAAAATGAAAAATCAAATCTTTCACCCAAAGAGCTATTTGTCTTCAAGGAACTTGCTAAAATTTTATTTTCGTTTTCTGAAAGTGAAATTGATATAGCAGTCCAAAATGGTGATTTAAAAGAGGTGGCAACATGAGAAAATCAATTTCAGATTCAATTACGGAAACCGTAAGGGACTTAAATAAAAGTGGGCTTGTTGATGACATTACTCTAAGAAATATTGAAAAATTATGTCTTCCGGAAGTTAAAGACTATTCCCCCAAAAAAATAACCGAAATCCGAAAAAGATTTAATTTAAGCCAGGCTGCGTTAGCAAGCGTTTTCAATATTAGTACCTCTACTGTACAGAAGTGGGAACAGGGGAATAAAAAGCCTACAGGCGCCTCAAGGAAATTGTTGGATATCATGGAAAGAAAAGGCTTAGAGGCTTTAATATAACTCGCACAATCGGGATAGGACTCCCCATCACTGAGGAGCCCTCCCACACCACCCGGCATACGGATCACGTACCAGGGCGGTTCGGCTGATTTAAGGAATCAGTTCCCGGGCAGATATAATCCTTTATCAATAAAATATCTTTCAGGCATGGCAATGGCCACCCACTTGATTTTGCTCATGTGCCAGTACTTTTTGCGGGCATTGCCGCAGAGCATGGCATCATGGTGAGCAATGCCAAGTTTCTCAAGATTCCGAACCCTGGTTTTGGGATTTTTCCATTGTTTCCAGACAAGACTTCGCAGCCTTCGCATTATCCAGATTTTGAGACCTTTGAGGAAAATTTAGGGGTACCTTACTTATTTATTGACAGGGATTAGGCTATATGCTTAGCTCCATTTCATGGCACGAATGGCAAGGGCAGTGGCGCCGGGTTTTCCCCATCACATTACACAAAGGGGGAATAGAAGGCAGCAGACATTTTTCAGCGATCAGGACTTTAAAGCCTATCTGGCTTTGATGGCGGAATGGTGTTTGAACTATAAGGTTGATATATGGGCCTATTGCCTGATGCCCAATCACATTCACCTTATTGCAGTTCCTGAAACCAAAGATGGATTAAATCTGGCCGTCGGAGAGGCACACCGGCGATATACGAGAATGATCAATTTCAGGGAAGGCTGGCGCGGTCATTTATGGCAGGGGAGGTTCGCATCATTTATCATGGAAGAAAGTTACTTGCCGGCATGCACGCGGTATATTGAGTATAACCCCGTCCGTGACGGTCTTGCAAAACGTCCTGAGGATTGGAAATGGAGCAGCGCCGGGGCACATATGGATGGGAAGGATGACATTCTTGTCAAAACAAGGCCCTTGCTTGAGATTGTTAATACACCTTGGGGAGATTTTTTATCTTCTGACATTAAAGAATCTGAAATCGAATTGTTCAGGAAGCATGAACGGAATGGTCGACCGTTGGGAAAAACGACTTTTGTAAAGCAATTGGAGTCTATTTTAGATAGACGACTCAGGCCAAAGAAGCCAGGTCGAAAGAAAAATGTGTAAGGTGTCCCCAAATTATGGCAACTTGCTCAAATTAAAATGCAAATTGTTACATAATATTGATAAAATAAAAGGTGAATATGAAAAATTTAATTCTGTTTTTGTCCGTTTCTTTGTTATTTTATTATACTTCAGGATCTGCTTTTGCAATTGAGTTGATGAAATCATCAGCTTTAAATGGAAAAGTCACTTTTGAAGCGCCAAAAGAACTTAGCCCTATGTCTAAAGAAATGCTTGAATTAAAATATCCAAGCTCAAGACGACCTACCGAGGTTCTAAGTGACTCAACCGGTGGTGTGTCTTTGGCGTTCAATCATCTCAAAAGTGCGGCGACCAATGAGCAAGTTATTGAAGTACATAAAAATATGTCAAAGGCGTTTCATAATATGTATCCGTCAGCATCATGGTTCCGTGATGAGGTTATAACTAAAAATGGTAAAAATATTATGGTGTTAGAACTAATTACTCCGGCTATGAACACAAAAATACATAATATCATGTATGGTCTGTCTGTAGATGATCGGCTTCTTCTTGTTGCATTCAACACGACTGTTGAACAGTCTGAAAAATGGCTGTCAATCGGGAAAAAAATAATGTCATCAATAGAGGTGGAGTCAAGATAAGCATAATAACGGCCGTGGGCCGTCCTTGGTCTATCTACACCCAGGCTTCGGCCCACAACAAAGATAGAAAGAATCCAATTACTTGCTGGAAACTTTCATATAAAAACAAGAAAAACCATAGATATATTAAGTAGAACCCTATTTTTTAGCAAGCATATCTTGATATTGACATCTTTTGGGACCTTACCCAGGTCCTTTCCAGCAGATTAAAGATGTTTTTGGGCATACCGAACGGCAGGTCCACCAGAGAATAATCATAGTCAATATTGATGGCACCGATAAAACTGCTTTCCAGGCCGGATTCATTTGAAATGGCACCGACGACATCACCGGGTTTCAGCCCATGCTTGTACCCCACTTCAATGCGATATCGTTCCATCCCTTTTTCAATAGGCGCAATTTTATTGGGTTTGATTCGGACAGGAGTCTGCTTCTGTTTGGATGCAACGGGTGCTTTGACTTTTTTTCCGGGTTTTTGAACGGTCTTTTTGACAGCAGCAGGTTTGGCCCCCGTCTCTTTAAGCAGAAACGGCGTGTCGCCCTGGAGCCTCTTTGCCAAGGCTGCGGCCACTTGGGCAACGGAAATGTCCTGTTCCTTTGCGGTGGCTTCCACCAGCTCCGTAAACGAGCTTAGATCTTCGGCATTGATGGTTTGGGCAATTTTATGTTTAAAATCATTCACCCGTTTTTCATTGATTTCCCTGTTGGATGGCAGGGCTATTTCTTCAACCTTCCTGCGGGTGGCTTGTTCGATTCGCTTTAACATCCACTTTTCTTTTGGCTGAACAAATAAAATGGCTTCACCGGTTCGTCCGGCCCGGCCGGTTCTTCCGATCCTGTGGATATAAGGCTCGGTTTTAGACGGCATATCGTAGTTAATAACGTGGGAAATCCGGTCTACATCAAGCCCCCTTGCCGCCACATCCGTGGCCACAAGGATGTCAATATTCCCGTTTTTCAGTCGGTTTACCGTGCGTTCCCGGGCCGCCTGGGCAAGGTCTCCGTTCAGGGCCTCTGCTTTGAATCCTTTTTCTTCCAGGATTTTTGTCAGTCCCATTGTGTCATTCCGGGTTCTGGTAAATACGATGACGCCATCGTGGGACGAGGCTTCAAGTATCCGAACCAAGGCATGACTTTTTTTTACATGTTTTACCAGCCAGAATTTTTGATGAATGGTGCTGGTGACATCTGCATCATGGCGGATAATAATCTTTTCGGGATTTTTAAGATATTTCCCTGCAATTTTTTGAATAGGGGCCGGCATGGTGGCCGAAAACAGTGCAATCTGGGTGGATTGGGGAATTTGGGATAAAATCCATTCAACATCATCGATAAATCCCATCTGCAGCATTTCGTCTGCTTCATCCAGTACCAGACCTGTCAGATCGGGAAGGCAGAGGGTTTTGCGCCGCATATGGTCCATGAGGCGGCCCGGTGTCCCCACAATTACTTGGACGCCTTTTTTTAACTGGCTTAATTGGACACCATAGCTTTGGCCGCCGTATACAGCCAGAACATTCAGGCCCTTCATGTTTGCACCATAATCATTGAAAGACTGCGCCACCTGGATGGCAAGCTCCCGGGTCGGAGTGACCACAAGCACCTGGGGCCGCCTGTTTTTAAGATTGATCCGGGAGAGCAGCGGCAGTGCAAAGGCTGCTGTTTTCCCGGTTCCGGTCCTGGCCTGACCTAACAGGTCTTTGCATTCGAGCATATGGGGAATGGTCTTGGCCTGGATCGGTGTCGGGGTTTCATAACCAACAGTCTGTAAGGCCGCAAAAACATCCGGGCTCAAGTTCATTTCGTCGAACCCGGCCAGTGTTAAATTTTTATGGGACATGGTTTTCCTTGAAAGTAAAAAAGGCCGGCACAGCCAGCCTTGTATGTCAATATTAGTTCAAAATAGAACATTTATAAATATATGAAACTTTAATTAAATGCAAGTTTTAATTTTATTTGGAATTTTGGGTTGACAAACACCGACTATCTTTATATATTCCGATTTAACGATTTATAATTAGCTGGAAATTTGACGATATGAAAGCATTTATCAGGGTCATGAAAGCGTTGTTAGGTTCAAATAGAGTGAAGATGATGAAAATGTTTCAGCGAAGACCTTTATTTGCACGTATCGTTAAATGCCCATATATTATTTAGGAGAAGGTATGAATTCAAATATGGCAGATACCGGCCCGGCCAGGAAAAAAGGGAACCTGCAGCTTCTACTGAACCTGTCCATGGGAGCCGCAGGGGTTGTTTTGTGGTGGGGGATCTACCGTCAGTTGCCCGGATTGTCAAAATGGCTGACCTATGACCTGTTGCCCATTCGTAACGGATCTCATCTGGGCAGTTCCGTCGAATTTTTCCTTTATGACACGCCTAAGGTCATGATGCTTCTTTTTCTGGTGGTGTTTGGCGTAGGTATTATTCGAAGTTTTTTTACCCCGGAGAAAACCCGGGCGTTTCTGTCCGGGAAAAGCGAATTCGCGGGCAATGTGTTTGCCGCACTTCTTGGGATAGTAACGCCTTTTTGCTCCTGCTCTGCAGTGCCTTTATTCATCGGTTTTGTGACCGCAGGCGTCCCTTTGGGTGTTACGTTTTCGTTTCTGATTTCGGCCCCCATGGTCAATGAAATTGCCCTGGGTCTTTTATACGGGCTGCTTGGCTGGAAAGTGGCGGCCATCTATATGGGCACAGGGCTTTTCATCGCCATTGCCGCCGGTTGGGTTATTGGGCGGCTTAAACTTGAAAACTACATTGAGAACTGGGTGACCCAGGCGAATATGGCCGCCGTTGAGCTCGAAGAGGAAAAGATGACATGGCAGGATCGCTTTGTTTACGGTTGGGATGCGGTAAAAGAGATTATCGGCCGTGTCTGGATATATGTCATTTTAGGCATTGCCGTGGGTGCCGGAATCCATGGGTTTGTTCCCGAAGGTGTGATGGCCTCGGTTATGGGTAAAGGCTCCTGGTGGGCGGTACCTGTATCCGTGCTGATCGGGGTGCCCATGTATTCAAATGCTGCCGGTGTGATTCCTGTTGTTGAAGCCTTGCTTGGCAAGGGAGCTGCGTTGGGATCCGTCCTGGCATTTATGATGAGTGTCATTGCCTTGTCATTACCAGAGATGGTGATTTTAAGAAAAGTATTAAAACCCAGGCTCATCGCAGTATTTATAGCTGTTGTGGCCTGCGGCATTTTGTTTGTTGGATATCTGTTTAATTTGATTTTATAAAGATATTTTTTGATTAAAAGAGGAGATCAATATGGAAATTAAAGTATTGGGACCTGGATGTGCCAAATGCAGTAAAGCTGAAAAACTGGTCCTGGAAGTGATCAAGGAGACAGGTGCGGATGCAACTGTGGAGAAGGTGACCGACATGCTGCAGATCGCTTCATACGGCGTGTTCGGAACCCCTTCGATTATTGTGGACGGTGAAGTCAAATGTGTGGGCAAGGTACCCAAAAAAGCCGATATTAAAACCTGGCTTGCCGGGTAGCACGGGGGAAATACAGATACAGGAGGTTTGAACGTGAAGGATTTAAATCAGATACTACAGGAAATGGATTTTCAGTTTTTAGGTTCCGGCAGACACAGCATGAGCATTGACGGCATGAAGAAGTCTCTTTCAGACGATAATTTTGTATTTCTTGATGTCCGCACCAATGAGGAAGTAAAATATCTTTCATTCCCCTTTGCAATGCATGTCCCATTAAATGAGTTGCCCGAAAGGCTGGCACAAGTGCCAAAGGATAAATTTATCGTTCCCTTTTGTTCTTCAATATTCAGGGGGGCTGTGGCCTATCTTTATCTGGTTGCCAACGGATACGAAGATGTCAAATGTCTGACCGCGTCCACCGAGGACATGGCCCTGGTATTTAAACCCGGGCCTTTAGCGAAAATGTAGCCCCATCCCACAAGGGACAAGTCGAGATGGAATTTAATATTACTATTATTGTTGTACTTTCATTCTGTTTGAGTTTTATTTTCGCCCTGGGAGGCGTGGGCTCCGCAGTGGTTCTTATACCGGCGCTGTCCTGGATCGGCGTTCCTTTTCACCTGGCCCGGCCCACCGGACTTTTTGTCAATTGCCTGAGCATGCTTGGGGCCACATGGTCCAATTTCAGACAAAAAAAATTGGATGTTAAACTTGGGCTTCCCATCATTGTGGCGTCCTTTATCATGGCGCCGGTGGGGGCCTGGGCCGGTCATTTTTTACCCACCCGCATCCTGCTTTGGGCCTTTGTCGGTTTTCTATTCTTCTCGGGTTCCATGATGATGTTTTTCAAAAGCGCTAAGTATGCGGACCAGTACAGGGAAGATCGGCCTTTGGCAGGCCCTGTGGGCGTCGGCATCCTGGCCGGAATGGTTTCCGGGCTCCTTGGCGTTGGCGGCGGCGGAATTATCGCTCCTTTGATGATTGCCCAGGGATTTAATCCTAAAAAAGTTGCAATGGTCACCGCCTTTTCCGTGCCCTTTTCTTCTTTTTCAGCCTTTGTCGCCTATGTGGCCATGGGGTCTGTGTCTGTGAGGATTCTTGTTTTTTCAGGAATTGCTGCCTGGGCAGGCGGATATCTGGGAACCCGGGTGATGCAGAAAAAAATGAAACCCCAGAGCGTTAAAAAATTTCTGGGGGCAGTTTTAATCCTTATCGGCATTAAATTTTTGTGGTCAATGATATGATAGCGCTTAGCTATCAGCTCATTACCTGCGCGAAGGCCGATAACTTAACAGCTTACTTCGACTTGAATATTACGGAATCGGGTTGAGGGGCAGGCGTCCCCCTGCAGTGTTACCAGGGGGTGGATGTGGTGTCGGTCAGATGACCGCAGGGGAAGGCCTGCTGCCCGCAACATATGGGCACGATTTAAAAAAGCGTCTCAAATAAAAATGGTTTTCTGTGCCGCTCTTCATTAACTAATCGGCTTTACGTCTTAAAAAAGTGGGAATCTCCAGATCGTCATTATCATAGTCCATGCCATAATCCTGGGGCTGCTTGTCGTCTCCCACCACGCGTTTGTGGCGAATAACACGCACCGGTTCGTTCCAGTTGGCCATATCCTCTTCTGTGGCATCCCTTATAACGCCCCGGGCAATGGGCTCCTGGCGTCCGGCAGGGGTGGACCGGCCCATGTCTGATGTGTTTTGGCCATAGGTCTGGGTCCCGTATGCCCCGTAGGTGCCGTTGGCCGCAGTCGTCTGCTGGGGCTGCTGTCCATAGGCCTGGGCCGGTTGGGGATCAAATCTGCGCATATTTTCAGCAAACGCGGGTTCTTCCATGCCGATACCTGTGGCAATGACGGTGATGCGGATTTCATCCCCGAGCTCTTCATCAAAGGTCTGGCCCCAGATGATTTCAGCATCGTCTCCCACTTCCTGATAGATGCGGTCGCAGGCTTCGGTCATTTCGTCAAGGGTCAGATCAGAACTTGAGGTGATATTCATCAGTACGCCCTTGGCACCGGATACGGAGATATCTTCCAGCAGCGGATGGGAAATGGCCCGCTCCGCGGCTTCCGTGGCCCGGTTTTCCCCGGAGGCAATACCAATGCCCATTAATGCCTTGCCGGCTTTTTGCATGGTGGTCTTTACGTCGGCAAAGTCCAGGTTGACGTGCCCGGGCATCATAATCAGGTCAGTGATGCCTTTAACGGAGTGGTGCAAAATTTCATCGGCTTTAATGAACATGTCCTTCATGCGTGCCCCTTTGCCGGCAATGCCCCGCAGCCGGTCATTGGGGATGGTGATGACGGTGTCGGTAATTTCCTGCAGTTTTTCCAGGCCCTCCAGGGCTGCCCGTTCACGTTTTTTGCCCTCAAAGGAAAAGGGTTTTGAGGCAACCGCTACGGTGAGAATGCCAAGGTCCTTGCATATTTCAGCAATCACAGGTGCGGCCCCTGTGCCGGTACCGCCGCCGAACCCGGCGGTAATGAAGACCATGTGGCTGTCTGCAAGGGATTCACGCAGTTCATCCATGCTTTCCAGGGCGGCATCCCTGCCCACACTTGGGTCTGCACCGGCCCCAAGGCCTTCGGTCAGCTGGGCGCCCATTTGGATTTTAGATTCTGCCCTGGAGTGCTCCAGGGCCTGGGCATCAGTGTTGGCCACAATAAATTTAACACCCTGAAGCTTGGCGTCAATCATGTTGTTGACTGCGTTGCCGCCGGCCCCGCCGACACCGATGACCTTAATTTTAGCCGTGTTGTTGTTGTTTTCCACATAAGAAAAAGTCATATCCACCTCCTGTAAGGATTTAAATGATATTTTTAAACCATTGTTTCATTTTATTTAAAATCATCTGCAGCCCGTTTGCATCGGACCTGACCTCCTGGATTCGACAGCTTGTTCTTGATCCGAAAATGACAAGTCCAACGCCTGTGGCGTATGCGGGGTTTTTGACAATATCTTTGAGTCCGCCGATACGGTTGGCTTCACCAATCCGGACGGGTACGCTGAATACTGATTCCGCCATTTCTGCAATGCCGTCCATGACAACACTGCCCCCGGTGAGTATAAATCCGGCAGGAAAGCTGTTCTCAAGTCCGTTGGAAAACAGTTCCTGTTTCAGCAGGGAGAAGATCTCCTCCACCCGGGGCTCCAAAATTTCAGCAAGAATACCCTTGGGCAGCCGCTTGGGCGCTCTGCCGCCTACCGCCGGCACCTCAATGACATCGTGGGCCTTGACATGTTGGGGTATGCAGGTGCCGTGGTTTTTTTTGATTTTTTCCGCTTCGGGCAAGGGGGTACGAAGCCCTACGGAAATATCGTTGGTCAGGTTGTTGCCGCCCACGGTAAGTTCGTAAATGAATTTTAGATTCTTATCTTTGAACAGAGCAAGGTCCGTGGTCCCGCCGCCCATATCGGCCAGGATGCAGCCAAGTTCCTTTTCTTCATCGGTGAGAACGGCATAGCCAGAGGCCAGGGATTCAAGGGCAATGTCGCACACCTCAAGCCCTGCCTTGTGGCAGCACTTAATAATGTTGCGCGCAGCAGATACCGCGCCCGTTATGATATGTATTTTGGCTTCCAGGCGTACGGCCGTCATGCCCACGGGGTTCTGGATGGATGTCATTTCATCCACGATAAATTCCTGGGAGATGACATGCAAAATTTCCCTGTCCGGGGGGATGGCAACCGCCTTGGCCGCATCAATGACCCGTTCCACATCCATTTCGGTGATTTCCCGGCCTTTGATGGCAATGATGCCATGGCTGTTGAAGCCTTTGATGTGGTTGCCTGCAATGCCCACGTACACCGAAGATATATTGCAGTCCGCCATAAGTTCGGCTTCCTCCACAGCTTTTTTAATGGAATCCACCGTGGACTCTATGTTGACCACGGATCCCTTGCGAAGCCCTGTGGAGGGGTGGGAGCCCACACCGATGATGTTGATCTCATCATCAAGCATCTCACCTACGACTGCGCAGATTTTGGTGGTACCGATGTCGAGCCCCACCAGTAATTTCTCGTTCCCCTGCAAGTTAAACCCCCTTTTCTATTGTATGTTGGGCAGCATCTTCAGTTGTCACAAACACCTTTTCCAGGCTGAAAAGATCGATGGCGGATATGGTTTTGTCCGGATAATTGGTCTCCATATAACGCTGAATCTGCCTGGCCCTTGCAAGTTTTTTTTCAAATCCGTCAAACCCGAGTTTAATCGGAATAACCGTTTTGTTTTCAGATTCTGTTTGGTCGGAATTTTTTGTGAAACCCGTATTAGGATATGTGTTTAATATATTTATGAGTATGCCTGTATTTTCGTCTCCCAAAATGGTCTGAATTTGTCCGAACCCTTTGATCCTTAATATCTCCATCACAGCATTGAACAGATCCCCTTCAAACAGATAGGTGCTGTTGGACAGGCTTAAATCCACCCCGGATATCACCGGCAACTCCTTTAGATCATCCTTGGCCGGTTCATACTCTTTAAAGGGCGCTCCCTGGGCGTTGATGACGATGTCCGCCAGGTTTTCAATAGTCACGATGGCCAGGGGTTCCTGTTCTTCAATTTTAATGGAAATGGTTGATAAAAGCTGACGTTTTACCGTGGCCATGCGAATCCATGGATGGGTGTTCAGCTTTTTTTCGAGCATAGCCGGCTGCAGTTCAAAAATATTGCCTGGTTTGTCAAGCCCTGTCCGGGCCAGGACTTCGTCCCTGGTGACCCGGTCAAGGCCGTCAATCATAATGGTTTTCACATCAAATAGAGGACTTTGGAGCACCGCATCATGCATGTAGATGCAACCCAAACTCATTGCACCCACAAAAAGAACAAGAAAGATTTTCCCCCAAAGAGCCTTGCCGGCAAAAGAAGTTTTAAGTTTCCAGGACTTTTTGCCCTGCGCCTTGTACCTGTTTTGGGTAATTTTCTTAGTCGCCAATGGTTTTCACCTCTTCTTTAAGGTTAATCCCGAATTTTTCGTATACGCTTTTCTTTACCTGGCAGGCCAGGTTCAGGATGTCACTTGCGCAGGCGTTGCCGTGGTTGACAATGAAATTGGCGTGCAGATCAGATACCATGGCCCCGTTGCACCGGGCGCTTTTCATTCCGGCCTGCTCAATAAGAAAGCCGGCAGGTTTATCGCCCGGGGGGTTTTGGAAAAAACACCCGGCAGATGCCTGGGACACCGGCTGGGTGGATTGTTTTGTTTTAAGGTTGCGGTAAAATTCTTCTTTTACGGTTTGGGTGTCAGTCCTGGTCAGCTCAAGCCGGACCTTGAGCACGATGCTGTTTTCAAGGACAAGTTTCCGATAGGAAAATTGCAAGCTGTCTGCCGCCAGGACCCGGGTTTCCAGGTTGGCAAGGTCCAATACCTCAATCTCTGTGACAACCCGGCTCATATCGCTGCCAAAGGCCCCTGCATTCATCATTACGGCACCGCCAACGGTGCCCGGAATTCCGGCCGCCCATGCCAGACCGGCCAGGCCTGCGTCGGCCGCATATCTGCAAAGACTGCCAAGACGCTCTCCGGCAAGTGCCGTCAGGTGGACCGAATTCGATGCGTGGCCATCGGTGGATGTAGACGGTGTTGTCTGCTCAATTTTTTGTTTCAGCCGGGTCAGGACCACCACAAGCCCCCGGATTCCTTTGTCTGAGATGAGAACATTGGTGCCGCCGCCGATAATCGTAACCGGCAGTGCGGCTTTTTGTGCGGTTTTGATAAGCGCGATTACCTGGTCTACGGTACTCGGCAGTACCAGAAGATCAGCCGGCCCGCCCACCCTGAAACTGGTGTACCGGTCCATGGCCATTTGCGTTTCCGGCGCAAAGGAAGCGAACATATTTTTTATGTTGTCGCTTAGAACCATGGTTTATAAAATCTCCACCAGTTTTTCCCCAAGGGTGTATACATCGCCGGCCCCAAGGGTGAGTACCATATCCCCCGGCTTTGCCTTATGGGTGATCATGGACAATGCCTGGGTGAAATCCGGGGCAAAGCAGGCATCTTTATGCCCATGGGCCTTTATACCTGCTACAAGTTTTTCCGAATCCACCTCGTCAATGGGGGCTTCCGAAGCCGCATAGATGGGCAGCACCATGAGCACGTCGGACTGGTAAAAGGCCCGGGTGAATTCCTGGAACAATGCCTGTGTCCTTGTGTATCTGTGGGGCTGGAATACCACAATAATCCGTTTGTCCGGAAAGCTGTCCCTGACCGCCGTCAACGTCGCCTTGATCTCGGTGGGGTGATGGCCGTAATCATCCATCACTGTAATACCCTTAGCTTCTCCCTTGATTTCCAGGCGGCGTTTGACGCCCTTGATCTCTTCCAACGCTTTTTTAATGGTCTCAAAGGGGATGTTCAGCTCCAGGCCTGTGGCAATGCCGGCCATGGCATTGAGGATATTGTGCCGGCCCCCGATGTTTAAAAGAATATGGCCCAGATCCTTTTCTCCCTTGAATACGTTGAACAGGGCTTTCCCGTTTTCAAATCGGATGTGCCGTGCCTGCAGTTCCGACTGGGCTGTCATGCCGTAGGTGGTGTGCCGTACCGTAATCCTGGGCAGAATATCCTGGATATGGGGGTTGTCCAGGCAAAGGACGGCCAGACCGTAAAAGGGCACGGAGTTGATGAACTGGACAAATTTATCTTTTATGTCGTCAATATCTTTGTAAAAATCCAGGTGCTCCAGGTCGATGTTGGTCACAGCCGCAATGGACGGGGCATATTTAAGAAATGAGCCGTCGCTTTCATCCGCCTCGGCCACAATAAATTCACCGGACCCATGCAGGGCATTGGTATCCAGCCCCTGGAGCAAACCGCCGATAATGACCGTGGGATCAAGTCCTGCGGTGTTGAGGATCTGGGAGATCATGGCGGTGGTGGAGGTTTTGCCATGGGCCCCTGCCACGGCAATGGCGTATTTGATGCGCATAAGTTCGGCCAGCATTTCAGCCCGGGGGATGATGGGGCAGCCCAGCTCTTTTGCCCGGATCACTTCCGGGTTCTGGGCGGAAATGGCCGAAGAGGTGACCACCACATTGACATCCTTGATATGGTCCTTGGCATGCCCCTTGTAAATTACCGCGCCTTTTTCCTTGAGACGGTCGGTGATGTGGGACAGTTTGAGGTCAGACCCGGATATGGTGTAGCCAAGGTTTAACAGCAACTCAGCAATGCCGCTCATGCCGATGCCGCCGATGCCTACAAAGTGTATGTGATAATTATGCTGGTACATTGTCTTCCTTTTTTGAAACATTCGCCCCCAGAATACGATCGGCAATAAGGTCTGCGCCATGGGGCATGGCAAGGGCCTTCATGGTGTCAGCCATTTGGGATCTTTTTGGGGTATTGTGTTGCAGGTCCTGTATGGCTGCCAATATGGTTTGCCCTGTCAAATCTTTGTCCGCAATCATGATGCAGGCGCCCTGGTCGGCCAGGAATTTTGCGTTGGCGGTCTGGTGGTCGTCTGCCGCATAGGGGTAGGGGACCAGGATGGCGGGTTTGCCCTTGATGCACAGCTCTGACACCGTGCCGGCGCCTGCCCGGCTGATGACCAGGTCTGCCCGGTCCTGGATGGCCGGCATCTCGTAAAAAAAGGCTGCGGCCTTATGTCGGATATTCCCCGCATCATAGAATTTTTGGATTTCTGTTTCGGCATTTTTCCCGGTCTGGTGGATGATGAAAAGTGAACTTGTATCTTCCATCATTGCCACGGCATCTGTGAATGCCTTGTTAATGGATGCTGCGCCCTGGCTGCCGCCGGTGACAAGGATGAGGAAATCATCCGTGTTTATCCGGTCAAGAACACTGTCATCCGGCTTGATGTTTTCCTGATGCGTGTTTAAAGGGCGGCGTACCGGGTTGCCTACCAGGAAGGTGGTGTCGTTTTCCGGCATGCCCTTTGTCTCTTTAAAGGAGATAAACCGGGTCCGGGCAATTTGGGACAGCATGCGGTTGGTCATGCCGGGAAAGGCGTTCTGCTCGTGGATGGCCGTGTCCCTGAAAAGGATACGCCCGGCCAGAACCAGGGCAAAGGATGAAAATCCGCCCACGCCCAGGATGAAATTGGCCCTGAACCCAATAATGATTATCAGGGCCTGGAACAGACTGAGACCCACAAGACCTGCGGACCATGTTTTTGCAAAAATATTTTTCCCTTTTATGGGTCGTGAGATAATCGATTTATGGGTAAATCCGTATCTGGCAAGGGTGTCTGTTTCAAAGGGGGTGTTTGTGCCCACAAACAGTATTTTTGTGGACGGTTCCTTTTCCACCAGGGCCTGGGCCACGGCAATGCCCGGGAACAGGTGGCCCCCTGTTTTTCCGCCGGCAATGATGACGCGTTTATTTTTTGACATGGTTTGCCGCCGCTCCTATGTTCATTAAAATACCCATGGCTGCCATATTGATGATTAATGATGTCCCGCCGTAGGAAATAAAGGGCAGGGTCAGGCCCTTGGTGGGCAGTACGCCTAAGGTCACGCCTGTGTTGATGATGACCTGAAGTCCCAGGTACAAGGTGATGCCTGTGGCGGTAACGGCCCCGAAAAAGGTATCTGACTGCCGGGCAATGCGGGTCCCGGTGTGGAGAATGAGCCCGTAAAGCACCAAAATTATCGTCACGCCGATGAGGCCGAGTTCCTCACCAATGATGGAGAAAATAAAATCGGTATGGGGCTCAGGCAGAAAGTGCATTTTTTGCATGGAAAGCCCGACGCCTTTACCGAACAGACCGCCCGATCCAAAGGCTTTAAGGGAATTGGTGAGCTGGAACCCGATGCCCAGGGGATCTTCCCAGGGGTTCAAAAATCCCATGATCCGCTCCAGCCGGTAAGGGATTTTAAAGACCAGAAAGTATGCCACCACAGGAATGATCACGGGCAACGGGCTGAGCAGGTAGAGCAAGGGCACGCCTGCGGCGAACATCATTCCCCAGCAGATCATTCCCAGTACCACAATGGTGCCGAAATCGGGCTGACATAGAATGAGTACGGCCATAAGACCGAACACTATGGCATGGGGTACAATACCAATGGAAAATTCCTTTAGTTTTCCTATTTCCTGTTTTTTGGACAGGGAGTAGGCCATGAAAAGGATCATGGCAAGTTTGGCAAATTCTGCGGGCTGGAATGCGAACAGCCCGAAATCAAGCCAGCGCCGGGCATTGTTGACCTTGATGCCCAAAGCCGGGATAAGCACGGCAACCAGAAGGCCGATGGCGGCAACCAGAATGATATACGCCATGCTTTTGTATAACTTGTACGGCAAAGAGGCGGTGATATACATGATGCAAAAGCTGACAAACAGGAATATGGACTGGCGTTTCAGGTAATAAAACAGGGTATTATGTTCATCCATGGAGATGGCGCAGGAGGCCGAGTAGACCATGACCAGGCCGATGCCGGTGAGAATGAGTACCGGGAAAAGAATGGTTTTTTCCCTGAAAAAGGGATGGAGACGACCCGGGATGTATTCCCGGGAGCCCAGGGTGTCAGCCATGGCAGACCTCCTGGCCCGGAACGATTGCGTTGACGATGCGGGAAAAATCCTTTCCCCGTTCCTTGTAATTGGCATAAAGATCAAAACTTGCGCAGGCCGGAGACAGAAGCACCACATCCCCTTTGTCTGCCACGGACACGGCTTTGCTAACGGCGCAGGCCATGTCCCTGCATAGGTATGCGGGGCAGATGCCTTCAAAGGTCTCCATGATATGACCGGCTGCTTCGCCCATGCCGATCACCGCTTTGGCCCGGGATTTAATCCCGGGCACCAGGGGGGTAAAATCCAGACCCTTTTCTCTGCCCCCGAGGATAAGAATGACCTCGGATTCAAAGGATTCCAGGGCGCGGAGCACGGCGTCCACGTTGGTGGCTTTGGAATCGTTGTAAAAACGGATGCCGTCAACCTCCCGGACAAAGGCAATGCGATGGTCTGACAGGGTAAATTCGTTTAAGGCCTGTCTGATTCCTGCCATGGTCGCACCGCAGCTTAGTGCCGCAAGGGCGGCTGCCGCAACATTTTCCCTGTTGTGGATGCCGGGAAGCCTGGTCAGTTTCTCTTCAGAAAGGGTGTCACTGATTTCTTGGGTTTGGATATCGATTCCCATTTGGTGGACGCTTGCCCCACGGGCCACGGTCTTTGTGGATGAGAATTCAAGGATCTCAGCACCAATGGCTTTACTCCGGGTTGAAAAATCGTTGATGCGACTGTTAATGATTGCCGTATCTCCGGCAGTCATATTTTTAAAGATAGACCATTTCGAATCGATATAGGCGTTAAAGTCCGGATACCGGTCCAAATGATCTTCTGCAATATTGAGAAGCGCGGCTGTGTGAGGCTTGAAGGAATGGGCAAGATCGAGCTGGAAGGATGACACTTCGGCCACCACAACGTCCCTGGAGCGCTCCTGCATGAGATATTCCATTAGCGGGGTGCCGATGTTTCCGCCCATAAAACAGGATATGCCCGAGGCCTCGAGCATGGCTGCCGTCAATTCCGTGGTGGTGGTTTTACCGTTGGTGGCTGTTATTGCGATCACAGGTGTGGTGTTGTATTGGGCAAAAATATCCAGTTCACCCTTGACGGGCACGCCTTTGTTCCGGGCTGATCGGAGGAACGGCATGCTTAAGGGAATACCGGGGCTGGGGATGATGACAGACGCCTTGTCAAACATCTTTTGGTCATGGCTGCCGATCTTCACCGGGATGCCCAGCTTTTCTAACGCTGCAGCCTCACCGGTCTTTGTCCCGTCACTGTCCGTGGCAGCCACGCAGCGCCCCCGGGATTTCAAAAACCGGGCCATGGAAAGCCCACAGGCCCCTAAACCCACAACCAATTCATATGTTTCAGGAAAATTGAGCATCTTATCTTATCTTCAAGGTACTTAAGGACAGGGCTGCCAGGGTAATGGAAATAATCCAGAACCGGACAATAACCTTAGATTCATGCCAGCCTTTTAATTCAAAATGGTGGTGTAACGGTGCCATTCTGAAGATTCTCTTGCCGTGGGTGATTTTAAAATAGGCGACTTGAAGAATTACGGAACCTGCTTCCATGACAAAAAGTCCGCCCACCAGCACCAGCATGATCTCCTGTTTGGTGACCACGGCAATGGTGCCCAGGATTGCCCCAAGGGGGATGGAGCCGGTATCGCCCATGAAAATTTGGGCCGGATGGGCGTTGAACCATAAAAAACCCATGCCTGCGCCTGCCAGGATGCCGCAGATCACTGATACTTCACCGGCTGCGGGAATGTGCCGGACATGCAGGTATTCGGCAAACTGGGTATGACCAGCCACATAGGCAAACAGCATATAGGTGAAGGATGCGACAATAAAAGGGCCGATGGCCAGGCCGTCCAGGCCGTCGGTGAGGTTCACGGCGTTGGATGTGCCCACAATGACCAGACAGGCAAAGGGGATGTAAAGAACTCCTAAATCAATGGCCACGTTTTTGAAAAACGGTACCGTGAGCACGGCGTTAAAGTCCGGGCTGCTGTAGATCAGAAAACCGATGAGCAGGCCTGACAGGATCTGGAGAAGGAACTTTGCTTTTGCCGTGAATCCCATATTTGTTTTTTTTGTCAGCGACAGATAGTCGTCAATAAACCCGATGGCACCGAAAAGCAGGGTGGTGAGCAGCAATATCCCCACATAGTGGTTGGTGAAGTTTCCCCATAAAAAGGTGGAAACAAAAATGGAAAACAGGATCATGATGCCGCCCATGGTGGGGGTGCCCTGTTTTTTTAAGTGGGACTGGGGGCCGTCAGTCTGGATGATCTGGCCAAAGTGCATAAGCTGCAGCCGCCGGATCACAAAGGGGCCAAGGATAAAGCAGATGATAAAGGCGGTTAGTCCCCCGTATATGGTGCGGAAGGTGATATACCGGAAAATATTGAAAACGGTATAGTGTTCGTGTAACGGGTATAAAAACTGGTAAAACATTGGATCAGTTCGCCTTTATTAAAGGTATTTCTTCAAGTACCGGAATCAGGGTTTCCATGGCCATTCCCCTGGAGCCTTTGATCAGTACCCACGTTTCGTGTTTTGTTAATTCATTAAGGGTATTTTCCAATTCCTGTTTGGACCCCATGACGATCTGTGCCTCCGGGTATCCTTTCTCCAGTGCCCCTTCCCGGATCTGAGCGACCTGGGTGCCGAACAGCAAAAGCTTTGCCGGTGAAAGCGCTGCCACCAGGTATCCCACCTGCCGGTGGTGCATTGGGCTCTGATCTCCCAACTCCAGCATGTCACCGAGTACGGCAATGCCCCGGTTACTGCCGGCCATCCGGTTTAACACTTTCAGGGCCTGGTCCATGGAACTGGGGTTGGCATTGTAGGTATCGTCAATAAGATGAAGGCCGTTGCCAAGATGCCTTAAATGCATTCTGCCTTTGACCGGGACAAAGGCTTCAAGCCCCTGGGCAATGTCCGTTTCATCAATACCGGCAGCATTGGCTAACGCTGCGGCTGCGGCAGCATTCAATGCCATGAAATCAGCAGGGGAGGGGACCGTGTATTGGCGGGCATGCTCATTCATAGTAAGGGAAAAGGCAATGCCATGGTCTGTGCGGGTGATTTGAGACAGACGTACATCGCTGCTGGGTTGGGTTCCAAAAAGCCTTATTTGAGCTATGTTCGGGTTTTTTCTTGCCCCCTGGACAAGGATGTCAACTCTTGGGTCATCGGCAAAAATAATGGCTGTGCCGCCGGGGTTCAGGCTTTCAAAAATTTCAGCTTTGGCCCGGGCTACATTATCCAGTGAGCCCACACCTTCCATATGCGATCCATGGGTGTTGGTGACCAGGGCAATGTCGGGCCGGGCAATGGCGGAAAGCCGGGCAATTTCGCCCGGATTGCTCATGCCCATCTCCACCACGGCCCATTTATGGATATCTGCCAGCCTGAGCAGGGTCAGGGGCAGGCCGATTTCATTGTTCAGGTTCCCCCGGGTGGCCAGGGTGTCATGGTGTTGGGAAAAGATATCCTGAGCCATTTGCCGGGTGGATGTTTTTCCGTTTGAACCTGTCAGGGCGGCGATTTGGGCTTTTGAGCGCATTCTATGATACCGGGCCAGCCGTCCTAACGCAGCCAGGGTGTCCGGCACTTCAAAAAAGCAGGCCTTGTTTTTTTCCATCAGGCTCTTTTGATTTAAATCAAGGGTGTCGAAGTAGCCCTGCTTGACAACAAAAGCTGAAACGCCTTTTTTTGCCAGGTCCGGAATAAAGTTGTGTCCGTCAAAACGTTCCCCGGCCAACGCCAAAAACACCATATCCGGGGAGAGGGTTCTTGAATCGGTGCCGATGCCTTTGAACACCTTTGCCACGGCGTCCGTATCAAATTCTTGTCCCAACACGGTGACGGGTTCACACCCAAGGGCCGTGGCGAGATCCGTAAGGTTCCATGGTTTTGGCGTCAATAGATTGGTACAGGCATCGATTAAGTGTTCCTTGTCGTCAAAATGAATGGTGCCTGCATTGGTGATCTGGTAGGTTTCATGGCCCTTTCCTGCCGCCACGATAATATCCCGGGGTTTTGAGATCTGAACGGCCAGGGCCAGGGCTTTGGCCCTGTCGGTTATCCGGATATATCCTTTTTTACAGGCATTGGAGCTGGAAAGATCAATGGGTTTAAATCCCTGGGCACGGATACCCTCTATGATTTCCTCAATAATGGCATCCGGGTCTTCGGTTCGCGGGTTGTCCGAGGTGACAATGGCGATGTCCGAGTATCTGCAGGCAATGCCCCCCATGGGCGCCCGCTTGGTGCGGTCCCTGTCTCCGCCGCACCCAAACACCGTGATCAGTCTTGCAGGGGCGCGGCCGGCAAGGGTTTTTAGAATGGATTCAAGGGCATCCGGGGTGTGGGCATAATCCACAAAGATATGCCGGTTCAGCTCCGTGGGAAGTTTTTCAAGCCGGCCCGGCACCCGTTCAAGGGCGGCAATGCCCCGGGCGATGGATTCAGGACAGATGCCTGTGGCTAATGCCGCACCAGCCGCACACAAGATGTTTTCCAGGTTAAAGCGCCCCGTGAGCACGGAAGTCATGGGCACCTGTACACCACTGAAGTCCAACGTGCCTTTCAACCCATGGATGTCGTCTGTGATGTCGATGGCCCGGATATCGGCTTCGCCATCGGCACTGACCCGGATCATGGGCTGCTTAAGACTGTCTGCCAGGCGGGTTCCGTATTCATTGTCAATGTTGATAACGGCTTTGCCCCGGGTTCCGTCTTCAAAGGGGCCGAGATAGCCGGTGAACAGGGTTCGCTTGCAGGCAAAATAATCTTCGAATCCGTCATGGTAATCCAGGTGATCCTGGGTAAGGTTCGTGAACACCGCCGCATTAAAATCGCATCTATCCACCCGGTGCTGGTCCAGACTGTGGGACGACACCTCCATAATGACATGGGTGACACCGGCAAGTTTCATGTCGCGCATGGCTTTTTGCAGGCACACTGCATCCGGGGTGGTGACGGGGTTGTCAATGGTGGTGCCCGGATATCTGATATTCACCGTGCCGATGACGCCGCAGGTGATCCCGCAGGTCTGGTAAATTTGTTCCAACAGCCAGGTAATACTGGTTTTTCCATTGGTCCCGGTGATGCCCGCGACGATCAGGTCCTTTGATGGATGACCGAAAAAATTTGCTGCGGCAATGGCGGTATCCTTGCGGGTGTTCTTTGACAGAACAATATGCAGGGCCTGATCCCGGGGGAATCCCGGGGGGATCTTTTGGGCCAGAACCGCTGCGGCCCCTTTGTCAAAGGCCTGGGCAATATAGTCATGGCCGTCTGCGGTGTGGCCGTCCACTGCGATGAACAAAGATCCTTGTTCCACCTGCCTGGAATCGCAGGTGATACCGGTGATGGAGGTGTCCCCGATGCCTGCCTGTTCCTGATCAGGCGTGAGCACGACTTCAGTTGTGTTCAGGATTTCAGTCAGCTGCATAGGACACCTCCCGGGGTAATGCTGCTATCATGTCTGTGTTGGGGGCAATGTTCAGATAGTTAAAGGATCGGGCCATGATATCCTTGAACGCCGGTGCCGCCACAATGCCGCCGTAATGGTTCTGCTTGGGCTCGTCCACCACCACCAGAATAGCTAAGGCCGGGTTGTCAAAGGGCGCAAAGCCGGCAAACGCCGCAGTGAACCTGGAATGGGAATATCCTTTTTTCCCTTTGGCTGCTTTCTGGGCCGTGCTGGTTTTTCCGCATATCCGGTAGCCGGGGATCGCAGCTTGGGTCCCGGTTCCGTCTTCCTGGACTACTCTGGCCATCATCTTTTTTACAATGCCTGCGGTTTCGGCCGAAATAACCTGGCGAACCACGCAGGGTTTATTTTCCTGGATAACTTCACCGGAGTTGGAAAGAACCTTTTTAACCAACAGAGGTTTCATCAATTTGCCTCCGTTGGCTATGGCGGATACGGCACTGACAAGCTGGAGCGCCGTAACCGACATGCCCTGGCCAAAGGACATAGCCACGGCATCAATGCTGGTCCAGCGGTTCAAGGGCAGAATAACGCCCGGGCTTTCTGCCGAGCAGTTGATGCCGGTTTTGTTGCCGAATCCAAAGGCCTTCAGGTAATAGTGCATGGCCTTTGGGCCTATCTCCTGGGCGATTTTTGCCGCCCCGATGTTGGAGGAAAATTTTACAATCTGTCCCGGGGTCAGGTAATCATGGGGATGGGTGTCATGGATCACGGATCTGCCGACCCGGTAATTGCCGTTTTCACAATTGATAATGGTTTTGGCAGACATGCCCCGCTCAATGGCCGAGGCCACAGTGATTACCTTCATGATGGAACCGGGCTCGAACGCGTCGGTCACCGCCCTGTTTCTGTACCGGCTCCGGCTGAAATCACCATAGTTGTTGGGATTGAATTCCGGGTAATGGGCCACGGCGAGAATTTCACCGGTGGCAGGCTGCATGACAAGGGCCATGCCCGATTTGCCCCGATGCTCTTTCACGGCCTGTTCCAGGGCCTGCTCACTGAAAAACTGGATTTTTTTATCCAGGGATAAAACAATGGTGCCCCCCTTAAGTCCGTCACGCTGGTTTTTTCCCGTATCAAGGATTGTGCCCTGGCCGTCCTTGTATTCTTGGGTTTTCAGGGTCCGGCCTTCCAGAACGTCATTATAAGAGAATTCCAGCCCCTCAAGGCCCTGGTCATCTTTGCCGGTGAACCCGATGACCTGGGCTCCCAGGTGTCGGTTGGGGTAAAACCGTTTGGAGTTGTCCCGGTTATAGATGCCGACAATGTTCAGCTGTTTAACCGCTTCTGCCTTGGCCGGCGACACCCTGCTTGCCAGAAGCGCAAACCGGCGTTTTTGGGAGAGCTTTTTTTCCATCTCAGCCCTGCTGCCGCCAAGGATTTTGACCAGTTGACCTGCCGTCTGCCGGGGATTTTTAATCTGGGTAGGGTCTGCGGTAATGTTGGGTGCATCAATGCTGGCGCCCAGTTTGTTTAAATGACGGTCAAGGATCAGCCCACGTTCACCCTGGATGGTGATTCGTCTGACATAGGTGTTTTCTGCTTTTTTCTTGAGCACCTCACCTTGGAGAATCTGGATGTCAAAGGACCGGATGACAATGCCCACCAGGCACAGCAGCAGAAAAAAACGGATGACAAGAATCCGTGAACCTAATTTTTCATAAGGGTTTGCCGCCATTTAGTTTGTTCCTTTGGGCAGGTAAATGGTTGGGTTGAAAATGTCCGGTGCCAATCCTAACCGGGTTCGGGCAATACGGGTGATCCGTGCGTCGGATTTAAGACGCTCTATTTCCACGCCCAGGGCCTGGCGGTAATCTGCCAGGTCCTGAATCCGGCTTTCCGTTTTTGCAATCATGATCATGGCCTGGTTGGATTCACTCCTGATCCAGGCGTTGCAGATAAGTTCGGCTGCCAGCACCATGATAAGGAAAAACCACAGCAGCCCTTTTTGGTTCTGGACGGAATCAATCTGTTTTTGTGATGTGTTCACAGCCGGATTGCCTTTTTTTATATTTTTTGCGCCACCCGCAGCTTGGCGCTTCTTGCCATGGGGTTTGCTTTAAGTTCGTCAGCATCCGCTGTCACCGGTTTCCGGGTAACGGATTCCATTTGTTTTACAAATCCACATATACATTGGGGAAATTGCCTTGGGCAGGTGCATCCGTTTTCAAAGGCGCGCAACCGCTGTTTGACAATACGGTCTTCCAGGGAGTGAAAGGAGATGATGCTGATACGCCCACCTTTGACCAGCATGGAGGGAACCGCCTGCATGAATGTTTCCAGGCGTTCAAGCTCCCGGTTGACTGCAATGCGCAAGGCCTGGAACACCCGGGTGGCCGGATGAATTTTTTGTTTTGCCTTGGCCCGGGCGGGCATGGCTTTCTCAATGACCGCGGCTAACTCAAGGCTGGTGGCAATGGGGGCACAAGCCCTTTTTTCAATGATTGCCCTTGCCATGCGCCTTGAAAAGCGTTCTTCTCCGTATGTGAAAAAAATATCAGCCAATTGTTTTTCCGAATAGGTATTCACCACCTGGTGTGCGGTTAACGAATTGCGGACATCCATCCGCATATCCAATGGTTCGTCTTTTTTAAAACTGAACCCCCGTTTGCTTTGGGTCAACTGGTTGAGTGAAAAGCCCAGATCAAGAAGGATGCTGTTAACCCCGTTTATGCCGGCATCTTTGAGAATGTCGGGGAGATCACTGAAGTTGTTATGGTACAGCCGGACATTGTCCCCGAAAGGATGAAATAACTTTCGGGCGTTGGTAATGGCATCCATGTCCTGGTCAATGCCGATGAGCAACCCTTCGGAACCTATGGCTTTGAGCGTTGCCATGGCGTGCCCGCATCCGCCGAGGGTGCAGTCCACGCATATGTCTCCGGGTTTCAGGTTTTGATACGCATGCACCTGATTCGGCATGACGGAGGTATGTTCGAAACCCATATTATAACCCTATGGAAGCAATTTCTTCTTTGACGTCCTCCCGCTCAAGCTCTTGCTCCATTTTCTTCTGTTCCTGCTCCCATTTTTCTTTGGCCCATATTTCAAACCGGTCCAGGACACCCACAAGAACAACCTCTTTGTCTATCTGTGCATAGGTTCTTAAATTTTGGGGGATCAAAATTCTGTCTTGTTTGTCGCATTTCAGTGGACAGGCATTGCCCAGAAAAAAACGTTTAAACCTCTGCATGGCTGCGGTGTTTACCGTTCTTAAACGGTCCTCAACAGCTTTCCATTCGCTGCAGGTAAAGGCGTAGATGCAGCCGTCTTTGATTGTGACCACAATCCCGTACTCCTCCTCCTCCTTGAGCACCTTTCTGAATCGTGCCGGGATAATGAGTCTTCCTTTGTCATCAATTGTGTGACAGGAACTGGATTGGAACACTTGAGTGGCCTTTTTTTAATAGAATACTGCACCCACTTTGCACCCACCTTGCTGCCACTTTTACGAAAAATATGAAAGAAGTCAAGCTAAAAAATAAATAATTTAAAAAAAATATAGGGAGAAACAAAAGAGTAATAATACATCTGATTGAAAAAATTGATGGGGAATAAATTTAAAATTTTAAGTGAAAATAGATGGTTAGGTTGAACGGTTTTTTTGTGTATTGGATTTGGAATTTAATATTTATATTGAATATTCAATGTGGGGGGTGGTTGTGTGGAGGATTGTGGGTGGGATTTGTGGGGCGATGTGGGGCGGCGAATTACGGTAAACCGGAAAAAACTAAAGGGGCCCGGCAACGGTCCGGTGGATTTGATCAATCTTTTTGTTCAGTTCCGTTTTGCTGCAGTTTGGGATATGCACTGGGGGGTGGATGATAAGATTCACCGTGCCCGGCATAAGATCAAGGGTGTCAGAGGGGAGGATCTGTTCTGAATTTTTAATGCTTACCGGCAAAACAGGCAGTCCTGAATTCATGGCAAAGACAAACGCTCCTTTTTTAAAAGGCAGAAGATTCCCCCTGGATCTTGTCCCTTCGGCGAAAAAAAGGACGCTGGCCTTGTCCGACAACCTTTTTTTTGCCGTTTTGATGGATTCCACGGCAGCCTGCCCATTGGACCTGTTTACATATATACAGCCGAGAAATGTGCAGGCGGTGCCGAAAATCGGAATTTTTTTAAGCTCCATTTTCATCACCCATTTGATGGTGAGCCCTGTAAATCCTTGTAGCACGGGGATATCCACCATGCTTTTGTGGTTGGCTACCACCACATAGGATGATTTTGGATCATAATTTTGTCTGCCCTGGATTTTGACCCGTATGGGCGCAATGACACAGAATATTCTGGCCCAGGTCACGGCCAGCACATCCGCCTTGTCCGGGCCGAAAACAGCCCCCACAACGATGCAACCCAGCGCCATGACCAGGGTGTTTAAAGCCATACCCGGGATTACAACAATCCATTTATAGGGCTGATAAGCTATTTTGAATAAAGTGTTCACTCCTTGCCGGATTCAGTAGTGTCCTGTTGTTCAATTCCCAGAAGTTTATCCATGTACCTACCAATATCTTCAGTTTTATAGCTGGTCAGGGTGAAGGCATAAGGCGTATATGAACACGATCCTTCCACATCCTGGTTGTCATTTTTGTTGAACAGATTTAAAACAAAAGTTTTGTCGTTTTCAAGTGAAATTTTACATGTAGGCTTTATTTCCTTTAATCGGGCAGCCTTGTCATCATCCATAAAGTCCTGGCATTCAAGCGTTGACAAAGATGACAGAAGATCAGATACGGTTTTTTGATCCACAACAGCACCCTTTTCATTTTTCCAGCTCGCTTTTTCAGGGGCCGTTTTTTCCGCGGTTAAAGTCTTTTGGGGTTCTTCTTTTTTCTGGTCCGGTTTTTCAGACGCCAGCGTTTTTACCAGGGTGACGGCTTTTCCCTGCTTTTCCAGTGTGATCTTTTTCATGCTGTCCGGGTCAAATCTAAGCACTGTTTTGTCCCTGAAATCCGCCGCCGCTTTGTCAAACTTATTTTTGAAATTGCCGTTGGCCTGGTATACGGTCCGGTCCTTGTCATCCAGATAGATAAATGTATGGTTGTAGCTCGGCGCGGTTTTACCGATGACAAAGCTGCGCACCACCTCTTTTTCGGCCAGGGCCTTTACCTTTACGGCATGGGTATCGTCCAGTTCATACCTTGCAAGATCCTTGGCCTCGGATACAAGGGCGGATAGTTTTATCTCCTTTAAGGTGTCAAGCATCTGCTTTATGTCATCGGGGGTTGCCGGAAATTTTTTATCCGTGACGGTCCAGCCCTTCTTTGTTTTGTTAAGGACCACCAGGCGGTCAGCCTTCGAAATTTCCACCCGGTCGATGCGGGCCGTATCCACCTGGGGAATCGTTGGCAGTTCATAATGAACCTGGTCAGTTTTTTTTAGGCCGAGATAGGCTCCTAGGCCGATAATCAGGATGATTAAAATTATATATTCTTTTTTCATTATTTTTCCTCCCAACTCAACCAAACATATGTTCAATTTTTTTCTTTTTCATACGTCTAAAAAACAAGACGCCCAGGCCAAACAGGAAAACCAGGACAGAAAGCCCTATGATATTGAATCCCTTAATGATGCTTTTTGTCAACGGATCAGTCTCTGCAATGGGGTTTAAGGTCTGCTGCTTGCTCCTTAAAATCGCTGTGCCGTCATCGCCGTTGAGGTGGTCTATGGCGTTGAGCAGGAAGGTGGCATTGGTGGTGCGGCCTTGTTCGTCCAGCATGTTGTCGTGGAGCATCTGGGCGCATCCGAGCACAAATATTTTAGCCGGTGCTGATGTTTCGACCATGCGGTTGGCGGCTTTCAGTCCTTCAAAGTTTTTGACCGGCGCGTCAGAGGGTTGGGGGCCTTCAAGGTTGTCTTCGTCTTGGGTTTCGGTCTCTCCGGCTTCCTTTTCAGGGACAGGTTTGTCTTTAAAATAAGATGTAAACTGTCCTTCCAACAGATATGCCAGATCATAGGTAGACAGATCCTTATCTGAGGAGGGCGGACTTAAAAACATGGGATTCAGGTTAATGTTGTTTTCCATAAGCCATGCCTGGTCAGATGAGGATAAAAGACGCACGGCACTGACCTTTGTCTCGTCCTGGCCACCCTTGACATGCTTGACCGGGGAGATCTGCATGGCCACCAGACCTTTGATATTTTTCATGAACACAGGATCGTTGTTGATGGCATCTTCCTTGATCACCGGGGCAAAGTAAATGGTCTGCTCTCCGCCGCCCTGGGACTGGGGCATTTGCTGTTTATACGCATTTTTGTCCAGCACATAGGCTTTTTGGATCTCCACGCCATAGTGGACTAAAAGCTTTTCAAGACCAGTGTCAATGGGGGCGAAGGAGGGCATGCCCATCATACCGCCCCGGCCTTGCTGCTCTTCAAATGCGTCGGCGAAAACGGCAATATTGGTGCCCTTCATCAGGGCCTGGTCGATCTGAAACAGTTCATAATCTGAAAAATGTTGGGTGGGTTTGGCAATGATCAGGCAATTGAGCCCCTCGGGAATGCCCTCATCTTTAAGGGGAATCTGTTTGATATTGTATCTTGATCCCACAAGCTGATCAAAAACGGCAAGACCGTTTCCGGCCCGGCCCTGCATCATGGCCATGCGGTCCGGTCCAAGGGCAGGGCAGCCATGATCGGACAGATACCCGATATCCTTGTTGATGCCGATCAGTTTTTCCATGACCGCCGTAATTTGTTCACCAAGTCCCTGGGGGTCCGCCATCTGATAGGTGGTGCCGATGATGGGGATCTCCACTGCCGAGATCAGGGGTAATGTCTGGCTGTTGCCTTTATATTCCACCACAAGACCGGCTGTGCCTGCACCTGCCTTGATATTTTTTTGGGGTACATCAGGCCAGTGCATGGCCATAAGATCATATTTTTTTGCGACCTTTTCAAGTTCGTCCGGATCTGAGATATCCTTACGTTCAAACTGGAAAATACCCAGGTTTTTGCTGTTCAGTTTTTCCACAGCCGCTGCTACCTCATCACCAAGATGCGGAAGCGCGTCCAACCCGATCAACGGCGCGATAGCATTGAGCCCGGAAGACATATACATGGTGATATTGATTTTATCGGTCTGGCGCAAGAGCGCGGATACCTTGTTGTTCAGCTTGCAGATGGCGCTGGTCAATTCGTATTCCAGGCCGTCCGTGGCGGTGATGGCCGGGATTTTTTCGATGAGGTCCCCATGCAGAATTACCAGGCCCATGTAAGCGTTTTTAAATTTGAGTTCATCATTTTCCATCACCCTGATCTGGACCGGTGATATGCCATAATCCCGGGCCATTTCACGGTTCTGGTTCGCCTGGTCCCCCATGTCGGTTTCCTGGGATACATTATAAAAAGTAAAGTTAAAATACCGTCCGGCCTGGGCTGCGTATTCCGTGAGCAGGTCCCTTAAATACCGTTCCGTATTATTGTGGGGGGCGGGCAGGTTTTTTGAGAAAAATACTTTGATGTTCAACGGTTCGGACAGGGTGGAAACGGCCTGCTTGCTGGCATCGGACAGGGAGTAGATCCGGTTGGCTGTCAGATCAAACCTGAAAAACAGGCTTAATCCCGCCACATTCAACAGCACGATAACCACTGCGTACAGGATAAATTTCAGATAATATTCTTTAAGGAAAGGCTTGCCCATGGTGACTCCTTAATTTTTTTCTTTCATGGCAATGTCGGTTGAGAAAATGAAAATAAAGATCACGGATGCAAAGTAAATCAGGTCCCTTGAATCAATGATGCCCTTGGAGATGTTTGTGAAATGGGCATTGGCGCCAAGATATTCCACAACCGGCACCAGACGTTCGGGAACAAAAAACAGCATCCGGTCAATAATGGTCAGGGTAAAACAAATGGCGCACCCGATAATAAATGCGATGATTTGGTTGCGGGTCAACGCCGAGGCAAACAGCCCGATGCTGCAATAGGCACCGCCAAGAAGAACCGCCCCGATATATCCACCGGCCACAGGCCCTATGTCCACATTTCCGATAAAGGAGATGAACAGCGGGTAGGAGAGGGTGGGCAGAAGCATGGCCGCGGCAAAGGCACTTGCTGCAAAAAATTTGCCCAGGGCAATATGGGTAAAGGAGACCGGCATGGTCAAAAGGCTTTCATAGGAGCCCACGTTTTTCTCTTCGGCAAACAGGCGCATGGTCACGGCTGGAATAAAAAAGGAGAAAGTTATGGGCAGCAGGGTGAAAAAGTCCCTTAGGTCTGCACGTCCGTAAATAAAAAAGGTGGAAAAGAAAAACCACCCCGTCACAATGAGAAAAAGGGAAATAACAATGTACGCAATGGGTGAGATGAAATAATCCTTAAATTCCTTTAAGGCGATGGTTTTGATGGGTGTCATGTGTTAAGCGCCCTCCCGTGTCAGTTCGTGGAAGATTTCTTCAAGGGCTAAGGATTGTCTTGCAAGTTCGGTGATGATCCAGTCGGTTTTTTTAATGGACAGGTAAAGATCCTGGCGGATATCTTTATCTTCCTTGCAGCACAGTTCAAAGCTTATGCCTTCACTTGCCGGGGTGTCTGTCACAGTGATGTCAAGGCTTGCATCAAAGGCTTTAAGATGGTCAAGGGCTGCCGTTATCTCCGCATTTTGCAGCGTCAAGCGGACTACGCTGCGGTGCCGGGCGTTTTGTTTTAACTGCTCGGTGCCGGCGTCGGCCACTTTTTTGCCCTTGTTGATGATGGCAATCCGGTCGCAGGTGGCTTCGGCCTCGGAAAGGATATGGGTGGAAAAGATAATGGTTTTTTCCCTGCCGATGCCTTTGATGATATCACGGATCTCTGCGATCTGGTTGGGGTCAAGACCCGAAGTGGGTTCGTCAAGGATCAGGATATCCGGGTCGGACATCATGGCATGGGCCAACCCCACCCGCTGGCGAAGGCCCTTGGACAGATTGCCGATGGGCTTGGCCATGATACCGGACAGCCCGCACAGCCTGCCTAATTCCCTGAACCGGGACAGCCTGTGCTCAGGGTCATTCATCCCTTTAAGCCGTGCCACGTAATCCAGGTAATCATATACCAGCATATTGTGGTACAACGGCGCGGATTCGGGCAGATATCCGATCATGGATTTTATTTTCAAGGTGTCTTCCGGCATTTTAAGGTCATTGATCCTGATGGTGCCGGATGTGGGGGTATAAAACCCGGTGAGCATTCTCAATGTGGTTGTTTTGCCTGCCCCGTTGGGGCCGAGAAGGCCAAGTATCCGGCCCGGTTCAACGGTGAGGCTGATGCCGTCCACCGCACAGAACTCACCGTAATACTTGGTCAGGTTCTGAACATCAATCAATGTCTTCTCCTAGAAATCTTCAAGTACTTTGCTTTTATCAAGGAACGCATCCACGTCCTCTGCTGTTCGTTTCATTTGATCTATCAGTTTTTCAAGATGTCGGCAAAAAGGGTCGTCTTCGCCTAGAGTCAGTGCCGATTCCCGGTAAAGTGAACGAAAGTCGTTGAAACGGCGCTTCAGATTACCGGCCAGTTTTTTTCGTTCTTCATGCTTGATTTTTTCAGACTGGATAACGGATTCCAGTTTTTTGATGGAATACTCAACAAGCGCATCCCGGGGCATACTATAGGTTTCGGAGATGGCCGTCAATGCCTCAATGGTTCTGCGGCTGAGCACAAAGGTTTTCTGCTTTCTGTCCAGCTGTCTGAACTTGCGTATCCGGATGGTCTGGGCCAGCTGGTCCAAGGCCGCATGGTCTTCAATGATGTGATCAAACAAGGATTTTTGTTTGATACCCATGTGGACGGCCACAAGGCCAATGGCATCAATGGCTTTCTGGGAAAGTTTGAATGTTGCCCTGACCGATTGTTTGCCCCTTAAATCAAACATGGATAGTTCGGCAAAGGGGTCCTTGGATTTCGCCATGTTTTCTCCTTTTCAGGACACCGTATTATTGCAGGGTGACGGTCCGAAAAAGTAATGCAAATTTATTATGGCCGCGTATGTTAGCGTAAACGGTCGATCGGATCAATAATTAATACCTGGATAACCAAAATGTAATTTAGATGCTGTTGACAAGAAATTTTTTAAAATATTGGGATACCCAAGAAAGCCGGACTGTTATAATATAATATAGCAAGACGATCACTGGGTAAACCAAGCACCGAAACAGGAGAGATCGATGACTGCACAGCCCCAAGATAAAAATAATATGACGCCGGCTGAATATCTGGCTATGGAAAGAGGTTCTTTAGATATTAAGCATGAATTTTTTGACGGTGAAATTTTTGCTATGGTTGGCGCTAAAATAAACCATGTCCGTATCAATGCAAATCTTACAGGGGAATTAAGAAATCATTTTAAAGGAAATAAGTCTCCTTGTGAAGTACTTCCCAACGACATGCGGGTAAAAATTGAGAATGGCTATGTCTATCCGGATATTGTGATTTCTTGTGGTGAAGTAAAATTTGAAGATAATGAATTTGACACGCTAATAAACCCGGTTGTCATTATGGAAATTCTTTCAGATTCAACAGAAGCCTTTGATCGAGGAAAAAAGTTTGCTTATTACCGGGCAATTTCAACACTTCAAGAGTACCTTCTTGTCTCTCAAGACGAATATCATGTTGAGCAATTTATACGTCGTGATAACGGCAAATGGGAATATTGTTCGTATAAAGGTATAGATCAGGCCCTAAAAATAGAATCCGTTAATTGTGAGTTGCCGTTATCTGAGATTTATTGGGGTGTTTGACTATGACAGAATCATTTATACTGGATTTTCCTGTCTTGTCAGGGCGCTAAAGGTTCAAAGGATTCTGCCGGTATTACGCTCCACACGTATGGCCCGGTCATCATACAGACGTTCCATGTAAAAATCTTTCACATTGGTGATTTCCAGGTCGGGCAGCCCGTTCCGGGTCATCCAGGCCCGGATTTTTTGAATCTGAGCAGGGTCACAGGCCCGGGCCGTAAAAATTTTGACCCGGATGCCGTTGTCCACCATACGGCGAACCATATCAACCATGGCCGGTATGGGGGCTCCGATGCGGTCAAGGGTTGAGGTTTCGTTCCAGACCGCCAGGGTGCCGTCCAGATCCACGCCGTACCAGGGGCCGGGGGAGGCTGTAACTGATTCAGCGATCGTATTACCGGACGAATTTTGAACAATGTTTGCTAAAATTTTTTTTATGGTCGAGAGCATGACGCCTTCCCCATTGTTGAGAATTTAATTTGCCGAGATGCAGCACTTACCACCCGGAGGTAGTAGATGGAAAAAGAGTGTTGGTTTTACCTGTGATATAATAGGCTGCAAGCCCGGTCCATTCAGATGTCGCCGTGACCAGCCTCCCCAGGTTCCCGGAAAAATTAAGAGTTAGCTTTATTTCTCCGTCAGGCCGGGTAAGATGATCCACTGGATAGGGGATCACAGGCCAGCCAAGTCGGTTAAACACCCCGACAGACCGGGGCATGTGCGCGGCCGTAGTCACAAGCACCCAAGCCTGGCCGGGTCCAGGATGCACAAGAGCCTTTGAAAACAACCCGTTTTCATAAGTGTTTCGGGATCGGTCCTCAAATATCATGCCGGAGATATCCAGGCCCATATTCATAAAAACCTGCCGCGCCGTATTTGCATCTTTCCATTCCTGGTGCATAGGACTTCCGGAGCCGCCGGTAAAAAGATGCACTGCATCCGGATATGTTCTGACAAGACGGGTAAATCCGATATATCGGTCTGCGGCATCGTTTATTTCGGGCTGATGCCACATCTGGGTCAAAAAATTGTTTTCCGACCCGCCAAGCATGATAATACCATCCACTTTTTCCGGCAGGGCCGGGTTTGTTGGAAATCTGTGTTCCAGAGGAGCCAAAAGAAGGGTTCCCAAAGGGAAAACAGTGATGGCGATCATCGATAAAACCACACACGAAAGCATCCATTTTGCCTTTTTCACGGCCCCTGAAAACCAGAATATCATTCCCATTACGGCAAAAGCAACCAAAAGAAAATCCGGGCGGACGACCATCCAGATCAGCTTGGACAACCAGAAAAACAATGAGTCTGTCATACTCAAACAACTCCGGAGCAATTAAAATGAACTGTAGAATATCCGATAAATCAAATATCCGGCCGATACTCGTCTTCCAGCCCGGTAAGCATAAGGTCATACATGCCTGCATCGGTTTGCTTCAGGTTCACCAGCAGTTCATGAATATCTGCAAAATAGGGAATCCTCTCACCATGATATTGTACAGGCGCGCCGATTTGATGGAATAGAAATCCATATTTTTTCAAGGCATAGAATAATTTTTTCTCAGTGATCATGTACCAATGGGTCAGTCCCTGTCTCAAACTTTCCTGAAACATGACCTGGTAAAGTCCTATAACAATGATAGGATTTTTTCTGCCCTCCATCTCTTTGGGGATGGTCCCATCATCGGGCAGAACGCCACCTTCCTTTTTTTTAAGGTAAGACTCCACACCATACATGCCGTCCTCTTTACGTCGCCTGAGGTCTTGGGTTACCGTAAGTCTGGAAATTTCGCCGATTTTCTCCGGCTCAGGTTTTTTACCTGGAATATTTAATGGCGTGGCATGTTCAATGGGGAACCCTTTGTCTGAGTGCCGAACGAGTCGTATGGTACCGACCACGGAATCCGTTTCATTCAGGCAGGCAAAATGGATGGATTCTTTTTCATACTCGTCTGTTTCCAGGCCACCGGGATGGTCAGCCTTATCTTCAAACCCGAACTCATCCACATATACTTCATACCTCATACGAAAGGTATCTTTTAACACATCATCATCTATGACTTGACCAAACCGGAATCTGTCGTAGGTAATACTTTTGATGATCATTTTATTTTTCCTGTATTGTTCTTTTTTAGGATAATCCTATCGTGAATTTTTTAGCATTGCTTGTTAAGCGCTTTCTCTTGAGAATATAACTTTGCTGTAGCTGTCTAAAATTAATCCATATTGCTCCAGTCCGGTTTTAAGATATCTTCATCCTCGTCAGTTAGCGAAGGCGTTTGAAAATTTAAATCCAGGGCAGGGGCAGCCTTGGGATTAAATATGAGATTTCCTACCTCATCATCTTTTGAGACTTTTTCCCCGTTTAATCCTGCGAGCAGATTTTCGGCATCATCCCTGTGTCTTGTATCAAGTGAATCAAATCCCAGGGCTGATTCCAGTTTTGTTTTGGCCTGAAAGAGTTTTCCCCGTCGGTATAGTACCATGCCCTGGTGATACTGGATCATTCCGTTTTTAGGCATCAATGCTTCTGCCTGCTCCAGCATCCATTCCGCCTGGGAGTAAATTTTTTTATGGTAATAGGCCCATCCGAGGGTATCCATGAGCCATGCTTCGCCAGGCAACCTGTCATACGCGGTTCTTGCCAGATCAAGGGCCCGGTCAAACTCTTTCTCTTCTTCCAGCAGCAGCCAGGCCAGATTTCCTTTAATTTTTGGATGATCTGGGAAAGACGTCAGTGCCCGTTCAAGCACATGTATGGCGTCTGAGATCCTCTGTTTTTGCACAAAATATTCTGACAGCTTAAGCCATCCACCAACAAACTGCGGCAGCTTTGTTGTGCATTCAATTAATGTTTTTTCAACATCGTCCTTTTGCCCGGCCGCTTCAAAAAGCGCTGCCTGTAAAAGAAAAATTTGGCCAGAAATATTTTTTCCCGCCAAGACTTTGTTTATATAGGCTTGGCATCGGATATAGTCTTTTAGCCCAAGACAAATCTTTGCCTTTACATAATAAACCCCCGGATTCGCATCATGATCCACCAACGCATCTATCTTTTCAAGGATTCTCCATATCTGATTCTGATTTGAAGCGAGCCGGGCGTAAGCATACAAGGCCGGATACATGACGGGCACATCTTCAAGCACTTGCTGGTAAGCTTTCAGCGCCGGCTGCACCACTCCTTGTGATTCAAAGGCCTGCCCCAGAAAAAAGAGGGTTGACGCATCGCCTTCCAGGAACCATGACTTAGACAAAAAATCTATAGCCCCGGAAGTATCCCCGCGGCCAAGGGCACACAGCCCTTTGATTTTCCAGGCTTGGGCACTGGAAGAATCCTGGTCTATAAACCGATCCGCATACTGGTCTGCCAGGCCGTAATTCCCGCGCTTATAATTCAGCGCAGCCATGGCAAATATGGATTCAGTGTGATCAGGGTCCAGCATCAACGCTTGAATAAATGCTTTTTCCGCCAATTTGCCCTGCCCCCCGGCAAAATAGGCTACGCCCAGTAGATAATGGGCGGACACAAGGCCGTAGTTTTTGTCCAATGCGGTTTTCAGATATGAAACGGCGTGGGAATATCGTCCTTTGAATAACCAGAATTTTCCCATCAGCAGATGATACCCCGGTGCATCCTTGCTTGTCTGCCCAAGCTGTGCCAACAGCTCTTCTGTCTCGGCCATGTCTTCAAGCGTAAGATAAAAATCGGCCAGCATCATTTTTAATCCGGTATTTTCGGGATGCTCGACCACTATTTTTTTTAGATAGGCCGCCGCCTTTTTTACCTTCCCGGCAACACGATAAAATAGGCAAAGCCGGGTTTTAAATTCAAGGTTTCCTGGATCTGAATCCACCGCCATAAGGAAATACCGTTCCGCCCTGGTGTTATTTCCGGCAAGGACATAGTAGTCTGCAGCAAGCATGAGATCCATGGGGGCTTTAATGTCCTGGGTTCGGCAAAAGGTGACCAGCCGTTCCGCCTCAAAAGTCTTTTTTTGTTCTTGAAAACAGATAGCCAACTTTAGTTTGGGACGGATGCGGCCGGGTAACAGCACGGCCGCTTTCTCATACGCCGCTTCTGCCGTTTTAAACTCTGCCTGGAGCATGGCGAGATCGCCGGAAAGCATTAAAAGATCAGGATTTGAGTCATGATACCTAAGAAGTTTTGACAACAAATTCCCCGCTGTTGCCGTATCCCCTCGGACTACTGCAATCCGGATAATTTGCTGTTGAATATCAATGTCTTCAGGGGTTTTCTCCAGGGCCTTTTTAAAACATATCTCAGCCCGATCCAGGTTGGATAATTTTAAATAAACGGTTCCCAATTTTTTATATAACTGGCCGGGTTGCCCTGACCGGTCCTTCGCCCGTATCCAGCATTGAAGTGCATCGGCGTAATCACCACGATCAAAAGCCTGGTCTCCCTTAATCTCAAAGGGAATATGGGGATTTGCATACTCCCAGATTAGAATTCCACCCACAAAAATTCCTGCAAGCAAAGCAGAAACCAAAAATCCTATGCATGCTATAGTTATTTTTTTGCTTTTCATCGCTTCACCACAATTGTACCGATCAGACCGATAACAGCTATAATTGCCGCCCAGGAAAGAATTTCAATTTTATTGTTTGCCAGATATCGAATTAGCTTCAGTCCAGAGGAAAAAATCCATGGTAGTTCCGTGTCCCGACCGTAATTTTTATGATAAGCGCCGGTTTTTCCCAGACTTTTCAAATAGTCATCTTTTAAATTCAACCTTCCATATTTTTCATGATCAGTCACTGAATTGCCCCTGCCTTTTTCCCCTGCCGGAATCGGCTGAAAATCGCGTCTGTCCTGAAGCAACGTCCCCTCTTTTCTGCCTGTCTGAAAAAGAATCACCTCTGCCATTTTCTTTTTCAGCACATCGGCAGGCGGCAAGTTTTCTGCATCAGGTGCCGGTTCGGCTTTTTTTCGGTTTTTTTCTGCTTCAAGATAGGGGATATTCAAGTCCTTTAACATCTCGGCATTTCTTTTTTGCTGTTCCTGATATTGTTTTATGATGTTTTTCAACCTGAGATTTGCCGCAACTTGGCGGTCAATGAGGGCTTGGACGTTTGTCACTGATGTGGATAACAAATTAAATGGGATATCAACTTTGAGTTCCCCGGCACTTGCCGGGAACGAATTTTGGGGAAAGGTTCTATAAAGGCGGATTTCTGGAGCAGCATCCGCCGCATTCGGCAGAAAGGCATAGGTTTTGGATACATTCTCCGCGCTCCGGGATGATTCAAAAACGGGACAATTTTCGCAATTGCCGGAGGAATGAAACCAGGCATAAGTTTTTCCCTGGGCCAAACACAAAAAGAACAGTGTCATCAGAATGTTTAAAACAAAATGCCGTGTCCGCATACGTCTTTTCATGCCCCTGGAATACAAGACTTTTTAGTTGACAATATCAAGCGTCCCATAATACAAATTGGTTTTAAAATTTAAGCGATACCATAAAGTATCTAAAAAAGCCAATTCACTTTAATAGAGGCTGCTCATGAAACCCTGTTCTAAAATTATATTAGTTGTTCTCATCACATTGATCACTTGTTCCGGATGCGCAAACAAGGACGAAAAAAAAGCCGCCCACATAAAAAAGGGCGACGAATACTTTGAAGCAAAAGAGTATAAAAAGGCTGAAATAGAATATAAGAACGCGGTCCAGATAGACAATAAAGATACGGTTCTGCTTTTAAAATTGGGCGATACCTTCATGAAAACAGGCCAGTTAAAAACGGCTTTTGCCCTCTACTCCGGCGTGGAAAAACTTGATTCGGAAAATATCGAAGCCTTGACCAGGCTGGCTCAATTTTATTTCCTGGATAGAAAACTGCCGGAGACTCAAGCCAGGATCGATAAAATTTTGAAGAAAGATCCCAAAAACCTGGTCGCTTTGTTTCTTAAGGGGCAAGTCCTGGTCAGAAAGAAGCAGATTGAAGATGCCCGGATTGTGTTTGAAAAACTTCTTGAAATCCAGGACGGGCATGTGGGAGCCTTGCATGCCATGGCTGCCATAAAAGCCGGTGAAAAAAAATTCGATGAGGCGGAAGCTTTTTTGATCAAAGCAGTGGAATCAAGCAAAAACAAGACAACGGCCAGAGCTGTCTTGGCTCAGTTCTATATCCAGCGAAAACAATTGGATAAAGCGGAGGAGCAATTAAGACTATCAGCGGCAGAGCATCCTGAAAATGCAGCGCATCAGATTCTCCTTGGAAATTTTTACCTGAAAACAAAAAATTTCCAAGAGGCTGAGACCGCTTTTAAAAAGGCGGTTAAGATACAGCCGGACACTCCCCGGACCATGGTTGTACTGGCCGGGTTCTATGACGTGACGGGCCAAAAGGATAAGGCCCTTGAATTGTACCGGAAAGCCGCATCCCTTGATTCTGAAGACAGCAATACTCAGATGATTTTGGCAAGATTCCTATACAGAGAGAAAAAAATTGATGAAGCAGAAAGCTTGGTCGCCGACATTCTCGAAAAACGGCCAAAGTTGTCGGATGCTATAATAATGAAAAGTGAAATTCTGATTTCTCAAAAAAAATATCAGAATGCACTCAATATCCTGATTACACTCGAAAAGGAAGAGCCAAAGGCTCACAGGGTTCAATATTTTAAAGGTCTTTGCTATATCGGGATGGGAGAGGCGGAGCAAGCGGCATCAGCTGTGTCCAAGGCAGTGGATTTGAAGCCGAATTATACCAAAGCAAGGCTGTTGCTGTCTGAAATCTATTTCCGCCAGCACTCCTATGATTACGCAGTAAATCAGGCCACTGCGGTAATTAAACTTGATCCTAAAGTCTATCGGGCTTATCTGCTTCGGGGTAACGCCTATATGGCCCTGAGGAAAATTAAGGAAGCTGAAAACGATTACAAAAAAATGATCGAAATCGACTCTGACAAATCAGTAGGTTATTACCGGCTCGCGTACTTAAAATCCGCCTTGAAGCAATTTGACCAGGCTGCTCCTTTGCTGGAAAAAGCCTGGTCACTGAACAATAAACTAGTTGACGTATTGACTCTAAGAGTCAGCAATGCCGTGGCCCAAAAAGAATTTGATCACGCCCATACCCTGTGTATTCAGCAGATGGATGTGTTCAAGGATAACAATCGCTTGAGGGCCTTTGTGCACGGCACCCGTGCAAAGATTTACTTGGCCCAGAATGACATAAAACAGGCAGAATCAGAACTGTTGAAAGCTATTGATCTTGCTCAGGATTATCTAAGCCCATACAGAATCTTGGCCGAAATATACTTGGCCCAGAGAAATATTGAGGGCGCAAAAAAACAATATCTGACCATGATTGAAAAAGACGATAAGTTGGCCCCGCCCCACATGCTGCTGGCCGTCCTTCTTGAAGCAGAAAATAAATTTGACGAGGCTGAAATCCATTATCGCAAAGCCCTTGAAATCAATCCTAACTATGCAGCAGCCGCCAATAACCTGTCGTTTTATCTGGCAAGCCGAACAGATAAGTTTGACGAGGCCCTGGCCCTGGCAAAAATAGCTAAGGCTCATTATCCCGAAGATCCGAGCGTCATGGATACCATAGGATTTGCCTACTACAAAAAAGGGCTGTATGGCAATGCCGTTGCCGAATTCCAGGACAGCCTTGAAAAACAACCAAAGAATGCCGTGGTTCGCTACCACTTAGGCCTGGCTTATTACGAAAAAGGGGAAAAAAAGAAGGCGCAGAAAGAGTTGTCAAAAGCCTTAGAGCTTAATAAAGATTTTTCCGGGGCTCGGGATGCGGAAAAGTTAATAGAAAAGATAGATAAGGGATGATGTCTGCTTTTTTACCGTAAAACGGCTTTATAAATTAGAGGGGGCCCTTGTTGTGTTTCAGAGTCGTATATTGGTAACTTGAGAGTCTAAAGTTCTTATCGATGAATAGTTGAAAAATGTCAATTTTTATTTTACGTACTCANATTTTAATCAAACAGGCTATAGACAGAGAAATGTACGCGCCCTTAATGGTATGTAAATATTATTTGACATACGTATTTTAATCTATTATCCTGCTCATAAAACCCCAGTAAGTGGAGGATAATGTATGGATCAATTTAAAGAATATCTTCAATTTAAAAAGGAAGTTGCCCAAGCAACACTCAAAATCATCGACCAGTTTCAACAAACAGATAGCAACACTCAAAAAAAACGTACGTCAAATATCGATATAGCCTTTGACGTACTACGGTCGTCAGATCATCC
>NZ_KB893082.1 GCF_000373985.1 Desulfobacter curvatus DSM 3379
TGGGGATGGTTGAGAGCACAAGAAATATCAACGGTGAGGTTAGTCATGAGAAACGCTATTATATATCCAGTCTTGAATGTAATTCTCAGACATTTGGAGAGGCTATCAGAAAACATTGGGGTATTGAAAATTCGGTTCACTGGGTTTTGGACATAGCCTTTCGGGAAGANGAAAGCAGGATCAGGAAAGGGTTTGGGCCGGAAAACTTTGCAGCAATTCGCCATATAGCCTTGAACCTGCTCAGAGAGCATAAAAATTTTAAAGGCAGTGTCAAATCCAAGCGGTTGAATGCAGCAATGGATCCGGATTATCTAAAAGAGGTGGTGTTTGGATGACAGTTGCCAATATCGAAACTATAGGCTCTTCGGGATATTTACTTGCGTTGGCCCTGGATCATAGATGAGCTGACCCAATACTATTTGGCCCGGGCATCCGTTGAAAAGCAATACGGCATGCTTGCTGACTATCAGGCCGATAAGGTCGTGCTCGATTTTTTAACAACCCGGAAAATTCAGTTGCAGTCTGTCCTTAAAACAAAAGGGAGATCCATGGAACTTGAGGACGCCAATAAAGCGACATTGGAATATTTCCGGGGTTGCGCCAAGGGCAGAACTGCAGGAACTGCCGCAGACCGGGTATGTGATAAGCGTTATATTGATATAAGAACCGGGCATCTTTACGTGAAAAACAGTGAAGGAAACTATGATGAATTTACCAGGAAAGGGGCGTTTTTCAAAACGGTTCCCGCAGATCTTCCCCTCCTTTTAAAAGGAAAGGCCGTGTATCCCGTTTCAAATAAAAATTATCTGCTTTATTCCCGGAAAGGGCATCTGCCCAATTCCTGGGTAAAGGTTCTGCCTGCCATGGCACCACACCCCAAGGGCTGGTCCCTGGAAACCATTCTTGTGGGTCTGAATTTTAACGCCTCAGAATATAACAGAAAAATCGCCCGAGGTGGAACCGAAAACCCGACGATATTTCAACGCCCTTGAAAGGGTAAGAAACGCCAATCATGGAATTTAGCCTCCTATGGTTGTGCGATTTAACGAAAAACTGGATTATCGAGTGAATAGGAAAGATAAACGGAAACCACAGATCAACTTGTTATGCCCTGTGATGGTTTTGACACAGCTTATAAGGACACAAAATTTTTGTGGAAAACAAAAAAGGCCTTACGGATATAGCGGAAAAGCAACACGATCTTGTTTATTGATTCAAAAAATCAGCCATGGCACAGACAAAATCGCCAACCGCCGTTTGAACATATACGTCCCAATTTGAACCATGCCTATAGAAGGCTGTGGAAGCAATTTTTTTGGTAATTATTGCATTCCGATAAGATTTAAGCTTGTCTGTGTTCATAATCTTCAAAATCGCCTCTTTCCCCATACTTTCCGACAGCACCTTGGGGATATAGGCTTTAAGTATCTCCCACAAAAAATCCCTATTGGCAACAACCTCACTAATGTGGTCAGCTACCACGGCCTGGAAAGCAAAAATTTGTTCGCTGGTCCTTTGGGACAACACAAACAAAGGCACGCTTACATCCGATTCATGAATGCGAATGAGCATGGACGTTTCAGCCTCGGCATAAGTGGCCACAAGCTCCATGATATCCCGGATTAAATCCCAGCGGGTATCCACATGATCCAGGAGACATTCTTCATAATCATCTTCCAGTAAAAAGGCGGTGAGTACCTCGGCCACAGCAGATGAAAACACCCCTCCCTTATTGGCGGAACTGTCTTTGATCTGCTTGATGCCGGTGGATGAGGCAATAAACCGCCTGGCTGCATCGTCAAAAAAAACATTTGCCCCTTCCACGATGTATTTTAATTCGGCAAAGTTGTCGGTAAAGGCCCGGACATTCCCCCGGTTAATGGTATCCTTGAACCCTCCGCAGGGGATGAACGCCTGGATATTTGCTTGTTCTAGATATTTGCGGTTGGCCGGGTCTGTGAGAAAATTTTTGTGAAACACGGCCCCATCCGGCACGAGAGTACCGTCAGGAAGGATAATATTTTTTCCCTTCAGGGGAACCATAAAGCCCTTGGGTCCCAGTTTTTCCGCAGGGAATCCCAAAGAGTTCACCCGGGGGGTAGTGTGGCGCATGAATGCGATTTTTGTCAAACTCTGCCTGTCCAGGCCATCCGGATCAAACAAAATGGCCCCACCATCAATCACCAGGCAAATTCTTCCACTGTAGCACTGAATCTCATTGGCGCCCAAGTCGCCGTCCGGGCCGCCGGTCATCATCAGATTCAAATCCTCTTCTTTGGCTCCGTAGTGCCGGATCATGGTGCGAAACGCCGCCATGACCGAGGTTGTGGTCATTCCGCTGACCATGATCCTGTTACCGATACATTTCCAAATTTCATCCATGTCAGATGCAATAATTTCGGTTTCCCCGTTAATGGCAAGTTCCGTTGAATTTTCGTCATGGGCCAGCAACCCGAACGTATCACCATTATCCAGGAAGCCGTAGGTATCGTGCGGAATGCCAAAGCTTTTGCCCGTGGTAATAGTGCGCCAGTGTTCGTATCCCCGCTCCTTTGCCCGCAGGGCCACCTTGTCCATCAAAGGTGCAGTACCTTCATCCGGACCAAAGAAGATCATTTCAGGTTTTTTATATAAATCCACCACGTTGGGATCAGGCAACATAAGATCCATAATCCCGTCGGTATAATCATACAGGGCTTGCATGCCGTAGGTGGCATACAAAGGATGGGGCACTACCACACCCTTAGATCCGCTTTCGCAGATATCCTTGTGCTTCAGGCGCTGGGCCTTTGGCCCTAAAGCATAGTTGAGCAGCACAGCATTATCCAGTTCCATAGCATGGTTAGCCGGTGTTACCCGGATCATGCGAAGTCCGCCCCTGGCAATGTCGTCGGCTCGAAGGTGGGTGCCGCTTGCATAGTGGCCATTGACATAGAAGATGCCGAATACAAATTGCTCAAATACCAGGGGATCTAGGATTCTGTTGTCCATCCTGAAAGCGAAGGAGCGCTTCTCCGATTTATAAAAATTAGTCTTTAAAGTAGCGCAGATAAATTTGAACATAAAAGTAAAAATATCCTGCCCCATGGGATCATTCATGAACCTTACGGCCAATATTTTCTCAAACCCACCCCAGGTCCTGTTCAGTTTATCCTCGTTACAATCACAAAGGCCTACCGGATTAAACCTGTCATCAAACAGTTTAAACAGGAACTTAATCAAGTCAGGATGGGTGCAGGCGGTTTCCATTATTTTTCTGGACACATAGGTGAACTTGTTGGATTCGTGGATCCGGGATGCAAAGGCGGCCTTATGATCGGCACTTTCCAGGCAGTCCATGATCTCTTTATCGCTGCCGTTGCCCCGTTCCTTATAAATGAACATATGGGTAAAATCCACAGCATTCCCGGCAAAAAGCATCTGTCTGAAACTTAAGCTGCCATTCACGTACAGCTGTACAATTTCTGAAATTCTAAAACTCAAAAATGCCCGTAGGTCATCAATAATCAGCTTTTCCAGGGTGCCGGACAGATCACCAGTAACATAGACGGAACAAATGGAAGAGGGTACGCATGCTTTGGTGTGGTAGGGTTCCCAATATGCCCTGGTGATGGTTAAACCATGGTCGGCAAACAGCCTGCGCAGCACTGCCATCTGGGGTTTTTCAAAATCAGAGTTAAACATAAATCGGGTTTCACCAATGTCGGCCAGGGGGGACACGTCAATCACTGGAGTAACCTGTTTTTCCACTGTTTTTAAAAACATTTCGTACCGGTTGCGTACTAACCGGGGGGTCTGATGATATTCCCGGTCTAGGTCAAAAAGAAACCGCGAACCCGACAGCTTTTCTATAGGTATATCCAGCACGCTTTCTGATCGGAATACATAAGTGTAGTACTCTTTTTTCGAATTGTAATAGTATTCCCTGCGGTGGCCAACCAACTGACTGTCCAGCATACTTTCCATGGCCTGTCGAGTTTCGGCTGTGGCAATGCGCACCCGCTGGGTCTGGCAGTTTTTAACAAAGCCGAAATCAATGTCTGCCACCCAGGGAAACAGATCAACAGAATCGCCTTTAACCCGAAGACTTTTGGCAATGGATGAAAGAATGTTTGTTAAAAAATCCTTGGTAATGGTTTCAAAAAAATAGGAGGGCAGGGCAAGATCATAAAGCAGGATACCCGCAGCCCGGTTAATACAGTCGGCAGTAATCAAACCTTGTGAGGATAGATCAATGACCGCTTGATACAAAAGACTGGAGTTAAGATTCACTCGCTTGGCCTGACTTATAATATAAGTACCTGCTGAAACTGTACTGGTGCTCGGGGCTTTCATGGGATCTCCTTGGAATTGAGATCAGTCACTTTTGTTTAAATATGGTTCACGCTAAACCGGCCATAATTGAGTTCACTGATATCGATAGAAGGGGTTTCGTCGCAGGCCATTTCCGACAGAACAGTGCCCACGCAAGGCGCAATGCCGAAACCGTGGCCGGAGAATCCAAAAGCCAGAATCAAACCGGGAACCTCTTGGACATGGTCGAGTACTGGGACTTTATCCTCGCACCAATCAATAAAGCCGACCCAGCTGCGAACCACTTTTGCGTGTTTCAAAGCGGGTATGAAACCTATTATCCCTTTGCATGTTGCTGCCGTGGCACTGGCCGGCGGATGGTCTACCACACTTTTAACAGTGCTGGAATCCAGGGGAGTACCCGCACCGAAAATAAAAGAGCCATGGGCCGTTTGATGGCCGTAAAAATCAGCCATAGCTGTGCCAAGCATTTGATAAAACATGGGTGGTTGTGCATCGGTGATCAGGGTATCCAGTGCAAGTTTCTTCATAGGCACTGTTATGCCGACGGTTTTTGCGATCGCTTGGCTTTCATAACCGGCAGCCAGGACAATTTTTTCTGCTTCAAACTCCCCGCTGGTGGTGATGACCTTTCTCGCCCGGCCGGCAACCTTTTTTATCGCCAACACACTTTGTTCAAAAAAGAAATGTACGCCAAACATATTCGCTTTGCTATAAAATGCTAACGTTGTCAGCAACGGATTTGCATGACCATCACTTTGACACCAGCTGGCCCCGATCACTTCATCAGACAGGTGCGGACAAATTTCTCTAACGTCTTCACCGCTTATCATCTTCACATCAAGGCCCAGGGAAACCGCAACATCGGTGAGCCCCTGCAGGATTTTAAGATGTTCATCAGTTTTACCCAGCCGAAGATTCCCCCGCTGGTAATATTCGACATCGGTCCCCAGTTCTTCGGATAGATGCGGCCAGAGATTCTTCACACCATACATTGCCAGAGGCAGTTCTCTTTTGTCCCTGCCTGATTGTCGAACCCCACCACCGTTTCGGCCGGAGCCGCCATATCCGATTTTATTCCCTTTTTCCAGAACAATGACCGTTTTCCCTTTTTTAGCTAAATAGTAGGCGGTCGAACAGCCTATAATACCGCCCCCTATGATGATCACATCTGCATTTGCCTTCATTCGTTTTTTTCTCCCAACGCCGGATTTGCCAATTGTTCAATACTCAAGGGTTGGAGTGGCGGTCTGACCCGAAGTGTGCCAACCTGTGTAATATCAAGCGAATAACGCTCTGCGATAATTTCGGCAATTGTTGCGCCGCACATTCTTCCCTGACAGGGGCCCATCCCGGCACGCGTCCTCCCTTTAACCTGGGCTGGATGGCGTGCCCCTTTAGCGATCGCGTCACGGATCCGACCCGCGGTCAACTCTTCACAGCGACAGACAATCGTCTCATCGTCGGGCGGGACCAGTGCCTGCCGGCTCGGTGGAAAGACGTGGTCGATGAAGGGGCGAATCAGCTTTTCCCGATGTGCGTTTTTCAGGTACGGCTGAGCCAGACGATCGCGCTCTGTCTCGGTGAACACCTCCAGGCTGCAGGCGGTATCAATGGCAGCGATATGGCCGGCAATTTGTGCGGCTGCCCCTCCATTGATGCCACCGGCATCTCCAGCCACCGAAACGCCGGGCACGCTCGTTCGACCCCAGCGGTCAAGCGCCGGCCGCCAATAACGCTGCGGGTCGTACCATTCGTGTTCGCAATTGAGCAATCGGCTAAAACGCAGGTTCGGCACCACCCCTTCATGCAGCAGAACCTTTGCTGCAGCCATTTTCAGTAGTTTGCCACGGCAGGTAAATGCCAATCCTTCCGCCTGATTCTTACCAAGTACGGCCAGGTCGCGACAACCTGTGTAAAGCGGCACGCCTGCGCGTTTCAGCTTCAGTCTCATCTGCAACCCTTTAAGAAGGTAACGGCTTTGGCATAATGCCCCAGGCAGGTAGGCCATTGCCTTGAAGTAATCCTTTAAGCCGGCCGTTTCCACCATCGCAGAAATTTTAACACCGTTATCAACCAGGTGGCAGGCAACCAGTAACAACAGCGGCCCGCTGCCCGCCAGGACAACCGGACCTTCGGGTACCATATCTGCTGACTTGAACAGGATATCCGCCGCTGCGGCGCCCATCACCCCGGGAAGCGTCCAATTGGGAATCGGCACCGGCCGCTCTTTTGCCCCGACGCTGAACAGAAGCCTGCGGCCGCGCACCCGCCGGGGTATGCCTGCGGATATCAGGTCAACATTTAGCGCGTTATCGATATTCCAGACACTGTTATTCGGCAGGTAGGTGATACCGGATGCACGAAATGACTCGACCAGTTGCTTGCCGGCAAGATAGTCCTTGCCAAGCGTATCAGCATTTTCAGGAAGGCTGCGCTCGATTGAACGATAGAGCTGCCCACCGGGTTCGGGTTGCTCATCCACCACCAAAGTTGAAAGACCCAGTTTGTCGGCAGTGATTGCCGCAGCAAGACCGCCGGGGCCGGCACCAACAATAACCATGTCGTAGCACTTATTCATTGGCCGGCTCCTTTGTGACGTACTGTCGCTTAACCACCATCCCGTCGCGCACTTGGATCTTGCAGGCCTGCTGATTTGGGACGCCGTCAATCTCCATGAGGCACTCATGGCAGACGCCCATAAGACAGTAGGGTGCACGGTGTGCCCCGCTGATAGGCGAAGTCCGGTTATACCCGGCCCCAGCCGCCATAACAGCCGCTATAACGGTTTCAGTTGCCGGAACTTCCAACGATTCGCCTTCGAAGGTAATCGTCACCCGATCCACTCCGGGTCTGTTATCATGCAATCTTTTAAACATCTAAAACTCCTGACAGTAAACAAAAAGCCCCAGTTCAGCTGGACAGGCTGATTTTTTCCCTCCTGATATTCGCCGAGAATGGGATGATGTGTGATTCTGTTATCCTTTTTATTAGTAAAAGCCGAATTGCTCGCCAAAAACATGGTTGCTGCCTACCAGCGGAATACCTGTCATTGCACAGCTTTCCAATGTCAAGGAACGCAAATCTTCCCTCTCCATGTTACGCAGTTTGGTTTTCCCTGCAGCTTTGGCAATTAATACTGCTTCGTTGGTCATACCGGTTATATAATTAGCTACACGTTCTGCAGCCTTATCTATATCCAACCGTTTGCGCATTTCCGGATCCTGGGTACCGATCCCAAAACCACATTTGCCGGACTGACAATTCATGCAGGCCACACACCCCATGGCAATCATAACGCTTTGGCCAAGGGCTACGGCATTTGCACCGATGGCGATGGCTTTGGCGACGTCGGCCCCATCCTTAATTCCTCCTGATACGATGATGCTCATCTCATCCTTGACATTAATATCTTCCAGCGCACGGACTGCCTGCACCAGTGCTGGGAGGGTGGGGATACCAAGATTGTTGGCGGCAACAACAGGGGCTGCGCCGGTACCGGCCTGGGCCCCGTCGATGACCACGCCATCGGCTCCGGCCTTGGCGGCAATCTTGACATCATCTGCCACGCGGCCGGCGGCAATCTTAATAAAGATGGGAATGCGGTTGTCTGTCACTTCGCGTAGTTGTTTAATTTTGATCACCATGTCATCGGCACCAAAAATATCTCCATGACGGATATGACTGTGCAAATCAATTCCTTCAGGCAGCTGCCTGAATTCGGCCACTTCCTTGCTTATTTTGCTTCCCATGAGGTGACCGGAAAGTCCCGGCTTGGCACCGATTCCAACCATAATTTCCAGGGCATCGGCTGCCTCAATGGACCGCAGGGAAAAACCAAAGCGGCTAGGCAGTATTTGGATCACCTGTTTATAGGAGTTGGCCTGTTCTTCCGGCAGCAATCCGCCTTCACCATTGTTGATGGAGGTGCCGACAATCTGGGTTGCTTTAGCAAGTGCGATTTTGGCTTCCTTGGAAAGGGCACCATAACTCATGCCGGAGATCATGATCGGTGTTTCAATCACCAGCGGTTCGCTGCAAAAACGTCCGCCAAGAACCGTTTTAGTATCGCAGGGTTCCCGGTAGGTATCAATCGCCATCCTGGTAAGTTGTGATGGGAGCACCAGCAAGTCGTCAAAGGTTGGAAACTTGCGGGGGGTGCCACAGCCACGAATACGGTGTTTGGCATATTCGGCCTTGTATTTAATCTCCGAAATAACTTCCGGGGTCCAGAGTGAATGGGGAATATCCTTTACACGTATGACTTTTTCCTTAGTATCTGTACTTATCGCATCATTCATGACTCAAGGCTTTTTTTATGTGTAGGTTTAAAGAGGGTATAAGTGTGTCGGCCGGAGGTCATAGGGCGGACGGACTTGAATTTAGCCGCGTCGGCATCAATCTCATACTGTTCCAACAGAGCCGCCAGGCTCTCAGCTTCTTCATGGCTAATTTTATGAAATTCTACATTTCCGCCCAATTTGCTTTCCGCTTCCGGATCTCTGGTGTGGAGTAAACCTCGGTACATGGATTCACCAAATCCGAGACCGATTTTGCCAAGTACCACAATGCGTCCTCCCAGAGTCATCTGTCCGGTCCAGCGGCCGCAATCTCCACAGATAATAAGGTTTCCGCCCTTCAAACCAACGCCGGCCCGACTGCCGGTTGAGCCATATATCACCAAATTGCCGCCGATCATGGATGGCCCTGCGTTGGATCCGGCATTCTGCTTGATGATGATTTCGCCTGAACACATATTGTCTCCGGTATACCAACCGGTATTACCCTCAATGATGAGTGACGGACCTTCCAGAAAACCGCCAGTGTAAAAACCGGTAGAGCCTTTAACTGTAATAGATCCTTTTCCAATAAGTGCCGTACCCAGGTTATGCATGGACGCGGGATGTTCGATGACAATGTCTGCATTGACACCGAGTTTTTTTTTTATGATGTTATTAAGTTCCTTACTGCTTAGGTTTCTGCTGTTTATATTGACCATACTTTTACCTCCCCTGGTTCCATTTCATGGGCAAAGGCATCCTCAAAGATGGGCGTGAAGCTAATCTGTTCGGAACCGAATAGAGTGATATCGTCACGCTCAAGAATGAGGAGCGGCTTAATGGCCAGACGATCTTTCACCACCCCGATCCGGGTCGGCGTACTAACCAGGAGAGTAAAAATGCCGTCAAGATTTTCCAGGGCTAAATGCAGAGCTTCTTCCAGGGAATAGCCCTGGTCGCCAATGAGCCAGCCGATATATTGCGCCGCCATTTCTGAATCGTTCCGGGTCTTGAAGCGAATCCCTTTGCGCTCCAGAAACCGGCGCATATTGAAGTAATTGGTGAATTGGCCGTTATGTACCAGAGACATTTGCGGTGCCAATGGCGATACAAAAGGGTGAGCCGCGTTGATATTCTCAGCACTTTCCGTAGCCAAGCGTACATGGCCTATGCCGTGGGTACTTTTTCGATTTCTGATAGTGTGGCAAGTCCTTAAATTTTTGGAAGTCCCCTGATCCTTAAAGACGCGAAGGCTGTCACCAATGGAGTGGACACAAAGGGCCGGTTCATTATTAATGGCTTGGTGAAGAGTTAGTATATCTGTATCCTTGATAATCAGCGAAGCATTATAAAAAGTGAAAATTCCTTTGCCCTGGTAACTGTCACTGTGTTCAATGGTGGCATATTGTTTAATGATGGACTCAAGTTTGTCCAAATACGAGGCATTGACCATGGTGGCTCGAAGCTGAACCAAACCATTGGGCTCTTCGTATACAGCTACCCCGGTGGCGTCCATTCCCCGATGGCGGACGCAGTAAAGCATGTCTAAGAGATCACTGGCCAGAGCGTCAGATCCTCTGGAGATTATCCCGGCAATACCGCACATGATGTCTCCTTTTATGGAATATATTAGTATTTATGTTCTATTGAATTTGCCGTCATTCGCCTACATGTGGTAGGAATAATAATCAACTTCCCAGTCTGTCACATTTGTCCTGTATGCTTCCACTTCAGCCGTTTTCATTGATAAAAAGTTGTTGATCAGTGGAGATCCAATCGCATCGTTCAGCACTTCATCTTTTTCCAGATTTTTCAATGAACGGTACAGGGATAGTGGCACATTTTTATAATGACCTTCATTTTCCCGATACAAATCCCCAAGAAATGGTTCACCAGGATCAAGTTTTTTCTTAATGCCATCAAGTCCGGAAATCAGTGCTGTCGCAAGGGCAAGATAGGGGTTGGCTGATGCACAGGCAGCACGCAACTCCACACGAGTGGCCTTGCCCCGTTCATCCGGAACACGGATATAGGTCGTGCGGTTATCTAACCCCCAACCTATGAAGTAAGGGGCAAAGGCATCCCGCATGAATCTCTTATACGAATTGGTGGTGGGGGCCAGAAAGGCGGTCATTCCTTCAGCATGACGGATTTGTCCAGCAATAAAGTGGCGCATTAACGCACTCATTCCATATTTGTCAGTGGTGTCTTCAAAACAGTTTACTCCAGTTTTCAGATCGTCAAGGGAGAAGTGGATATGGAACCCTGATCCGCCTGCTTCGTTACTCGGTCTTCCCATAAAGGTAAAATGTAGATCATGCATATAGCCCAGTTCCTTACAAACATTTTTAAAAGTAAAACTCTGGTCCGCTTGAACAAGGGCTTCGCTGTGTTTCCAGTTAAATTCATACTGGCCGGCAAAATACTCATTATTGTAATAGAGGACGTCAAAACCCATCTCTAAAAGATAGGATTGTAATTTTGACATGATTCCAAGAGGATCGGTTCGCGGAGAGGTCGTATACAATGTACCTTCGCTGTCGGCGTAGGGTTCTAAACCATTCTCGCCTTGTCGGTAGATGTAAAACTCAAGTTCACTTGCAGCAATAGGACATAGGCCAAGCTCATTATATTGCTTGATCACACGCTTTAGCAACCAACGCGGCGATTGCGCAAACGGCTCATCTTTTACATAGATATCTCCTATCATGCGTGCAGTTCCGTCAAGATAGGGAACAATGGTAAAAGTGTTTAGGTCAGGTATGATTTTCATGTCGCTATAGCTCACTTCATCAGCGACACCTGAGTCCTCAGAAATATCGTTGTTGAGCATAACGGCAAAGACGACCTGGGAGCTGGTTATGCCTTCTTCAATAATTTCGTCAATTCTATTGGCAGGTAGCGATTTATTTCTAGAAACACCATGCAAATCCGGAAACTCGACTCGGATAGTATGGATATCTTTTTCTTTAATTATTTTTTTTATTGTCTGTTTGTCCATGTTTATTCCCTTTTCTTTCTTAATGAGAGCCGTTGTCGGCAGTGATATTGTTTTGAGTGTCAGTCAATCCATACACAGTCCACCCAAAACACAACAACTTTGTTAAAAAATATCTTACATTTATGTGCTATACTTAACATGTAGTTTCATATTATTCAACTTTTTTTCATATTATGAAATATTTTGAATGGATCAACTAATTCCATGTCTGATGTGCAAGTTCGATAATACCACTAAGCCGCTCCATTACTCGTGCCGTTACAGGTGCTTGTTCGGGTGGAAATGCAACTGCATATTTTACTGGGGGGAAAGACAGGAAAGCTAAACCGCCACCATACGGGGTTAATTTTATATTCAGCTTTCCCTCGGCAGTCGTTATAACCAAATCCGTCAGATCCAGTTTACGCAAGTCTGCACGAAGTGATTTATCGGTGTTTAGCATTTGAGTAAGTAACGCTCCATAACTCGTTTTGAATTTGCAAACAAAGCGAGTATTGCTGTAATGCACTGAAAAGACATCATTTATAGTTATTTCTTTTTGCAAATAAAAATGAATCAATACCGTTCCGCCAAGCCACTGTTGTTTTTTGGTGAAGGTTATCCGCAACCCGGTTATTGATTGAGGAAGCTCTGTGAATTCTACCTCTCCGGAATCTGTCATCTCAATGTCACCCCAGAGCGGAATAAAATATCGGGATGTTGATAGAATAGCGTTGCCGGCTCTATCCAACAGTTTTGAATTGCTTTTCATGCTTCAATATCCTGTTGACCGGAACGTATTGTGTAAGCCTCTGCTACAGGGAGAACAAAAACACGACCGTCACCATGGTTGCCGTCTTCTGTGCGTGCAGCATCTATGATAGCCTTGACAACGGCATCTTTTTGCGAGGCATCTACCATGGTAAAAATCATTTCTTTAGGCAGATCTTTATAATTAATATTACCTACCTTAAGGCCACACTGCTTGCCGCGGCCAATGACAGGAAATTTGGTGAGCGCCTGAACACCAATGGCGGAAAGCGCTTCGGTTACGTGAAGCATTTTTTCAGGTCTAATGATTGATTGAATGAGATACATATTTCTCTCCTATAGTAATTGATACGGTATTCAACAAGCTGTCTTCTGTTTTGATCTGTGAAAACAAGCTTTCAGCATGTAAAAGCGTGCATGAGTATATGTGTTACTTTTTATGCCTGTTCCACCACGGGCTGAGTTACAATTGGGTTTATGGCAAAAGTGGCAGGGATGCCGTCTTTGAACTGTTGTTTTTCAACAAGCCCCCACTCTTCCTGCGCATCTTTCATAGAAAGCGGCTTGAATAAAGGCTCCTTTATTACAAAATGTAACCAGAAAAAGGCATATGCGATGGTCAGGATAAACATCAAGCCCACGATTGTAAAAATATCACTTTCCATTTCCGGAACCGGAGCAACATGAATGACGGCGTATACGATGCCCAGAGAACCAATAACTTGAGGGATTGGATACAAGGGTGTTTTATAGGGTCTTCGGGTATGAGGGCAACGAATACGCAGAATGATCACATTAATATGGGCGACGATGTACGTGAACAACCAAGAACAGCAGGCAGATAGGATGTAGATAATAATATTGGGGGCCTCATGGATTCCACCGAAAAAAAAGGCTCCTATCGCACCTGCGAAAACCAATGTGCCAATCCATGGCGTACGAAAACGGGGATGGATAATTCGAAAAAAACCAGGCAATTCATTACTTATCGCCATTCCGTAAAGCATTCTTGGCACCACACTTATGACGGTGTTCAGAGTGCTTGCACTGGCTAAAATTGAAACAATTGCAATCCAGATCATGCCAGGACGCCCTAAAACTGCAAGAGCCATATCAACATGGGGATGGTTTGAACTTGCAAGTTGCTCTGCCGGTACATACTTCAGGGAAGCAAAGCCATAAATAAGATTGACCGCAAAAATTGCAATGAGTCCGTAAAACATTGCTCGGGGAATATTTTTTTCAGGTTTTTTTGTCTCTTGGGCCATAGGCGTTACATATTCGATGCCGATGTACAGCCAGATGGCCAGGGCTGTCATGCCAAACACGCCAACCCCCAAGGGATTAAAAGGGCCCTGGGGGATCTCGGGGGCAGGAAGCGCTCCAATACCTGTCAAGCCTATGAAGCCAAGAATAGTCATTGAGCCCATCATGGACATTGTAAAAAAGATTTGCAGTTTGGCAAAGATATCGACACCGATAACGTTTGTGATAGTGAGGATACAGAGCATAATTCCACCCCAAACCACCGGAGGAATGCCGGGGATAAAGGTCTCGGTGATAACATCTCCGGCAACAGCCATTTCCGCTGGAATTGCCAGAAGCATTGGAATGACATAACCGAGAAAAACAGCCGCCATTGCCGGCAAAGCACCCAAGGTAACCTTAGTGTACGAACGAATGCCACCGACATGCGGCATCATACAGGCCAGTTCCGCGAAACTTTGTGCAGAAAAAAGCTGCAAAAACCAAGCAGAAACCATGGCAATAACAAAACCGCCTCCTGCTAAACCCATTCCTTGCCCTAGTGAAACCAAAGTGCTTGCTGCAACCACCAGTCCTACTGCCACAGAAAAACACGACCAAAACCCAAGCGTTTTCTTGAGCTGTACATTCTTTGTCATTACAAACCTCCTAAACGATACATTGTATATTAGCTATCGCTCTATTTGTTTAACATTCTTGTAATAAATTCATTACATATTTGATGTGTTCTTATCACACCCCCTATTTGCATGCAAATGATTTTTAATTATATTCAATAAAATTTCTTCCGAAGAAAACTTCGAGCGTATATTTTTAGGCTCATGTTGCGTTTCAGGGTTGTGTAGGCGTATAGGGTGAATTTTTCCACCTAATCCATCATAATAAGCCATTGGTAGGTATTTTCCGGAGGGAGAACCATGAGTCGGATTATGCCTCATATGAAATATTGTTGGCAGTTGATTTCTTATATTTCAGTAAAGGGCATTGACGACTCTGGCTTTAATTTTTCCAGAATATCCCAAATAAAACTGGCTAGTTATGGGATCATAATGAATAGCACCAACGATAAAAAAATCTTATGAAAAAAAGTTGAACTGGAGAGAAGGGCAAGCTATGTATTGTGGAGTTGTGGAGCGGTGGAGCGAAACCGGCTTGAGTATGGCCCAAAAAGCATTATGATTAGAAATTTTAGCCTTTGGTTTCGCACTATTGAATTTTTACTTTTAAAACAAACATACCCGCATAGCGGGTAGTATGAGGATGCCCCCCAAAAAAAGGAGGTAGATGGGAAAAACCCTAAAGAACCTATTTAAAAGGATAGTGTTTCCGGCCTTGCTTTCCGCAGGTACTATTCCGCATTGCTTCGTGATACTATAATAGATAAGAAGCGGATCGGGAGTTTTGTTAATTTTTTGGGGCCGTGGTATGCATTTGCATCAAATAACAAAGAATCTCCTGCCTTAAGATCGTAATTGTTATTTGAATGATCGTATTGAATTTCCCCTTCAAGAACATAAAGAAATTCAATCCCATCATGCTGGAAGAGCGGGTATACTTCTGATGCATCATCCAAGGTGATTAAATACGCTTCGACGGAAGCAAATTTTCCTGTTTTGTGCCCCAATGAGCGGTATTGATGTCCTGAGCCGGTGCCTCGCCTTTCTACCACAACGGCTGTCCCTTTCTTGACATGCTTGGCTTCGTAATTTTCTTCATATTTTTTGAAAAAACTGGTCACAGGTATATTAAGAGCCTTGGAGAGTGCTTGTAAAGTTGAAAGGGAGGGAGAGGTCGCTCCGTTTTCAATTTTTGAAAGCATACCGGGTGAAAGTTTGGCTATGTTAGCCAACTCGGAGAGCGTTAAATCCAATTTTCGTCGGAGCGATCGTATTTCCTTGCCAATTGCTACTTCAAGTGTTTTTTTCGATGGTGTAGTTTCTGTATTATCCATGTCTTTTTGGAGAGCTTTTTAATATTTTGTATTTTAAGTTAAGGCTTAGAGCTCAATAAGTAAAAACCTTAACTTTGTTTTTTACCAAACGTTGCATTAAAAATCAGCAGGTGTAAATATGAACTATCCCAGTCAAGCGCTTCATAGTTTTTAATCAATTCTTAAGGTGCTGCTTTTAATAGGGCCCTGATTTATTTCGAAACAACAGTTTACCATAATGACAATAACCTTCTTCTTAATCAAATGCCAAAATACTCGAATACATTTATCAAACTCGGTTGTTTTTCCGCAATGCTTTTTCAAAAAATATTACTTTTCGATTAGCCTTGTTGCCAAACATTTTGATCCCTTATTAAGCTTTCGGTTCTGATATATATGTATACGGTTTCGGAATTTTTAAAGAAAGGGAGTCCTTGGTAAGGGGTAGCAGGTAGGGCTCAAGCCGGGCATCTTTTCTCAGACTGTGCCCTAAAAGTTCGTAGTTGTGGCCGGTCCGAATTGTGGGCCCTATCCATGGCCCGCATTACCAAGGGCCCTGGGTATGTTTTATCTGTAAATATTACAGCATGGTCAGCGTGCGCTTGATTTCCCAGGGGGTGACATGCTGCATAAATTCTCCCCATTCGGCTTTTTTGAGGCGGATGAATTCATCGGCAATGGTGCCCAGGCCGTTTTTGACCACCTCGTCTTCCTCAAGTGCTTCCACCGCTTCCATAAGGTTCTGGGGCAGAAGGGTCAGGCCCATTTCCCGGCGCTGGCTTACAGAAAGATTCCAGATGTTTTTACCGCAAATAGCTTCACCTGGATCAATTTCGTTTTCAATGCCGTCCAAGCCTGCTGCGATCTGTGCCGCCATCAACAGATAGGGGTTGACCATGGCCGACGGCGACCGGTCTTCAAAACGGTTGGGGCTGGGGCAGCGGTAAAGCTGCGTGCGGTTGTTGTCTCCATAGGATGCAAACGACGGCGTCCATGTGTAACCGGAATTGGATGAATAAACAAACTCACCGCTCTGGATGCGCCGGTAACAGTTTATCTGGGGTGAAGAAACGGCAGTAATGGCCCGACAGTGTTTTAACAGGCCGCCGATATAGTGGATTGCGGTTTTGGAAAGGCCCAGGCCTTTCCAGTCTGCCTGCCCGTCTTTCAAGGGAAAGAGGTTTTTGCCGGATTGGGCATCGGCCACATGGAAATGCAGATGGGCGCCGGAGCCGGTTTTATCTTCGAACGGCTTGGCCAGAAATGTTGCAATGGCCCCGTATTTCTGGGCGATCTGACCGCTCATGAGCCGAAACAGGACCAGGCGGTCGGCGGCTTTTACCGCATCGGACCAGTCAAAGTTTATTTCGTACTGGCCGTTGGCATCTTCATGGTCGCTCTGGTAGATGCCGAAACCCATCTGGTTTCCGTAACGGATGATGTCCTGAAGATAATCAATGCTCTGGGCCATGCCTTTGAAATCGTAGCAGGGTTTGGCCAGGGTATCTAAATTGAGCGGGTCCCAGGGTTTGATGCCGTTTTCATCCTGCACAACCAGAAAATGTTCCGGCTCGAAACCGCCGTTTAAAGTGAGGCCTTTTTCCGCCATCACCCCGAGCATGCGCTTCAGGTTGTTGCGGGGGCAGTAGGGCCAGATTTCGTTCTTTACATAGAGATCGCAGTTGGCAATGGCCACATTGGGAATCCAGGGAAGCTGAACGTAAGTGTCGATATCGGTTCGAGCCATCAAATCATGGCTTTCCGGCCCCAGGCCCATGCCCCAGACGGCGGCACCGGCAAAACCGGCCCCATCATCCACCAGGCTGTCAAAACAGTCCACCGGGACCTGTTTGACTTTAGGCGCTCCGTGAATATCGACAAACTGGGCCAGAATAAATTCAATGCCCTGTTCTTTGAGCATCTCGCGGACCTGTTCACGCTGGCCTGACGGGTAGGACGTTATGGTTACAGGATTAGATGACATTATATTTCTCCTTATTTAAAAAATGGTCTTATGCGATCATTAAAATTTTTCAACAACTTAAAAGGCCTAATTTCTCCCAACTTGATTTCTCCGGGCCGGATCATTAAAAGGTCTCTCTTTTTTCCGGGCCGGAGGCCAAAGGAATATCCAGTGCTGTTGCAGCAGCCGTTGTAATGGCTCTCATGTCTTCGGGTTCAAGATTGTGCACGTTTGTTTTTCCCGTGCACCGTGCGATGATGGCTGCTTCCTGTGCCGTTCCTTTTATCCAGTGCAACCCTGCTGCTATGAGATCCTTTTCGCTTAGGTCATCGGCAAATATCAGCGTGTCGCCTTTGATGCTTCCCCCCAGGGCAATTCCCATAGCAAGGCTGAATACGGACCCCAGGCAGTTGTACGCCAGGGCTTTGGCCACATCCGTTCCGGACCTTAAACCGCCGAAATTCACCAGGGCGATTTCCTCTTCCATGTTCACGGCCTGAAGCCCGTGAACGGCATCACGCATGACCGTCAGGTCAATGGGGGAGGACAGTTCCACCCAGGGTTTGCCCACGCCTGTTGTCTGGTCGAGGAGCATCAGGTCAAATGAATTTTCAAGTGCAAAGGGGAGGGCTTTTTGAACCGCCGCCGCTGAAACGCTTAAGCCCAATAGCTGTTCCGGGCGCACCCGATCCGGGGACACCGGCTTAAAGACATCGCCCAGTTCGTAAATAATGCCGGCGGCAACAGTGCTTGGCGTTTCACCGGGTTTAAGCAACTGCAGCCAAGGATAGACAGCGGTTTTTCCCTCTGTCTGGATCAGCGGGCACGGTCCGATGTAGGCGCATCCGCTCTGGGAAAGGATCTGGGCCAGGGCCGATTGGACTTTGACCGGCGCCTCATTAAAGCCCGTGACAAAAAAAGGTTTTTCCAGGTCAATGGACGGCTGGTCTTCTTTTTTGGGGCCGATTCCGATGGAGCGGGTGATGCAGGTTTTGGTGCTGCATTCTTCGCGGTAGGGGTCGATGACCAAACGGGTCAGGGCCGCCGAAAGAAAGACAAAATCGTCCAGATGGGCCGGACGGCCTTCCGGATACGGGTTCTCACGTGGCGCAAGGCTTTCGGACAGAATCTGATGCTGAATTCCGATGTTGTTTGGCGTGGCCTCGCCCATCATGCGGATCAGTTCAAAGCTATGATTGGGATAATTGGCCAGACCGGTTTCTTTTTTATTAGACGAAGAGGCGGCCGATGCGAACTTATGGTTTTTCCGATAGTTGGGATCATATGGCAGACGGGTCAGGGCTGCAGCTTCCGGTGTCAGGGCAACCAGGTCGTCCCGGGTCAATTGGTTGACATTGTCATATCCCAGGGCATCGGTGATGGCGGCCAGCTGCCAGCGGATGGATTCCAGGTATTGATGCATTTTAAGCGCCCCTTTTTTGACATCGAACCGTTTTGTCAATTTGGGGTCCTGTGACGTCAGGCCAAGGGGACAGCTTCCCGTGCTGCACTGCATACACCCGATACAGCCCGATGCCACCAGCATGGGGGTTCCCAAACCAACGGCGGTAGCTCCCAGGGCCAGGGCCTTGGCCGCATCAATGCCGTTCTGGATTCCGCCCATAAGAACGATGGGCAACTGGCCTGTTGCATCGATTTCATCCAGTCCGTCCATGGCTTCCATAATGGCCGATATGGTGGGAATGCCCACATATTCGAGGACTTCGTTGGAAGCGGCGCCGGTTCCGCCTTGCAGACCATCCAGTTCCACAAAATCAAGGTTGTCTTTGTAGGCAATTTTCACATCATCACGGGTTCGTCCCCCGCCTAATTTGATGCTGATGGGAAGGCGCCAGCCCACCGCTTCCCGGAATTCCCGGATTTTCATGATCAAGTCATCACCCCCCAGCACATCGGGATGGCGTGATGGGGACCTAAGGTCCATTCCCTCGGGGATGCCGCGCATGGCAGCAATTTCCGGGGTGAGTTTGGCTGCCATCAACTGGCCGCCCAGGCCCGGTTTGGCCCCTTGGGAAATATACAGCTCGATACCGTCGGAGCGTTTCATGTCATGGATATTCCAGCCCAGTCGTCCGGACAGGCATTGGGCGATCAGCTGCCGGGCTTCAGCTCTTTCCACAGAATACATGCCGCCTTCACCCGTATTTTCTGAAATATCGGACATGGACGAGGCGATGCCCAGGGCCTGTTTCACACCGGGACTCAGTGCGCCGAAACTCATGGGGGCGATCATGACCGGCATGCTTAAATTCAGGGCACGGCCGCCGTGGCGGTCACCGATAAAGGTCCTGAGGGTGATTTTACCGGTAACATCCGCGTCTATTTTTGACGGATCAATGTCCTTTTTAAACGCAATGTCGTTAAAATGGGGAATCAGGCGGGCCGCACCGAATCCGCGGACCCGATACCGGCCGATTTTGCATTTGATACGGATATCCTCCTGGACCTTGGCATTCCAGTAGGCGCTTTCAGGGCCTGAAAATTCCGGGAAGGCAATCGGCTTGGTCCTGGGTTCGGGGGTGCCGTAGGTCAGATCCTTACCTTCGCAGACAATTTTTTTGAAGGTTCCTGAAAAGGCGAACCCGTATTGGGCAAGAAAGGCATGAATGCTTTTCAGATCTTCGCTTGTGGCTTCGGTCAGCATGGCATCGCTTCCCAGAGACTGAACCTCACCGCCCACGAATATTTCCCCCCCGGCCATGTTTTCACCGATCTTTTCCCCGGAGTCACCCAGGATGATGATCCGGCCGCCGTACATCATGTAGCCGGCCATAAAGCTTGAACTGCCCGCACAGAAGAGAGTGCCTTTTTTCATGACCTGGCCGGAGCGGGAGCCCATGTTACCGTGAATGATGATGTCTCCGCCACGCAAAGCCAGGCCTGCGATGGCTCCGGCATTGCCGTTCACCGTAATGCTGCCGGACTGCATGTTGTCTCCCACTCCCCAGGATACGTTTTTATCTACACGAATGTTCGGGCCGTCGCTGAGTCCGCCGCAGAAATACCCGGCCGATCCCTTGATATGGACGTCGATGGGATTGGTCAGTCCCACGGCAATATAGTGCCTGGCATCGGGATTCGTGATTTCAACGGACTGATGAATGGCGCCATAACCGCGTATGACCTCGTTGGCCATTTTTATGGGTGTTTGAGCAAGATCAATTGTTACCATGTGTTGTTCCTTTAATCTTAAGAGATATGCTTTTACGCCGCCCGTGACCAGAGGCCGTAGGTCAGTGGTGCCGGTTCCGTTGTTTCCAGGCCCTGGCCGGGAAACAGGCGGTTGATGCCCACTTCTTCTGACGAAATCACGATCATTTCATCGTTTTCGTATTTGACCATGGGTTTGGCTGCCAGCTTATCCTTGGCGTATCCAATGGAATCCGGCGTGGCCACCAGATAGGAATAGGTCCCGTCCAGATCGTCCAGCGAGGCTTTGAGGGCCTCTTCCAGAGTCAGTTCACAGCTCATTTGATAGGCCAGGTAGACGGCGATCAGTTCGGTGTCGTTCTCCGTCTGGAAGGTCATGCCCTTTCGTTCCAGACGCCTTCGCATGATCCAGTAATTTGTGATTTGGCCGTTGTGAACCGTTGCAATATCCGAGAACCCACAGGCCCAGAAAGGATGAGCCGTTTCAGGGCGTACACCTGATTCTGTGGCCAGGCGGTTGTGGGCGATGCCGTGGGTTCCGTTGAACTCGCCAATGTTGTATAACGGGGCCACATCAAACGGTTTTCCCACATCTTTCAGGATGTCCAGCTGCTTTCCCATGGATACGGGTTTGAGTTCCTTTTCAATGGCATGTGTCAACTCCAAAAGGTTGCCCGAAAATCGGGCCTGGATACCCAGGGTGCATCCTAATTTTTCCGTAGCAAGGACTGAGACCTGATGTCCGGACAGGATGTCATGAATACGCGCCGTTTCCGTTTCAGCACTCTGGCCGAATGGAATGAAAAAGCGCATGCGAAGGGTGTCTTTGACGGGCTCCCTGTAAAGGGCCCATCCGCATGAATCCATTCCACGATGTACCGTGGAATCCAAAATCAATGTCAATGCTTCACCGGTGGTCAGGTTGAAAGCGTGTTGATTGTGTTTAAATAATAGACCGGCTATGGCACACATATATGTATCTCCTTAAATTAATTAACTGTATTAAAAAAATATTCATCTGATGAAACATTTCGGACAAAAAGAAACTTCTCTCTTAATTTATTTTTTTTTAAGAAAAAAGCCGGGTTTGCCACAGGTTTGGAAGACAAGCGCTCAGGCGCCTGCCTTCCCGTGTCATATTCTGCTGATCAAAGATCAATAAACCATGCTGTCGATATTATAGGCTTCGTTTCCATGTTCACTGATATCCAGGCCAGCCATTTCCTCTTCTTCGGTTACACGCAGTCCGATGGTGTATTTGATGGCTGTAAAGAGAATCAAGCCTGTTCCGAAAGCCCATAAAAAGCCCGCACCCACGCCGATGGCCTGAGCAGCAAGAATTTTCAAGCTGAACGTTTCAACGCCCAAAAAAGCGTAGGCCAAGGTTCCCCAGGCACCGCAGACGCCGTGGACACTGATGCAACCGACCGGGTCATCCACTTTGAGGTTCTTTTCGATAAACAGGACGCTTATAACAACCAACGCACCGGCAACCACGCCGATGATGAGGGCACCGAAGACGGAAACACAATCAACCGCTGTACAAATGGCAACCATACCGGCCAAAAAACCGTTGACGGTCATACCCACATCCGGCTTTTTGAAAATTGCCCAGACCGTAAATAAGGCACCAATACCACCGGCGGCACCGGCGATATTGGTCATGACGGCAATACGGGCCAGGTTCCCGTCAAATGTGGTGGTACTTCCGGGGTTGAAACCGAACCAGCCGAGCCAGAGCAGGAAACCGCCGATAACGGCAAAGGGAAGGTTATGGCCCGGGATGGCCCGGGGGTTCCCCTTGGCATCAAATTTACCCAGACGCGGTCTGATCACGATGGCAGCGGCAAGGGCAATCCAGCCACCAATGGAGTGAACAACGGTGGAACCGGCAAAATCATAAAAACCGACACCCAGCACACCTTCAAGCCATCCACTGCCGTCCAGCAGACTGCCCCACGCCCATCCGCCGAACATGGGGTAGATAAACGCACAGATGACAACGCTGTAGGCCAGGTAAGCCGTGAACTTTGTCCGTTCGGCTACGCCACCGGATACGATGGTCGCCGTGGTGGCGGCAAACACACATTGGAAGAGCCAGAAAGCAAATCCCCACTGGGTTGCGGCGGTCTGGCCGAGGAAGAACAGTGATTCATCCGGGCCTGCAAACATGATATGGTAACCCACAACCAGAAAAGCCATGGTACCGATGCAAAAGTCCATGATGTTTTTCATCATGATGTTGACGGCATTTTTTGCACGGGTAAAACCGGCTTCAAGCATGGCAAAACCGGCCTGCATGAGAAATACGAGAAATGCGGCAAGACAGGTCCAGAGGACGTCACCACGATACTGAAGAATTTCGATGTCGGAAAGATATCTGTAAATCGTTGCCGTGACGGTTTGGCCGCCGACGTTAACCTCGATATCTTCACTGATGGGCGAGGTTTCATCTCTGTAGGAACCGGAAATCGGTAATTCTCTTTTGATCTCGTCCTGGGTTTTGCCCTGGAGAAGCGCCGGATCAATGGTCGAAAGTGCCTCTGTGACGGCTGCATCGGTTTCGGCATAAATAGGTGTTTGTATGCCGATGACGGCAAAAACGGCTGTAAATAAAATAAAGTAAAGGTATTTTGTTGATTTGGGAAATAAGGTTGTTTTTTTCATTTGTGTAAACTCCATATTGATTCGGATGAAAAGATTCCCGTTATATTGGGGTTCTTGATTTACAATGCCTGGGCGCCTGTTTCTCCGGTTCTAATGCGGATTACTTTTTGAACGGGCATAACAAAGATTTTTCCGTCTCCGATCTTCCCTGTGCCGGCGGCATCAATAATGGCCTCAGCGACTTCATCTGCTCTTTCAGCCTTGACAACTACTTTCAATTCGATTTTCGGCAGAAAATTGGTCGAGTATTCAGCCCCGCGATAGATTTCCTTGTGCCCCTTTTGACGGCCATGACCTTTGACTTCGGATACAGTCATTCCGGTAATACCTATTTTGTTCAAAGCCTCTTTAACTTCCTCCAGTTTAAATGGCTTGATGACGGCTACAATTTGTTGCATGCTTCCCCTTTCATTTCATTAAAATTGTTAAAGATACTCTGAAACGTTTACCAGCAAAACAGGTGCCACAAGTTTAAAATCAAAAATTAAATTTATAACCATATGAATATAAATATTATTTTTGCATATTCTGAAAGCGCCTATGTACACAATAATTAAATGGAATAAGAATTTTGAAATGTTTATTTCATCAATATTGCAAAATTGTTCTATCGCTCTTTCGGAGGATTTTTAGAAGTAAATTATTATAACTATTTGAAAATATAATTTAATTATATTTTTTATAGAATTATATGCAAGATTTGGCAGGATATTTAGATATCATGAATGGATGTTTAATGTGTAATAATTGTTTCATTTGTTTAGAGGCCGGTCAGATGATTTTGGTCGTCGTTTGATGTGATGTATCTTATTGGTATAATATGTAAAAACAAATAGATAGAGATTGTTTTTCAAAAGAATACCAAGTTTATTTGAAACGTGGCGCCAAGGCTATTGAAAAGTGTTTTGAGCTAAAAGTGCAATTTTGTAATAAGTATACATGCAAATTTGTAATAAACTGATTGCGCTTTTTGCGTTTAAGAATTTTTGCTTGTTTGGAAAATTGTTTTTGCAACATAATATATAATAAAGCATGATTTCTTAAGGCTACTGCTCGGTTTTAAGCGGAAAGACCATCTATGATTGAAAATCTTTCATTGGTAATTGCAATCAACATAGGTTTGTTTCATATGTTGTAAGCAGTTAAATAGCATGTAATTATTAATAGTTATTTTTTTAATATTTTATTTTGAATTGAAATCTTTCATATTGTTAAATATATCTTGACATAATATGTTTCAATTGGGTATGGTTCAACATTGATGTGTCTCCGGTGCTGTTGAATGACTGACCCGGAGTCTATTTAATAATTTATGAGTTCATATGATATGGGAACATATATGTCTGAGCAAATCATTAAAATTAATCTGGATAAGTACAGTTTGAATGCCGAGGCGATACTGGTTATTGACACAGTGGAAAAAACTGCTCCGGCAAAAGGTGGAATCCGTATTCATCCCGGGGTTACAGAAAAGGAAATTGCACTCCTTGCGGGTGAAATGACAAATAAATGTATTCTTGCGAATCTTCCTTTTGGGGGAGCAAAAGGAGGAATCCGGTTAGATGATCTCAGTCAGGTTGACAGAGCAATGTACGCGTTCGGCCGCGAATTATCAAAACTTGAGTTTCTGCCTTATAAATGGTGTGCCGCGCCTGATGTAAATACAAACAGTAAGGCGATAGATGCATTCATTGCCGGCTGTGCTTCTGTGAAGGGGTGGCGTAAATCAAGGCTTGCGGGAACAGGTAAATCAAGCGGAATACCCCATGAACTGGGTAGTACCGCTTACGGGGTCGTACTGAGCCTTGAAAAAACAATAGAAAAGCTCGGTCTGGATATCCCAATGGATGGGGCAGGGGTTATTGTTGAAGGGATTGGAGAAGTCGGCGGAAATGCAATACGCTTTTTGCTGGAAAAAGGGGCGCGGATTCTTGGGGTGAGCGATATCACCGGTGCCTTATATTGCAAAGACGGAATAGATGGAAAACTGCTGATGCAGACGATCCGGTCAGGCGGTAGCGTTAAGCAACTTTCCGGTCTTACGGGTGATACGAATTTTCAAAAAAACAGCAGGACATTGTTGGAAAAAGAAGCTGATGTCCTTGTTTTAGCCGGCCCTGGCCAGAGTATAAATGAAAAAAATGCAGGCAATTTAAAAGTGAAAATCATAGTTGAAGGGGCAAACATCGCCTATACCGATGTATCCCATAGAGAGACTGTGCATGCCAACGGTATAATATCGATACCGGGAATAATAGCAAACTCCGGAGGGGTTATTTCAAGCTATGAGGAATGGCTTCTTGAGAACCAGGATTTGATGACATCTTCAGCCGATGCCCAGTGGGAGCGGGTAACATCTTCAATTTACAGTCGGATCGATTTAAATATTACCGAACTTGTTCAAAAGATGAAGGATGATCACATGGCGCATACTCCGTTTTATTATGCGCACGAGATGGCCTGTGAACGAAAAGAAAATCAACGAAAATCAAACAGAATACTGCGCAACAAGACCAAAGAAATAAATGTCGATCTTGAACGCAAATTTGCAGTATTTACTAAATAAATATCGATTAAACATTGTTGAGAAGAAAAAAAGGGGGGCTTACCTTGTACATACTTTGCCTGAATTGTGATGATCGTCCGGGAATTGTTGCCGCGGTTGCGAACGCTTTGTGTAATTCAAACTGTAATATTGAGGAATCTTCACAGTTTGACGACCCATATTCCAAGCAGTTTTTTATGCGCGTTATGTTTTCTGCCGTAACTGAAGGGGCGGAAGAAAAGTTTAGAGCCATGTTTGAGGCTGTGTCTGAAAAATTCGGCATGAATTGGTATATGAGAGAAATGGATGAGCCGGTCAAGACGCTTGTTCTGGTATCGAAAGATGATCATTGTCTGAACGATATGATCTATCGCTGGCGGACAAAGCACTTGAATATTGACATAGTGGGCGTAGTCTCAAATCATACGGTAAACCAGGAGCTTTGCGAACACTTCGGGCTTAAATTTTATCATGTGCCCACGCAGGGGGTTGATAAAAAGGAGGTCGAGGCGCAGCATTTCAGGATTATCGAGGACACGGGTACGGAGCTCATTGTGCTTGCGCGCTATATGCAGATTCTTTCCGAGAATATGTGCGAGAGATACGCTGGGCGAGTAATCAATATTCATCACTCATTCCTGCCGGGCTTTAAAGGCGCAAAGCCCTATCATCAGGCGTATGAGCGCGGTGTGAAGCTTATCGGAGCGACCGCTCATTTTGTTACGAAGAGTCTTGATGAAGGGCCGATTATAGAGCAAGACGTCATGCGTATTGATCACCGGGATTGCCCGAAAAAGTTACAAATTCGAGGGCAGGACACTGAAGCCAGAGTGCTCGCACGCGCGATCGAAATGTACGCCGAAAGACGGATATTCCTTCACGGGAGTAGAACGGTTATTTTGTAGAGTCAATTTATTTTTAAAGATCAAGATTAAACTAACCCGGTAAAGGAAAAGGCGTTGTTCAGTTGTTTTTTCTTTGCCGGGCCATAGCTGGAGAAAGTGTATGACCGCAGAAATCATTAGCGGAACCGAGATTAGAAAGACTATTCTGGCTGAAATTAAGGCCGATGTTGAAAAGATGAGAGCCAAACACGGCAAAGTGCCTGGCCTGGCAACCATTCTTGTTGGGAAAAACCCGGCCTCTGTCAGCTATGTCACCTTGAAGGTAAAAACGGCTTTGTCCGTCGGGTTCAATGAAATTCAGGATGATCAGCCCGAAGATATCAGTGAAGCGGATCTGCTGGCTTTGATCGATAAGTATAACAATGATCCCGACATCCACGGCATTCTGGTTCAGCTGCCGTTGCCCAAGCATATTGACGAAAAAAAGGTGATTAACGCCATCAATCCGGATAAGGATGTGGATGCATTCCATCCCGCTAATGTGGGCAGCTTGATGATCAACTGTGATGAAGCCAAGTTCCTACCCTGCACCCCGGCCGGTATCCAGGAAATGATTGTTCGTTCAGGCACGCAAACATCCGGTGCGGAGGTCGTTGTGGTCGGCCGTTCCAATATTGTGGGCAAACCCATTGCCATGATGCTGGCCCAAAAAAGTGTTTGTGCCAACGCGACTGTAACCATTGTTCATACAAAGACCAAGGATCTTGCAGCCCATTGCAAACGTGCCGACATTCTTGTTGTTGCAGCCGGCGTGCCGGATCTTGTTAAACCCGAATGGATTAAGCCGGGGGCCACTGTGATCGACGTCGGAGTTAACCGTGTGGGCATGAACGAAGCCACTGGAAGAGCCATCCTCAAAGGTGACGTGGACTTTGATGCAGCCAAGGAAATTGCAGGAAAAATCACCCCGGTTCCCGGTGGCGTCGGCCCCATGACCATTGCCATGCTCATGAAAAATACCCTGAGAGCTGCCCAGTATGCCCTGGGAGATTTAATATAACCCCCATGTCCTAAATGAAAGGATTCGTCATGACCAAGAGAAAAATACGCAATGCTTCAGTTTATAAAATTGCGCAAGTCAGGGTTCTTCGGCCGGTTTAATGATAAATGACTGAATCCGGTTGCCATCCATGTCCTTTACCGTAAAATTCCAGTTATTCATGCGAACGGACTCCCCGGGATTGGGGATACGCTCCACAAGTTCCAGAAAAAATCCCGAGACCGTGTCGTAGTTGACGGATTCTGGAATTCCCAGGTTAAGCTCTTTGTTGAGATGATAGATGTCTGTTTTGCCGGCGATCAGCCACTTGTTCCCTTTGATCTGGACAATGTCCGGTGTATTTTTATCTGACTCGTCCGCAATTTCCCCAAAAATTTCTTCAACCACATCCTCAAGGGTGACGATACCGGACACACCGCCGTATTCATCAACCACAACAGCCATATGGCTCTTTTTTGCCTTAAAGGCTTTAAGCAGTGAATCCAGTTTCTTTGATTCCGGGATAAAATAAGGCTTTTTCATAATGGCTTTGACATCAAGGCGGTCCGAGGTCGCTTCCGAATCGTTCTTTTCCAAATATTTAGAAAATAAATCTTTGATATGCAAAATTCCTACAATATTATCGATGGTATCTTCAATCACCGGAATGCGTGAAAATCCTGTTTTTAAAATTTTTGGAATATCCAGGCTCTCGGCTGCATCCACCACAAACATGTCTGCCCTGGGTGTCATAATTTCAGAACAATAGGTGTCATCAAATTCAAAGATATTGGTGATGTATTCCATCTCTTCTTCTTTGATTTCACCTTCCCCTTCCACCACTTCCACCATGGTCATCAATTCATCTTCGGTCACGGTATCCTGGGAATTGTCTATGACGCCGTGCAGTTTAGGTATGAAATTAAGAACAAAGATCAAAGGCCATAAAATTTTCGACAACCAGTATATGGGATATATGACAGCCCTTGCGACCACTACATTGTTGTGGTTGGCAAAGGATTTTGGGAAAATTTCCCCAAACACAAGAATCAGAAGTGTCATGACACCGGTGGCAATTCCCACGGCATTGGACTGAAAATGGGCAATGGCAAGGGAGGTGGCAAGGGAGGATGCACCAATGTTTACCAGGTTGTTGCCGATGAGAATGGTGGTCAAAAGGGTGTGGGAGTCTTCCTTCATTCCCAGGATAAGCTGACCGGACTTTGAGCCATCCTTAGAGATATGAAAGGCTTTGATTCTGGAAATTGAAAAAAGCGCTGTTTCAGACATGGAAAAAAAACCGGATAGAAAAAGGCAAATGCATAACAAGGTTGCTTCAATACTCATAACCCGAAATATTTCCTATTATGAATCAGATTAAGTATTATAGCCGCCGTACGTTTTGGGGCACCCGGCAGACCTAATCGCCTGCGGACCTGATGAAGTTGCCGTTTATGGGTCTCAAGTTCAGGTAACATGGATAATACGGTTTTACTGATGGTTCCGGCATTGGCGTCATCTTGGATCAACTCCGGCATCACCTGGCGACCGACAATCAGATTGGCAAGCCCGATGTATTTGGCTTTCACAAGCAGTCGCGCAAGTCCATACGCCACTCCGGACATTTTATAAATAATTACAGTGGGCACAAGATTTAAAGCCGCTTCCAGCGTGACAGTGCCCGATGCGGCAATCAGAAGGTCGGCCCGTTCAAAAATTTGGTTTGGCCGGCCTGTTACAATCCGGCACAACTCACTGTTTGGATGGTGAGAAACAATCTGTTTAATGCGCTCTTCATGCTGGTTAATACCGGAGGAAATAAGACACCTTAAATAGGGATACTTCTTTGCGATAATACCGACGGAATCCAGCATCACATCAAGCAGTTTATCGATTTCAGCGGACCGTGAACCCGGAAGCAAGCCGATAATCAGATCATCTGACAGCTCTTTTTTATTGTTTTTGCTTAAAACCGGCAGACTTTGGGGGTATTCATCCACCAGGGGGTTTCCCACATAGGTGGCACAAATTTTTTTGGCTTTATAAATGGGAATTTCAAAGGGAAAAATAAGCGCGACATGGTCGATGACTTTGGCTATGGTATCCAGACGGTTGGCGTTCCAGGCCCAGACCTTTGGGGCGATATAATAACAGACAGGAATGTTGTAATGTTGTTTGATAAAGTTAGCGATCTTTAGATTAAATCCTGGATAATCAATGAGCACAACAGCATCCGGAGGATCTGTTTTTAATCGTCGCTTAACAAGACAAAAAGCCTGTTTAATGGTGCCAAACTGCCTGATCACTTGAACAAGGCCCATGGCAGACAGTTTTTCAATGGGAAAGAAAATGTCTGCCCCCTGCCCTGCCATGGCCTTGCCGCCGATACCCGTGATCCGGACACCGGGGCAAAGTTGTTTTAAAGACCGCACCAGGGCTGCCCCGTGGAAATCACCTGAAGGTTCACCAGCTAATATCATTATATGCCGGGTTCGTTCAGTCATGCATCTCATCCTCGGTTACGGCGATTATGCAGATATTGTATTTATCTGCAAGGGCAATCATTTTTTCACGGTCAAATGAAATTGACTTTTCAGCTTCAAGCACAAGCATGGTTACCCCTGATTGGTGCATGGTTTCAACGGTGGTGCATCCGGATGAGGGTAAATCAAAGCGCAGGTCCTGGTTGGGTTTGGATAATTTAACAACCGTGGCCCCGTTTCCCCGGCTCAGCCGCCCTCCCCGTTCTATGGTGGCGTCCGTGCCGTCAATGGCTTCTACGGCAAGAACCGTTCCATTGGAAATTACGAGACACTGACCGATATCAAGACGGCCAACAGCTTTGGCAAGCTTCCATCCCTGCTGGATATCTTTCTTTTCTGCTTTGTCAGGCTTTCGCTTGGTCCAGCATCCTTTGGGGCTGATCAGTTCAGGCAGAAGGAAGGTGGACGGTACCAGGGTAATACCTTGTTTTTCCAAAAGATCCGCAAAGGATGAAAGGATATTGTCATCGTGGGTACCCACCGTTTTGGCAATAAAAGCAAGGGCCTTTAAATCCGGCCTTATATCCTTAAAAATATTGGCCTTATTAATGGAACCCATGAGCAGTGCTCTGGTGACGCCATGGGATTTAAAATAGCGAAGCAGTTTGTTAAGCTGACCAAGATAAAGCCATTCAAACCGGTGAGTCAGTTGGGCCAGTTGGGGATCGGTTTCACTGTGGAATCCTACCCCAATCACTTTATAACCGTTTGCACGTGCCTTTTGGGTAAAAAGCAGCGGGAACTGGCCGCCACCGGCAATCAGGCCAATGTGGGAGGAACAATTCTTGCCTTCGCAGGTCTTCATGGAAATTAACGTGTCACCCCACGATTGGAATTTTTTATAAATTCAATGAAGGAAACCACTTCAGGCAGTTGCTCAACTTCTGCTTTGGTCCTTTCAACGGCCTGGGTCACTGTCAATCCGATCCGGAAAAATATCCGGTACGCTTTTTTCAACTGACGGACGACGGACGAGTCAAAATTATGGCGTTTGAGGCCCACATTATTCAACCCATGCAAGGTGGCCCGGTCACCTGCGGCAATGACAAAGGGTGGAATGTCTTTTACCACAGCGGATTTACCGCCGATGTAAGCATAGTCACCGATTTTGACAAATTGATGAATGGCTACAAGACCGCCGACAGTGGCATAGTCTCCAATTTCAATGTGTCCGGCAAGGGTTGAGTTGTTGGCAAGGATGACATTTTTGCCGGTCTTGCAGTCATGGGCAATGTGTGTATAGGCCATCAGATAATTTTCTTCACCCACCGCGGTGAGACCTCCGCCGAAGCCCGTGCCCCTGTTGATGGTGACAAATTCGCGGATAATGGACCCCCTGCCAATGGTCAGATGGGTGGTTTCGCCGTGAAATTTAAGATCCTGGGGGGCTCCGCCAATGGAGGCGTATTGAAAAATATTACAGTCCGGGCCGATGGTGACATGGTCGTCAATGGTGCAGTAAGGACCGATGGTTGTGCCGGAGCCAATGGTAACATCTCCTTTGACAATGGTATAGGGGCCAATGGTGACATTCTCATCTATTCTGGCGGATGAATCAATAATTGCCGTTGGGTGAATGGGTTGAATGGGTTGAATGGGTTGAGTCATGATTGCTCCGTCGAGCTGCCTTCCAGCTTTTTTATCCGTTTTTCAAGGGAAAGCAGTCGTGTTCTTAAACTGGGTAGCCGGGGTATGATACGGGACACTTTCAGCCAGATTTTATGGGACATATGGGGAATACCTGAAACGATATCGCCCGGGGAAACATTTGCGCTGACACCGGCATAGGGGCCGACAATGGCTCCGTCTCCGATCTCAAGATGGCCTGAAATACCAGCTTTGCCTGCGATAATAACGTTTTTGCCGATGGTAGTGCTCCCGGCAATCGCTACCTGGGCCACCACCAATGTATCATCCCCGATTTTAACATTGTGGGCGATATGCACCTGATTGTCCGTTTTAACGCCGTTTCCGATTCGGGTGATGCCTAAAGTCCCCCTGTCAATGGTATTGCAGGCACCGATTTCACAGCCATCACCGATCTGTACATATCCTGTATGTAGCAACTTGGCATGGGCGTGACCGTCCTGGACAAATCCGAATCCGTCAGAGCCGATGACGCAGTTGGGATGAATAATGGTCTGTCTGCCGATTCGTGTTTTATCTACCAAGGTGACGTTGGGGCTGATCCGGCAGGCATCATTGAGCCGGCATTGTTTTCCGATCACTGTATTGGCCATGATGTGGACATAACTGCCGATGGTGCAGCCCGGCCCTATGCTCACATGGGCCTCAATGCGTGTGCCGTCGCCAATAATGCAGTCATCTGCGATAACAGCCGACGGGTGAATAAATTCTTTCAACGGCTCTGCAGGCATCAGATGCTCAACAACCTTAAAAAAAGCAAGCTTCGGATTATCAGAGTAAAGAAGCGTTATACCGGAAACAGCAGGAGCTTCGTTGGGCACAAGAATGATTCCGGCTTTTGTTTCATCCAGCCGGGAAAAAAAAGAGTGATCCACCGCAAAGGTCAGATCCTTGGGCCCGGCATCGTCAAAGGAGGATACCCCGGAAATGGTTGTACCCGGATCCCCATGTATCCGGGCATCAACCATGGCAGCTATTTGGTCGGCTGTAAGCATAAATTATTTGTTCTTAGCGTATGTTGAATTGTATTCTTTAATGACCTCATCAGTGATATCCACCTGATCTGCAGCATAAATAACACCGGCAACTTTTTTTTCAATGATCAAAGTATACCCTTGGGCCTTGCCCAATGTGTTGGCGATGTCGAAGACATCTTTTTGGATTTGATTCATCCGTTTATTTTGCAGAATCTTCATTTCCTGGGTATAATCCGAGTTCATTTTTTTTAAGTCATCGGCCTTATCCCGCAATTCCCGTTGACGCTCAAGTTTTTTTTCAGCACTGAGCACAAGGGCTTCACGCTCCAAGGCCGCTGACATATCTTTAACCTTTTTTTCCTCGGCCTGAAGTTTTCCCTGAAGTTCATTCAGTTTAGCCTTGAGGTCTTTTTGCATCACTTTGCCGGCACTGGATTCCTGCAATATTTTTTCAAAACTGATCATGCCTATTTTAGCCTTATCCGCTGCAAAAGCGCTGCAAGTGAACATTGCGGCAATAATCAAAACTGCCGGAACTATAATGCTTTTTTTCATCTATGCCTCCGAAAATAAATTATATTTTAAAAAAACGCACCAATTGAAAAGTCAAATTGACCATCGCCGGTACTCTTAACATCCTTACCGTCTATAACAATACCATAGGCCAGTCTGATGGGCCCCATGGGAGAGTTCCATCTAAGTTCAAAGCCTGAGCTGGAATACTGATCGCCCAAGTCAATATTTTCCCCGTCGTTGTAAACATCGCCTCGGTCGTAGAAAAAAACGCCGTAAACCGCCTGTTCTTCTGCAATGGGAAACATCATTTCGATATTAAACTGGCAATATGACTCACCGCCGATCTCAATTCTGGACCCATCTCTGGTACCGTTGATGTCGGTATCGTCAAACCCTCTGATGGAATTGATACCGCCAAGATAGAAGCGCTCCCAGTCTATATCCGGATCTCCATTGGTTCTGTCATCAAGGTATCCGCCCTTGGCATAGATACCGGCTGAAAATTTCCAGAATAAAGGGAAAAATGCAGCGGATTCCACAAGATATTTGGTAAAATCAATCTCCCCGCCCAAAAATTCCCCTGCATATTCAAGGGACAATTTGTGATACATGCCCTGGGTGGGCAAAAAACTGTGGTTTCTTGAATCATAACTGATATAAGGCGTAATACTTGAGGTAAGATAAGAGCCTTCAGTAACCGATGTATGATCGGATTCAACATCATCAATATCAAACTTCTCAATGTTGTAGCTTATACCAATAGTAGTGTAATCCCAGAATCGGCGGGAGGCCGCCCGCAGGGTGAGCCCATAGGCGTTTTTATCATAATAATCGTATTCGTGTTCAAATTTATAAATATTAAATCCGGCTGAAATAGGCCTGTCAAACAACCAGGGTTCGGTGAATCCGATATCATACAACGCAGTTTCTCCGGACATCCGAATGGTGAATTTTCCTGTTTGCCCTTTGCCGAAAAGGTTACGCTCTTCAACGGAAAACTGGCCGAATGCACCGTCATCACTGGAAAACCCGCCACCAAAAGAGAAATTCCCCGTGGGCTTTTCTTCAACGGTGATATGAACGTCCCGTTTGTTTTCTTCTTCGGTTTTAACCGGTTTGATGTCGATATTCTGGAAATAGTCTTTGAACACCAGGTTTCTGTTGGAGCGCTGGATTTTTTTCATGCTGTAAAGACCCTGCTCTTCAATGGCCAGTTCTCTTCGGATCACCTTATCCCTGGTCTTTCCGTTGCCGGTAATAATGATCCGGTTGAAGTAGACAAGCGGACCCTTATCAATATCAAAGCTTATATTTACAATTGACTGATCATCATTCTTATCCACCCTTGGGATTACCCGGACATTGGCATATCCCTGGTTGGCATAAAAATCGTTCAGGGTAATCATATCCTTGCGGACAAGTTCCCGATTATATAACTCAGATTTCTGGGACACCAGAAGTGCCAACAGTTCTTCTTCCGTGGTCAGGATGTCACCTTTAATGGAGATCACACCATTTTTATATTGAACGCCCTCATCAATTTTAAACCGGATGGTGATCTCTTCTTTTCCCATGTTCACCACAGGGTCTGACACTTTGACATTTATAAACCCATTGTTCTTATAAAAGGCTTCTATGCGAAGCACATCATTATCAAGTTCCGTTTCGTCAAGTTCTCCCGATGATGTTATAAATGACCAAAACCCCTTTTCCCGGGTCTGCATCTCATCTTTGATATCATCATCGTCAAAATATTTATTACCCTCAAATTCAATGGTTGTGATTCTTACTTTTTCACCTTCTTGAATATTAAAAACAATATCTGCCTGATGGTTTTCCAACGGTTTTATATCATAGGAAATAATACAGTTATGATAATTTTTTTCATAATATAAACGCTTGAGTTTATCCACATCGCTGTTCAACTTATATGCATTGAGAATGGATCCGGTTGATGTGCCTACAACCTCAAATAATTCTTGGTCCTCATAAATATGATTATTTTCGAAGCGGATATTACGAACACTGGGTTTTTCCCGGACTTCAAAGATGACCTCAACCCCTCTATCCATGTTCTGTTTTTTGATGGTCACATCATCAAAATACCCCATTTTATATACGCTGTTCAGATCATTATTTAACGCGGTGCGACTTAGAATATCGCCTTTCTGGGATGAGATCACCCTTTGGATGGCATCGGCATCAACACGGACATTACCTTTGATGCCTATGGCTGAAATGATTTTCTGCTGAAACAATTCGCCTATAATATCTTTTTCCAGGGAGGTTATGCCTGCATACAATTCGGATGGGCTTGGGGATTGTGAAAAAAAGGTTAAAGGCGCCTGTTTTTCATATACATTGTGCATCTGGGAATCAATGCTCAACGCCTGTCCGGCTATAAAAATGTCGCCGGTAATGATCCAGTCAACACCTAAACGCATACCCTCCTGACGGAATTGATCGTATTTCCAATTAGTTGTATCAACAAGGGTGTCGGTAATCACGACGGCCGCACCGTCTTTTTCAAGCTTTTCCTTCAACATTTTTGACACAGCCGGTGCAATTTTTTCATTGGGCTGCTCTGCCTGGACATGAAAGGGAAATAGTGCAACTGCGACCCGTTCCTCGGCAGACACCAGGCTTATCCCTAAAAGGTAGAAAAACGCTGCAAGCAATACACTGAACTTAAAATTTCTCATAGATAGACCTAAGTGATTTATTTTACTTAATTATTACTCTTTATACCGGTACGATTTTCCCGTCTTTCAATGTCAGTCGTCTGTCCATTAAGCCGGATAGTTCCGCATTGTGGGTAACCACGATAATGGTCATCCCCATTTCCTTGTTAAGTTCTTTTAGGAGTTGATGAACCGCTTGGCTGTTTTTTTGATCCAAATTGCCGGTGGGCTCATCAGCCAGTAACAGGGCCGGTGCCATAACAAGTGCCCTTGCGATGGCCACCCGCTGCTGCTCGCCACCGGACAGGTCTTCTACCCTGTATTTGATTCGGGCACCAAGTTCTACCCTTTCAAGCATATTTACTGCATGTTTTTCAATAGTTTTTTTAGATTTACCATTGATCAGCCCAGGCAGCATCACATTTTCAACGGCTGTAAATCCCTGGAGCAAATAGTGAAATTGAAAAACAAAACCAATATTTTTATTCCTAAAGGCGGCAAGCTTTTCGTCATTATACCCCAGAATATCTTCACCGCAAAAGCGCTGGTTTCCCTCGTCGGGCCTGTCAAGGGTGCCGATAATGTTAAGCAGGGTGGATTTGCCGATACCCGAAGCCCCCACAACGGCAATGGTCTCACCCTGTTGTATGGATATATCTGCCTTGTGCAGAATGTCCACTGCAGCTGTTTTGGATACAAAAGACCGTGAAACCCCATTCAGTTGAATCAGCGGCGTATCACCCATATCTGATGGCCTCCACCGGATTCATTCGTGATGCTTTATACGACGGATACAGGGTGGACAAAAAGCAAATCACCAATGCGGATACGGCGGTTAAAATAACATCCGAATATTCAAGCTGAACCGGTAGCGTGGAAAAAGGATATGCCTCGGGCAACTTGATAAATTCGTATCGTTTAAGGATGTAACAGATCACCACCCCAAGCGTTGTCCCGATGCCCGTACCGATTAACCCGATAATCATTCCTTTAATTATAAAAATCCGGCGGATCATTGAATGTGTGGCACCCATTGCTTTTAGTACGGCAATATCACGGGTCTTTTCCATAACCATCATGATCAATGCCGACGCAATATTAAATGCCGCCACAAGGATAATCAGCGTTAGAATAACAAACATGGCGGTTTTTTCAAGTTTAAGCGCTGAAAAAAGGCTGTGGTTGATATCCATCCAGTTACGCAGATAATACGGATATTTTATGAATCCAAGTCCGTTTTGGCTTAACTCTTTTACCTTGAATATCTCATCGGTCCAGATACCGTAAGCAGAAATCTTGCCTTTGGCAGATACCAGAGCCTGGACCTGATCCAGCCGGGCATAGGCCAGACTGGAATCATATTCCGACATACCGGATTTAAATGTGCCGACAACCACAAACTGCTTCATGGACGGAATCTGACCCATGGGGGAAATAATGCCTGATGCAGACATAAGAATTACGCGGTCGCCTTCCATCACCCCCACGGTATGTGCCAGGGACTGTCCAAGAATGATACCGGGAAGGCCTTTTGTTATTGATGTTTTGTTCAATACGTTCCCAAGGTCTTCACTGGTGTATCCTTTGATCAGTGCAGCTCCTTTTTCCGGTTCGATCCCCCGGATAATGATGCCGGAAAAAGAGTTGGCCGTGCGTATCATGGCCTGGCCGAATAAAATGGGAGATACGGCCGTGACCCCGGGAGTCTGCCTGATCTTATCTTCCATGTTCGGGTCAGGAATAAAATGGCCGGAATAATTCATGGCCAGGATATGGGGTTCCAGTCCAAGAATTCGGTTTCTAAATTCGGTTTCCGATCCGCTCATGACGGCAATAACCACCACCAATGCCATGACGCCGAGAATAACACCCGCCACGGACAACAGGGTAATCAGAGAAATAAATCCCTCCTTACGTTTGGCCCGTAAGTATTTTCCGGCTATGAAAAATTCTGCTCCCACAGATACCTTTTATGCATGCTTCATATGTGGAAAAAGAATCACTTCCCGGATGGAAGCGGCATCCGTGAGCAACATGACCAGACGGTCAATACCGATCCCCTGCCCGGCCGTAGGCGGCATGCCGTATTCCAGGGCCTCAACATACTCCGAATCCATAATATGGGCTTCATCATTGCCCTCATCACGCTGACGCACCTGCATGAGAAACCGGTTATACTGGTCTTCAGGGTCATTGATTTCGGAAAATCCGTTGGCAATCTCTCTTCCGGCAATAAATAATTCAAACCGGTCCGTGAGTTCTGAATCCGAATCGCTTTTTCTGGACAAGGGGGATACTTCCACCGGATATCCGGTGATAAATGTGGGCTGGATGAGCTTGGGCTCCACAAGGGCATCAAATAGTTTGGTCAGCACTTTGCCGTGCCGGTCCTTTTTGGCAATTTGAATATTTTCCTTTTCAGCGTGGGCAAGCAATGCCTGGGTGTCATTAACAATGGCCGGATCTACGCCGCCGATCTGTGACAGGGAATCGACCATGGAGATGCGTTGCCACCCCTTTGAAAAATCAATGGTCACCCCCTGGTATTCAACTTTGCTGTCGCCGGTAATCTGGGTGACAATGGTGGAGAACATCTCTTCGGTCAGGTTCATCAGATCTTCATAGGTAGCATAGGCCTGGTAGAACTCAACCATGGTGAATTCCGGATTATGCCGGGTGGAGACCCCTTCGTTCCTGAAATTCCGGTTGATTTCAAACACTTTTTCAAATCCGCCGACAACCAGTCGTTTGAGATATAGTTCCGGTGCAATACGCAGGTACAATTCCATCCCCAGTGCATTGTGCCAAGTTTTAAACGGTGTGGCTTCGGCACCGCCGGGCAATGTCTGCATCATAGGTGTTTCCACCTCCATAAATCCGTTTTCATCAAAAAAACGTCTCATGGCAGCCACAATGGCACTTCGTTTTTTAAAAATCTGCCGGGTATTTTCATTCATGATCAAATCAAGGTACCGCCGGCGGTATCTTTTTTCAGGATCCTTAATGCCGTGAAATTTTTCAGGCAGCGGCCTTACGGATTTGGATAAAAGCTTAAAACTTTCGGCAAGCAGGGTCCACTCACCGGTTCTTGTCTGGAACAAAGGCCCCTCAACACCAATGAAATCACCAATATCCAATTTTTTAAACAGGGCATATACGTCATCGCCCACCTTGTTTTTCTGGATATATACCTGCAGTTGTTCACCGGCATCCTGGAACCTGACAAATGAGGATTTTCCCATTTTATTAATGGCCATCATACGGCCCGCCAGGCAAAATTTGCGTCCGTTTTCGCCCAGGGTATCGGCATTTTTTTCTATAATTTCTTTGACTTCATGAACCCTATGATCCGGTTTGAAATCATTGGGATACAGGTTGATGCCGTCTGTTTTCAGCTCGTTTATTTTTTCTTTGCGTAGATCAAGAAGTTTGCTTGTTTTGTTATCCATAAAAATAGTTGCTTTCGTTTATATTTAGGCTCCGAATTTATACATAAAAAGGGCCGTTTCCTTTTAATTTAAAATTTTTAGGTACGGTAAACCCCATGAATAAAACATGGTAAAATAGCGTTTTTGTATAGGCTTGTCAATGACGGCACGGAAGGCCAGTGCTGACGCATAAATAATAAAAGGTCGGCCGAAGTTGTTCCGCCCACTCCTTTTTGGGAAAATTCCGCCTTTCCTTCTTTCAGAAGGCATCGGAAAGGTAGTTCTTCCTACACAAACCATGGCCTGTACCGAAGATTTTCATTCCGTCCGGGCATAGTTCTCCCCCATTCCAGGCTTGAAACTGTTTCGATTACCTGTCCGTGGTTGCCGTCTCACACTAATCGGAGTTGAAAGGGGGCGGACAGA
>NZ_KB893083.1 GCF_000373985.1 Desulfobacter curvatus DSM 3379
GCCCGCAGTGAATATGGTCTTATGGTTCAAATTCTTAGTGGCCTTATCACTTACCTGTTGCTGGCAATCTACTGTCGAAACGAGTTTAATGAGAAGGTCTCTATTAAAAGAGTTCGACAGTTACGAACTGCCATCTTGAACGACCTAATTGGGCACGACGAGGATACGTCTCATAGTTTAAACAGGGACAATATTGTCAAAGATCAAAAAATTACATTTAGCGAACAAGCAAAAACCTAACCGGACATCACTGATTTTCTTTCAAACGTTCCTTTATTTTTTTAAGTACCCGCTTTCGATGCTGCGGGTACATATTCGTGGATAAATGAAAAACGCCGGCATCATCCTTACTCAAAAGATCGAATATTGCCCGGGCTTGAGCTTTGGTTGCCGCAATGCACAACGCCTGGTCCTCATTATTTACAAGACCTGCAATTTCTTCATCTGTTTTTTTTCCGATAAAGGAAACATTGGTGCGCTTTAATTTTGAAAAAATTAGATTAGGGTCATTAATTATTTCTTTCAGTTTTGGCAAAGCCGCGCACAAACTGCTTGTGTCATCAAAAGCCGGCTGGGTAGCAGTGCAAAGAACAATGGTACAGCCGTAATGATCGACCAATTCCCGAAGAGCGGCAAGACAGGGCTCAAGATAATCGGTAGGGACAGCCTGGGCTTCGTCCAGTACAATGACACTACGGGCAATATTATGCAATTTACGGCAACGAGATGACTTGTTACTAAAGAAAGACTCGAAAAATTGAACATTGGTGGTAACAATGATCGGGCTGTCCCAATTCTCTGTAGCCAAGCCGCGTCGCCTATTATATGTGGCCTCCTCCGGTTCTTCCGATTCCTTGTAATTGCAATGATGTTCGAGAACCGAGTCTTGCCCAAAAATGTTTTGAAAAACTCCTGCATTTTGTTCAATGATTGAGGTGAAAGGGATCGCATAAATGATCCTGTTCATTCCATGCTCCGCTGCATGATCTAAAGCAAAATTCATGGAGGACAGCGTTTTTCCGCCACCTGTAGGCACTGTAAGAGAAAAAAATTGGGGCGGTAATTTGGCTTTTTCTTTGCATTGCTCAAGTATGATTTTTCGAAGTTCGTTTACATAAGTTGGTTGCGCTCCTGCAAGAATGTCATTCATGTAAACGGTCATATTTCGTTGGAGTTCAAGTAAGTCTTTCCTTTCCTGGGAACAGACCCTTTCTCTGGCAACTTCAGGGGAACAGAATTTTTCTGTATCCAAAAAGTCTGCATCAACAAGGCATGAAAAGATCATTCGAGTGAAAAAAGAAAGAGAAAAACCACCGGTTTCCCTTGATATTTTAAAAGGGAAAGCCAACTTTCCGTCGAGACAAGGATTTAACACATCAAGATTCTCAGTATCTTGTGGTTTTTTGTGTTTTAATCGGAAATGCAGCTGGGTTTCCTGTTCCCCTCCATCCGGGATTCCTCCATGGTGTCCGGCGATTGCATAGGATAAAAGCAGACCAAGATTACCTCCTGTTTCTTTAGCCAGGATAGCGCCAAATGTTGAATGATCCACTCGTTCCGTGCTGCCTTCCAGTCTGCGTTGGAACGCTGAGGTTGCTTTGCCGGAATCATGTAACAATCCAGCGCACTGCCCCCATTTTTTAGCTTGGAAGCTATCGGCGAAACAACCCGCCATATTGGCAACGTTCATCAAATGAGTTTCCAACAGTTGCCATTCTTGTTTAGGCTTTTCTTGCAAACTGTGGGCGTAATATTTCATTCTCGTCTCCACGGAGTCCCTTTTTGAGATAAAGGGTTCTAATTCAACTGGATTAAATTATCACAAGTTTCAGCTCCTCGGCCATGGCATAAATCCGTTCTATTTCTTGTCCGGCTGTGTCATCGCTGCCTGCTGTCAGCAAAAGATCGAAAAAACGTCCATTGGCATTCAGTATCCGGCGGGAAGCATCGGGTTCGCCAAAGCCGGTGTGTTTGTAGTGGGTTTTTATTTTCTGTATGTAGGTGTTGGTTGATTCTTCGGTGATCAGGCTCAGCTCCTTGAGCCGGTAGACAAAGGCTTCTGTGGAGATGCCGAACCTGTGCTTGATGCGCAGAATAAGATCCCAGGTCCAGGTGTCAGGCCGGATACCAAGCTGGCCCACGGTGGTTCGTACTGCACTTTCCGGCATGAGAAAGGTGGCGGCAAAATGTTTGGCCGCTCGTCTTGGATTGATGGGCCGGGGCCCGGATGCTAAGCCTGTATCCGGAAAAAGCGTGTCTTTTCGAATTTTCATTTGATTGAAGATCAGGATGTTGCCCAATTCCGTGGCAAGACAGAACAGTTGCTTTTCCGGATTTTTTCGGGAGTTGATGAAAAAAAAGGCGTTCTGGTGAACGGGTTCGAAAAAAGAGAGTCCGTCCAAATTTTCTGAAGGTTTCATGAAGGGAAACAAAAGAACCCGTAAACCGAAATTTTCAAAGAGTTCAAGATAATCAAATACCACGGCGTCGCCCGTGCCCATGGTGGTTCTGACCTGGCCTGCAAGCTGTTCCATACCGGCGTAGTCCGGTTCAAAGGGAATAGACAAAGGCAGCAGGGCGTGTTTCTGAACCCCGAGGATGTCTTCAAGGGTATGAAAGGCGGACATCAGTTCCCTGCATGCTAATAACAACGGTTTTTGGGGAACTGATGCATCGGGTTCAATGGTTACATGGGCGGTGTCTGTTTTAGTGGCTGCGGCCCTGGCTTGGGATGGGTCCGGGGCAAACAGGGCGTCGGTGGGGATATCCAGTGCCTGGGCCAGATTATAGATAACCGTGGCCGACGGCAGGTTGCCGCCCCGCTCGATGCGTCCCAGCGGTCCTTCCTGAATTCCGATCTTTGACGCCAGTTGTGCCAGGGTCCAGTTGCGTGACTGTCGGAAAGAACGGATATTATCTCCGATAAATTTTAAGTCCTTATGCATAAAGTTACAAGAACCATATCATTATTTTTATGTCAATAATAAAATGAAATTTAAGATAAAAGTAACATTTTCATTCGCTGTTGTGCATTCAAAAAACGCATTGCGCATCAGATTATAGTACGTTAAAATGTAGGAGAAGTAATACGGAATTATAGAATGGTATCTCGGCGTGAAGAAAAACGAATATCTATTCCAACCGTTCGTCACAGCAAGCAATTTTTGCCAATTGAAGACATATTGGCATAACACAATCCTGAAAGAATCCACTCAATGGTCGGATCATCATAAAGCTGTTGCCGCTTGGTAACTATCTATATCGTCTGCCTTGACATGATCTGGTGCATGGCCTAAAAATTAAAAAGATGTTAAATGAACCCTAACTTGCATAAGCATATGGCAGCCCCCACAGATTCTCAAGCCCCTTCCAAACCCCTCCGTAGTTCCGGAAAATTCTTCCAAAGACGCTGGTTCCAGGTTATTTTTTTGACATGTTTACTGGGAGGGTGCCTTGTGACCGGACTGGTTGTCTCCGGTCTTTTTTTTATTGAGAGCAAGCCTGCCCAAGATTTTATTCAAAAGCTGGTCAACAAGACGATTCCCGGTTCCCTGTCATGGGAACAGTTCCGCCTGGACCTTAGAGCGGGAAAAATTCAGATCTCCGGTGTTCACCTTAAGGGGGAGGGCGGCAAAGAACTGGCAGGTATCTCTTTGGTGGCGGCCAAGGTTGACTGGTCCGGGTTGACCCGGCACAAAATTGAATTGGCCCAAATTCTGATCGACAAGCCTGTATTTGATATCGGCATCTCGGATCAGGGCGATATTGACATTTTGTCGGCCCTGGTATCCGACACCGGGACACCGGCAGAGACCAACGCGTCCGGGCATGATAGGTCCCCGGGGTTTGATTTTTGGGTCCGTGAATTCAAGGTGAATCAGGCACATCTAAAAGTTACGGCCCCACAATTTAATACGGATCTTTCAAATTTGTCCGTTGAAGTGACCGGGTTTAAGCTGGCAGACCTTTCTGCTTCGATTAAAGTGGCCCTGGCCGGTGGCCATCTGGGATTTGGGAAGCAGGATCTTACCCTTGAATCCTTTGGTGTCCATGCCCGTATTGATAAGGACAAAATTTCAAATATAAATATCCATGCCGGGATGCCGGGAATGGAATTTAATGCCCGGGGATCTGTTGCAGAACTTTTTGGAACAGTGACGCCGGATATCACGGCCACCCTTGATGTGGAAGCACCGTTGGCCACAAAGGCCTTTGATCTGCCGGATGAGCTGGTCCAGGGACGCGGCCGGGTAAATCTAACCCTTAAAGGCGGTATCGACAATCCCCGGGGGCGGATTCAGTGTGAGTTTGGCCGGGGCAGTATAAACAATACATCCATATCCGGTATAAATATTTACGCCGGGCTTGAGGACAGGCACCTCACCCTCAAAGACTGCCGGATAGAACTGCCGGCCGGGACCATACCTTTCGGCGGTAACGTGGATCTGTCAAAACTCTTTCCAAAGGGATTTGCCGGCTCCATGGCCGGTTTGGATACCCTGGCCTATGCCTTTTTTCTTAATCCGGACAGTCTGGCTCTGGAGGCCCTTGAATTGGGGGAAAGTACCCCGGAGGGGAAAGTTGCCGCCCAGGTCCGGGTCCGGGGGCAGGGTGTGATACCCGGCCAGATGTCTGCCCATGCCGACCTGGATGTTACGGCCCATGATCTGATTTTGCCCCGGATGTCCGAATCCGCACAAGTGCAGTTTAAGGCCGGTGCTGAACTGGAAAAAGACTATCTGACATTGACCGGCCTGACCTTGGACGGACCCGGCATGAGCGGTTCAGGTGCTTTTCGGCTGGATATGCCGGGGTTTGATCCCAAAACCATGACAATGACGGGAAATCTGGATCTGGATGTGGCAGACATGTCCGTCCCCTTAAGCCTGGTGGGCCAAAAGGGCTCGGGCAGTGCCAATATCCATGCCATGGTCAACGGGGCTTTGCCGACACCGGATCTGACCCTGGATATCAATGCCAAAAATTTGTCTTCCAAGGGGGTTCAGGCCGATGAATTGCTTTGTAAGGCTCGAATTGACCAGGGGGTGCTTCGGATTCAGGATTTAATACTTAAACGTAACCAGGGGGCGTTCAAAGCCGAAGGTACCGTGGCACTGGGCGGGACGGGGCCGGATCATGCCCTGGATCTAACCGTGGATTTTAATCAGCTTCAACTGGACGAACTGGCCCCGAATCTGGGTGCCAGGGGCACTTTTTTCGGTAGATTAACCGGGACCGGGTCTCTGGAAAGGCCGGATATTCAGGTCTCATTTTCAGGAGAGAATCCGGGTTTTGAAACATATGCCCTGGACAGCATCCAGGCAAAGCTTAGGCTTATTAACAATATTCTGACCGTTAAACAGGCGCGTATCCGAAAAGATAATGCGCACCTGGACATTACCGGGCAAGTTAATGTGGGGAACAAGACCCTTGATGTCCGGGCCGTCATCCCTGAAACTGACCTTAAAAGTTTTGACCCGGCTGCCGGTGCCGCCCTTGCCTCGGGCAGGCTGGGCCTGGATATCTCTGCTAAGGGCAGCCTGCTTGCCCCGGATATTTCAGGGCGTATTAAAGCGTTGGATCTGCGCCTTCCCAATGCCCCGGACATGGTAGCGGATGCCATTGCCGTCGTAGCGGTGCACGGGCCTTTGGATAACCCTGAAGCGTTGCAGGCATCTGTGAATATCTCCCGCCTGGCATTGGCCAAGCAGGAACAGATGTTGATCCGCATGGAAAATGTCACCGCCCTGCTCAAAGGTGGCCGGTTCAAGCTTGATTCTGTGCCGGTTCAAATCATGGACAAGGGTTGGCTGACCCTGTCAGCCAACGGCGATATTAAAGGTGACCTGTCTGCTGAGGCCGCCGGCAGCCTGCCGGTGTCTATATTTGTTCCCCTGGTAGACGGGATCAATTCTGCAGAAGGGGATATTCATGTTTCGCTGCATGCCAAGGGCAAATCCACCTCTCCTGATATCAGCGGCAGTGTTGATTTTTCAAACATGACCCTGGACCTCCAGGCCTTAGAAGAGCCTTTGCAGAAAATTAAGGGCCGCATTGTACTGACCCCTGAGGCGGTTGATATCCAGGATGTCACAGCCAATCTTGGTGATGGTGAAATAACGCTGACCGGAAAGGCCGAACTGAAAAACGGCATGCCGGATACGTTTAAGCTGAACCTTGACGCCGGCCGGGTCCCTGTGAATGTCCCTGATACTTTGGAAATGACGTTGAACAGTCAATTGACCTGGGCAGGTTCTATGGATAAATCAGCGATCACAGGCCGGATAGATATCTTTGAAGGTACCTATTATAAAGATGTGGATTTTAGTCTGGTGAGTATTGCCGCCCAGACAACCAAAAAATCCCGCCCCAAAGTACGGGAGCCCGGGCCCGATTTTTTAAAAACCATTGGGCTCAATATTTATGTTACCCGCAGAAAAGCCTTTGCCGTGGACAACAACCTGGCGGCCATGACCATCAGTCCTGATATCAGTGTCAGGGGCACGGCGTATGCGCCCTCTCTCGATGGCCGGGCAGTGGTGGATGAGGGAACTATTCATTTCCAGAAAGCGGAATTTGAAATCACCGAAGGGTCCATTGATTTTATTAACCCGTATAAAATCGAACCCGAGATTAAACTGACCGGTGAAACCACGATCTCATCTTATACCATTACCTTGTCCGTGACCGGCACGCCGGATGACCTGGTGCTGAAATTCTCTTCAGACCTTGATGCTACGGATGCAGATATTCTTTCCCTGATTGCATTTGGCAAAACCACGGATGAAATGGGTGCGGACAGTGGCGGCGGTTCAATGTCGGCAGCAGCCATTGCTAAGATGATGTTGGATTCTTTAAGTGGAAAAATTAAGGATGCCACTGGGTTAAGCGAGGTCAGCTTCAGTATGGATCGCCAGGGCGATGAAACCAGTGTACATGTCGGTTTAGGTACAGATCTTTCCCGCCAGCTCAGTGTTGCCTATGGCATAGATGTCAGTAGCGGAGAGACCGTGCATACGGTGACTACCTATTACAAGCTTCTGGAACACCTGCTGCTGAGCAGTTCTCAGGACACAAGCGGCAAGTTGGGTGGTGAACTTAAATTCAGGTTGGAATTTAGATAGAAATGCGCTTTTTTGTTTTTTGGGTTTTTGCGGTCTGTGTTCATCTGGGGGTGGCTGTACCTGTATTTGCGGCAGATGCCGGCAAGGTGGCGGATATCAAAATCATTGTTCATTGTCCTTCTGAAAAACAGGCGCGCTGGCAGTCCGTTGCCTCAAGTTTTATCCCCGTAAACGTTGGCGATGATTATTCTGTCGAGGCTATGAATACTGCCATAAAGGCATTAACAGAGGCACAGCTTTTTGAATTCATCCATGTCCCGGACCCGGAAAGAACAGAACAAGGTATGATACTGGTCTTTGAATTGACCCCTTTTCCCCGGATACGGGATATTCATATTAAAAATGCGTTTCCCTTGTTTGAGCAGGAAGTGTTGAATGAAATGACCATCAAGGCCGGGGGTGTTTATCAGGCCAAGGAAATGGCAGACCAGGCCCTGCGGGTGGAAACACTTTTCAAGCGCCAGGGGTTTTATGCGCCGAAGGTTGATGTTTCTGCCGTGGAACATGGCTATCGTTACGTTGTTAGTGTGGATATCGACAAAGGTCCTTTTTACAAGATCCGCCGGGTTGAGTTTAAAGGCAATGAAAATATCGGCCAGGCCCGTCTTAAATTCATAACCGGGACCTGGCGAGCATCCCTTTTACCGTGGCACGGGAACCGGTTTACAGAAAAAAAAATGAAGGATGATATCAAAAAAGTCATGCAGTTTTACCGGCAGAAAGGCTATGCAGATGTTCAGGTGACGGCAGAGACGTTGCCGGTTAAGGGCCGCGATGCCGTGGATGTTATTTTTAGCATTGATGAAGGCCCGCTGTACGAAATTGATATTCAAGGTAACGAGGCTTTTTACAAGTGGTCTTTAAAAAAAGAACTTTCGCTCAAAGAGAATGGGAACAAAAACGATTTTGCCCTGAAAAAAAGCCTGCGAAATATCAGGGAACGGTATGAAGCGAAGGGCTTTCGAGATGCAAAAGTTAAAGACGAGGAAAAAGATGATTCACAACTACCGGGTGTGCGGCAGGTCAATATCGTTATAGACGAAGGGCTCAAGTACAGGGTATCTGAGCTTAAAATAAGTGGCGCAGACACCTTGCCTTTAAAGGAACTTAAAAAAAATATTTTGACCCGGAAAGGAGGGGCTTTCAGCCAAAAGGAACTGAAAGATGACCTCAAAGCGGTTAAGGCATTATATTTTACCAAAGGGTTTACAAAAGCCAGGGTAAATAAAAAAATCAAGATCAGTGATGCGCCGGATAAAAAGGAAAAACAGGTTGCCGTTGAGATCGTCATAAAGGAAGGTCCCAGGACGAAGGTTGAACAGATTGATATCCAGGGGCTTTCGGTCATTTCTTTGAATGAGGCTCGTGATGTCATGACCATGAATGAGGGGCTTTGGTATGACAGTGCCCTGCTTGATGATGATATCTCAGCACTGCAGCAGGCGGTATCAGAAAAAGGCTACCCCCATGTCCAGGTGAAACCGGACTCTAAATTTTCCAAGGACAGAACCCGGATACGGATCACCTATCATGTGGACCAGGGACCCAAGGTGGTGGTGGGCAGGATTTTTTATGCCGGGGTCCTGCGGATGAAACCGGAAGAGCTTGAGGATGAGATGGAGATTGCGCCGGGAGAGCCGTTTTCCATGCTTAAAATTGTGGAATCCCGCAGGAACATTCAAGATTTGAATGCCGTGGATACGGTCAGGATTAGAGTTGCAGGCCTTAAAAAACGGCAGCCCGAGACAGACCTGATTGTGGAGATATCCGAGAAAAAACCCTATTATGTGGAGTTTGCCGGTGGTTATGATACTTCCCGGCATGTGTACGTGGAAACCGGTATCGGGGATAATGATTTTTTAGGCCATAACCTGAATGCCCAGGCCGGTATTGAGTGGAGCCAGGTGGGTTACGGTATGGATCTTTCCCTGACCGAGCCAAGGTTTCTTTCCACCCGCGTTATTTCCACAAGCAAGGCTTATACAAAAGAAATCGAGGCATTCAACAAAGACTACGGCATCAGATCCCATGGCCTTTCCCAGACTTTTTTGCGCACTTTTCACAATGAGAAGATTAGTCTTTCTTTAGGTGGGGGCTATGAATACCGGGACCAGTACCTTAGGGTGGATCGTGAACTTAGTGAAAGTGAAAGGGACGATTATGGGGTGCGCCATATCGGCCAGGCCAATACAGGGATTACCTGGCGTACCACCGATTCCCTTGTCCATCCCCGTAACGGATTGTTTGCATCCACAACCTTTGATGTGTTAAAGGGCGTAAGCTCCAGTCAGGATGACTTTTACAAATACGGCCTGGAGCTGCGCTATTATTGGCCGGTCACCGATGACCTGGTTATCGCCACGCGCGGCCGCTACGGGTATATGGGGACTTACGGGAGTAATTCCCATATTTCCAATGACCAACTCTATTTTCTGGGCGGCGCATCAACCGTCAGAGGGTTTGATGAGAACATGCTTAAGCATGACGGCGACAGTGCTGTGGGGGGGCGATCCATGATTCTGGGCTCTGTGGAAGCCCGATATGGTCTGGGTGAAAATTATGAGTTTGCCCTGTTTTTTGACACCGGAACCCTAACCGAAATCCAGGAACCTGACATCTCGGAATCATTCAGAAGTAGTGTGGGTATCGGTCTGCGGCGTCAGACACCGGTGGGGCCTATCAGTCTTTTGTATGGCTGGAAATTAGATCCCCAAGATAATGAAAGCAAGGGATGTTTTTATTTCTCCATGGGCTATACCTTTTAATTGAAGCTTTACAAAAGCTTAGATTGAACCTAAAGTCAATTGGAGGCAACTGGGGGGGACAGTTTGTCTTGTTTTGTTCTCTAAAATTTTTTATAAAACCGGCGCTATGGTCATGGACGGGAGTCGCAGGGGGGGGCAAAAATGCCTTTTTATCCTTGCGGCCGGGGCCGGAATCATTTTAGGATAAACCATTTAACTATTTAAAAATGCGCAAATTAAGGAATAATGGTAGATGAAACTTATCGTGGGCTACAAACGTGGCACAAACCAGGCGGAAAATCTTCTTGAACTCGCATTGAAACGGGCACAACTTTTCAATGCAACTGTATTGATCGCTACCATAATGCCCGAGGGCATGGAAAAGGATCAGGAGCGGATCATTGAAACTGAAGCCGGTCTGGAAGAGGCCAAAACCCATTTTGACAAAAAACAGATCCCCTGTGAAACCCATTTACTGATTCGCGGCATTGATCCCGGGGATGATTTGGTTAATTTTGCCAAGGAAACCCAGGCGGATGAAGTCATTATCGGTGTGAAAAACAGAACCAAGGTCGGAAAGCTGCTGCTGGGTTCCACAGCCCAGGCCGTGGTTCTCAATGCCCCTTGTCCGGTGGTTACCATGAAATAGGTCTTGGGAGTTCATGGATTTTAGGTCCAAAATACAAGGTAGAACGCGGTGCATGAAAAGTCCATAACCTTTGAAAACAGTTCGCCTCTGCGCTTCTCCAATGTGCCGGCAAATCCGGTGTCACGCATTGCACCAACCCCCAGCGGTTTTTTGCACCTGGGCAATGCCGTAAATTTTTTGGTGACCTGGGCCATTGTCAGAAGCCGAAAAGGGCGTCTTCACCTGCGCATTGATGATATGGACGGTATCCGTTTCAGACCCGATGTGCTGGAAGATATTTTCACCAGCCTTGATTGGCTGGGGCTGGACTGGGATACTGGACCGTCAGGGCCGGATGATTTTTATCAGAAATTTTCTTTGCATAAGAAAAAAGAGTATTATCGGGACAGGTTACAGGCCCTAACCCTGAATAAAGCAGACAAATCAGATAAAATAGATCCGCATACCTTCGTGTGCCGGTGCAGCCGGGCATCCATAAAAAAAGTCTCTCTCAATGGCGTGTATCCAGGGACATGCCGGGATGCCGGTCTTGCATTTGAGCCGGGCCTTCATGCCATCCGGCTAAAGGTGAATAATGATGTCTGTATTCAGGTGAATAATCAGCCTATTGATCTGGCCGCTTCATATGGTGATTTTGTAGTCTGGCGCAAGGATGACCAACCCAGTTATCATCTGGCAAGCCTTTTGGAAGATGAAGACGGCGGTATTAATTTTATCGTCCGGGGGCGGGACCTTCTTTTGTCCACTGCTGCCCAGATTTATCTTGCCCAATGTTTTGTTTTTTCATCATTTCCGGCATGCCGGTTTCTCCATCACGGGCTTGTTTACGGGGAAAATGGCGAAAAACTGTCAAAATCAAGGGGGGCGTATGCCCTCAAAGATTTGAGGCAATCAGGGGGCTCTTTTGTCGATGCCGTAAAAACGGCAGCCCGGATTTTAGGCGTTGAACACAATACGATACTTACTGCACAGGATCTAAAACAAGCATTGAATTCATGATTAATTAAAGACAAGGAGTTAAAAGGTGACGGATCAATTTTCAAAAGACGATGCCATCCTGGATGAGATAATGTCGGAAGTCCGTTCCCTGACCGAGGAGCTTCAAAAGGATGTCCTGGCGTATATCAACAAGCTCAAAGACCCTAGAGCCTATCCCCGGGTGAATAAACCCATTGAAATGGATGTTCTGGTTGGTGGCAAAGTTATACAGTCTAATGCCAAAAATGTGAGTGCCTCCGGGGTGTTGATCAACTCCAGGATGCATCCGGATATCGGGATACCGGCAAAAATCGTCTTCTCCGTACCCGGTCAGGCCAGGCCTTTTAAACTTACCGGCACTGTGGTCAGAACAGATTCTGGCGGGATCGCATTATATTTTTCCGAGATGACACCCTATGCCCGGGAGCACCTTGGCAGTTTACTTAAAGGTATTTAATCTTATTCTTCCGGAACAGGCAAAACACTTTTTTTAAATCCGCATTCACGGTTCGGACATTTGTGGATTTTGCCGTCCCGCTTTGTCTCTTTTTCCAATAGATAGGGGCTGCCGCAGTCAGGACAGCTTTCGTTGACAGGTTTGTCCCAGGTGGCAAAGGTACAATCCGGATATCTGGAACATCCGTAGAATATTTTTCCACGTTTTGAGTGCTTTTCCACTATTGTGCCGTCACATCCTTTTTCAGGACAGGGTACCCCTGTATCTTTACTTGAGTTTTCCTGGGCGACCGATTCCGTATGTTTGCAATCGGGATATCCGGTACAGGCAACAAACAATCCAAATCTGCCGTCTTTCATCACCATGGGTTTGCCGCATTTAGGACAGTCCTTGACCGGTTCGCTGTCCTGGATTTTTTCGACAATTTCAATGTTGCCCTTTTCATCCCTTGTGTAATTACTGGTAAAGCTGCAATCGGGATATCCGGTACAGGCCAGAAAATGGCCGTTTCTTCCGATTTTAATATTCACGGGTTTTCCGCATAAAGGACATTTGATATCGGTTTCAATGCCCACGCCCTTGACGGAAACCATATTGTCCTTGGCGTCATCCAAGGTGGTTTTAAAATCGGAATAAAAGGCTTTTAACAGTTCAACTTCGTTAAGTTTTCCCTGTTCCACATCATCAAGATTGGTCTCCATCTGTGCCGTGAATGAAATATCTAAAAGAGTAGGAAATGCACTCACTAAAAGATCATTAACAATAAAGCCAAGTTCGCTGGGGGTAAAATACCGTTTGATCAGTTCCACATATCCCTTATCCTGGATCACTGCGATAATGGATGCATAAGTGGATGGTCTTCCGATCCCGTTTTTTTCAAGCTCCTTGACAAGGGATGCTTCGGAAAACCGGGGCGGGGGTTTGGTAAAATGCTGGTCAGGATTGATTTTGCGGGTTGCCAGCTGTTCCTTAGGTTCCACCGGCGGCAGGGACTGTATGCCTTTTTCATCGCTTTTTTCCTGGGTTGCATACAACCGCATGAAGCCGTCAAACCGGGTCGTTGATCCTGAAACGGAAAACAGGTACTTTTCTGTTGCATCAATGAGAATGGATTTCTGGTCAATCAGGGCCTGGGCCATCTGGGACGCCACAAACCGTTTCCATATCAGATCATAGAGTTTAAACTGGTCTGGCGACAGAAAGGTTTTCAGGTTTTCCGGGGTGTTGTGAACCGAGGTGGGGCGGATGGCTTCATGGGCATCCTGGGCCTTGTTTTTGTTTTTAAAGAATCTGGGCGCATTCAGGGCATACGCGTCTCCATAGGATTGGCGGATCAGGCTTAAAGCCTCCTCGGCCGCTTCCGGGGCAATACGGGTGGAATCCGTACGCATGTAAGTGATCAGACCTTCTGGCCCTCCGCTGCCGATCTCAATGCCTTCATAAAGCTGCTGGGCCACAACCATGGTTTTTTTGGCAGAGAAGCGCAACCGGTTAATGGCATCCTGCTGGAGCTTACTGGTGATAAAAGGTGGTAACGGATTGCGTTTAATGGTTTTGTTTTTGATTTCCCGGACGATGAAACTGGCCTTTTCAAGGTCTGCCACAATGGCATGGGCCTGTTCCCCATTGGTGACTTTGGCTTTTTTGCCGGATACTTTTATCAACGCCGCGTTGAAAATGGGCGGATTTGCCGCCTCAAGATCCGCGGTAATGGTCCAGTATTCTTCCGGCTTAAACGCACGGATCTCTCGCTCCCTGTCACAGATAATTTTAACAGCCACCGACTGAACCCGGCCGGCACTGAGTCCTCTTTGGACCTTTTGCCATAAAAGCGGTGATATCTGGTAGCCCACCAGCCGGTCCAATTTTCTTCTGGCCTGCTGGGCGTCATACTTGTCCACATCCGGTTGGGTTGGATGGGAAAGAGCTTCGGTAATCCCCTTTTTTGTTAATTCATGGATAAGGACCCGGTGGAATTTGCGGTCCTTTTTTTTCAGAATTTCCATGATATGAAAGGCAATGGCTTCCCCTTCACGATCCGGGTCAGGGGCAAGGAAGATTTCATCCGTGTCTCCGGCGGTTTTTTTCAGATTGGAGATGACCTTTGATTTGTCTTTTATATTGACATATTTAGCCTTAAAATTGTCGTCCACATCAATCCCGAGATTTTTCACCGGAAGGTCGCGGATGTGACCGGCGCTGGCCGCCACATTATACTCCTTTCCTATGTATTTTTTCAGGGTTTTGATTTTGGTTGGCGATTCGACAATGATAAGCGGCTTAGCCAATTTTATTCCTCCAAGATTGAAAATTTATTGCCTTGATGACGAACAATAAGTCCTGATAATTCCAAGTCAAGCAGGGCTGCAGAAACCTGGGCGCTCGTCAGACCGCTTGATGCGGTGATATGATCAATATGCTCGGGGTAAAGATCGAGGTTTTTATATACCATGGTCTGAATTTTGTCCATGGTTGGTTTGTTTTTTGTCGGTTCATCTGAGGGCGCAATATCTGCAGCAGCATGGACAAACTGGGACAGTTCATCAATGATGTCCATCTCATTTTCTATGAGGCGCGCGCCCTGTTTGATCAGATGGTGAGTTCCCCGGCTTTTGGAGGACTTGATGCTGCCCGGGACAGCAAATACCTCGCGGTTGTATTCCCCGGCTAATCGGGCAGTAATCAGAGAACCGCTTTTCTGGGCTGCCTCCACCACAACCGTACCGCAGGACAGACCTGCAATGATCCTGTTGCGCCGGGGAAAATTGGCAGGCAACGGGGCGGTGTCCGGAAAAAATTCGGAAATGACCACCCCCTGTTTTCTGATCCGGCAGTACAAGGGGCGGTTGTGCCTGGGATAGATATGGTCCAGACCTGATCCAAGAACCGCTATTGTCTGCCCGGCCTCATTTTCAAGGGCGCCTTTGTGGGCGGCAGTATCAATTCCTAAGGCCATGCCTGACACAATGGTAAAGCCAAATGCCGTAAGGCGTTCTGCAAGGTAATGGGCCGTATCCATGCCGTACCGGGTGGCGTTTCGTGATCCCACAATGGCGATACAGGGCGCATTAATATCGAATGTACCGTCATAAAATAAAAGGGCGGGGGGATCGGGGATTTCTTTAAGCAGGGAAGGGTATTCAGGTTCGGTTAACACCACAACCCTGTATCCGGAATCCTGGACCTGGGTAAGGCGTTCTTGGGCACATCGTTCAAATTCTTTGTGTCCAAGAACGCTTTTTATGGCCTTGGAAGATATATCCGGCGCAGACAAAAGTTGTGTTTTGGATGCCGCTAAAACGGCTTCGGGTGTTTTAAAATGCTCAATTAAGTTTTTTATTACACGGGGGCTTAGACCCGGCAGTTCCGTTAAAAGAAACCAGGGTAGATATGTGTCCGGACAGGGCATCATTTAAATAACTACTGGGTTTGAGATAGTTTCTTTTGGGCCTTGTCTGCTGCCGGTGAAAAGGGATAACGGGTGATGACTTGCTTAAAGTAGTGGTTGGCCTGGGTCACATCGTCTATGGACATATATGAATAACCTGTTTTCAGCAGTGCGTCCGGAACTTTTTGGCCCTTGGGATAGGTCTGGACAAGGGTTTTAAATATTTTTGCAGCCTTTTCATAATCACCTGTAGTGTAGCTGCATTCCCCAAGCCAGTAAAGGGCATTGTCCGCCAGTTCATGGTCTGGAAATTTTTTGACAAAATCTGAAAAGAGTGTCTGGGCCGTAGAAATATTACGTTCCCGCAGCAGCAGGGTCCGACCTTTTTTGTAAAGCTTTACAGGATCTAAATTTCCGGTTTTTGAAGGTGACTCCGGTGGATCCGGCTTGGGCTCGGCTGCTGGAACCACCTGTTTTGGGGGCAAAGATGGCTTGGCTTGTGAACTCAATTTTTTTTCCAGCAGCGCAACCCGGTTTTCAAGCCGGTTGATTTTTTCTTCCAGATGTCTGGTGCGGATATCCTGGTCAAGCGATGTATCTATCGGCACTGATGCGGTGTCAGGCACAGTAGCGTCCTGTGCCCGGCCGGCAGTCAATTTATATGTTTTCAGTGACCCGCAGGAGGTGGTCAAAAAAAGAACAAGGAAAAGCAGCGCAATCCTTAAAATATGTTGTTTGGCTGCGGGCATGATAAGTTTTCCCTTATTTTTTTCTGTGGGCCATAAAAACAATGGGAGATGCAATGAAAATGGATGAATAGGTCCCCACCACCACACCGATGATCATGGCAAAGGCAAAGTTGTGAATAATTTCTCCGCCAAGGAAGAAAAGCGCCAGCAGCACAACCAAAGTTGTGAGTGACGTCAATATGGTCCGTGACAGGGTTTCATTGATACTCCGGTTGAACAGGTCCGGTACCATGGAATGATCTGAATTCCCTTTGATATTTTCCCTGATTCGGTCAAACACGATAATGGTGTCGTTCAGTGAATACCCGATGATGGTTAAAAGGGCTGCAATGATCTGCAGGGAAAAATCAAGGTTTAGCAGGGAAAATATTCCCACGGTAATGGTTACATCGTGGATCAGGGCTACAATGGCACCAATCGCGTACTGAAGCTGAAGATACCAGAACAGCCCCAAAGAGACAATTAAGGCTGCGGCAATCAGAAACGGCATGGATAGGTTGAAGATAGATAAAAAATAAACCGCCGCCATCAGTGCGCCTGCCGTGATGCCGGCAATGGTCCATTTTTGTTCAAAACGGCCCGATATGTAAATCGTAATAAAGAGTAGAGAATAGAAAATGGCCAGAAGCGCCTTTTTCTTTAAATCTTTCCCAACTTGGGGGCCGACCATTTCAATACGCCGGATATCAGGCTCAAGGGACGTTGCATCCTTCAATCCTTTCGAAACGGAGTCCGACAGCTGGTTGCCCAGGGCGTCTGCATCACTGGAGGTGCGGATCAGGTATTCATGTACGGCCTGATCACCAAATCCTTGGACCGATACATCTTTAAGGCCAATTTCGTCCAATCCTTTGCGGATGTCGGAAACATCAACTTTCTGGGGGAATTTTACCTGTACCAGGGTGCCGCCGGCAAAATCAATTCCGTAATTAGGGCCATTATGAATAATCAGGGAGACAATACCTGCCAGAATCAGGATCAGGGAAAAAATAAAACCGACTTTCCGCATTCCCATAAAATCAATATGGGTACCCGGCTTGATAAACTGCATGATGATAAGTTCCTTATATACTTAATGTGTCGGATTGTTTGTTTGCAAGAATCATATCGTAGATGCTCTTGGACAGGACCAGGGCCGTAAACAGACTGGCCACGATACCAAGGCCCAAGGTTACGGCAAATCCCTTGATGGGGCCTGTGCCGAACTGAAACAGGACAGCGGCTGCGATCAATGTGGTGACATTGGCGTCCATGATGGTCAGGGTGGCACGATCATACCCGGCATCCACCGCAGCCTTGGGTGACCGGCCGGTCCGAAGCTCCTCCCTGATCCGCTCAAAAATAATAACATTGGCATCCACTGCCATACCAATGGTCAGGATGATACCGGCAATACCCGGCAAGGTCAGGGTTGCACCGAAAACGGCCAATCCACCACCGATCAGAAGGATATTTACAATCAGGGCAATGTCGGCGATCAGGCCTGCCCCCTTGTAATAAATGACCATAAAAAGCACAACCAGGGCACCGCCCACCAGCATGGACAGCAGGCCTGTTCGAACGGAATCTGCACCCAGGGTGGGGCCAACGGTTCGTTCCTCAATAATTTTAACCGGCGCAGGCAAAGAACCGGCTCTCAAGGCAATGGCAAGGTCCGTGGCTTCTTCAAGGGTGAAATGTCCTGTGATTACTGCTTTGCCGCCGGAAATGCGGTCCTGGATATTGGGTGCGGAGTATACATTTTTATCCAGCACAATGGCCAGTCGTTTGTTAATATTGGCACCGGTGATCCGTTCAAAGATTCTGGCGCCTTTACGACTGAATTCAATACCCACCCGGGGCTGCTGGAACTGGTCAAATTCCACCCGGGCATTGGTCAGCTGGCTGCCGTCAAGCTCCACATGCTTTTTGATCAGAAAGGGGGTTTTGGTCTGGCTGCCTGTATCAGCATTTTTTTTCACCTGGTAAAGAATTTCATCCCCAACAGGCGGCTTGCCGCTTAACGCGGCATTGACATCACCCTGTTCATCCACAAGCTGGAATGTGAGTTGGGCGGTTTTTCCAATCAGGCCTTTGGCTCGTTCGGGGTCACTGATACCCGGCAGCTGCAGAAGAATTCTGTTGCCGCTCTGGATTCTGATATCCGGTTCATTGACGCCGAATTCATCAATACGGTTCCGAATGGTTTCCAGGGCCTGTTCCGTAGCCATTTTTTTGATGGAATCCGATTCCTTGTCAGGCAGGCGCAGGGTAAAGGAAATACCGCCGTCAATATTTTTTACCGAAGGAATCTCAAGGCCTGCATAATCATCCGACAGCAGTTTTTCCACACCTGACCTGTTGTCTGCACCTGAGATGTTGGCAATGATTTTATGATCAGGGGCTTTGTCAATGCCCATGTGCTGTATCTTTTTATTTTTCAGATCCAGTTTAAGCTGACTGATGGTGCGGTCAAGCTCGGCTTTAACCGCTTCCTCGCTTTGTACCTCAAGGACTAGATGCATACCGCCCTGCAAATCAAGGCCCAAGTTGATTTTTTTATGGGGCCAGGTATTGGTAAATGTAGGAAGCAGGCATACAACTGCAGCAACAATGACCCCTATAATCAATAGGCGCTTTATGGTAAAAAATTTCAATCTCATCACTCCTGAAGGATTTTGTTCTTTTTTTATTTGGATTTTGCCTGGGTCTCAATATCGGAAATCAGGCCTGCAATGTTTCCCCTTGCAACCTTAATTTTAACTTTTTCGGCAATCTCAAGACCGATCGTGGTGTCATCCAGGGAGAGAATAGTGCCGTAAATACCGCCGGACGTTACAACCCGGTTGCCTTTTTTAAGATTCTCGATCATCGTCTTATGTTCTTTAGCTTTTTTTTGCTGGGGTCTGATTAGCAGAAAATAAAAAATGGCAAACAGAAGAATAATGGGTAAAAAACCAGCCAGTCCTCCGCCCTGTCCGGCAGGTCCACCAGGGGCGCCCATGGCGTATGCAGTGCTAATAAACATGTTCCTCCTTCAAATTTAAAAAATTAATGTACCGGTATCCAGATATTACTACCATCAAACCGGAGTCTGTCCACTTGATTAAAATCAATCTGTTCAAGCAAGGCAAATATTTCATCCATATTGTAGATGACCACCTTGCTTAAAGGGTCTATGATATTTATATCCGCGGTCACCTTTTTTTCTTTTAGATTATAAATAATCACCATGGCTTCCGAGAATTTCAAAATTTTGCCGACACCCGAACTTAAGCCTGAACTTTTGGGCTCATCCGCGGTTTCCCCTAAACGAATCCCTTTACGGCTGTAATACTCTTTAAGTATCCTGAAGTGGATGTTCCAGATATTGTCTCCCGGCTGGACCACATAAACCCCGTAAGTGGTCAATGCCGCGGGCTTTTGGGCACCGGATTCGTCAAGTTCCTTTTCCAGCACCTTACCCTTGCCTGCAAATGCCTGTTCAATGACCTTCTCCATTGAAACCGTATGATCTCCCACGGTAAAGGTTTCATTGGACTTGACAACCAGGTCGACACTGTTATTTACACCCAGTTCCTTTTTACGGGATGCCGTCAGATCCTTTATAATACCTTCTTTGTCCAGCTCATTATAGTCAATGACAGGGGATTTGCTTATCTGTTTGACCACGGCCCCCGGCAAAGAATCCGTTTCGGGGACTCCGGATTTATCCTGGGCGACTTCGGTATTTTCTCCTTTAGGCTCCCCATTGTTGCCGGATTGTCTGTCCATAATAATCCAGACCACGATCAGGGCTGCCGCAATCGCTACGGCAAGGGTGATAGCAGGTATCCTTTGCCGCCGTTTTTGCCTGTAAGTACGCAAAGTCCCTCCTTTCTAAATTCACCTAAAGTTGCTTCAGATACAATAAAAAATTAGACATTGTCAAGTTGACCTTAACTTATATACGCTAATTAACGCTGTTCTGGCCGGATACCATGGTCCTGTCTATTTCAATGGTTATGACGACCTGGCGTTTTGTTTCAAGGTCAAGGAGTTCTTCCCTTTTGGTATTAAGCATGTAATAGGCGACCTCTTCGGGTACCCGGCAGATAAATTTTTGATCAGGTTCGGCTTTCAGGGTTTTCAGGGCTAATGTGCGAAGCAGTGAAAGTGCCTGGATTTCAACAGACGGCGTCATGCCCCGGCCATTGCAATGTTTGCAGGTTTCATAAGCGCCGTAAGTGATGGAGTGGCGGATTCTTTGCCTGGACATCTCAAGGAGTCCGAAAGCCGTGATCCCACCGACCTTGGTTCTGGCCTTATCCGTTTTTAAATATTTTTTCATGGTTTTGGTGATCTCTGCCTTGTGGCGGCGTTCCTTCATGTCAATGAAATCCACCACAATAAGCCCGCCCATATCCCGAAGCCGCAACTGCCGCGCCACCTCTTCGGCCGCTTCAAGGTTGGTGTGATAGGCTGTCTCCTCAATGCTGTTTTTTTTTGTGGATTTGCCGGAGTTGACATCAATGGAAACCAGTGCTTCAGTCTGCTCTATCACTATAAAACCACCGGATTTAAGCGCCACCTCTCTTCTGTAAATAGAAGAAATCTGTTCCTCAAGCTGGTATTTTGTAAAAATGGGTTTCTCGCTTTTGAACAGCCGGACAATTTTTTTTTGTTTGGGGGCAATCATCCCGATGAAGTCCAGAACTTCTTTGTAGGTGTCTGGATTGTCAATGAGGATTTCTCTGATATCTGTTGTAAAATAGTCCCTTAAGGAACGTACGGCCAGACTTTGTTCTTTATAAAGAAGACAGGGTGCCTGGTTTTCCATGGCCAGCTTGTCGATGTTTTTCCATACGCGCATCAGGTACCGAAGGTCTGATGTCAACAAGGTTTTGGTGGCGCCCTTGCCTGCAGTTCTGACAATCATTCCGAAGCCCTCGGGAATTTTTATGCTCTTGAGAATCCCAACCAGCCGCTTTCGTTCCTCTTCTTCAACAATCTTACGGGAAACGCCTTTGGTGTTGTTACCCGGCATAAGCACGCCAAAACGTCCGGGAAGGGAAATATAGGTGGTCAGCATGGCCCCTTTGAGATTAATCGGGTCTTTGGTGACCTGGACAATCATCTCCTGGCCTTTTTTAATTAAGTTAAACAGCGATCTGTCGTTTTTTTCGACTTCCTGGAAATAATCCGGGTGTATTTCGTTTTTTTGCAAAAATCCGTTTTTTTCGGCGCCGTAATCCACGAATACGGCCTGGAGGCTAGGTTCCACCCGGGTGACGATGCCCTTATAAATATTGCCTTTGGTGGCGGCTTTGGCGGCTGTTTCGATGTGGAATTGATCCAGTTTGTTGTCAAAAACCATGGCGATACGGTTTTCTTCCGGATCCATTGCATTAATTAGAATTTTTCTGGTCATTCATGATCTCATTTTTCGTTATAAATCGTTTAAATTTGGTATGTATCTGCAACGCACTGGGTGACAACATCTTCAACGCACTGCAGATTGATATGTCTTAAATCCGGCCATAACTTTGTGTTATCCGGCCATGGCCGCTTTTTTTTGTCTGAGAATATCGAAATATGTCCGGATACGCTCCACATAATGGACCGGTTCCCAGCCCCTGGCATATCCGTATTTTGTCTGATTATAGTATTTTGCCTTGGCCAACAAAGGAAGTGCAGCCTTGAGCCCTTTCCAGGTATTGGGGTCGTACCCATTCTCCTTTGCCAGGCGTATGGCATCTTTGACGTGTCCGTATCCGATATTATAACTTGCCAAGGCAAACAACAACCGCTGGGATTCATCCGTTATATAATCAAACCGTTTGTACATCAATGCCAGGTATTTTATGCCTGCGCTGATGCTTTGTTGAGGGTCCCGGCGGTTTTGAATGCCCATTTCCCTGGCGGTTATTTCTGTGACCTGCATTAATCCGCGAACATTGGTAAAACTCGTTGCATCCGGGTCAAAGTGGGATTCCTGGTACACAATGGCCGCGATCAGGCGCCAGTCAAATCCGTGTTTGTCCGATTCTGCCTTGATCACGTCTTTATATTTGGGCAACCGGGTATTGATGCGTTCATGGAATTTTTTCAGCTCATAGGCGTCAAAATTGTCGATATTGCCATAATATTTGGTTGTGATGCGTTTCAGGAGGCCGGTGTTGGAGGCATGAAGAAGAAATTTGTTGACCTGCTTGAGCATCTCATTGTCGTTTTTACGAACCGCCCAGGCCAGGGATTCACGTTCCTGGATGGGAATGCCGATGCGTATATCCGGGAAAAAACGCCGGCTGAGCAGGGCGATATTTGAATCGGCTATGGTGAATTTAATCTCCCTGTCGTGGACCATGCCGATGAGTTCTTCTGTGGGGATGTTGTTGTGCAGCACATATTCCAGAGGTACGCCCGAAGCCTTTATATTCGCCAGATTGTAATGATAGGATGTGCCTCGCCTGATATGAAAAATTTTAGATTCCATCTCTTTGATGTCTTTGGGACCAAAGGTGAGGTTATGGTGAATAATACGCTGCTGTATGGTCATGTAAGGAATTGAAAAGTCCGCATATTCCAGGCGCGGGGCCGTAATGGAAATCCCTGCGGCAATAAGATCGCCTTTGCCCTGTTGGAGATACGCAAACATGTTGTTCCAGCCCGGAGTTATGACATCAAGTTCCACATTCATGAACTTGGCAAATTCCCGGACCAGGTCATACTCAAACCCCATGGGTTTATTATTGTACAAATAATAGGTGTTAATGGCCTTGTTGGTAATCAGGCGCAGTTTGCCGGTTTTGCGTATTTTTTCAACCGTATCCACGGCGCTGCCGATCTCCTGGTGGTGAATCAGCACACAAAATCGTACAACCCCCAAGGTCACAATAATGAGGGATAGTAATATAAAATGTTTAGTTAAAAATAATTTCATTAATCCGTATCATCTGTCGCAGGCCGTGGGGGGATAACTTCAAGGTCATCAACATTTCTGTATCCACGGGGAAGCAGCTTCCCCCGTCGCCCCCTTTTGCTTGTGTAATCCTGCTGGTTGCCTGGTGTCAGCCGCAAGAGATGTTTGCCCGAATATATAACAAGATTTGAATTTAATGGCAATATTTTTAGAAACTTAAGCTTTTCAGGATTATTTGGGCCTTTGCCGGAGGCCGGAATATGGATTATTTTATTGCCCTTGCCTTTTTTCAGGCGCGGCAACTGGTTGACCGGGAAGATCAGCATCCTGCCGCTGGTGGTGACTGCGGCAACGTTGTCGGAATTGACATCCGGTATGGGAAGCGGCGCCATAGGCAGATCGTTTTGGGATAACGTGATCACTGCTTTTCCGTTTTTGAAATGGGTTAAAAAATCACTGAATTTGATAATATAGCCATACCCATTGTCCGCACAGTTGAGAAACAGGTCTTCATCTTCGGCGGCAATCATGGTGTATATGCTGGTATCCGGGGCAAGGGTCAGATGCCCTGTGACCGGTTCACCGTTTCCCCTGGCCGAGGGAAGGGTATGGGAGAACAGGGTATATGCCCTGCCCGAGGTGTCAATGAGCACAATGGGTTTGTCAGATCTGATGCGCAGATGACACAGCAGATGGTCCCCAGTTCTAAATTTTACATTTGCAGGATCGATATCATGGCCCTTTGCTGTCCGTATCCATCCATTGGCGGACAGGATAATGGTGACCGCCTCCACCTCGATAACGTCCGTAACCGAAAAGGCTTCGGCATCCTTGCGTTCTTTGATGGGGGATCTGCGCTTGTCCCCAAAGTTTTTGGCATCTTCTTGAATTTCTTCAATCATAAACGCCTTAAATGCCTTAGGCGAGTTCAAAAGCTTATCAAGGTGCGCCTTTTCCTCGGATAGCGCGGCCATCTCCTCGGTGATTTTGATCTCTTCCATCCTGGCAAGCTGGCGCAACCGGATTTCCAGGATTGCCTTAACCTGGATTTCGGACAGGCCGAAAGTGTCCATGAGTTCTTGGGCCGGGTCATCTGCCCTGCGAATGATTTCAATCACCTGATCAAGATTGAGGTAAACGGTTTTAAAACCTTCCAGGATATGCAGCCGGCTGACAATTTTTTCCAGACGAAACCGGAATTTTTTTTCAATGGTTGATTTTCTGAACTCAAGCCATTCATTCAGGATCTTTTTTAGATTTTTTACCCCTGGCCGGCCGTCAAGGCCGATCATGTTCATGTTGATCGAAAAGGATTTTTCAAGATCCGTGGTGGCAAAAAGATGGTCGGCCACGGCGTTGAGATCCACGCGGTTTGACCGTGGCATGACCACTAACCGTGTGGGTTCCTCGTGGTCGGATTCATCCCGCAGGTCCGACACCATGGGCAGTTTTTTTGCACTGATCTGGGCTGCGATCTGTTCATAGATTTTTTCAGTGGACGCATGGTAGGGAAGGGCTGTGAACACCAGTTCTCCGTCCTCTATGACATACCGGGCTCGCATTTTCACACGTCCCTTTCCTTTTTCATAGATGTCGCCAATTTCTTGTGCAGGGGTTATGATTTCAGCTTGTGTGGGAAAATCAGGGCCTTTAATGAATTTACACAACTCTTGTGTGTCGGCACTTTCGTTTTCAATGAGAAAGATCAAGGCCTTTGCCACTTCCCTTAAATTATGCGGTGGTATGGAGGTGGCCATGCCCACGGCAATGCCGGTGGTGCCGTTGAGCAAAATATTGGGCAAGCGGGCCGGCATCAAGGAGGGCTCTTCCAAGGTGCCGTCAAAATTGGGAACCCATCCCACCGTGCCCTGTTCCAGTTCGTCCAAAAGAAGTTTTGCATATTTGGACAGCCTTGATTCAGTATACCGCATGGCTGCAAAGGATTTTGGATCATTGGGATCACCCCAGTTGCCCTGTCCGTCCACCAGGGGATATCTTAAGGAAAACGGCTGGGCCATCAGGACCATGGCCTCGTAGCAGGCGGCATCCCCGTGGGGGTGAAATTTACCCAGGACATCACCCACGGTTCTGGCCGATTTTTTAAACTTGGCTGTGGAGGAGAGTCCAAGCTGGCTCATGGAGTATATGATTCTGCGCTGGACAGGTTTGAGACCGTCTCCGATATGGGGCAGGGCCCGGTCCAAAATGACATACATGGAATAGTTCAGGTATGCGTTCTGGGCAAACTCTTTGAAGGGCAGGCGTTCAAATTCTTCAACACTGGAACTTGGGATCTGGGGCATGCGTATTAAATCTCTTTGATTACTCCATGGGTTTCAATCCATTGTTTCCGGTCCCGGGCCCTTTTTTTGCTCAAAAGCATATCCATGACTTGGAATACTTCATCCTTTTCTGACGTTCGAACATAATCCGCTGCCGGGGCGTCGGCCGTACTTTCCTTGTCAAATGAGACTGACGACGATTTTTCGTTTCCTCCGGCCGGTTCGGTTTTTTGTTCTCCGGCGATTGGTTTCTCCGTGATTGTCAGCTGGACTAACCGCCTGGAGTCCGGTGCAATGGTGGTTTCCCGAAGCTGGGAGGGGTTCATTTCACCTAGTCCCTTGAAACGCTGGATATTTATTTTTTTGGGTTTTTTCCTGCGGCTTAGGCGCTTGGTGATGGCGTTTTTTTCCGAATCATCAAGGGCATAAAACACCTCTTTTCCCATATCAATTCGGTAAAGGGGCGGCATGGCCACAAACACATGGCCCTGCCGGACCACTGCGGGGAAGTGCCTTAGAAAAAGTGCGCACAATAGGGTGGCAATGTGCAGGCCGTCGGAGTCTGCATCGGCCAGGATACATAATTTGTTGTAGCGCAACCCGGAAATGTCCTCTGATCCGGGTAGCACGCCTAATACCTGAGAAATATCCCGGATCTCCTTGGATTCAAGTATGGTAGAAGAATTTAAATCCCAGGTATTCAATATTTTTCCCCGCAGGGGCATGATGGCCTGGAAACGCCTGTCTCTGGCCTGCTTGGCCGAACCGCCGGCCGAGTCACCCTCCACAAAAAAAAGCTCCCGCTGACTTTGGTCATCACTGGTGCAGTCTGACAGTTTGGCCGGCAAAGAGGCCCCACTGGTCCGGGTTTTCAAGGAGACTTTTTTGCGTTTTCTTTCCCGGCGCCTGGCATTTTCAATGGCTGCCTGGGCAAGGGCTTCGCCTAACGCCACGTTTTGGTTCAGCCACAAACTGAACGCGTCCCGGACTTGAATATTCACCAGGCCTGCACAGTGCCGCGATGAGAGCCGTTCTTTGGTCTGGCCTGAAAATTGGGCTTCCACAAGTTTAACGGACAGTACATATCCCACATTTTGCCAGATATCCTCGGGGGTGAGAAACACGCCTTTGGGAAGCAGGTTTCTAAATTTGCAGAACTCTTTAACAGACTCCAGCAGACCTGATCTGAATCCGTTGACATGGGTTCCCCCAAGTTTTGTGGGGATGAGGTTGACGTAACTCTCCTCAATGTCAAGGGAATCGTCCTGTCCCCAGTTCACCGTCCATACGGCTTTTAACTCATCATTGTCGGCAGATCCTGTGAACGGTTCCGGGAAGATGGTCTTGGTGCTGCCGATCATCTCTTGAAGATATTGATCCAGGCCCTGGTCATAATGCCAGGTGTCAGTTTCTCCGGTTTGCTCAGCGGTAAAGGTGGTGGTCAGCCCCCGGCACAGAACCGCCTTGGATTTAAGCGCTGCCCGGATGGCGGTCACATTGAATTGATTCGTATCAAAATAGGCCGGATCCGGTTTGAATTCCAGCGTGGTGCCGGTTTCGGTAGATGTACCGGTTTCTTCCAGGTCTTTTGTTTTAACGCCGTTTTGAAATTCAATGGTATAACGTTTTTTGTCCCGGCAGATATCAATGCCCAGGTGAATGGACAGGGCATTGACCACCGAAACACCTACACCGTGCAGCCCGCCTGAAAAAGCATAATCTTTGCTTGAGAATTTGGCGCCTGCATGCAGCTTGGTCATGATCAGTTCAACACCGGAAATGCCTTCCTCGGGGTGGATATCCACGGGCATTCCCCGGCCGTTGTCCGATACAATGATTCTGTTATCCTGTGTCAGGGTGACATCAATGCGTGTGGCAAAGCCTGCAATGGCCTCATCCACACTGTTGTCAATAACCTCAAAGGCCAGATGGTCCGGGCTTGATGTGTCCGTGTACATGCCCGGTCTGCGCTTGACCGGGTCAAGGCCCTTGAGCACCTCTATGGACCGGGCATCATACCCCTGGTCTGCGGTCTTATCCTGTGTTCTGCCATCAAATAAGTTCATAAAGTGGTTCTGGTATGATATACAATATTAAAGCAATATTGAAGATTGTATCGAGATTTTAAATTAAACTTAAATCATATACCAAATTTAAATTAAAATATAGCCCGGCATGATATAAAATTTTGAAACCACCTGGAAGATGGGAATTGGCACAGCAGCATGGATGACTCTAATCCTGGATTTGATCGTCAAACCTTTGATGATTACTGGAAAAACCTTGATGAACAGCAGCGCAAAGATTTGGTCCTTCGGGCACCAAAGTTCTCTGTTTATCTTGGCCTTTTGCCGATTTTAAGCAGTGTTTTTTCAACCCATTACCCTCTAAGAGAAGCGGCGAAAAAAAGTTTGATCGAGATGACTTTTATCATTCGGAAGAATGTTGAAACACCGCTGGAAAATAAATCGGCAAAACAGGCCGAAGCCGAAGCCTTTCAGGGGGCAGCGCTGATCTACCGCAAGATTTTTATGCAAATGGCATTTTCAGATAAAATTGCCCTCATCCAGGCGCTTATGAATATAGGTAATGTCGGTGCTTTTTTTGCCTTCAAGGCTGTTTACCTGGAACGGGTGTCGCAGGACGTGATAAAAAATTGTGTCAAGAATCTGGATGACCGGCTTCGTTTGATTTTTGCCGACCAATATCTGCAGGCAGGCCCTGCCATCCGTCTGCGTTTTGCCGGCCTGTTTCGCTATGTGCTTGCCGGGGTTAAGCAGCGCCAGGCCGTCACCTGGTACTATGCCGGTCTGTTTGACCGGGGGCGGGATGTTGACCCTTATTTGCATAATATTGACGCCTCGTTGAGAAACCCTTCTCTCATAGAAGAAAACGAGCTGTTGTCCCAGAAACCCCAAGACAGGATTGCAGGCCTTAAAGCCATTTCAATGATGCGCTCAAAAGTGCCTTTACGCATTTTTAAAAAAGCGTTGACCCAAGAAACCGTAAAAAAGGTCAGGATGGCCGTATACGGTTTGATTGAAAATTCATCCTTCGGGCAGTACCCGGAGCTGTTCGAGCCTGTGCTTCAGCGGTTTCAAAATGCCAAGACCAACGAGGCCGTCAGTGCTTTCAGAGCCCTTGTTGTGACCGGCAGATACCCCTTTCACAAGGTAATGGAGATGGTTCGAGACACGTATCCTTCCATTATCCCCATCATCCATATGGAAATTTCGGCGTTGTCCAGACTCGCATTTTTTGCGCTCCAGGACATTGCGCTGCACAAGGATGCCTATCAGGGTGCAAATTATGACGTCAATCTGGCATGTATTTTCGGTATGATCAAAAAACGTCCGGAAAGGGTAGTCAGGATTTTAAAGGAGAACATCGACATTTGCGGCTCGGACCGGACCAGGAAAGAAGTGGACAGGCTCATGGCAAAAACCCAGAACCTGCTGCTCAAGGAACGCAAAAGCATTGCCGCCCCTTTTAAGAAGCTCCAGACGGAAATGCCTGAGAAAAAATCTGTGGCCGCTTTTTTCAAGTTCGTGCTCAAGGATCCGGTCCAAAAGAAATTGGATGATTTAAAGCAACGGATTGTTCCCCAGGACCTGGGTCTCCAGAAAGCGGTTATCCGGGACCTGGATCTGTCCGGGATGGATTTTACCCGGTCCATACTTAATCTGACCCAGTCACAGATTATTGATACGTCGATGGCAGGTGTTCATGTGTCAGGCGCTATATGCCGAAATACCCTGTTTTACAATATGAATCTGGATGAGGCTGTGTTTGATCTGACCTGCTTTGATGATGCCGTTTTTGTCAATGTGTCTGGCCAAAATGCAAAATTCAGTCAGTGCAGTTTTCAAAACGCCTCTTTTTATAATTGTAATTTAAACGGGGCAGATATGAGCGATGGGCTGTTCGTTGAGGCCGTCATCGCAAAATCCTCTTTTAGCGAAGCTGATTTGACCTGTGCTGTTTTTGCACATGCGCGGCTATCCGGTCTCTCTTTTGCCAATACCTGGCTTCACATGGCCGATTTCACCAATGCGAGGGCCAGGTTTTGCCGGTTTGCATCCCATGCAGCCATGGACCTGCGTACCCGGGATCTGAATTATAATGCCAGGGGATACCAACTCAGCTTCAATGACCTGCCAAGAATAGATCCCAGGGTGGCCAATGAAATCAACATGCTCATTTTTTGTGAGTTTATTCATTATGGACAGGCAAAATTTCTTAAACAGAATAAATTGAGTCTGCTGGCGGCCTTTGATATTTTCAAGCCGGAGCAGGCCGACTTTTTTCAACTTCTGCCTTTATTGCTCCATGAAAATATTGCAATGCCGGAAACCAGCAAGATTCCGTCGTCCACACCTTGTGGCGTAGCGGATTATCTGCCGTCAAGGGAGACTGAGCGGGTTGGGCGGCGATATCTGGGAGGTGCCAATGTTATCGTGCGTCGGCATCCGGAGCCTTGCATCCTTGCAATATATTCCATGGGAAGTGTTGGGTCGGTTGCCCAGACTGCGGAGTCCGACATTGATTATTGGGTTTGTATAGATGAAAAGCGGTTGGGCCGCCAGGCAACCGATCTTTTGCGCCGGAAATTTGATGCCCTGGAACGAATGGCTCTGGAGCGGTTTAAAATTCAGGTCACCTTTTTTCTTGTGGATATTTTTAAGGCCCGTGATAATGATTTTGGCGGCTCATCCCAGGAAAGTTCCGGCTCTGCCCAGGCCCGGTTGCTTAAAGAGGAGTTTTACCGGACCATGATCCATGTGGCAGGCAGACTGCCCTTGTGGACGGCACTTCCCACCAGCATCAGCATCAATTACTATAATCTGATTTTTGACTGCATTAATCGTTTGCCCGGTACTAAACGGTATATTGATTTGGGTGATATCCATGCCGTACCCCGTAATGAATATTTTGGCGCGTCCATCTGGCAGATGTTTAAGTGGCTGAAAAGCCCTTTTAAATCAGTTATTAAGATGGCCCTGTTGGAAAAATACATAAATACCTATGGCCGGGAACCCATGCTGTGCAATGAGTATAAGAATGAATGGATGAATTCAGGGGCCCATCTGAAACCGGGACAGAACGATTCTTATATTATTTTGCTCAATACCATGATTCAGTTCTATATGAATTCGGGGGACACTCGCTCCATCAAGCTTTTGTTAACCTGTTTTTTTCTCAAGCTGGGGATCACAAAACAATCGGAGCTGGATTTCAGTGTTTTTGGTCTGCGACGCATCCTCTTAGAGCGGTGCCTGGGAGAGTGGGGATGGACCCAGGAAAAGGTGTTTGAGATCGGTCGGTTCAGATCCTGGCCTTATACCGCCATTCACCGCCTTTCCTTGACCATTGAACAGTATATGATAACACGGTACACGGACCTTAAAAGCCGGTTTCGGGATGATTCGGAACTGGCGATTTCCGAGCAGGATCGTATGGTCCTTGAGCGCAAGGTGGATATTCAGTTCCAGGACAAGCCGGGTAAGATTAAAAAATTGCTTCTGATTTCAAGCGGGGATCGTCATTTTTCAAGGCTTTATCTAAGATACCTGGCTCCGTCCGGGAAAAAATACGGTCCGTGGGAATTGATCCATAAACCATCGATCCAGACCGGGATGGATGAAGAATCCATCCTCACGGCAAATTCCGTGGAAGAAATCGGGGCCTGGTTGATTCACAATCATCTTTATACGGACCACACTTTTTTGACCATGGCCCCTAATCCTACGGAAGTCTCCCACGACAGCATTGAAAAACTTTACAGGGGCATGCATGATTTTTTTACCCCGGAATTAGCAAAGGCGGTTAGTTTTGATGCATTGAGAGAGAAGCCCTTCATTACACGTTTATTTGTTTCCGTCAATTTCTATGCGGAAAGACCCAGTGGTAGAATTTCAGATTTTACACTGGTTTACTTAAATTCCTGGGAAGAGATGTTTCTGCGCGCCGCAAGACTTAAAACGCCTGTGGCGGATATTGAACCGGTTAAAAAATATATCTGCAAAGAGCTTGGTTTAAAACAGTTACCCGACAATACCGTTTTTCATGTCCCAAGAAGGGGGCTTCAATGATGGTGTTACTTTTTTCATCAAGTTTTGTTATAAAAGTTATCTACTATTTTAAGGGCCTGTTCCGGGGTATCAACTAATGAAAACAGATTCATATCTTCGAGCGAGATTAATTCGTTTCCGGCAAGTGATTTTTTGATCCAATCCAGAAGTCCGGCCCAGAATTCCTTGTTCATTAAAATGACGGGCATTTTCCGGATACGCTGGGTTTGTACCAGTGTCAGGGTCTCAAACATTTCATCCATAGTGCCGAGACCTCCCGGCATGATGATATAGGCTTGGGCGTATTTTACAAACATGACCTTGCGGATAAAAAAGTAATGAAAGTCCAAAGACCGGGTCATATAGTCATTACCCTTTTCTTCGAAGGGCAGGGCGATTCTTAACCCTACGGACTCCCCGTTCTGCTCTGATGCGCCCAGGTTTGCCGCTTCCATTATACCCCGACCGCCACCTGTAATGACCGCATAGCCGCCGGCTGCAAAACAGGCTGCCGTCTTTCTTGCAGTTTCATAATCAGGATGCCCTTTGGCTGTTCTTGCGGAACCGAAAATAGATACGGCAGGTCCCAGGTCGTGAAGTCCGTCTATCCCTTCAACAAATTCGCCCATAATTTTAAACAGACGCCATGACTCACCGGACTTGAAATCATCAATGGGATACTGGATGGTCTTGGATGTGCTCATGTTCAACTCCTCTTGGAACGGTTCCGGCTACAGGTTCAGGTCAGTCAACCCAACTGGCTAAAATAGATTAAATGTGGTATATACTATCCAATTCGTTATAATGGATCAAGTGGGTCTGTTAACACTTTCAATCTATTGTTTTTTTGATGACATAAAAAGAAAAAATCATTTGGAATGGCTATAAACTTGGATTCTCAATATTCAGTATTTCGGCAGGCAACTGTTGTCAATGCCCTAGGAATGCACGCGCGGCCTGCGGCAGTAATTGCCGGAATGGCCCAGGACGCCCATGGCGGCATCTGGTTATCAAATGGAAAGAGCATTGTGGATGCCGCAAGTATTATCGAAATTTTATCCCTGTGTGCGGTTACAGGAACAAAGGTGTCCATTTTTACGGAAAAAGAAGAAGATACTGCCTTGGCAGATAAAATTAAAGATTTCTTTGATATCGGATTTGGGGAAAATGAAAATGAATAGGACCGTCACGGATCAAATCGTTCTCAGAGGTATCAGCGGCTCTCCCGGTATCTGTATTGGAAAGGCTTATCTTGTTGACCGGGAGGGTGTTAATCTCATTAAACGCTATCCTGTAAGCCCGGATATGGTTGCCAATGAAATAGACCGGTTTAAGAATGCAGTGGAGAAAGCCAAAAAAGACCATGCCAGGGCTATTGAATCTCTTGGGGATGATTTAAGTGAGAATCTGAATATTCTTGAAACCCATATGGTTTTGTTCAAAGATAAGATGCTTTACGGAAAAACCATTGATACCATTACCACCGATCATGTCAATGCGGAGTGGGCGCTTCGCAGGGTGTCCAGGCGTATCAGTCGGATGTTTGATCAAATCAATGATCCGTACCTTCGGGCCAGGGGCAATGATATTATTCAGGTTTCAGATAAGATAATGCATTATCTGGTGGGTGAGGCCGATCTTCGGATCAGTGAAATCAACAAACGGGTCATCATTGTTGCCCATGACCTTTCTCCTGCAGATACCAGCCAAATTCAGCTTGAGCATATCAAGGGATTTGTAACGGACAGGGGAGGGAAGGACTCCCATACAAGTATCGTGGCAAAATCCCTTAAAATTCCGTCGGTTCTGGGACTCGGCAATGCCACGGCAAATATAAATAATGACGCGATCCTCATCGTAGACGGTTCCGCCGGGATTCTTATCATTAATCCGGATGAAGATACCCTGTTCCGTTATGAAGAAAAGATGGCACGGTTTGAAGCCTACCGGGCCGACATAGAACGGGAGAGCCATCTGCCCGCAATTACTGCCGACGGGATTCCCATTAACCTTCTTGCCAATATAGAGCTTGTGGAAGAGGTGGTGTCTGCCAAGGACAATAAGGCGGCCGGTATCGGACTGTTCAGAACGGAATTTCTATGTCTGGATTTAAACCGGTTCCCCACCGAGGACCAAATGCTTCAAAAATACAAGGAACTTGCGGAACTTATGCATCCGGCCCCGGTGACCATCCGGACCCTGGATATCAATGGAGATAAATTTAATCCATATATTGATCCGGTTGAAGAAGCCAATCCCGCATTAGGTTTGAGAGCCGTCAGATTTTGCTTGGAAAATGAAGATATTTTCATCACCCAAATCAAAGCCATTCTACGGGCTGCCGCGTTTGGTAATATCAATCTTCTGATTCCTATGATTTCCTGCGTTGAGGAAATTATTGGCGTAAAGTCATGTATTGACAAGGCCATTATTGAACTTGAGTCCGAAGAGAGAATATTTAATAAGGATATTCCGTTGGGAATCATGATAGAGGTGCCTTCCGCGGTGATGATGGCCCGGGAACTTGCCGGGCACGTTGATTTTTTTAGTATCGGTACCAATGATTTGATTCAGTATTCCATGGCCATTGACCGGCGAAATCGGAGGGTGGCGCATCTTTACCAGGCATTAAACCCTGCAGTGCTGAAAATGATCCGGCTGATCGTGGATGCGGCAACCGAAAACAATATTGAACTGTTTATGTGCGGTGAGATGGCAGGTGATGCCATTAATATCCCTGTGCTTCTTGGTTTGGGGCTGACCAATCTGTCCATGAACGCCGGTGCTATCCCTGTTATCAAAAAAATGATCCGGTCCATGGATGTGTCAAAAGCGCGGAAAGATGTCCAAACGATTCTTCAATTTCAAACGGTTCAGGAAATTGTCGATTATATCCAAAAGGAATACAGGGATTTTTTGCCTTACAAGGATAACGAGGAATAAACCATGAACGCAAAATACACAAAACTGATCGCCACCAATAAAAAAGCCCGGCATAATTACCACATTGATGATGAATATGAAGCCGGTATTGTGCTGGTGGGCTCGGAAGTTAAAGCGATCAGAGAGGGCAGGGTCAGTTTCAAGGACTCTTACGCAGATATTAAGCGCGGAGAAGTTTTTTTGCGCCAGCTTCACATTTCTCCTTATACCTTTGCATATAATGCCAATCATGACGCCATGCGCACCCGGAAACTTTTGTTGCACAGTCATGAAATTAAAAAACTTGTGGGAAAAATAAAGGAACAAGGATATACCCTGGTACCGTTAAAAATTTATTTTAAAAATGATAAAATAAAGGTCCTCATAGGTCTTGGTAAGGGCAAAAAGCTTTACGACAAAAGGGAAGCTATCAAGCAGCGGGATGTTAAACGGGATATGGATCGTGAAAGAAAAAAATATTCTTGATGATAAAATCGTTGACTTCAGTATTTAGGGTATTATATTAGTTAAGGTTACTTGTTCTTTTACAATTTGGGGGCGTAATGGTTTCGACGGAGATTTTGACGTCCAAGGTAGCATGTCGAGTGTTTGTCAACTCGTAAACTTGGCAAGCTTTAAACATAATCGCAGACGATTATAACTACGCTGTAGCTGCTTAAGGCGGCTTCCGTCCTCCTGACATCCTTCTTGCAGATTCAGGTCAGGGCGTCGACTTTGCAAGACCGCTTTTGAAATTTCCTGGGTTTCAAGAGTTAAATTTTTCAGGATACACCGGGTTGTATCCCTCCTGAAGGAGCCTTCCCGGCCAATTTTAAAGTTCAGGATAAGCATGTAGAAGCCTGGATTGATTGTTTTCGGACACGGGTTCAACTCCCGTCGCCTCCACCAAAAATATCTAATTATTTCAATAAGTTAAATATTAAGCTTCCTCTTCTCTGGTAGAATACTGGTAGAATTGGAAGCTTTTTTTATTCAGAGCCACCTTCTTGCTCCATCACAATTTTTTCACCATCCATTTTAATTGGAAACGCTTTTTCAAGTCCTTTGCCATCTTGTGGTGCGGGAATATGCTTGTAATAATGTTCAATTATCATTTTGGTGTTGGTATGTCCCACCTGGTTTTGGACAAACCCTATCCTTTCGCTGTTATCGATGGAGTTGGTTATGTATGATGACCGAGTGTCCTTACAGCTTCTTTTTTCCATGGATAATCCAGCCTTTTTCAATGTTGGCTTAAAAACATGGAGATTGACACTGTGCTGGTGAATATTGCGACCCAATTTATTCAGAAAAACAAAGTCAGATTTCCCGTAAGTATGGGTTTTTTGAAGCCTTAACGCTTCTATTGCCACAGGATGCAATTTGACGTGTCTGATGGAGCTCTTTGTTTTGGGGTCTTTATATTCGCCCCTGACAAGAGTTCTGCGAATAAAAACTTCACCTTTTTGGAAATTAATTCTTTTCCATTTCAGGGCTGCCGCTTCACCAAATCTAACACCCGAGAAAAATAGAAACATAAACAGTGGTTTGTAATAAGAGGGCACGGTTTTGAGGAAAGTTTTAATTTCATCGAGACTTAAAGGATTTTTATCTGGCGCTGCTTCTTCAATCCTTTCCACATCCAGCATTGGGTTATCTGTAATGAACTTGTGTCTTTTGGCGAATTTCATCACGTCTCTAAACGGGGTTAAAATATTGTTTTTTCTTTTCCCGCTACAAGTCAATTGGCAGATAAATTTTTCAATGTCCAGGCTTGAAATAGATGAAATCGGAATGTTCCCAAACTTTGGAAGAATTATGTTGTTCATATCTTTTTTATATTCTTCCATCGTCGATTTTGATACCTTTCCCTCTTTTATTTTTGCCCATTCCATAGCAATTTCACCAAACACCTTTTCTTGCTCATCATCAAGTGCCGGTTCTTCCCTGTCAGTTATTTTTCCATTAACGGCGATGTCGAGAAGAAGTTCATCGCGTTTTTTTCTGGCTTCAAGGACAGATGTCGTTTCCAGGGAAAATTTGTATGGTTTCTCAATCCCCCGCACCTTTTTCTGAAAATACCAGATGCCACTTTTGCTATCTTGATACAAATGCTTATTTAATTTTTTGTTTGCCATAATCATATCCTCCATACCCTTGCGGGGTTAGGTGATACAACTGGCTTTTCCCTTTTTACTGCTGGTTTTTTGCCCTGTACGTTTCCTTTTCCGTTAAATGTGTTGTTCTCCCTGAAATCTTTGACTTCTTCTGCAAAATAGAGGACCCGTGCTGACCCTGGTGCTTGCCAATATTTTATCAGACCTCTGTCTCGCCAGTTTTTAATCGTGCTCGGTACAACCCTAAAATAATCCGCTACTTCCTGCTGTGTCCATAATTCTTTTTTCTCTGTCATTAAAATAAACTCCTGCGCTTCAATTTCCCCGAGGCCCTTCCTCGGGCTTGTGGAGTTTTCTTCTCCGCCCAGTTTTTTGAGGTGGGTGCTCAAGCGTGACGTGGTGAGCAGGAATTAAAAATAAAAAAACCCTGACCATAAGTATTTAAGTCAGGGGACGGATTGGCTTTGACGGTCTGCACATACACCTGTGGCGTGCAGTATCAATCCTGGCGGTAGCATTCATTTTCGTACCGCGCTTCCTGACTTGTGACAGACATCTCTGTGCCTGCCTTTAACTTATGGACAAGGATTGCTTGCCCTGGTGCGTATCCTGATGTTGGTGGATACAGATTTCAAACTGTTTTGAAAGATTTTCGGACCGTCATTGGGTCCCGACACTGAAAACGTCTTTCTGGTATTTCAACCAATAAGAAATATAATAATCACAAATTTGTAATTGTCAAGATTATTCGTTGAAAAAAACTTTGTTATGAAATTTCGTTCATCAACAGCTCGCAGACCTCCCGGTCTTCGATGCCAAGATACCGCATCGTGATGGCGGGAGATGAATGATTGTAGCGTTTACACAGGATTTCAAACCCTGCACCATGCCGGGTGCGTTGCTGATAGTCCCAAGTCTTTCGCAAGGTATGCGCCCCGTACTGGCCTTTGAGATTGATGGCAGATGTCCAGGACCTGACCATGCGGCCTACGCTCTGGCTGGTTATGTGGCCGCTGCCTTTTCTTGATTTGAAAAGAAAATCATCAGGTGCGGGCTCTATTTCTGCCAGGTAAGCTTGTAACGCTTTGTGGACGGCTTTGTTGATGACCAGCACATTATTTTTCCCGGTTTTGGTTTCGATGATGTTGATTACGGCCCCTGGCTTTGCCCCATCCACCTGACTGTATCTGATGCGGACCAAATCTTTTGCCCGCAGGCCGTTGTTAATTCCCATGACCCAAAGCAGATAATCCCTTGGTCTGGATTGTAACAGCCGGGAGATGGCTTTCACATCTTTGGCTTTACGAATGGGTTCCACGGTTAAATTGGTGGTGCTGGTTCTGGACATGGCTGTCCCTCCTTCAATGTTAAGTTTGATATAAATGTGGCCACAAACTGGCCTTTCAAAACTGGGTTGACTTTAGAATGCGGCTGAAAGCCTTTATTGATAGGTGTTTATGGGCGAATGTGTAGGTTTGTGTAAAAGTCAGCATTGGGGTTTCTACACGTGTAGAAATGTGATTTTAATATGCGGAAGGTTGGAGTGTCCGTATACGGACGCAAAAAAGTTAAAGTTTAAAAGTTGACTATTTGACCCTGTTGGCATCCGGGTGTATAGCTGCAATAATATTTTGAAGAATGACTCAACTGACAATGGATAGAAGGATTTCATGTGAAGTATCTATATTCAAAGACAGATAAAAAAAATTTAAAATGGTTTTGTAAGGATGAGTCTAAGAAAACATTGCTTTCTTTGAATTTAAAAAGAGGTAAAATTCGAGGGCTTTCCCCGTTCCATTTAGAATTTAAATATCCCATTTCTGTAATAGCTGGGAAAAATGGTTCTGGAAAATCTACTATTTTGGCCATTGCAGCATGTGCATTTCATAATTATTCAAAAGGATATAAACTATTAAGCAGAAAAACACCATATTATACTTTTTCAGATTTTTTTATTCAGTCTTCTGATGAAATTTCTCCTGATGGAATCGAGATACGTTATAGTTTTCTTCACAATCACTGGAAATCAAAAGGTTCAAAGAGCATTTCGGGAGTCAGGTCTCAATATCGAAAAAAAAAGAAAGGTGGTCGATGGAATGACTATTCAAGACGAATTAAAAGAAATGTTGTCTATTTAGGTATTGATAGAGTTGTCCCTCACTATGAGAAAAGTGTATCAAAATCTTATAGAAAAACTTTTAAAAAAATGGAAGATGAGGGATGGGAAGAGGATGTAAAAAATATTGTTGGTAGAATTTTAAATAAACAGTATAAAAAATTTTGGTATACAAAGTGGTCTAAATACCGATTGCCAGTAGTCCAAATAAAAGATTCCTTGTACTCTGGTTTTAATATGGGGGCAGGAGAGAATGCCTTATTCGAAATTTTTTCAACGATATTTTCATGTGATGACGGACTTTTTTTAATTATTGATGAAATAGAGCTTGGGCTTCATGAAAAAGCACAAAAGAAGTTTATTAAAGAATTGAAGGATATATGTCTGCGCAAGCACATTCAAATACTTTGTACTACCCACTCTTCTGTCATATTAGAAAATACTCCACCTGAAGGGCGTTTCTATCTGGAATGCTTTGAAAACAACACCGTAATGACACCTGAAATTTCCTCAAGATATGCCAGAGGTAAAATGTCCGGCGAAAACAGTAATGAGCTTGACATTTTTATTGAGGATGAAACAGCTGAAAGCATCTTGGAAGGAGTTTTAAATCACGAACAGCGCCAGAGAGTCAATTTAATATCAATAGGCTCATCTTCCGCAATAATCCGTCAAATGGCAGCGAGATACAAAGAAATTAAGAAAGGTAACTGTATCGCTATTATGGATGGGGATAAATATAATCAGTGTTCAAATCATAAAAAATTATTTTTACAGGCTTTAGAAACCTATGAGGACGAGGAGTCTGCCTCGGCTTGGTTTACCAATCGGGTGTCATTTTTACCTGGAGACGAATGGCCGGAAAAATGGCTAATTGAGACATTATTAGATGGTAATAAAGAAATTGAGGAGCTTTTCAGCATTGATACTGATATGTTTGCTGGAATTATCGAAGAGGCATTGGAATCAGGTAAACACAATGAAATTTATACAGTCGCTAATGAATTAAACCTGAATTTAGATTATGTGAAAAGGACATTATCAAACTGGGCAGCCAAAGAGTATCATTACGATTTTTATGAAGTCAAGGAACTAATAGCAACGGCTCTTAAAAGATAAGGCTATGTTCCCTTTAATAGTTGAAATTGCTCCAATGAGATACTCAGCAAAGATTCTGGCAATATACCTGGGCGCTGCTCAAGTGAACGCCGCCATCCAAGATAATTTTGTAAATATTTCGTAGCAACTCCGTGGAATCGGTGCAGCCAGCCTTTAAATCGGCTGTGATAGGCATTGACATTTTGGAGGTGGAAAGCTCCTTTAACTCTGCCACCTTTACTCAGATTAACAACCTCATGAGAAAAATTTTCAGCATCGCAAAAAGTTTGATACGCAGTGTGTCCAT
>NZ_KB893084.1 GCF_000373985.1 Desulfobacter curvatus DSM 3379
TTATGTCATGCTGGCGCAGCACTTTCTTTTTCGACTCAGGCAAAAAGTAAAAAAAACTGCTTAAGTTTAGCCATGGTTAAAAAATTGGTCCAAGTTGTTTTGTCGATCAATTCTTTTACATGGAAAGGGGCTATAAATATGATAAAGTATCACCTCAAACGTAACGACATTGCGTATGAAAGCCATAGAAAAAGAACGATGGCTCTCGCTAAAGAGTTAGGTGTTCAAGTGTCGCTGTAGTGTTAAATCAGCTCGATAAAGACATGTCTCAATCTGGGGGCCACTTCAATGGCAGACCTGTTCCCCTTTTTTCTTCTCTCTCTTTTTGCTAATTTTCATGGTGATTGAAGCTGTAAAAACTATTTGTTCATCAGTGTCATAAACAGTGACCGGAACTTCAACTTCACCTTCTTCATCTAATTTAATATTGCTTCCATCGGCTACAGCTCTTAGATCAGTTCTTGCTTTAGCCAAGTATTTTACAGACATGGCTTTTGGAATCCATCTTAATTCTTCGGAAATAGAGACCTCTGTCATTGTTCCGGCCACTAATTCTGCCGCATTACACATAGCTATCGCATGAACAGTGCCTAAATGATTTTGCACTTCTCTGGTATTTGGGAAGGATGCTTCAGCATAATGAGGCCTAACTTCATTAAAGACAGGATTTATTGTTTTAAAGTATGGTGCATATTCAGTTACAAGATATGTAAACGCTTCATTTCCTGACGTTTTGTAAAGCTCTAGTACTTCGTTCATCGTAAACCCTTTCAATGTATTGGCTGATGATATTTATTTAATTTAAGTATCTCCGGAATCACCGGAATCTGCATGCTTTTCAGCGGGCGCGCTATTTTTGCGCTCCGCTGCAAAAGCCTTGTTAGGCTGGATTAAGCATTTTCTGGATGGAGAATATCCATAAATCGAGACATAAGTTCATGCAAATCTTCATTGTTCAAAACACCTTCTGCTGGCGCTAAACACCCTGCAAGCATATCATAGGCAATTCGTTTTTCATTAAATACCTGCTCCGTAAATTGATGACCATTTTGCCTAAGAATCTCATGTTTCATGAGCTATCGCACAGACGACCATTCATCACCACCTAATATTTTCTTATCCCACCAAACATTCCAACCAATTTCGGAAAATAATTCTGCGAGAATGGCTGCTTTTAACCTGTCCTCACTTCCATAACTAATAAAAACATCAATCATTATGAAACTCCATACTCCAAGAAACAGCCCGATTTAAATGACTGGCGTAACAAAGCTGATCTGTGGTTTGTCTTTTCTTTCATGCTTACTTATCCAAACAGTGATAACACTCAAAAAGTACGAATATCAATAAAAATCTGTTGCCACTATTCGAAATGATTCGCAAAGGGTTTCAATTAAAATTTGCGATAAAATGCAGATTGTTGACCCATAGAACAGTGAGGGTAAGGGAGAGGGAATGGACTCAGGAAGCCCCCAAAAAGGGGGCCTGAAAAAATTTACAACTATATGCCTAAATAGGCCTCTTTAATGTGGGGATTGCCTAAAAGTTCATCGGCCTTGCCCTCCAGGGCAATTCTGCCGTGTTCCAGCACATAGCCACGGTCTGACAGACGCAGTGAATGGTTGACGTCCTGTTCCACCAGCAATACGGTGGTTCCTTGGTCGGCTATTTTCCTGATGGTCTCAAAAATGCTGTTGACCAGAACCGGGGCCAATCCAAGGGACGGCTCATCCAGCATCAGGATTTTGGGCCTGGCCATAAGTCCCCGGCCAATGGCCACCATCTGCTGCTCCCCGCCGGACAGAGTGAGGGCGGTTTGATTTTCCCGCTCTTTAAGTCGAGGCAGCATCTCATATACCTGGGCCAGGGTGTGCTCTTTATGCTTATCAGCTTCCTTATTATAGGCGCCCACAATAAGGTTGTCTTTTATGGTCATCAGAGAGAAAAGCCTGCGCCCTTCCGGGACATGGACAATGCCGTGGTTGACGATCTCTTCGGGGGGCAGGGTATGCATGGAACGGCCCTTAAAAAAAATCTGACCGGAAGACGGTTTCATCAATCCTGAAATGGTGCGAAGCAATGTGGATTTCCCGGCACCGTTGCCGCCGATGATGGAGACTACCTCTCCTTCCTCAATGCGCATGGACAAGTCAAAGATGACCTGGACATCCCCATAACTGACATCAATGTTATTTACCTCAAGAAACCCCATATTCATCTCCCAGATATGCTTTGATCACGTTTTCGTCGGATGCCACCGTTTCAGGGGTTCCTTCTGCGATTTTTTTCCCGAAATGGATAACAACAATACGGTCGGATAACGCCATGATGGCCCGCATGATATGCTCAATAACTAGAATAGTAATACCCTGCTCACGCAAAAACCTTATAATTTCAACCATTTCATCCACCTCAGCCGGCCGCAGACCGGCCATAACCTCATCCAGAAGCAGCAGTCTTGGCGCTGTGGCCAGGGCCCGGGCAATCTCCAGGCGTTTTCTGTCCGCAATGGTCAAATCCGATGATTTGGCATCCTTTTTGTCGTCAAAATTGAGCAGCTTCAGCACTTCAATAGCCTTGGCCTCGGCTTCGCCCCTGCTGGATGTGTTGGCAAAGGCCCCCACAGTAACATTATAAAGCACACTTTTGGACGCAAAGGGTTTCACGATCTGAAATGTACGGGCGATTCCTTTTTTGCACAGGTCCCATGGCTTTTGTCCATTGATCACCTGACCGTCAAAAATCACCTCTCCTTTTGTGGGGGGAAACACTCCTGCAATGCAGTTGAATGCCGTGGACTTTCCGGCTCCGTTGGGACCAATAACCCCGAGAATTTCGCCTTTTTCCATGGACAGACTCAAACTGTCCACCGCCGTAAGGCCGCCAAACCGCTTGGTCACATCCTTTAACTCAAGAAGACTCATTTATCCCCTCCTTTGATGAAGCCATCGGTCATACGGTTGACCACCCTGTCGTATAACCGGGTCAAGGGCTCCTGCAGTCCCCGGGGTTGATAGATCATCACCAAAATGAGCACAACACCGTATATCACCAGATGCATGCCGGGCAGAATATCCCCAAAATAAATTCTCGACAGATCACTGACCGGCCGAAGCAGCAATGCCCCCAAAACGGGTCCGGCAATGGAACCCCGGCCGCCGATCAAAGCGATAAAGGCAATCTCAAAGGAAATATCAAGTGAAATCGTACTTTTAGGATGAATAAACAAAGAGAACTGGGCGTAGAAAGTCCCGGCCAGGGCCGTGAAAAAGCAGCTTAACGCCATGGCAATCACCTTGGCCCGGGAGACATTGACGCCAAGCGCCTGGGCCGCTTCGGGCTCCTCTCCGCCGGCGGTCAGGTAATATCCCAGCTTGGATCTGGAAACCGCCCAGGTCAAAAACAGAATAATCAGCAGCATGGCCAGGATAATGTAGTAATACGGTACCTTGGATGAAAACATAAAATGGGCCCAACCAATATTCAACGGTGGAATCTGTAATCCCCTGGGGCCATTGAGTTTGAACGGGCCCAGGTAGTCTATGTTCTCAACCATGACGCGTACGCCTTCGGCAAAAGCGATGGTGGCCAGGGCAAAGTAGGCCCCGCGCATTTTTAAGGTGGGAAGCCCGATGATCATGCCGGCGGCAACAGCTATAATACCCCCAACGAACATACCCAGCCAGGGACTGATGCCGTACTGGAGAGAAAGTATCGTTGAGGTATATGCACCGATGCCCAAAAATACCGCATGCCCCAAAGGCAGGACACCTGCAAATCCACCCACCATGTTCCAGGAGGTGGTTAGATAGGCGTAAAAAAATATTAAAACAATGATATGCAGCCAGGTAGGACTGCTGATAACAGCCGGCAATGCCAGCACCAGGATCAACACCGCCCCGAGCAGCACCTTGTTAATGGTGTCCTTAACCACCTGCCGAGCCAGGGCGGATCGGTCAAGAAAGGCGTCGTCCGTCTCGTAAGGCGTGTTGTTGTCCCCTGTGCCTGCTATGGGTTTACCAGTCATATTTTACTCCGAACAATCCTGAAGGTTTAACAAAAAGGACCAGAAGAAACAGACCGTATACAATGGCCTCTGTCCATGTAGCGGTCATGAACTGGGGCCCAACGGATTCGATGATCCCGACAATGATCCCGCCGATGATGGCCCCGGGAATGGAGCCGAGCCCGCCTAACACAACGATGATAAATCCTTTAATATCGAACAGAACCCCCACGGAAGGAAAGGTATTGTAAAAAGGAACCAGGGTGACGGCGGCAACACCGGCCACTGCCGTGCCGAGCCCGAAGGCCATGTTGTATATTTTGTACTGGTTAATGCCGGACAGACTGGCTGCATCGCGGTCAAGGCTGCATGCCCTGATGGCACGCCCTGTCCTGGTTTTCTGAAAAAAATAGTATACGGCAAAGGCGGTTGCCACAGCGGTAACGGCACCCCACAGTTTGGGAACGGAGATAAACATCTCGCCCAGCTCTATCATTTTGCCCTGGAGCGGATTATCCGGAAGGGAACGGTATTGCGGCCCAAAAATCATCAGGGTCAGATTATCCAGCACATACCACACCCCGGTGGTGACAATAATCACCGTACTGGGTTCCCGGACATCTTTTTCTGCTTTGAAAATGGGCTTTATCACAATATCCTGCAGATAGTATCCAAACACATACATGACGGGAACAACTATAACCAGAGCCAGGTAGGGATGAAGCCCAGACAGGACAATGGTCCAGTAGGCGACGTACATACTGACCATCAAAAGAGTGCCGTGGGCAAAGTTGACCACTTTGAGCACCCCGAAAATAATGGTCAACCCCAGGGCGGTCAGCCCGTAAATCGAGCCCATAAGGATGCCGTTGATTGTATCTTCAATTAAATAGATCATTCTTTTCTCCGGACGGTTCTATCCCGCTTTAAAAAGGGCTTGCCTTTTCAAAGCGGAACATTGAGATGGGCGTTTTTATGGTTTGGGAAAAACAGGGGTGTATCCGGCGCGTCTGGCGCTTTGGGGCCATACGGTAATTCGCTCAAGGCCGTTGCCCACATCATTGATCTGAACAAGGACCGGAGATGCATGGGAATTCTGGCCGCTTTGGTCAAACTCAACGGCATCATACCCCACGATCATACCCGGGCCTGAGGTAAGGTTGGTCTCGGCAAGGGCCTTGCGGATGGCATCTTTGTCAAGGCTTGCGGCACGCTCCAGGGCATCTTTGATCACGTACATGGACAGATACGCGTCCACAGCCTCGCCGGTGAGGTTATAACCATATTTGGCCTTGTATTTTGCATTGGTCTCTTTAGCACCGGGTTTATTGATGTCGGCTTCCCACTCCACAATATCAAAAAGGTACCGGGCATTTTTACCCACAGCCTTGATAAAGAAGGGATCAGCATGTCCGCCGCCGGTGGCCACAATGGCTTTTAAGCGTACCTTGTACTCAGCCAGTGTGTTGGTTAAAAGAATGGCGTCTGCGGCATTGGAAACCAGTAAAAGAACATCTGCCCGGGACCGTCTGATCTTCTGGACCACAGGACTCAGGTCGGTGGCGGTGGAGGGATAGGGTTCGTCCAGTACCACCTCATATCCGTCTTGTTCGGCCAGTTTTTTCCACTGGCCTGCCATGCCTTTTCCCCAGTCGCCGTTTTCATAAACAAAGGCAAGTTTTTTCACAGGCGTGTTGAACTCGGCCTGCATATCTTTTAAAAAGGCGAATTGATCCCGGGTCCACCAGGAGTCCTTGGCAGCAATCCGGAATACGTTTTTAAACCCCTGTTCGGTAATTTTGTCGGACACGGAAACCGGTACGATAAAAGGCACCCCATAGCGTTCAGCCACGGCGGTGGTGGGATAGGTCACCGCAGAGTTCCAGCAGCCGGTGAGTACGTTGACCTTTTCGGTATTAATCAGCCGTTCAGCCTCAGATACGCCTTTTTCCGGTTTTGATTCGGAATCGGCATAGAGCATTTCAAGCTTGGCACCGCCCAAGGATTTGATGCCGCCGGCTGCGTTGATTTCCTCAACGGCCATCTCCCTTGCATTTTTTCCCTGCTGGCCTACGGATGCAGAGGGACCCGATAAAGGGATAATGTTGCCGATCTTGATGGTTGTGTCATCTGCCGTGGCAGGGCCTGTAAAAATAAGTCCGCTGATTAAAAGCCCGGCGGCTGCCGTTGCGGTCCAAAAACGATTAAGCTTCATCTTTTCCTCCTTGTGGATGTTAAAATAGCGCAAAAACCATTAAACTTTTCGCACGTGGTTTCATAAACGTAATATTGCGTCATGAGCAAGGCGTGTGCCAAAAGCTACGAATTGTTGAAAAATCAGGACTGCATGATTCTCGATCTTTTAATTTACCACGAAGGTCACGAACAGAAGATTCGACTGTATAATTTTAATGAACCATTTAAAATGTGGTTAGAAATGGTGAGTGCTATCCAAACTTAAAAAATGACCTGCTGTCAACTTTGGGGGTCAACTATAATTGACGACGTCAACTTTTATTGACACCATACGTCAACTTTTATCCCGTTTCTTTAATCGCTTGCTCAACGCCTGTTTAGAGATCCCCAAAAGCCTGGCGGCCTGGCTCTGATTTTGATCGGTACGTTCCAGGGCCTGGTCAATGGCATATTCAGTCAGCGCGGCCAGGGTGGGAAACCCGCCCATTAAATCTTCCAGAACGGTGTCGCAGGTGGCGGGGATATCGGCTGAGTTGGATTGGGAGGCGGTTGAGACATCTGACAGCCGGTCCAGAATCGTGTTAACATCGAGGCTTGTGCCCGTACTTTGTGCCACGGCATCATAGATATAGGTTTTCAACTCCCGGATATTTCCCGGGAACGAGTGGGCGGCCAAAACGGCCGAAAACTGTTGCCCGGTGTCAACAACGGGTTTGCCCATGGCTTTGGCGGCCTGGTCCCTCAAATAGGCGGCGATCAAAGGGATATCCTCTTTGCGTTCCCGCAACGGAGGCACCTGGATCAGGTGGGTGGAAAGCCTGAAGAAAAGATCCGACCTGAACTGCTCCTGATCCACGGCCGCAAGCGCATTCCGGGATTTATTGGTTGCGGATATAATCCGCGCCCGGCAGGTCCGGGGCCGGTCCGATCCCAGAGGATAAAAAATGCCTTCCTGGATTAACCGCAACAGCTTGACCTGGGAGGCAGCGGAAAGATCCCCGATCTCATCTAAAAACAGAGAGCCGCCCGCCGCCTTTTCCACCAGTCCCTCCCGGTGCTTGTCTGCGCCGGTGTAGGCGCCTTTACTGTGACCGAAAAGTGTGTCTGAGAACAGATTGTCATCAAGTCCTGCCACATCCACCGTAACAAAAGGGCCACCAAGCCCGGACACATCATGGATGGCGCGTGAGATCAGCTCCTTGCCGGTGCCGGTTTCGCCAAGAATTAGGATCGGCTCCCGGCTGGTGGAGATGGACTCAATATACTGGAACAGTCCGATCATCGTGGGATTTTGGGTAATAATATGCTGAAAATGTTCCGGATATTTAAGATGCCGGTTAAAGGAAACCCCTTTAAGGGTGAAAACCTCATTTCGTAATGCGCAGATTTCCAGGGCATTTCGCAGTGCCGAGGCAAAGGTATTCATGTTGATGGGCTTGACCAGATAATCATGGGCCCCTTGCTTTAAACACGCAACCGCACTTTCAATTTCTGAATTGGCCGTGATGATTACCACAGGAATGTGGGGATGGGTCACCCGGAGCTCTTTTAATACCTCAAGGCCCGATTTGTGAGGCATATTCAGGTCAAGAAAAAGGACACATACACCAAGATCGGCCATCACACCAGGCAACCGTCGGCTGTCCTGGACCTGAACCACTTGGTTGACCCCCATGGAGGTGAGCAAAAAGCCGTACGCATCAAGTTCTGATACTTCATCGTCCACCAAAACCACAGGAACCTTTGAATGACTGAAATTAATCATGGTTTTCGTTGTTGTCCTTCGGCGTTTTTTCACCAAGGGCCAAAGGCAGGCAGATCCTGAACATAACACCCGTGTATCGGTTTTCTACATGGATCTTACCTTTCATCTCCTTTTCTACGATCATTTTAGCCATGTACAGCCCGATACCGGTACCTGTAGCCGTTCCCTTGGTAGTAAAATAAGGTGTAAATATTTTTTCCAACAAGTGAGGAGGAATCCCGCAGCCCGTGTCTCTGATTTCAAGGCAAATCTCATCACTGTTTTTAAAGACAGCCAGGTTGATCAACTTGTGAACCGTTCGATCCGGGAAGTTGGCCTGGCGTTCGTTGATGGCATCCTTGGCGTTGGAGATGATGTTGACCAGGACATGAACAAATTCATTCTTATAGCCCAGGATGGGCATGGACACGTCATCGTCGGCCAGATCCAGGTCCAAGGTGATATTGTTCTGTCTCAACTGGGTTTTCACCAGTTTGATGGCACTTTGTATCGCATCCATCATCTCAAAGGTGTGTTTATTTTTGGACGGCCTGAAATACTCCCTGAAATCATTGATGGTTCTCGACATGAACTGAATCTGGGTATCAGACTCCCGGACCAGTTTTTCAATGAACGGAGCGGAAATCATCTGGTTATAAAAGGCCGGGGTCAGGGAGGCGATATATGAGGAAAGGGCATTAAGCGGCTGACGCCACTGATGGGCAATGGCAGACAGCATCTCACCCATGGCGGCCATTTTCTGGGCCTGGCGAAGGTTTTGCTCTGCATTTACCCGTTTTGAAATGTCCCAGATACTGTATACTTTTACCATTTCCCGGTCCAGCTTCAACGTGGAGATCCCGATCTCAGTCGGAAACTCCGAACCATCCGCCCGGCTGAATGTCCATTTAAACACATCGGATTCGCCCGAAGCGTGGGACTGCTCAATCTGGGTCAACTTCAGCTTTGTGGCAGTGCCGTCCATCTGGGTATCCGGGGAGAGATCTACCATGGTCCGGCCGATAATTTTATCTTCGGCAAGTTCAAACATATCCAATGCCTTTTGGTTGCATTCAACATAGATCCCGTTGCTTGTGAGCATAATGGCATTGGTAGCCGTGTTAAAAAGCGTACGGTACCGGGTCTCAAGCTCTTTTCTGCGGATGATTTCCCCGCGAAGGTCTTCATCTTTTCCCGAAACAATCGCCTCAAATCTATTCTTGGAGATAAACAGAATCAAGGCCGACCCGCCCATGGTGATAAGCAACAGCAGGGCCAAAATACCCAAAATTTTCAATACCATGGCCATGGCAAAAAGCATGTCTGTATTTTTGGCCAGGGCCAGTGCCTCTTCCTGATCCACGTTGGTACAAAGATACCATCCGGTGTCCGTAAGTTTGTGAAAGCTGAGCATTCGATCCCGGTAGGAAAAAAAGCCCGCATCCCGTCCGGGAAAATATGAACCGAACGCTGAAAGGCCGGGATCGGATTCCTGAATTTTGGTGGTCATCATCAGGCTTTTATTTTGGTGAACCAGCACGGTACCTTCGCCGTCAATGATAAAGGCGTACCCATACCGGCCGATACGCAGGTCCATGACGGACGCCTGCAGGGTATCAAGAATGATATTGGCACTTAAAACGCCGACCACCTGATCGTCATGGACCAGGGGCACCACGACGGCAATAACCATCTTCCAGAAGCCCTGGTCCATAAAAGGCCGGGTTAAGGTTAATTTTTGTTCTTCCATGGCCCGCTTGTACCATGGCCGGGTCCGGGGATCATAATCCCTTGAAGCATACCAGTCGGCCCCATCTATCATGGTGCCGTTATAAAGCCCCAGATAAACATCGGAAAAATCCCCTGCAGCCATGGTCATTTTCAAAATAGGCCTTGGGTCCTGCCCCTGGGTCAGATAGAGATCTTCCAGGGTGTGCGCCAACGCATCGACAAGCTGAAACCGGTGGGCCAGCCACATCCGGACCATCTTGGCCGCCTCTTTGGTCAGGGCCTGCTGGTGACTTTCCACCGTGTGCCGGCTGATGGTCTGGGTGTAGGTGTAGGTAATGCCTGCCAGAACAAGAATAATCGCCACCAGTATGGACACCAGCATTATGTTTATCTTCAGCGTCATGGGGCTTCCTGTGTTACCATGCTTGTAATTATAGTCGGGTACCGGCATAGTTAGTGCCTGAACGTAATCCCCGAGTTCAGGCACTACTCGTATTTGGACGACAAGTTGCCCAGATGCAAGGCGCAAGCAAAGCTAAAGCCGGAGCGTACAATAGTACGTGAGGATTTTAGATTTGTGCAGCAACGCCGCAGGTGGGTGACTTGTCGTCCAAATACTAAATACCGGCCATACACATGTATTTAATTTCCAGGTAATCATCCAGTCCATATTTTGAGCCTTCCCGGCCGTTGCCCGACTCTTTGACACCGCCAAAGGGGGCCACCGGGTTGGAGATAAGGCCGGTATTGATACCCACCAGGCCATATTCCAATTTTTCTCCAACGCGCCAGGTTCTACCCAGATCCCTGGTATAAAAATAAGCGGCCAGCCCAAATTCCGTATCATTGGCTTTGCGGACCACTTCCTCTTCGGTCTCAAACTTGAAAACCGGGGCCAGGGGACCAAAGGTCTCCTCTTTGGCCACCCGCATGTCATCGGTGGCATCCGCAACAATGGTGGGCGCAAAAAAGCTGCTGCCCAGGGCGTGCCGCTTGCCGCCAATCAGGATTTTTCCGCCTTTACTGACGGCATCCTGGATGTGGCTTTCCACGGTTTCCACGGCAGCCATATCAATGAGCGGACCCTGCTGAACCCCATCATCAAATCCATTGCCCACCCTAAGGCCTTCCACGGCCGTTGTCAGCTTCCGGCAAAATTCATCATACACGCCGGCCTGGACATATATCCGGTTGGTGCACACACAGGTCTGACCCGAGTTGCGGTATTTGGAGGCCATGGCGCCTTCCACCGCCGCATCAATATCGGCATCGTCAAACACAATAAACGGGGCGTTTCCGCCCAGTTCCATGGAAAGCCGTTTCATGGTACCGGCGCAATCCCGCATCAATTGTTTACCCACCTGGGTGGAGCCGGTGAAGGTCAGCTTGCGCACAATGGGGTTGGCCGTAAGTTCCCCGCCAATTGCGCAAGAAGACCCGGTCACCACATTGAACACCCCTTTGGGAACGCCGGCCTGCTGTCCGAGTTTTGCAATGGCCAGTGCTGAAAAAGGAGTGGCGGTTGCCGGTTTCAGCACCATGGTGCAGCCGGCGGCCAGGGCTGCACCAGCCTTTCTGGTGATCATGGCACTGGGAAAATTCCAGGGGGTAATGGCGGCCACCACCCCCACCGGCTGTTTGATGACCACCAGGCGCTGAGAGTCAACGGTCTGGGGGATCACATCCCCGTATATCCGTTTGGCCTCTTCGGCAAACCATTCAAAAAAGCCTGCGGCATAGGAAATCTCTCCCCGGGATTCCGCCAGGGGTTTGCCCTGTTCTGCCGTCATGATGGCCGCTAAATCATCCTGGTTTTCCAAGAGCAGGTCATGCCATTTTCGCAGGATGGCCGAGCGCTCTCCGGCTGTTTTGGACCGCCAGGCATCCAGGCATTTATTGGCCGCATCAATGGCCCGTTGTGTTTCATCTGCACCGCAAAAGGGAACCGTACCAAGCACCTCTCCTGTGGCAGGGTTGGTCACATCAACGGTTTTTCCACTGTCTGCGCCGACCCACTCCCCCTGAATAAAACAATGCGGGCACAGGAGATCTGAATTTTTTAATTTTAACATATGTACTTCCTTTGTTAGTTGCCCAGACTGGCCAACCCGGCTTCCATTATATCCAATCCCTTTTGCAGTTGATCCTCTTCAATAACCAGGGGCATCAGCACCCGGATGACATTGCCTTCAATACCACAGACCAGGGTTATCAACCCGTTGTCAAAACAGTACGCAGACAGCTTTTTGGCCGTATCCGGGTCAGGGGTGCCATCGGCATGAACAATGGTGTATCCCCGCATGGCACCAATGCCTCTGATCTCACCCACATGATCAAATTTTTGTGTCCAGGCGCTAAAAGTTGCACCAAGCTTCTCGCCGATGGCCTGGGCCTTTTCCAGAAGATTTTCCTCTTCAAAAATATCCAGCACAGCATGGGCCGCGGCACAGGCCACGGGGTTGGCACCGTATGTGCCGCCTAAACCGCCGGGATGTACAGAATCCATGATCTCTTTTCTGCCCACCACCGCGCTTAAAGGCATGCCCGCTGCAATACTTTTGGCTACGGTCATCAAATCGGGTTCCACACCGAAATTCTCAACGGCAAACATCTTGCCGGACCGGCCCATGCCGGACTGAATCTCATCAGCAATAAAAACAATACCGTGATCTTTACAGAACTGGGCCACCTGGGGCAAAAAGTCCGCAGGCGGGGCGATAAACCCGCCTTCACCCTGGATAGGCTCGATGACAACCGCCGCGGTGTTTTCAGAATTAATGCCGGTAATAAAAAACTTGGTAAATGCCTCAAAATCACCAAAGGGGGCCCGATACACTTCAGGAGCCAGGGGGCCGAATCCGCACTTATAGGGCTTTACCTTGGTGGTCATGGCCATGGTGAGGTAAGTACGGCCATGGTAGGAGCCGTCAAACACCACAACGCCCTGTCTTTGGGTGTAATAGCGGGCTATTTTCACTGCGTTTTCCACTGCTTCGGCCCCGGAGTTAACGAAGAGGGCTTTTTTGTCAAAGGCACCCGGGGTGATCTTACACAACCGATCAGCCAGGCGCACGGCAACATCATAGGGATTCACCATAAAGCAGGTATGGGTGAATTTCTCGGCCTGGGCTTTAATGGCCGCCACTACCTTGGGGTGACTGTGGCCCACATTCATCACGGCAATGCCGCCGGCAAAATCAATATATTGCTTGCCCTGAACATCTGTAAGAATGGCCCCTTTGGCCGAATCAACATAGCAGGTGGTACCGGAGGCATGACCGTTTGGAATCACCTGATTTCTAAGAGTCTGAATGTCATCAATACAAGTCATTTTTTATCCTTTCTGACTTTTGTCGGGTTGAGCACAAATACGACAGAAAGCACAGCATGATTCGTGCCTGACTGAAAAATATTTATAAAAATATTTTTCAGCAGCAGTTGATTTTACACCCAATGCAAAGTATTTCAAGGTGTTGATCGTAACCTAACTTTCTTTCTTGACGAACGGTTTCAAAAACAGGTAGTGTAAACAAACGTTCCGACATCCGTTTAAAATGTCGGGAATAAATTCAGATATGGATATTACCTCATCATCGTTGCAGAAATCATAAAAATTTCAACTTAGGGACTCAAATGAAAAGATCAACCATACTTCTGATACTGGTTCTGATCTGGACTGTTCCAACCCTGGCCAGCCATTCCCACATCATAGAGACACAGCATCCCCAAAAACCTGTGGACTCGACACCTGCCGTACTTTTCTGCCAGTTTATTCCATCAATTGCGGAACAGTTCATCGGCATGCCTGTTCTTGTGGGCGGACGCCCTGAACAAACAGGAAGCACGGATAATTCCTGGCTGTTTTACTCCATTTACGCCGGTGCCGCAACCAAAGCAGGGCTGATATACAAAACCTTTATGCCCATGGATCTTTTATTAGACAACACCCATAGTATTAAAGCAGATGATGTTCAAAACGGAGACCTGATCGTGCTGAATAATGATCTTGCCGCCATGGTTTACCAGGTGGACCCCAGCGGGCGGATGCATTTTGTCTATGCGTCCAAAAAAAGAGGGGAGGTCATCACTTTCAACAGCGATAATTTAGTTTACCACGCATACTGGCTGGAGCACTTTAAAGGTTTTTTCAGAATCAATGAAGATATGCTGAAGCCGGCACGGCCCAAATAGTGCCTGACACCTTAATTTCGGTCACAAAAAATAAGAAATTGCGGAACGTCTTATTCCCTTTGTTCCCAGTCTATAGTTTCTGCGGTGTAGCCGCCTCAGGCAGATCTTTTTTCAAGAATATCCAGAATTTTTTGACAGTTTTCAGTTGCCCTGCCCCTGACGGCATCAGCCTTTTCCATAATTTTTTTGCGGTATTCGGGATCATTGATATCGCCCATGTTGTTTACCAACGTTCTATAAGCACCCCAGATTCCCGCTTCAAGCGCCTTTGCACCGACCTCCACATCTGACCGGGAAGCAATATTACCGTATTTCGCCACACCCATCATGGCATCCCAGGCCTTATCACCCAGGGTCATAATAGACAAGGGCACTTCAATGGCTTTTTTCAAGCCCAACTGGAGCTGGGCATTTCTGAAATCTTCCTCTTTCTCCGTATTTTTCGGCAGCCCCTGGGCAGCCACATAATCGGCAAAGGCATCGGTATCTGCATCAATCATGGGAATCAGAGCCAAAGCGGCTTCATGCAGCGGCGGAATCAATGCTCTCATTTCAGCGTCAACCGTTTCAAACCTTCTGACCCCCAGGGTCAGCTTACCCACCATGGCCCCAAGCCCTGCACCCAGGGATGCAATGACTGCCGATACGGAACCGCCGCCGGGTGCAATACTTCTGCCGGCGACCTCCTGAATAAAGGACCGTAAACTCATACCGGCCAGGGGTTCATCCGGGGCTTCAGCAATGATATATTCTATGATCTTGGCCTTGGGATCAAAGGGCGCAACGGAATTCAACCCTAAACGTTCAACAACCAGCCGGACTTTCTGGTCCTCATCCAGGATAAAAAGACCTTCTTTTTCAATGTAATACTCTGCAGCCTGTAAAATTGCCTGAAGGGGAACGACACCCACAATCTGTGACCCGGCCACGGCAATCTTAAGCTTGGCTGCTTCCTCCTTAACGGCTTCAAACAAGATATGGGGCGGGGTGACAAGATAATTATTCAGGTTCACCGTAACCTGAGCCAGGTTATAATCATTTACATACCAGCCCATCCCTTTGACATCCTTGAACCGGCCGGGCTCTTCAGGCCCCCTGCCGGCCTCACGCAGATTCAGTGCAATGCGGTGGGCCTGGTTGGGTGTACCTAACAGATTAACGTTATAAGCAATGAGAAAAAACCGGGCACCGGTCACGGTAGCCCCCCACTCGGGTACAAACCCGGCCGGACCGAAATCAGGCTTCCATTTTTCTTGAACAATGCGATTGGGAATGGCTTCATACTGACCTTTTCGAATCTGGGGCAGTTTCTTGCGGTAATCCAGGATGGCGGATTCCTCGTACAGATAGACCGGTACGCCAAGTTCATCGGCCAGCCGTTTGCCAAACCGTTTTGAAACTTCCACACACTCGTCCATGGTCACACCCGCCACCGGAATAAAGGGGCAGACATCCAGGGCACCCATGCGGGGATGCTCCCCACGATGCCAGCGCATATCTATTCTTTCCCGGGCCACCCTTGCGGCGGCCAAGGCCCCTTCCACCACACAATCAGGGTCCGCCACAAAGGTATATACCGTCCGGTTGGTGGAGTTGCCCGGATCCACATCCAGCAGGCGGCACCTGGGTGTTTCGGCTATGGCATCGGCAATGGCATCAATGGTCTGTTTATCTCTTCCTTCTGAAAAATTGGGCACACATTCAACGATTTTATCCATATATATAGATCTCCGTCTCATATAAAGAATCTTTAATCATTTTTACCATTCATTTCATTATTATACACCCGCCAACTTTTATATACATGCCGTTTGACTGATTCCCTTACGCAATACAAAAGCCATGCAACCGATATTGTTAAATTAATTTAGCCTTCAACATCCTACTGCAAATTATTTAATTTAGAATATCAGGCACCGGTTGCATCGCTGCACGGATAAGACTTGCATTTTCCTCTACATTAACGGTAGTATCCCAAGGCGGGAATTTAATGACACAGGCGACAGTATATCCCCAAATGTAAAAATATTAACACAAAAGGAGGTTAACACATACAAATCAATACAAAAATTGGGGGATATGATTCAACTTTTTAGAAAAGCAAATACTTATTAATACTGTAAAGGTAAAGAGGATTGAATTTTTAAAACAGTTGTGAAAATATTAGCAAATTAACTGGAATAGAAGCTTTTTAGACCCACTGGTTTTAACAATTTTCATCAGGAAAGGATATCAAATGAATAAGGTCGATATCCCCAGACTCAGGGAGATAGTCGGGGAACAAAACATAAAGACAGATCCGCTTGACCTGTTTATTTACGGCGCAGACGCATCTGTTTACCATGCCACACCATGGGTCGTTGTGAGACCTGACAATACCGGCCAGGTTCAAAAAGTACTGGCCTATGCCAATGATGCAAAAATACCAGTTGTCCCCAGGGGCGGCGGCTCGGGAATGTGCGGGCAGACCGTGTCGATCAAGGGCGGAATTCTTCTGGACATGAAGAACATGAACCGGATACTTGAAATCAACATGCCCGATGTTTACTGCCGGGTGGAACCGGGTGTGGTGGACGATGATCTCAATGCCGCACTTAAACCTTATGGGGTTTTCTATCCCCCGACACCGGCCTCTTCACGTATCGCCACCATCGGCGGAGAGATCGGCAACAATGCCTCCGGTGTTCGTTCCGTAAAATACGGCGCAACCCGTGATGCGGTGTTGGGCTTGAAAGTGGTTCTGGCCAATGGAGACCTGGTCACCTTAGGTGCCCATACCCGGGTGGAAGCGTCCGGTTACCAGCTTGAAAAACTCATCGTAGGTTCGGAAGGCACCCTGGGTGTTGTGGTGGAAGCGATTATGAGCTTTGTACCCATCCCCGAATTCAGATGCCTGGGCGTTGCCAATTTTGACAGTCTCAGAGATGCCGGTAATGCCATTAGTGACATCATGGCCTCGGGCACCATTCCTTCCATGCTCGAACTCGTGGATGACGTTGCAATCAAGGCGGTAAACAAAACCATGAATTTAGGCCTTAAGGAAGTGGCCGCCTCCCTGCTTTTTGAAGCTGACGGAAAAGTGATGGAAGCCGTGGAGTATGAAGTTAACAAAATGCAGGAAATCTGCAAAAAGAATAACGGTGCCGACCTCTGGTACAGCTTTGATGCCAAAGAGCGCGAACAGATCTTCATGGGTCGTAAAAAATTATTCCCTGCCCTGTCACAATTTGACGCCAGCATGGCTTCCACATCCCTGGCGGACGATATGGCAGTACCCTACTCCAAGATGGCGGATATGGCCGCTAAAATCCATGAAGCTGCCGAAAAGAACGGCATCATCATGACGGCATACGGCCATTGCGGATCCGGGTGCATGCACACCAAGATCATGATGGACGTCAGCAAGGAAGCGCAGTGGCAGGGCGCACAGAGAGCCATTGCCGAGATTTATGAATATGTAAATTCCATTCACGGCACCACTTCTGCTGAACACGGTATCGGCATTTCCAAAGCAGATGCCTTCAGGACGGAGAAAGCGGATTCCTTAAAAATGATGGCTGCCATCAAGGCGGCCCTGGACCCCAATAACATTCTCAATCCCGGCAAACTGCAGCAGGCGCCGGAAAACTGGGTAACGGCAACAGATCTTAGATATGCCGTCAACAGCTGATAAAGGATAACAGGGATATTCTTATGCAGACAACAGAAACGAAATTTAAAAATTTAGAAAAATGGGAAGGCATGCTGGCCAAGTGCATTCGGTGTGGATACTGTTACGAGCACTGCCCCATGTTTAAATTCACGCGCTGGGAATCCGATGCACCCAGAGGTAAAAATATTTTAGCCCACGGACTTTTGACCGGTTCAATTGAACTGACACGGGAAATTGCGGAGAAATCGTTCAGTTGTTTCTTTTGCAAACGGTGTGAAGCGGCCTGTTCATCCGGGGTTAAAATAACGGATATTATGCTGGATCTGAGAAGGGATCTGGTGGAACTGGGGTACAAAAAAGATATCGGCACCATATCGACCACTGACCGTTCTTGCGCCAGATGCCTGCAGTGCGTCAGGGCCTGCCCCCATGATGCCCGGGAATATATTGACCTTGAAGGCATTGTCGTGGATCCGGTAAAATGCAAGTCCTGCGGCATCTGTGTTGAAATTTGCCCTATTGAAGCGATAAGCATTCCCTTACCGTTCGGAACCGACACCGAAAACCTGGATCAAAAAGCTGCTGAGTTCCTCAACTCCACTGAATCCGCCAAGGTTATCTGTTTTGCCTGTAACTGGTCATACCATCCTGACATTCAGAACTCCAAATTGCCGGAATCTGAAACCCATGACAAGGAGTATGAAATCCTGGTGAACCTGTGCGGCGGCCGTCTTGATAAAAACCTTTTATTGACGCCGTTCCTTAACCAGGCATGGGGCGTTCTGGTGGGTGTTTGTCCGGATGGGGAATGTACCCATGACGGTAATGTCGCGGCCCTAAAACGGGTAACAAAAATGAAGGAAACCCTTGAATCCCTTGATATTAATCCCGATCGAATTCATCTGGTTCAAATTCCTAGAGGCGACAAACAACTGTTCCAGGCTGAAATTGATACCTTTATGGAAAAGATAAATCAGTTGGGCCCCATACGCTAAACTTTGAGCCCATACATAGATGGTCTTTTCGTCCAATTTTGAGCTTAAAGCTCTTCTTGGAATCTGCGGCGGATAAGAATCTTAATCCCCGGAATATTTAATATATGCCGAAGATTTTAATTTTTATCCGCCGTAAACTTAGACGAAAACTCTATTATACAAAAACTTAGATTAAGAGGTTCAATTAGTGTCCATCCATAAATAAGAATTTTTATTCAAGTTCACGAGGGCAAAAAGACTATTTATGAATGGACAATAGATTAAATGCGAGGCAAGATAAGGTCATAGAGGGAACCTGAGACAAAATTATTAAAACAACTCCAGGAAGGAGACAATAATGGCAAAAGTACAGATACCGTATGGTAAGGAAAAAATTGAAGTTGAAATTAATGATAATAACCTGCAAGGCGTATATTTTCCAAATGACGTAGAAAAAAGAGAATTTGAGGCTGAATTTTCAAAAAATTTGGAAAACGCGAACTTTGCAGAATTCATGGAAGGTGATGAGAGAGTCGTCTTCATCGTCAATGACGGAACTCGCCCTACGCCTACGGCAAAAGTACTCAAGGTAATCTATGATGATATAAAAGATAAAAATATCTATTTCATCATCGCGACCGGTGCCCATAGAGCCCCAAATGATGAGGAGTTTGAATACATTTTTGGAAAAGAGATCTATGAGGACCTGAAAGCAAAAGACAGAATATGGTCACATGATGCCAAAAATGATGAGATGGTCTATTTAGGTAAATCTACAAATGGTACTGAGATGTACCTGAATAAAATTGTAGCAGAAGCTAAAAAAACCATCGTTATCGGTTCTGTGGAACCCCACTATTTTGCAGGATATACTGGTGGCAGAAAAGGCTTCTTACCTGGCGTAGCATCCTATGAAACCATCACACAAAACCATAAATTAGCTTTGAATAAAAGCGCCAAGGCCCTTGCATTAGATGGCAATCCCGTCCATGAAGATATGATGGATGCCATGAATGTATTAAAAGAGATTAAAGTCTTCTCCATTATGACCATTTTGGATAAACATCATAACGTATATGAGACCACATGCGGGGATCTTGTAGGCGCATTTTATGATGCCATAGACAGTGCCAAAAAAGTATTTTGTGTTGACATAGAAGAAAAAACGGACATTGTAATCTCTGTGGCACCTTATCCAATGGATATAGACCTTTACCAGTCCCAAAAAGCGATAGACAATGGCAAGCTTGCACTTAAAGAGGGCGGCATATTAATTTTTGTATCACAATGCAGAATGGGCATCGGCGGGAAAACGTTCTTTGACCTGATGGCGTCTTGTGCTACCCCCCAAGATGTGCTTGACAAGATAAAAATTGAATACAAACTGGGTTATCATAAAGCCGGTAAAATGGCTGAAATCAATACCTGGGCCCAGACCTGGGGCGTAACGGAACTGCCTGAAGACGAGATCAAAGCCGTACACATTAAACCTTTTGATAGTGTAGAAGCAGCTTTGGAAAAAGCATTTGAGTTGAAAGGCAAAGATGCCAAAGTAACCGTACTTCCGTTAGGATCTCTTTCAGTACCCAATATACTGAACCCCTAAAATCGATATTTGATCTTTAAAAAAAGCGGCGGTGCATTTTAAGCACCGCCGCTTTTTTTTTGCCTATCCAATACCGACTTCAGATAGGCCAATGTATGAAAATTATCTGCCCATTACTTGAATATTCTGCCGGATCGTGTCAAAAAAATAGTGTCCGAATATTTTCTTTTCGTTAAAAGCACCAAGGAAATCATAATGAAAAAGCTCATGAACGCCCCAGACGACGTCGTAAAAGAACAATTGGCCGGTATGGCCAAAGCACATCCCGAAATCACGGTTAACATTGACCCGAGTTTTATATATCGGGCAGATGCGCCCAATAAAAAGGTGGCCCTGATCTCAGGCGGAGGCTCCGGCCATGAACCCATGCACACAGGTTTTGTGGGTATGGGCATGCTGGACGGTGCCTGCCCGGGGCAGATTTTTACCTCCCCTACCCCGGATCAAATGTATGAATGCGCCAAAGCGGTAGCCTCTGATAACGGCGTTCTGTTTCTGGTGAAAAACTATACCGGCGATGTCATGAACTTTGAAACCGCGGTTGAGATGGTTCATGGAGACGGGATCAAGGTACAAAGCATTCTGATTGACGATGATGTGGCAGTAAAAGACAGCCTATATACTGCCGGACGCCGGGGTATGGGCACCACAGTACTGGTTGAAAAGATTGTGGGCGCAGCCGCAGAAGCCGGATATAATCTCAAGCAGTGTACGGATCTGGCCCGTAAAACCAGTCAGAACGGTCGATCCATAGGCGTGGCACTAACCTCCTGCACAGTGCCTGCCGCAGGCAAGCCCACCTTTGAGCTGGCTGACGACGAAGTGGAGATGGGCATTGGTATTCATGGAGAACCCGGTACGAAACGTATCCAAATGAAAACTGTGAATGAAATCACCGAACATATGGCACGCTGCATTATTGAGGACGGCGCATATACCCGTACCGTGCGCGAATGGGATACCGAAAAAGGCGAATGGGAGGAAAAATCCCTGACCGACGAACCGCTCAAATCCTGCGATAAAGTCATTGCCCTTGTAAACAGCATGGGCGGTACACCCGTATCCGAGTTATACGCCGTATACAGCAAACTGGCTGATGTTTGCAAATCCAAAGGAATTAAGATTGCACGCAATCTCATCGGACCTTACATTACCTCCCTTGAAATGCAGGGTTGTTCCGTCACGCTTCTCAAAGCAGATAAAGAGATCCTCAAATTTTGGGATGCACCGGTGAAGACACCGAGCCTGCGCTGGGGCGCATGAAAAATATATGGAGAGGAAATAATGACCGTCAGCAAAGGACAGATCATAGAATGGCTGGAAAAATCTGCCGATATCATCCAAAAAAACAAAGACTATCTGACCCAGCTTGATGCAGCAATCGGTGATGCAGACCATGGGGTTAACATGACCCGTGGATTCAAAAAAGTAGAGGAAAAACTGCCCACGATTGCGGGCAAGGATATCGGCAATATTTTAAAAGCAACGGGCATGACCCTGATTTCCAGTGTGGGCGGTGCCAGCGGGCCGCTTTACGGCACTTTTTTCATGCGCGCCGCCACAGCCGGGAACGGCAAAGAAGCCTTGGACTCGATTGATCTGTGTGCCATGTTCAAGGGCGGAGTGGACGGCATTGTCCAGCGCGGCCGGCCCAACCGTGGAGACAAAACCATGTTTGATGCCTGGGCTCCGGCGTTGGATGCCATGCAGGCAGCCCTGTCAAACGGCAAAGACACCCTCACGATTGTAAAGGCCGGGGCAGAAGCCATTGAACAGGGCATGAAAGACACGATTCCCCTACAGGCCAGAAAAGGCCGGGCAAGTTACCTTGGCGAACGCAGTATCGGGCACCAGGACCCCGGGGCGACCTCTTCCTGCCTGATATTTAAAATGCTGCTTGAAGTTTTAGAGGCATAGCCTCTTTGGATAATATCCGACAAAGGAAACCCCATGGTTGGTTTAGTTTTTGTATCCCACAGTGCCAAGCTGGCCGAAGGCGTAAAAGAGATCGCGGAGCAAATGACCCAGGGCAAGGGCATGATCGCAGTTGCCGGCGGCATTGATGACTCCCAAAATCCCTTTGGTACCGATCCGATCAAAGTGCAGGCCGCCATTGAATCCGTTTACGGCGAAGACGGCGTGCTGGTCATCATGGACTTAGGCAGTGCCCTGCTCAGTGCAGAAATGGCCCTGGAATTTCTTGATCCCCAAAAGGCCAAAAATGTTAAACTGTGTGCGGCCCCCCTTGTGGAAGGCGCTGTTGCTGCAGCGGTTCAGGCATCAATTGGTGCAAACCTTGCTGATGTTATGGCCGAGGCCTCAAATGCCCTTCTCGCAAAGGAAGAACAGTTGGCCCAGGTAACCTGCTTTGAACCGAGCGTGGTTCCTTCCTCCCCAAAAATATCGACCGTATCCGGTAATGAAGAAATTAATCTGACCCTGACCATTCTCAATCGTAACGGCCTGCATGCCCGCCCGGCTGCCAATTTCGTTAAGACCGCCGGCCTTTTTCAGGCGGATATTATAGTCACAAAAGGGACAAAAACCGCCAATGCCAAAAGCATCAACCAATTGACCCTGCTGGGTGCAGGCCGGGGCGATCAAATTGAAGTCAGGGCATCCGGCCCCCAGGCGCGACAGGCCATAGAATTCCTGAAAGTTCTGGCCGAAAATAAATTCAACGAGGAAGACGAAAACATCCCCCCTGTAATGTCGGGAAAAAAGACTGGGCTTGCCGATACCCGGAAAAATACCCAAGGGGCAATTGCAGGTATTCCGGTGTCCCCCGGCATTGCGGTCGGCCCTGTGACTCATTACCGCGCCCAACTTCCCGAAGTTAAAACCCGACAGGTCCAGGCCCCCCGGGCGGAAATTAAAAAACTTCAGGCAGCGTTTTTAAAAGCCGGACAGGACCTTGAGCAGTTGAAAAACCATGCGTCCCACAAAGTAGGCGCCACGGAAGCGGCTATTTTTGATGCCCAGAAAATATTTCTGGATGACCCGGCCCTGCTGAATGCGGTGCAAAAAATGATATTGTCCCGGCAGTGCAATGCAGAATCAGCCTGGCTGGAATCCATAGAAGCCATGGCCCGGGAATACCGCAAACTTGAAGATCCATATCTTCGTGAACAGGCAGCTGACCTCATTGATGTGGGCAGGCGTGTGCTAATACAACTTGTGGGACAAAGTCCGCCCGTTTTAAAATTTGCGCAGCCGGCCATCCTGTTTGCAGAGGAGTTGACCCCGTCGGCTACGGTTCAACTGAACCCGGATAATGTCCTGGCCCTCTGCACGGCCCTGGGCGGCGAGACGTCTCACAGCGCCATTGTCGCCAAAGCCCTGGGAATTCCAACGATTGTGGGGTTAGGCTATGATATACTCACATGGCCTGAAAACGAAATCATTGCCCTGGACGGCACCCTGGGATTGGTCTGGCCCCACCCTACCCAAAGCCGGCTGGCAGAATTCAAAACACGGCGTGACAGGTGGAAAACCCGGCAGCAGCAGGCCAAGGCACTTGCCATGGCTCCGGCATCCACCATGGGCAAGAACCCCAGAACCATTAAAGTCGTTGCCAACAGCGGCCCCCATGATACAAAAACAATCTTGGATTACGGTGCCGAAGGTGTGGGACTTTTTAGGACGGAATTCTTGTTTCTGGGGCGGTTACAGGCACCTTCCGAGGAGGAGCAATTGCTGGCCTATATCCGGATGGCCCAAACAATGCAAACCCGCCCCCTGGTTATCCGAACCCTGGATTTAGGCGCAGATAAGACGGTTCCCTACCTGGATATGGGACCGGAAAACAATCCGTTTCTTGGATTAAGAGGCATTCGTTTCTGCCTGGCCTACCCGGAAATTTTTAAAACCCAGTTGCGGGCCATCCTCAAAGCAAGTCCCGGTCACAATATTAAAATTATGTTTCCCATGATCAGTACCCCGGAAGAGTTCCGTGAGGCCAAAACTATTCTGGATGGTGTGAAACAGGAACTGAAAACGGCTGGTACGCCTTTTGATGAAAATATGGAAGTGGGGCTGATGATTGAGGTACCGTCGGCCGTAGCCATCGCAGACCAACTGGCCGGCAAGGCGAATTTTTTCAGCATCGGTTCCAATGATTTGACCCAGTATCTGATGGGTGCGGACCGGGGAAACCGGAAGGTCAGTCACCTGGTCAATGCCCTGAATCCGGCGGTGCTCAGGATGGTGGCCCAAACCGCCGGGGCAGCCCATAAGGCTGGAATACGGGTCGGCATGTGTGGAGAACTGGCAGCAAATCCCCTGGCAGCACCAGTGCTCATTGGTTTAGGGCTGGATGAACTGAGTATGAACGCACCCAATATCCCCGAAGTAAAAAACGCAATACGCCACTGTACTATTCAGCAGGTAGAAAAGATGGCACAAACGGTTTTAAATCTTGAAACGGCACAACAGGTCGAAGCGTATTTAAAATCAAACATGACTATTGATCCAAATTCATACGCATCAAAAAAAGAGGCTTTTAAAAAATAGATTGCACGTAACCATCCCGTACACTAAGATATTTAAATATATCCCAAACCTTTTAGGAGAAAAATATGAGCCGTTGTTTACCTTTTTTTTTAATTCTGATTCTCGTCCTTGAAGGTTGTGCTTCTGACCAGCAAGACGCAGAGAACTATATCCGGGAAGGGAAAGCGTATTTTGAAAAGCAGGAATATGCCAAGGCTGAAATACAGCTGAAGAACGCAGTCAGTCTGATACCGGATTCAGCAGAGGCATATCATCTTCTTGCCCAAACCTATGTGAAGGAAAAAAAGGCCCAGGAGGCGTTTACTGCATTTTTACGGCTGGAGCAGCTGGAACCGGACAATCTTGAAACCAAACTCCAGCTGGCCTCGTTCTATTTTCTGGCCAAGAAATGGCCTGAAGCGGAAAAAAAAGTAACACAGGTCCTTACGGCTGACCCGGACAACATCAAAGGCCTCTATCTGAAAGCCGGTGTTCTGGGCAGCAAAAAAGAGCCATTAGATGCCTTGGCGGCCATCTATGACCGGATTCTTACGCTGGATTCCAAACAGACCAGAGCCATGCTGGTCCTTGCAAGGATCTACCTGGCCCAAAAAGATTCCGCCAGAGCCGAAGCCATGCTGATAAAAGCCCTGGAAACGGCACCGGATAACTTGAACATTAACCGTGCCGTATTCAGTTATTACCTGGCCCAAAAGGCCTATGAAAAAGCCCAGAAAGTTCTGGAAGACCTGGTGGCTAAAAAACCGGAGGCTGTTGAACCCAGGCTCATGCTGGCCAATTTCCAGGCAGGCCAAAATGAAAACAGCCAGGCCGAGCAATCTTTTTTAAAAGCGATTGAACTGGCACCGGACAATCCGTTGCCCCACATGCTCATTGCCCGGTTCTACAATGCCAACGAGCAGCCGGACAAGGCAGAGGGGTTTATCAAAAAAGCCCTGGCCATCCATCCGGAACATTCGGGTTTGAAGACCGCTTATGCAGACTTTTATTTCCTTCACCGGGAATATGAAAAATCCGAAAAAATAATTGATGAGGTATTGGCTGTCCGCCCCGACTTTCCCCAGGCAAAGGTTCTCAAAGCAAAGCTGTTGATATCCCGGGATAAAGAGGATCAAGCCAAGGAAATCCTGCTGTCCCTGTTGGAAGAGGAACCCGATTCAGCCCAGTATAATTTTTTACTGGGTTCTGTGCTGTTGAAAGAAAGAAAAACAGATCAGGCCATGGCCTATATTGCCAAAACCCTGGAAAAGAATCCCTCCCACCTCAAAGCAAGAGTTATAATGGCGGATATCTATTTCAGACGGGCCGACTATTTTCTGGCCGAGGCTGAAATTGACAAGGCATTGAAACTAAGCCCTAAAAACTATGAGGCTCTTTTGCTGAAGGGCAATCTTTACGCAGCACAGCATAAAATACAAAAAGCCCAGGCTATTTATGAAGCTTTGATCCAGGACCACCCCGAGAACCCGGCAGCCCTGTTCAGATTGGGCAATCTTTTTATGATGGACAAAAAACCGGACAAGGCATTGGCCGTCTATGACAAAGCCCTGGCCATTAACCCAAACCTGATGGATGTTTTTACCAACATGATCCGGGTGTACAGCGCCCAAAAAGAGTATCAGACCGCTCTTGACAGGTGTGATGCCCATCTTGAGGCCATGCAGGACGCACCGCCTGTTGTGGTCTCCATTATCCAAGGGCTCAGGGGAAACCTTTTCATGGCCCTTGGAGAGTCGGATGCTGCAAAGCAAGCCTTTGAACTGTCCATCCAGTCCAATCCCCAATTTACTCAATCCTACCTCGCCCTGGCCAGGATATACCATCAGGAAAAAAATGATACCAAAGAGATTGAGACCTATAATAACCTGTTGGCTCAGCGGCCTGAGCAAATCGAACCCCATTTTCAACTTGGACTGTTTTACGAAAAAAATGGTAAAAATGAACAGGCAAAGGCACACTACGAAAAAGTTCTCGAACTAAATCCGGAATACATTCCGGCCTTGAACAACCTGGCGTTTTTCTATGCCGAACGGAACATGGAGATGAACAAAGCCCTGGATATGGCCAGAAAAGCCAAGGAGCTCAGCGGGGAAATCCCGGCCATCATGGATACCCTGGGCTGGATTTACTACAAAAAAGAACTCTATGATTCTGCCATTCAAGAGTTCGCCGGCTGCATTGAAAAAGAGCCTGAAAACCCGATGTTCAACTTTCATATGGGCCTGGCCTACAATAAAAAGTGGGATTACACCAATGCTGAAAAATACCTGAAAAAGGCACTTGAGCTGAAGAAAGACTTTAATGGAGCGGATGAGGCTAAAAAAATTCTTGAACAGATCTGATGGTGTCGCAAAAAGTCTTTCGCCAATATTGGGGTTAAGACAAAGGCCTAATCGTTCAACGATTGGGCCTTTGCTGCGCCTTCCATAGGAAGGCGCTTATCATCGGGCGGATTCTATTCGGCCTACTCTATAGTGTTTACAGCTTGTAACCGATCATCCTCAAAAAATCTTTGCGTTTTTTAATGTCGTCCTCTGTTTCAACACCCTTGGAAGAAAACCCGTCCACCACACCCAGAATGCCTCTGCCCTGGTCGGTCTGGGCCATGATCACCTGTGTAGGATTGGCTGTGGCACAATGGATGCGCACCACCTCTGGAACGGCTTGGATGGTATTCACGATGTTGACGGGAAACATATCTTTCATAAAAATGATAAAGGAATGACCGGCTGACAGGGCCTGGGCATTCTTTTTTGCAAGTTCCACCATATCTTCATCCGTTCCGGAATGACGGATCAGGCAATCCCCGGAAGCCTCGCAGAATGCCACCCCGAATTTGGCGTTGGGTACGGTGCAGACAATGGCCTCGTGAACATCTTCAACGGTTTTAATGAAATGGGAATGCCCCAGGATAAAGTTGAGTTCTTCCGGGTTTTCTATGGTTACGCTGATTAGTTCCATTATTTCCTCCTCTATATTGAATTTCTTAAAGCTCGCGAGCAATATTCGCGCCTTACTCCTGAGTTTCTGTCAAAAAAAAACAAGAAATTGTCAAACTCCTTTCTTCTTGTTTCTAGTTTCCAGTCTCTAGTTTCTGCGGCTCAGCCGCCTTAGGTATTGAGCTTTTATTTTACCATGAAGGACATGAAGCGCATGAAGAATATATACCGGGAATCAATCTTCGTGTTCTTCATGCTCTTCATGGTTTTAAGTTGGAAACATCTTAACTTTGATGACACCGGACCTGCAGAAACATACTGGGCATTCCTTTATTCCAGTGACAGTGCTCCCCATGACAGATCAAAGGCCTGGTCATTCTGCTCCAGATTAGTGATCATAAGGGACGGCATGATCCATGCCTGGTTGTCACTGCTCTGGGCCACCCGGATTACGGGATAGGCGGACTGCCGGGCAATGGTCTTTACCGTAAGAAACCGGGTGCTGTTTTCCCCTGCCGGAAATCGGGTAAAGGCCAGGTGGTTGACATTGTTGTGCTCTGCCGATTTCTTGTAATTTTCAAACTCTTCCATATTGTAGATCCGCCCGGGAAGCACTTCCATCTGGGCGGTGGTCCGGGTATCCGTATCCATGGAAATATAATATTTGTGGTCATCCACACAGATTTCATACCCGTCATAAAGGGTGTACACATTGCCCAGCAGGGTAATCAATTTTTCAAAATGGGAGATTTTTTTGGCATAGCGCTCCCCTTCCTGGTTTTTACCCACATGCCGGTACTCGGCCATGAACAGGCAGTGCTCGGGCAAGAGCAGCAGTTCGTCCTTGTTGAACTCCTTGAGGATGTGCTTTTTAATGGCTTTTCTAACCTTTTCGGACTTGGTGGGACGGCCTGAAATCAGAAAATAGATGCCGGACAAATTTTTATCCTTGCGCCATTCGTTGAGCAAACCGGCCTGTTTACTGCATAACAGTTCCAGAAACCGTGAAAAGTCCCTTCCAAGGAACCGGTCATTGTCCCACCATGGACCGGTTTCCTCCGGGGAGCGGTTCTGGGCAAAGGTCTCTGCAAAATATTCACCGGCCTTTCTTTCGGAAAAAGATTCCTTTCGGTTCAGGGCTGTGGTAATGCCAAGCGCCGGATCCTGAAACGTATTGGCCAGAAGAACGCTGACATCTGTGGTCAATCCGCCAATGTCAATGTGACACACCACAAACTGAAGATTCTCGGCATTGGGGTCACGCTGGGCAGCCTGGGAGAAAATAAAGTCTACATCCTTTAAATCCGGCAGCCGGTCTTTCTGGCCGGACAGGTCCCAGAACGGCAGCAGCTTGATCAGGTTCAAAAAATAAAGCTCGCACGCCCCGCTTTCATCTGCAGAAATATTGACAAATGTTTTACGCAAATGTCTCAAATCACTTGGGAACAACCATTTCCACTTCCGGTCCGATGATAGGTTCATGCACACGGAATAGATATTTTCCCTGTACCCGTTTCTTAAATTTTCAATGAACAGGTCCGGTACCGTGACCCGGATTTCTGTGATTACCGGAATGGCAGGGCCGTTCCAGGGGCGATCCTTATTGGGCTCGGTGATATATTTGAAACTGTGTTCAAGGATTTTTTTGATGTAAAGCTTGAACTGGGGCACATCTCCCCTGTAGGCGGCAAATTTGGAGGCAAATTCATATTTGGCGCTTTTAACAATCTGGCTTGAACTGACATGCTCTTCACCCATATCAGGCACAAAGGCAAAATCCCGCTCATCACCGGAAGGCGGATTGATAAAAGCCGAAGGGAATCCCCCCTGGGCATCGGAGTCGCCATGGACGACATACTGCCATGAGTCGGTGATTTTGTCCCGGCCAAAGCTGCAGGGCCAGCACAAAACACTGGTCCGGTAAGAGCCGAAATCAATGAAAAGAATATATTCCTCGTGGTTCTGGATGTCCCTTGGGGTGCGGCCAGCAATGGTTTCATAGTAAAGTTTGCCGTCATCCTCCAGTTCCAGCTGGAACTGGTCCACTTCCTTTTTTTTTCGTTTGAACAGATTAAACCACATGTTGGGCATCCTCTTTAATACGTCTTTCTACAAGGGTGAAATCACCGCGCACCAGCATGTTGGGAACGTAAAATTCCGCCATGTTCATGATGATGTGGGGCAAATCCTTTTCCGCGGCACTCAAAAAGCCTTTGTTTTCAGGATCAAGGCGCTTGTGCATATTTTTCCATAGGACATCGGCAATGGCCTCGCTTTTGGGGGTGTCGGCCAAAAACTGGTCCAGGTACTGGGTGAATATGGCGTTCCAGAACGCTTTGTGGTCTTCACCCCCCCCCTCTTCGTTATATTGGATTTCCCGATCAAAAAAGTGCCGCAGGGTTTGGTAGGTCCCTTTTAAAATGGCTTTGCGCATGCGTTCCTTGACTTCGGCCACCTCATCATAACTTTCAATTTCATAAAGCAAATCAACAGCCTGGGTATGCACTTTTTCCGCCTTTTTGATCCAGGGCATCAAAAACAGATTGTCAAGGGCATCTCTGATATTGGAGGTGGTGCAGATGTCGTTGAGCATCTGCCTGGACCAGGCAATTCCCCCGTCCGCTTTGATCTGATCCTTGATTTCACGTAAATCTTTGTACCGAGACAGATTGCGTATCCAGGTATCCACGTGGGGGCCGGGAGAGATAAAATTCACCGGATATTCACTGTTGCACGGATTAATCAACTGCACAACGGTTTCAAAGGCTTTATAGCTTTTGAAATCGCTTTCAAGATCCTGCTCCACATTGGTGTTGCCGCAATAGCTTGCCACGGCACTGTCCCCCTGCAGGGAGAGAATCAACGGCAATTTCTGGTACGCGTGAGTGGTTTCCAGCACTGTGCGGTATTTTTTGAGGATGGCATCCAAGGGGTGGCCCGGTGGGATGGCGATTTTGTGCTGGAAACAAGCCACAAGAATACCGGGATAGCGCTCCAAGCAATCCAGCATATTGGCCTGGAACTTTTCATGGCGCTCCTTCTGGAACTCAACGGCGTCCGCACCCTCTTTAATGCCCGGATATTCAATGGCCGGCAAGGTCATGGGGGTCTGGTCCTCGGGCACGGCCACCCGGATGAGGTAATCATCCGGGTCTGCCCCGGAGGAAAGATCATACAGCCGGTTGAACTGCTCTTGGGTTAACCGGTCCCGGATTACATTGCCCGTGGAAATGCTGATCTGGCTGACCACCACCTCGTCGGTCCAGGATACCGGTTCCACAAGACAGGGAACCGCCGTGTTCTCCGAGGTGTTGCGCTGCTTGACCGCAAACAGCCTGCGAAGCGTGTCATTGTCAAACAGATCCAGAAGATAGCTGGTCTTAAAGGATTTATCCGTACCCGTAATGTGGATATATACGGGCAGATCCGTGTCCGGTGCCGTTTTCAGGCACAGTTGGCAGCGTTCAATGACCTTGTTCACCCGGTCTGCCTGCCGGGCCGGCACGCCGGCAAGTTGCTGGATGATCTCCTTGATGCCGTTCTGAATTTTCAAAAGCCGGTCTGTGTTGTCAAACATATGGTTAAATAAAACTCCTTGATGCTGATTTTTTCAAAACGTTTGGCTCCTATGGAATTTTTACAATCTGATAATTTCCGTCCTTGGCCTTGACGATTCTAAGCTCAGTGTCGCCGGCCTCAATGGTCATATCCGTGATGTCATGACGGAAACACAGGGTGATGCTGTCCCTGGATACCATAAAAGTAAAAGGGTTGAACAGGTTAACGCTGGCCTTCTCAAAGGTGGTGGAGGAGCCGTCCCTAAACGTTGCCTTAAAGCTGTCCAAGGGCTCAAACAAGCGGATGATATTCGTGGTGCCGGGCGTAATGGTCACAGATTGAACTGAAAAACTGTCATCCTTGGAAAGCTGAATCAAGGTGGTGTTGAACTGAATGGGGTCCCGCTTTAAGGAGACATTGGCCTCCTGCTCAAAGGATGATTTGGTAATCAGGTTGGACAGCACCAGACTTGTTATGGGATCATTGGTCTGAATGCCGTATTTACCCTTTGCATCTCCCATGAGCAGTTCACGGTGGACACTGACCTTAATCCGGTCCTGGGACACCTTGGACAGGCCCAGGGCCTTGATCCGCTCTTTAATGATCCCAAGCTGGTTGGTCTGGCCGGTCTCTGTACTGAAATAGGTCAAGGTGCTGTCCGACAGCTTCAATCCCCCGGCCTGATTATCATCAAACGCATACCAGGCCATGTCCGCAGGCAGCCCCTTGTCTTCCAGCACCAGGTGTCCTATACGTTTGGGCACCAGGGTGGCGCTGCCCTGGTGGAAGAAAGCTGCAAAATCAAGATTTCCGGAACTGTTGCTCCGGGTGAGCAGGTACCAGGCTTTACCGTTAAATTTGGTGTCAATGCGAAGGGGGGTAAAGGTGTATACATTCTCCAGAAAGCCCTTCATCTTGTAACTGATGCGGTCACTGGCCATGAGTTCTGCAAAGGCATTTTCATCCCGGATTTTTTTAAAATCGGGGTAGGAGATCATGTTCTGCTTCATATAGTTGGAAATTTCAGTGTGCTTGATATTTAAATCCCCGACCTTGAAATAGAAAATATTGGAAGCATACCCGGACTGCACTGTCGAATAAATCCGTGCCAGGCGCATGAATTCAGTGCCTGCCAGGACCTCCCTGCGGGCGCTGATCAACTCTTCAACCTGGTTATTATAGTTAAAATATACGAATAAAATCAATCGATTGCCCCGGTTCATCTCCTCCTCACCGCCCTGACGGTATTCGGGAAGGCCCATGGTTTGAAGCATGGACGAGACATATTCGGTTTTTAAAAGCTTTCTCGCCACATCTTTTTGTTCCGGCGCTCCGTCATGGAGCCAGGCATCCAACTGGGGGAATACGGTTTGGTAAAACTGCATTTCAGGGCTGGTATCCTTGCCGATGCTGCTGATAAAGGGAATCTTTTTTAACAGGGTACCATATTTAAATCCCACGAAACCGATCAAGGAAATCAGCAGAATAGCGGCAATCCAGGGAAACCAGCGCTGTTTCATTTTGCTGATGCCTTTTTGTTTCTGGAGGATCGAAAGCAGGGTTGTGACGCGTTCCTTACCCATATAGGTATCATCATGCACCACGTTGCCCCCGTACGCCACAAGGCTTTTCTTTTTATCCGCAGACCGGAAAAAGGCCCATGCATACCCGATATTATCGCCTCTGGCAACACGGACCGTCAGATAATCCACCAGGGCTTTGCGTTCGGCGCCGGTGAGTTTATTAAAGGATACGGGTTCCATGTCCGGGTCGAGCTCGATCATTCCATTCACCGGGATGATCCGGATTTCCATCTGGGGCCCAATGCTCTGATAGCGTCGGACATCCTGGAAAAAAGTGCACTCCGGAGGAATCTGTGCCTTGTATATTAATGGACTGTCAGTAACCTTTATAAGCGACAGTTCAAAATCATTTAAACGTGCCATATGGGGTAATTCTCCTTAAGCAATAACCTTATTCTTTTTGCCGTATCTTTTTATCACTACCATCCTGATAAAGCAAAAGAACATATCATATAAGTAACTGAAAAAACAGAGTTGAAAAAAGGAAAAAATGATTTAACCCAAGCGTGTCGGCCTGCTTGACCGATCTTTATACCGGTATATCCATCGTCAAAATCGTTGCATTTTCAATTCCAAAGGCGCATAAACTTTTAGGGTGTCTGTTCACCCCAGTGGAATTTAAAGATTATGGAAAAAATTGATACAATAATTGTCGGGGCAGGATTAAGCGGCATTGCCTGTGCCGCCCGGCTTGTTGCACAAAATAAATCCGTGGTTGTTCTGGAAGCCAGATCCAGGATCGGGGGCAGAATTTTATGCCCGGCACACCAAATTTTTTTTGCAGACTTAGGTCCTTCCTGGTTTTGGCCTATGATAAACCCTGAAGTATCCGCTCTGGTAAGGTATCTGGGATTAAAAAGCTATCCTCAGTTCGAACAGGGTCTTGCATTGTTTGAAACCAAAGCGGGCGATGTCCAGACCGTATCCGGCTGTCCCATGGAACCACCCGCCTTCCGCCTTGAGGGCGGGATGATCTCCCTTGTCAAAGGATTGTTGATCCGGATTGGGGCAGAGTTCATCCGCCTGAACCACCCGGTCTGTGAAATCCGGCGCCATGAAAATGGGTGCAAGGTTTCGGTTGGGCATCTTGACCAGCCGCCCAGATGTACACTTTCTGCCTCCAATGTCATTCTTGCCCTGCCGCCCAGGCTTGCAGCCCGGTCCATTCTATTTACCCCGGATCTCCCCTCTGATCTAACCCAGGCCATGCTTAAAGCATCCACCTGGATGGCCGGACATGCCAAATTTTTCGCCCTGTATGATAAAGCCGCCTGGCGCAGCATGGGACTTTCCGGCCAGGCGTTCAGTCAGCGCGGTCCCCTCGGAGAGATCCATGACGGGTCCGGTGCCTGTGCCGTCCCCTATGGACTGACAGGCTTTGCAGGCATTCCTGCCCTGAGAAGGAAGGACGAAAAGACCATGTCCCGGGCCATTCTCTCTCAGCTTGTACAGCTTTTCGGACCTGATGCGGCACAGCCCCTGGAACTGTATTACCAGGACTGGGCCACAGAATTGTTTACAGCCACGGAATACGACAAAAGATCCTGCCACAACCATCCTGAGTTTTATCCGCCAGGCGGGAAAACGAGCATCTGGAACAACACGCTTCATTTTGCTGGCAGCGAAACCGCAGGTCAATTTGGCGGCTACCTTGAAGGCGCTCTTGTCAGCGCCCGGCGGGCGGCAGCGGCAGTATCGGAATAGCCTTATTAACCCGATTCCGGAAATAATTTAATCTCAAAATAAGTTGAATTCACCCAATGCAATTCACCTCGAAATCGAAAAAATAAAAGGGATCTATTTCGATTTTGCAGGGAGGTTTTCTATTCCTTAACTCTTCAAAAGTCCGTCAAAATCAATTTAATAATATATAAAATTTACTGGTGGCGTTTGCGGGCAGATACAATATCTGGTGGTCGGATAATTTCAGAAAAAGAGTTCAATCATACCATTATTGTGGACCTTGGTATTACTTGCTTTTGTCATGGATATTACATGTTGTTTTAATTTGGCAATTGGTCGAATTTGGCAACCTTTTCCAATGGTGCCCTGCCTCAGGAAATGTGGAGGACTCCATTTAAACGCTCCTGCTGGTCCAAATTGAAAATAGGCAGTTTCGAAGGGCTGCTCAAAATACCCCAAATTACGAGAGTGCGCTGAGATTTTGCAAAAGGTTGACAATCTTTTTTGTATTTTCAATTGCAAGCCCTTCATCTTGCTTAGATTGCAAACGATCTTCCCATTCCTGTAAGAAATTACGACGCTGGTTAGATAAAGATGACGTGCCGGTTTTTTGAGCAAGTATAGCGTCGAAATCACCTAACTCGGGTTGAAAAGATAGAAGTGCATGTATCTTGAGTGAAATATGATTATTATCATATAATTCTTGACTCATTTGAGCCATTTCTTCGGGAGAAATATTTTCAACATCATATTTCTTTGCAATATCAGATAGTGAACGAGTTTCACTCTGTTGGGAGGTTGTATCTGAGGAAGCGACATAGCGGGTTTGTTTTGTTAGATTCGTGGAATAAGATGAAATTATAGAGGTTTGTTGTATTGGTATTGTCGTCATCATTAACTCCTCCTTATTGCAGGCTTTTTCTGAAAGACTGCATTAATTTTTGGGTTCGCAAATCATCAGAAATGCGATCTTTTACCGCTTGGTGTACTGCTTCGCTTGTCTCTTCGTTCTTCAAAACTGACGTATAATAATCCCCTGCGCCGTCTATTCCATTGTTCTTTAATTCTTCCTGAAAATATTGAAGGAGCGTGTTGACATATTCGCCAAGGTCATCACTTCTATCGCTACTGAGTGAATTGTTGCTTGATAGAGGTACGCCTAGTTGATCACTAACGTTAGCCTCGTCCGGTATCCATTTTGAAAACCATTCTGGGAAAGCAAATGCTTCTACAGGAAGATCCTCATCACTAATTTCGGTACTAATCTCTCCGGCCTCTACATTTCGTGACAGCTCCAAAGCAGTTTCAGAAATATTCACGGTGTATGATTCTGTAGTAGAACGCGGTGATGCAATGGTATAATTCGAGTTATTTTGAACAAAAATAGAAGTGTACGAACCTTGAACCGTTTGGATATTCGAGATACTCATAGCAACTCCTAATGGATTTTTATTCCTGTTAAAAATTGTTTAATTATGAATCAAGCAATTTTTATACTAAAAAGAACATTTTGTTAAAACAACATGTTATAATTTAAACACAATTTTTAATTGATAGGATAAGGAAATATTTTCCGCTTTTTTTCAGTAAATCGGGTCTCATTTAACATTTAGGGGAAATCCGTAAATACACCCCAATCTATTACCTGAACAGAAAATTACGGTTCTGCCACCAAAACTAATCTCAAAACCGTAACTTTCTGTTCGAATGCTCCCGCTGGTCCAAAATGTTTTTTTGTATGGTCTGCTTATTGCTTCTTGTTGTCATCGGAACAAGAATATCCTAATTCATAAAGAGGATTACAATGAAAGTTACACCAATCTCAACCATGGTTATGTATCCGGATCAATTCAGACTTCAAGGGATTCAGACAGGAAAAGAATTCCGGCCAATGGGAAAAAGTGACACGGTCAGTATTTCAGATGAAGGCAGGAATATGCAGGCCCAAGCATCTGATTGTTATGCAGATCCCTCGTGTATGCCGGGTTTATTTGGGGCGGAAGCCAGTAAAGATGGGGTAATTACATATGAAGAAAAAAAAGCATTTGCAAAAGAGAATATGGAAAAAGCGGCAGAGTTGCTCATGGACACACTCAAGTCCCTTGGAATTTCAGGTGATCAATCTGTTTGGCTTCAGGAAAACAGTGAGGGTGAAATTGAAATAACTTCTGACCTACCCTCGGAGGTTCATGAGGAACTGGAGCAGGCGATAAACGAGAATCAGGAATTTGTCACGGCATTCAAAGCTGGGAGTTTTGCAAACGCCATGATTAAAATCAATAACGATCCCGGTTCAGCAGAGGGCCGGTTTGGCGTCGGGCAAATCGCCAGCATTCATGAATTTCTGATATCCATGGAAAAGGGAACCGCAGCGCATATGAGATCCATCTGGCCTGACGGCAGTTGGTCCGATGAATGATAACAAATGTTCCGGCCATGTGTAGCCTCGTCGGAAATTTTGTGGTTTTGGACAAAAACCCCCGGTTCTCAAGAATTCAAATACAATCATTGCTGTTCAAATTTTTATCGAGTTTGGAGAAAAAGCCCCTTATTGCACTTTTCGGGGGGATGGGCAAAAAACCCCAGATACCAAGTTTATGTCGGATTGCATCGAACTGCTAAAGATTGCCGTGGCTGCGGGAGACGTTGAAGGTTGGCCAATTCCCTTTCCCATTACTGAGCCTGAAACGGTCAATGAAAGAAGGAAGGCGTTAGGCCTTAATTCTTTAGAAGAGCGGTTGGAACAAATACACGAACGAGAGCGACAACGCCGAGTACAACAATCAGCAACAAAAGCAGCTCAGTGGACAAGTCGCTGAATGCGCCGTTATGCATAATGTGTTGAGGACAATATGAAAAAAATTTTGTTGGCAGGGTCAACCGGGTATTTAGGGATCTATATTGCAAAGGAACTTCAACAACGATCATATTTTTTTAGGGCTATTGCTCGAAGTCCGGAAAAACTTGCAAAAAATGATATTGAAGCCAATGAAATACTCAAAGCTGAGCTGACTGATCCAGATTCTATCAAAAAATGCTGTGAAGGTGTCGATATTGTTATTTCAACTGTTGGCATTACAAGACAAAAGGATGGCCTGACGTATATGGATGTAGATTATCAAGCCAATATGAATTTGTTGATAGAAGCCCAAAAAAGTGGAGCCAAGAAATTTATTTACATTTCAGTACTAAATGGTGAAAAATTACGAAATTTAAAAATATGTGATGCAAAAGAACTGTTTGTTGAGCAGTTGAAGCGGTCAGGGATAGATTATTGTATTGTTCGTCCCAATGGTTTTTTTTCGGATATGTCGGAAATTTTTAACATGGCAAAAAACGGAAGAATCTATCTTTTCGGAAAAGGAAAGTTGAAAGCAAATCCTATTCATGGTGAAGATTTGGCGACTTTTTGTGTAGATGCTATAGAGAAGCCTGATAAAGAAGTTGAAATAGGTGGCCCCGAAACTCTCACTCAAAACGAGATGGCATCAATGGCTTTTAAAGTTTTGGGTGATAAACCGAAAATAACATATATCCCAGATTGGATAAGAGTTGCTGCCCTCAAACTCGTTAAATTAGTTACTATAAGCAGGTTTTATGGACCAGTGGAATTTTTTATGACTGTCATGGCAATGGATATGCTTGCCCCTGAATATGGTAACCACACGTTAAAAGAATACTTCACTATTTTAAATAACGCCGATGCAAAGAAGTTACGCCTGTGAATAGCATCGCTGGGGTGTTGACTCTGTCTATAAATCCGGTTTTTTTCGAAAACCTTTCAACCTCAATATATTGTGTCAATCTTGAAAAGCCGTGAATCAATTTTATAGAACACAAAATTGACTGGCCAGAATGGTATGATTTAACGCTTGTTCTGAAAGTGCTTTACCCCAAGTCTTGTATCGAATAAGAAAGCATTCTAAAAAATAATCAGCACCATTTAAAATACATCTTCCTTTTTATTTATGGGGGCGGTATCCTTTTTCAGAATGGTGGGCTGCTTGGGTATGAACGCAATGAGAACAGCAAAACAGTTCGCCGTTATCTGCAGAAATTCATTAATATCGGCCTTATTTTCCAGGAGATAAAAAAATGTTGATGACAAACACAGAAGAAATTCCAGGCAAAAGGACAACGGCATTTCATGGCGTGGTGTCGGGCAGTACGGTGCGGGCCAAACATGTTCGCCGGGACCTGATGGCATCATTTAAAAATATTTTCGGCGGAGAGCTTAAGGTATTCTGCGACAATTATCTTGTCCGGTTGACGACAATTACCTTGACCGGTTTGTCGTGATAAAACCCCAGACACTAAAATTCACTTAATTGGAGGTGCAATCCCGTGTCGGGGAAATCAATAAC
>NZ_KB893085.1 GCF_000373985.1 Desulfobacter curvatus DSM 3379
GGAATTTATTTGACCGAGCCATCTGCGGCGTAAAAAATTTAAAGAGACAACTGAGCCAATGGATTGGTATACCTAAGCTACGCTTTTGATAGTCGTTTGGAATCAAGAATCAGCTACTGGAGGGGGGGCATTAGCAATACTGACTCGATTTTAATGAAATTTGCCTCTTTTTGGGGTACAAAATTGTCTAATGGTGAGGCCACGGGCTCTGTCCTTTTGACTTAGCTTAGACGCTGCATTTTTTAGGTTACAATATTTGAATCTGATCAATGACTTGAACAGGGAGGACTTTTAAGTCCACTCCCCCAGTTCAACTTCCCAGGTAAAATCTATGTTAATGGTTTTATCTAGGATGATAGTGGAGGGCACTGGGCTTCAACAATTCAAGCCCTTCTCTCTTCTCAAAACGCTGGTTTTATGTTTTATAGTCACCATGAAACCTCAAAACGCCCACAAATGCCCAAGCTGCAGCTCATTGGACACAACTCTTTTCAGGATTTACAATACGGTACATAATGGTTCTCGACATCTGATTCGATGTAAAACCTGCAATCGTTTATTTGCTGAAACTATCAATGCAGCCATGGAAAATTTGAAGACACCAATCAGCAAAGTTGCATCAGCACTGCTGCTTCGTAGCGAGGGGCTTGGCCTTCGGGCAACCGGTCGGGTATTGGAATCGCATAAGGGCACCATTGCCCGCTGGGAGCAACGGTTTGGCGACCAAAAAGAAACGCTGATGTTGTATTCCTTTTGTCATGAATTTGTTTCCCTCACATTTGAAGGGGATGAGCTATATACCATGGTGGGAAAGCGCACCGAGCCTTCGGACTCCAAAGGGTGGACCGCAGTCATCATGGAGCGAGCCAGTCGCTTCATTGTAGACCAACGATGTGGCAATAAAAATACCGCATTATTTAAATCGGTTATGAAAACCGTGTGCAAATATGTTGGTCGTACCAAAGACCTGACTTTTCTTTCAGATGGAGAAAGACGGTATGGCAACATGCTGTTTGACTTATGTTCGGAAGTCTTGAAAACAGGAAAAGCTGGACGCCCCCCAAAAACGCTGCCCAAAGGAGTCAAGGTACGTGTGAAAAATAAGGGTGATCAAAAACGAAAAAAAGGCCGCAAACGTCCAAATATCAAGCAACTCAGCGGGAACACCCTGACACGGATCAAAGCTTGGCAAAAAATGAAATCCACGCTAACCATCTTGAGGCTCAAAATGCTGCATCAAGAAGAAGAAACAGCACTTTTAGGAGAAAAACAAACACATACGCGAAAACAAAGCATGGCTTACAACGAACCCTGGATGTTCATCAAATCATGCCTATCCGGTTAATACAGGTTGGCATTTTGTTCAGTGCACTGAAAGATTGCTGTTTGTGTAGACAGTCTCCAACCGACAGCCGTTTACACAAGCCCACAGACTTTCAGTCTGGTGAAAAACAAAGTGGCCTGTGCTAACCGGATAGGCATGCATCAAATCATACACAATTATGTTCGACCTCATTGGACTACCGGAAAAGTTCCGGCAGTCGCTTTAGGAATCATGTCGGAGGCCTTGAGCCTTGAGAGCATCCTCACAATGCAAAGGGCCGCATAGGGTTCCATGATGTTGAGAACTCAAGACTAAAAATACATATTGGAATAGTTGAAGCCCAGTGCCAACCTTCCTGAGTATGCCTTAAAAAAAATAGTCAAATGAATGTATCTCCTCCCTCATCTTTCTTGGTCATCAATCCATCAATTTGCGCGTCTGCGCTCAGATGAGGAAAATACCGGGCACCAGATAGGGAAGCCAGTAGGAATTTTAAAATCTATATGTTAGTTGTACACCGATCTCTCTTGGTGGAGAATATATAATGCCACCACCACCAAACATACTAACAGAGTTATACTCTTTATCAAAAATATTTTTACCATATAAATAAATATCATAATGTTCGGTTTCATATCCTATCTTTGCATTTACAAGATGATAAGCATCTCTGCTATTCTCATTTTCTTTATCAAAATATGTTTCACCGTACCCGTTTACATCAACTCTTGCAAAATACCCGTTTGTATCCCGATATTGAATGCCTATACTATAGTTATATTCCGGAGCAAAAATATTTTTATTACCGCTATAATCACCATTTGAATCTTTATAATCATCAAAGGTAACATTAGTATATCCGTAAGTTCCAAAAAGTTCTATCGTATCGGTTAATTTTCCCTGGAGTTCTATTTCAAAACCTTTTGAAGTCGCTTTCGCTGCATTATCTATGTATGCTTGAGTTGAACCAGCAATAGGATGAACTTTTACTTGCATATCATCTATTTTCATATAAAAAATCGCAGCGTTTACAATAAGTCTATTATCAAAAAATGAGTTTTTAGCTCCTATCTCATAGTTCCATAAAGTTTCTTCATCATATTGTGGTGAATAACCACTTGGCGCATAAGTCCAAAAACCTCCTGCACGGTACCCTTTTGAGATGGTTGTATAATACATACTCTCTTGATTATGTTGATATTTTAAAGAGACTTTTGGAGAGATTTCATTATTGGATAATTCTAGTTTTGTATTTGTTGTTTTATCTTCGTACTCTTTATTATCTTTATCATATCTAACGCCCGAGATAAAAGAAAATTTATCATTGATCGCATAATCCGTATGGATAAAAACTCCCACAGAGTCACTTTCTTCTGTTGTCCTAACAGGGGATACAAAAGTAGGATAAATATAACTTGATGAATTTTCATCTTCATCTTTATCGGTATAAACTCCTGCTACCCATTTAAAAGGATCGCTACTATTACTTATTCTAAATTCTTGTGCATACTTATCATGTTCTTCATTATGATCATGATCATAATTCGCACTGGCTCGTAAAGCATCTGTTTTTATATTTCGATAGGTTGTAATTGATTCTAAAAGATAATCATTTATATCATAAGATACTTTGAGGGCATGAGATGTTATACTAGATTTATCATAACCTAACACATCTGTACTTAGACTTCTATCACCTGCACTAATGATAGCACCAACATAATCTTTACCTTTATTGTCATATTTTAGTTTAGATGAGATCAAAGACATTTCAAGATTGTCACTTGGCGTGTATCTTAAATGAGCTTTTCCATAGTTATTTTCTTTATCATTGTATTCTCCAAGAAGCGTATTTTTTACAAAGCCATCTTTTTCATAGTGTTTTGCCGATACGCCTACAAATAGTTTATCTTCTACAATTGGACCATTTACACTTAAAGTATATTGTCTTTTATTATCCTCACCAAGCTCAACACCTATTTTCCCCATAGTTTCGTTATCAGGCTTTTTAGTGATAACGTTGATAACTCCAGCTTGCGCCTCTTTTCCATAGAGTGTCCCTTGAGGTCCTTTTAAAACTTCAACCCTTTCTATATCCATCAAAGTTTCATTAAATCCATGTGAATATGATACCGGAATCCCATCAACCATTACACTCATATTATTTGATGATAGTGTAGTAATTGTGTTAGAAATACCCCGTATAGAGGGTGCAGAATATCCTGACCCTTTGTCCAGTAGAACAAAATTTGAAGTATATGGTGCTATATCTTTAATTGATTCTATTTTTTTATCTTCAATTGTAACCTCATCAAATACTGTCATGGAGATGGGGACCTCCTGTATATTCTCCTCTGTTTTTTGTGCCGTTACGGTTATACTATCTAATTTTTGAGGATTCTCATCAGCATAAATGTTTTGTGAAAGTATAAGTGAAGCAACAGCAATTAAAGCTATTTTTCTTTTCAGTTTTTTTAATCCTTTTTCAATTCTTTTCATTTCTTCTCTTTGATCCATTTCTTAGTTTTAAGATATTAACTTATTTAGCCCCCCGAAACTACATAAGGCGTAAAGATAAAGGACAACCATAAGTTAGAGGTGCATAAGAACTTTTTTCCGATGCATCTCCATCTACTTTTCTATTGATTGATAGAGATAGTGCCTTAATGAAAACCTGTGTTTGGACGAAAAGTTGTCCAGATGCAAAGCCATAAAATTTGAAACCGGAGCAACCTATTGGTTGTGAGAATTTCAATTTTTTATGCAACGCCGCAGATGGGTGATTTTTCGTTCAAACACGAGGTAGAATTTCCATCCCTTAATCCATTACTTCTCCTGCCAACTCGTTTATTGCCTTTTTAACGGCGGCAGCATTGTTGCCTGCAACTTTGCTATTTTGGTCATCTGCGCCATCACTTTGGCTTCATCGGTTTCTGTCGGCTGATAAACGGCGGGCCACCACGATTGGACCGAAGGGTCCGTCACCAGGAAATCAAAATTTTCATTGCCATACCTGAGATGTGCATGCCTGAAAGAACCCTTGCCGTGCCCGTGAAACGGGAGAAAAAGAAAATATTTAAATCCGGCCTGGCTCATTTCTTTTGAATCGGTTTTAAAAATGTGCCAGGTGATATCATGTTTCCCAGCTTTTGTACTGAGGCTACCGACATGGACATAATCCCCGGTGATTTTGTTGTCGATGATGATCGTATTTTCATCCACAACGCTCAGGGATTTAAATTTCAGGGAAAACATGTTGTAAAAAAAGTCTTTTACCATTTTTTTTGTATACCCCTTGGGCGCATATTCCATCACTTCTTCAAAAAACCTTTCTCCGGCTTCACTGTCGTAAAGTTTAATATTGGATACATTGTTTCCTTTCCATGGCGTGAGGTCGATGATGTTCTCCTTTTCCTTATCTGCGGCAAATACTGCGCTGGAAAAATGTATAACAATCAGAAATAGGGAAATGGTCAGTTTTTTTCTCATTTTACGTCTCCTTAGGGATAAATTAAAAATTACATTTTGATATCACACTGCTCCACGGCGAACTAAGTTAAGCTTTGAAAGAACAAAACAGCAAAAATATATAGACTATAATATTATTAGCTAAACCAAAATTATATTGAGGTTTATAAAAATTTAGCGTATTTGAAAAGAAGGTGCATGCATCTGATTCACTTTGTTAAGCGATTGATTCATTTTGCGGGAGAAATCTTTTTGAATAGTCCAACCTCACTGCCGTTATCAAAATTAATGGGATGTTTGCCATGCTGGACTGAAACAGCACAACCCTCGACAGTTCCCATAAATCCTATTTATGGAACCGGCTTTTTATCTGGGGCAGTGTTCTTACAGAACGATATAATTTTGGATTTTTCTAATTATTCCTTATACAGAGATGGTAAATTTATATTTAAGGAACCCCTTTCTAAACCGTTCCCCTATGCTGTCTTTATCTCCTGTTTATCCGGCATCCAACATTTCTCATACGCAAAACCACGAACTCCCCTGGGCCCTAACTATTCAAATATTGGGTTACCAGGGTTCAAACTCGGCCTTTCGATGACAGTCAACAGATTTGAACAGATTCGAATTATTGGGGTATGTATGCCTCCTGCCGTGATGTTAAAATTAACAGGGAAAAGCAGTGCCGAGCTAATGGAAATGATGGATCGCCTGGACTATCTTTCGGAGAAGAAACGTAAGGAACCTGGCCGGTCAAAAAAACTGGACTTCGCCCAGATAACCTGTAGCCGTCAAATGCTGAACTCGTACTTGAAGAATCCCAACGACAGGCTTTATCTGGAGGCTAAAGCGCTTGAACTGATGGCTTTACAGCTTCGGCAGCTTGAGCATTTAAGTGAAGAAAAACATAAGAAGAAGCCTATTGGTTACAAAGAAGATAAAATATTATACGCATCCGAAATCCTTAAGAATAAAATGGAAAGTCCGCCAAAATTACTGGAACTTGCCCGTAAAGTTGGTCTCAATCACAACCAGCTTATCCAGGGCTTTAAAGACATATATGGCGAATGCCCGTTCGGTTATCTGCGTATCATTCGTCTCGAAAACGCACGTAAACTACTTACCAACCGGGAATGCAATGTTTCCGAAGCCGCTTACCTTGTCGGTTTCTCCAGTCCGAGTCATTTTAGTAAAGCCTTTAAAAAGCATTACGGCATTTCTCCATGCGCCTGCCTGAAATGAATCAAGAGCAAATTAATCGTGGTCTGTCCCCTATTAGACTATTAGATACCTGGAAATCTGCCCCTGTTTTGCAAAAATAAATTTTGGAATGTGTTGTGGATTCAGTCTGGTCGTTGTCAGGAATGCAAAAGAAAGCTTTACTTTAAGATCAGGACTCTTTACCTCTGTGAAGAATTGGTGACTCCTCGTCGCTGATATTTTTCCTACGCATCGCTTGAGGCTGCAAGTACATATTTTATCCGCATCTCAGTGCCGGGGTAATGAATTTCGGAGGCGTTCAGTTCCTTAAACAGTCGTTTGAGGGCTTCATTTGCTGCCGGCTTTGAGGCATTATGAACTTTCACGGTCAACACGTTGTTTTTAGCGTCCGGCAGGATGTCTGCCTCCGTTACATATAGATCCTGTAACAAGCGCCGCGATGCAGCCATGTCCAACGTTGAGTTTTTCAAAATACCGGACATTGAAGTTTCTGCCCGATATGCAATCATCTTTATGGTATCCATCAAACGTTTTCGACCAGGAAGCAAGTGGAAAAATTTATCTTGCTCTTCTAATTTTTCCCAGGTGATATGCTTCGGAGTCTTTTTTATTAGTCTCAAATAAGGTTAAAACCTCCGCCTTTAGGCGGATAGATTTATCACTCCCATTTTGATATTCATTATGCCTCAACGTAAGGAGGACTTATGGAATATCGATATGGGAGTCATACAGTTTTTAATATTGAGTATCATTTTGTTTGGGTCACCAAGTATCGTTATCATGTGTTAACAGGTGGTGTCGCACTTAGAGTGAGAGAGCTTGTTCGGCAAACCTGTGAAGCCTTTGAAATCAGCATCATTAAAGGTGTTGTCAGCAAAGATCATGTTCATATCCTCGTGTCGGCACCGCCAACTATGGCACCGAGTGAAATTATGCGTCGAATCAAAGGCCGGACATCGAGCAAACTTTTCCAGGAATTTCCCATGATCAAAAAACGATATTGGGGCCGTCATTTCTGGGCACGCGGTTATTAATGATAACTTCAAAACTGAATCCTGACGGGTCTTATGACCCGTATCCGTGCTTTCAGCACTTGATTTAAACCCACCGACTTATAGTCGGTGGTTGTTTAGTTTGGTTTTTATAGAGGCTACCTCTGATTCATACTGCTCTATCTCTTCCAGCAGATAAGCTTTTTTGTTCATCCATTTTTCCCAATAATCATGGCGAAAACCGCTACAAAATTTGTCTTTCATCAAGTATGATACCTTGTTGCATTAGCAATTCTATAAATTCATTAATATTGTTTGATTCGTGGAGAGCAAAACATCCATGTTTTTCGAGTTTCCCACTAATAATCAATTTGGCAACTGTTGCAGCAACGATCCCGCTAAGTCGATGAGACTGATTCACACTTAGCGTTGAAATAACTTTTTTCAATCTACCTTCACTTTCACCAGATAGAATTAAATAAAACATAGCATACGATTTATTTTTTTTAACATCTATTTCAGAAGCCTGTACGAGTTGATTTGACAAATCAACAATATTTGACTCATCATACTTTTTTATCATAGATATTTCAAATAGAGATTTACGAGTCATTTCACCACAGAAAGTACTGTAAAAAAGAGCTGTTTTTGAATTTAAAGCCTTTACTATCTGATGAGTTTCTTCATTATAAAATGAATGTCCTGTAATTTTCCCTACAGGATCTGGTAGTGTTATTTCGTTACTACCTCTGAATACTGTTTGGGGCTGATCGGTTTTATCCAGACCAGCATTCGGTCTTTCAAAAATTTCCACAACCATATCATAAGCTGCACTAAATGTAATTCTATCTAAGCAGGCAAAATAATATTCTAATGAATTGATATTTGAAAAATGCTTTCTTGCAATATAAATCGGAAAAATTTCAAATATTCCTGGAAACATACCTGCAGATAAAACAAATGTAAGACATTGAGATTTTATTATACTATTTTTTTGAATAAGATCACGATATAAGGAACTACAACCCCCTAAATCAATATAATGTTTTTTTTGTTTAAGTGCAGAAAAAGATATCTTTTTAGACACTTTTGTCGCGGGGCCTGCACAATTCATTATGATCTCACATTTATTGCAAAATAAGCTCAATTTTTGAGGATCATTAATATCAAGCATTTCATAAGAAACTCTTGAGTTATTATTGCAATCAACTATCCCCCTCCCCTTTTTTCGACCAGCGATAATAATCGTACTGTTAGTAGTTTTCAATAGTGATTTTACGACCTCAAGGCCAATTTGCCCATATCCTCCAATTACCCCTATAATTATTTCACGAGTCATACAATTCCTCTATTTTTTTAGCCCACATTGAGCAGGTGCTTTTTACAAAAGAATGACTTAAACTTCCTCTCTCGAATCATCACAGAAAAGATTGTCCTCAAGCCCAATCCGAAACATGGGGGGGGATAGTGCCAGGGTTATCGCATGTAAAAAACGACATCCCGTGAGGGGCTATAACACTTAAACCGGTTACAAAATATTTGAAACTCCAAAATAAGACAGAGAATAGAAAAGTAATCGCGACCCATGGGGTAGACCGCAGAACACCCAAATCACTTTTGACATGGTGAAGAATCCCTTTGCCCTCATCAATGGTTGACTGTACCACCGTTATTAAAAGTCCCTGTGTGGCTTCTTCCATGGATTCCGTCCATTCCGAGGCCTTCCTGCTGTTAGTATACTTTTCCAGAAGGATGAAGTTGGAGTCCGGTTCAATGGCGACGCGACATGTTTCTGGATGGAACGTCTCGTCTTGGCAGACAGTTATTTCCTTCTGTAGCATTACAGCCGATAGTCGTTCTTTTTCAATGTCAAAGAACGAATCAAGTCGCAAATGCAAGAACCTAACCGGACATTACTGAGTTATTATAATCAAAATGATGTTTCTACTTTTTACAATCAAACCAACATCGCTTTTTTTGAAAAGGATATGTTGGGAGAGAAATGCGTTTATATGTGCATCCTTTTACAAATTCATTCCAGTCAATATCCATTCCTCTGACATATATATTCCCCAAATACCATAATATTTTTTGCCATTCATTTTGATTTTTACTAAAAGATTGGAGAGCCATACTGTTTTTTTGCATATTATTTTTCTGCCATTCGTTAAAAAATAAATTATCAGGGCCGATTATAATAAACGAATTTATGCTTTGTTCTTTGAAAAAATTCCATTCAACATTCAATTCAACAGATTTTGTATGCTTGCGCGCCCAGTAATTTTTCATATTATTTTCAGTTTTTCCCATTAAACATCCAGTATCGGGCGAAATCATTTCAACTGTAGGAGAAGCCAGTGTCATTTTATCAATGATATTGCTTAATACAAGAAAGCTGCTATTATTTTCAATACTAAAACATAATTTTAAAGCATCATCGACGCTAAAAATACCCGCAACACATGCAGCGACATATTCACCAATACCGTGCCCCATGATAACAGACGGAGTAATCCCCCATGAATTCCACATTTGATACAGAGCATATTCAATTGCAAAAATTGTGGTTTGCGCGTAAGTATTTGCATCCTTACTATAATTTCTATAAAGGTCATCTATAAGCAATTTACCATGATATTTTCTCAGAATGGCCGCGCACCGATCAATAGCTTTTCTGAATTGTGGTATTCTATCATAAAAAAAGCGGCTTACTGGAACGAATTCACGACCAATGACATCGGAAAAAAGGAAAGCAATTTTGGGAGCGACCCGTTCTTTTTTAAATCGTGCAAGACCAGAAACCTGCTTTATTTCAGAACTTGAAGCACTTAATTGTTCGTATAGATTCTCTTTTGAATCTGCTACCACCGCGAGACGAAAAGGATAGTGAGATCTTCCTATATTAGACGTAAAACAAATATCCTCAATAGAACAGTGCTGATTCTTTTTAAAAAAGGTTAAATACCTTGATACTAAATCTTTCAAAGCGTTTTCACTTTTTGCCGAAATAGTAAAGATGTAAAAAAAACCGTCCCTTTTTTTCCCCTCTTTTTGTGGAACTGAAGGTGCTTCTTCTAAAATCATATGGGAATTAGTACCACCGATGGCAAAAGAGTTTATACCCACACGCCTTGGCAAACTATTTGTTTTCCATTCCAAACATTTTTGAAGAACATAAAAAGGAGTTCCCTGAAGTTGGGGGTTCGGCGTGTTACAATTCGGACTGGGAGGAAGTTGTTTATTTTTCAATGATAATGCGGCCTTGATAAGGGATGCAATCCCTGCCGCATTAGAGAGATGCCCTATATTCGCTTTCACGGAACCGATACCACAAAAGTTTCCTTTATCTGTTTGTGTTTGAAAAGCTCGAGTAAGAGCTTCGATTTCCATAGAATCACCAAGCAAAGTTCCAATTCCATTGGCCTCTACATATGTTAAGGATTCGGGATTGACATTTGAGATCAACAATGCTTCTTCAATAACAAGTCTTTGTCCTTCTATGCTGCTCGGTGCCTGGTATCTCATTTTTGAAGAACCGTCATTATTAACAGCACTCCCTCTGATAACTGCATAAATATGATCTCGATCTTCAATCGCATCAGACAGGCGCTTGAGAAAAACGATTCCTACGCCGTTACCGGGTATTGTACCCTGCGCATTAGCGTCAAAAACTTTGCACCTCCCTTCCGGTGATGTTATCATCTTATCATCATATAAATAGCCCTGCTTTTGTGGTATATATAACGCAGATGCACCAGCTAAAGCCATATCACATTCTCCGCTTCTAAGGCTTTCACAAGCCATATGAGTCGCGACAATAGAAGTTGAACACCCTGTTTGAATACCAACACTCGGCCCTTTTAAATCTAAGGTATCTGATACTCTGAGACAAATTTGATCTACTGCCGTTCCAAGAGTTGCTTCAAAAGTACGTGATGTTCCCGGACGTTCAAAAAGAACATTTAATACCTTTGCATATCCGCTTGTCCTCATACCTCCAAACACTCCTATGGCACCATCATATGATTGAAGCGAATACCCAGCATCTTCGAATGCCTCATATGCACATTCTAAGAAGATACGTTGTTGTGGATCAATCAATTCGGCTTCCGTATCAGTGTAACCAAAAAAAGAAGGATCAAACATATCTATATCATTAATAATACATGCAGTTTTAATATAAAAAGGATCATTTACTAAATCTTTGTCAAGTCCCGCATTTAATAATTCGTCTTCCTTAAAAAAAGAAATAGATTCTTTACCATTTTTCAGGTTATCCCAAAATTCATTAATATTATTTGCATCGGGGAATCGACAACTCATGCCTATAATGGCTATCGATTCAATATCATCAAAATCTTCAGTTTTGTACATAAGCATAATCCCTCTTCTGTTTAGCCCCAATTTTAGACTATATATTGTAGGGTGCTGGAATCATAGGACTTCCTATTTACGCCCCTCATGCTATGGCACTATTCTTGTTTAAAATTATTTTAACCACCTGGCCTGGATGAAAACCGATCAATAGCTTATCGTTTTTTCTTTTTTATAGTTGCGGCCTTACGCGCATTTGCTCTTTTCAGACTTTTTGAATCAGAATTTTTATTTGTTTTGCGACTATTGATAATATATTGAGCTAAATCTTGGATTGTTGAATGTTCAAAAAAATCTAATACTGAAATGCTCTGTGGCATTTCTTTTACTAAAACGTTATGTATTTTTATAATATCCAGAGAGTTAGCTCCCATATTGAAAAAGCTGTCGTGGGTGCTTGCTTCTTTGATTGTAAGTACTTCCTGAACAATCCTTACTATTTTTTCTTCCAATTCATTTTCAGGAGCTACATAAGACCTTCTTAACCTCTGATCTGCTTTGTCAAAGATGGGTAGACTTTTACGATTAATTTTACCGCTTGGGGTTAGCGGCAATGTCTCCAGTTTCTTCAAAGCTACAGGAACCATGTAGTCGGACAGTTGACTTTTCATGTACGCCATTAGCTCCTCTATGGAAAAATCATAATTCTTAACAGGGACTACATAACCAACTAAAAACTTCTTTTTATTCGATTCATCAACAACAATTACGACTGAATCTTTGACACCAGGATGCTGTTTCATTACAGCTTCAATTTCCCCTAACTCAATTCGGTAACCGCTGACCTTAACCTGAAAATCCTCTCTGCCTAAAAAATCTATATTTCCATCAGGCAAATATCTTCCCAAATCACCGGCACGATATAATCGATGCCTGGTTTCAGGATGAATGATAAAGCTTGATTCCGTTTTTTCTTTATCTTTCCAATAACCTTTAGCCAGCCCAATTCCACCGATATAAAGATCGCCTGTCACCCAGTTCGGACATACTTCCATATTCTCATTTAAAACATAAAATTGTTGATTCATCATGGGGCGTCCATATGGTATGCTTTTCCATTCTGAATTAACTTTATCTATTGGGTACAGGATAGACCAAATAGATGCTTCAGTTGCGCCACCTAAGCTTACCGGCAGAGCTTTTTTTAAAATAACTCTTATCTTTTCAGGTAGTTCAAGAGGTATCCAATCTCCACTCAATAGGCACAAACGTAGTGATTCAGCTATAGAAACAGCGTTTCCTGATACATGCTCCAAAAGCATTTCCATTAACATTGGAACTGAATTCCATATTGTGACTTTTTCCAAATTTATCAAATCTAACCAATGACTCGGATTTTTTGTCTCTGAAGCATCAGGCATAACGATGGTGCCGCCTGCGGCCAACGTCCCGAAAATATCATAAACAGAAAGATCAAAATTCAAATTGGACAGGGCAAACACCACATCTTTTTGGGTAACATGAAAGCGCTTGTTGATGTCAAGGATGGTATTAACCGCGCCTTTATGATCAATCATCACACCTTTGGGAAGTCCAGTTGAGCCGGAAGTGTGAATGACATAGGCCAAATCGTCAGGTGATTGTGTTATCCGGGCGGAAGCAATATGTTGTTGGGTATAGTCCTGTGTATCAACAAAAAAAACTTTTATATCTTCAGGCCATGTCAATTTTTGATCCAGCCAGGACTGAGTTAGTACTAATCTGACTTCACCGTCATTTAGAAGATGTGAGAACCTTTTTTCAGGCACAGTTGGATCTATCGGCAGATAAGCGGCCCCAGCCTCTAAAATACCCAGAACAGCAACCACCTGTTCCCACCCCTTTTCCATGACTACAGCGATAAGGGTATTAGGGGCAACGCCATGATTTATAAGCAGGGAGGCAATAGCCATGGACCGATGATGTAAGTCCTTATAGCTAATGCGGACAGACGAAGTGACCAGAGCAAATTGTTCCGCCTGTGTTTTTGCCTGTTTTGCAAAAAGGCTGTTTAATGTTTCTGATGAAAGAGGCTGTATTGTGGAATTAAACTGCTCACGTTGCAGAACTTGGTATTCCGGCAGCAAGTTAGCATTTGTATGCCAGGCTTCCTCGGATTCTGAAAGACGGCTAAGCAACAAATGGTACGCGTTGAACATGTCGTCCAGCACGCTTTCAGGAAAAAGATCTTCCACTGCATCCCAGACAATGACCAAGTCATCTTTATCTTCGGATACCTGGTTATCTATCCATACCTGGGGAGTTTGAGAGATACTGTAAACCACTTCTCCAGGGAATAATAGTCCGGTGCTTTCCTGCCTGATATTATCGAATCCCAAGTTACTGGTGAATATCACCGGCATCAGGGTTCTCTCTCCCCCCTGATTTTTACGGGACAGTTCCTGTAACACCCGCACTCCGCTGAAATAACGGAATTCTATATCTTTCCATAATTGTTCTTGCATCTGCCTGGCACGTTCCCTAAACGAAATATCATGGCTAACATTCATTTGTAAAAGAATCAGAGAGGTAAAATCCCCTATAACCTCATTGATCTGGGGATGGCTCTGCATGCGATGGAAAAAAGTAAGATTTAATGTGAATTTTTGTGATTTACTCCATGTCGCCAGTACTTCCGCATAGGCGGCCAGCAGCACATTGACACGCGTCAGCCCAGCTTTAGCTGCGTATGATTGTGTTTTCTCCCAGATACTCTTATCTAATCTGATTTGCCGCCTTACAAATCGGGGGCTTTTCAATTCAGAGGGTGTTTTTGCAAGGGGAAGCTCAGGCCCGGGCAGTAATGATGGTAGACGTTCTATCCAATATTGTCGTGATTGTTGATATAATTCTGATTCCCGAAAATTTATTTCTGCCAAGACATAGTCCCGGAAGGTACATGCAATGGGGGGAAGGCTGAGTTCCGGCGATTCATAATACTGTAAAATCTCCTGCATAAGGTTAACGATACTATACCCGTCGGCAATCATCAGATCAATACTGATATGCAGCAAACTTTGCTCATCGTCTATCCGTGTAAGACGAACTTCAAATAAGGGCCATTGGTCTGCCGGTCTGACCTGATGAGACATTTGTTCTCGGATTAATGCTTGTTGTTGTGCGATTGTGTCAGAAGATTCGTTTCTGAGATCTGTGGTATGTATCTGAAATGGCGGGACGTTTTCCAATACCTGCTGGCGACCATCGGGCAAAACAATTGCTCTCAGCATTTCATGACGTTCAATGGTCTTCTGCCAGGCAGCCGTGTAACCGTCAAGGTCAAGTTTTTCTGCGGCTATCTCAAAATATGCATGACAGGCAACATTCCCTAATTCTGCAACGCCGCTGCGTCCCACCCAATAAGCATGCTGGATATCGGTCAAACAAAATGGTTCATATCGACTAATAGAATCATGTTTGATCAAAAACGGTGTATTACCATCTTTTTCATGCAGTGTTTTTTCAAACTTCATCTCCTCGGAAAGCTGTTTGTGAAGTCCTTCAATCGTGGGATTTTCAAATAATTTGTGTGGAACAATTTTAACATGCGCATCGTTATTGATGGTTTCAGCCAGGGAAAGAAATATTAATGAGTCCATCCCCATCTGAAGCAGATTATCATGAATGGAGATATCGTTCACATCTATGCCTAAGGCCTCAGAAACCTTCCGGATCAAATAATTAACCAGCAGTTCATATCGTCCTTCATGTGAAACAGTTGCAAGTTCTGATAGGAAATTAGAATCCTCTTTTTTTAGTTCTACTCCGCCATGTCGGGCTTTGATTAAGGATAAGAAAGGATCATTTTTCATATCGGAGTGGGTAAAAAAAAGCGTCCAATCAATATCGACGATGCAGGCCTGTGGCAATTCCTTGACATGGATAAAATTGGCAAGCGCTTTTAAGGGATAGAAACGTTCCAGTCCGATCTTTTCTTTCAATTGCGCTATTTTCTCGACATTCGCAACCATGCCGACTTGAGAGAAAGGCCCCCAATTAACACTGATTCCAGGCAAGCCTCTCCTCCTTCGATAATGTGAAAGAGAGTCTAAGAAGCTATTAGCTCCTGAGTATGCACCTACTGCATGGCCTTTCAAGAGCGAAGAAATAGAAGAATAAAGGACAAAATAATCAAGAGAATCTTTTCGAGTGATCAGATGCAGATTCCAGGCACCTTCCACTTTTGGCGACAAAATTTCTTCTGCATACCTAAGATCCTGATTAATCATAACGCCTTCTCCTGCTATTCCAGCCAGGTGGAATACACCTTTTAATGGGGGCAGGGATTCACGAGCACCGGCTATTGCTTTCAAAAGTGCATTGAAATCAGTAACATCTACTATTTCTTCCCGAATCCGGACGCCATTTTCTTGAAGTCCATTGATTTTTGTCTGCGCCAGTGAATCCGGCCCCCTTCTGCCAAGCAATACCAGATGTTTGGCTCCATGCTCAACCAACCAACCGGCTGTTTCCAGCCCAAGTCCACCAAAGCCTCCTGTAATAAGATAAGTGGCATTGGAATCGAAACATAGTTTTTTGACTGGTGGTTGCGAGTTGCTATGCGATGAACGCAGGGGCATCAGTCTTGGTGCGTACAAACTTTCATTTCTGAAAGCTATTTCTTTTTGATCTGTACCACGCCCCAACATGTCCCAAAATATTCGGAATTGGCTTGTACTATTTGACCAATCCAGATCAAAAATATGAACATTCATTGCAGGATGTTCTCTTTCCAGACATTTTTGCATACCCCATAAAGGTGTTTGCACCACATTCATTAAATCACTTTCGGCCACTGCTTGAGCCCCCTGGGTCAACAGACAAAAGTTGTCAACATTATGACCCGAAGAGACAAGGGCCCGAAGCAGATAAACAGTACTTGAATAAACGAAAAAAACGCCGTCCTTTATCTCTTCAGAGGTCATGTCATCCGAAGTAGGTGGTTTGCCCCCCCAACACTGGATGACTCCGTTGCAATGCAGATTATGTTCAGGGAACTTCTCTTTGAAAATAAATTCAAAACTTTCTTGGCTTGAGATAGCATCTACAGCAATTTTTTCTTTAAAATCCCTATATTCAGTATGAATATGTAAGTTACCGTCACTAAGCAACATGATCCAGGTGCTGCCATCGGCCTGGATATATTGTACAAGTTTTTCAGCACTCCCACCCGGGTCTCCAAAGATAAGCCAACACCTGGGCGAAGATGATCTAAAAGGACTTTTAAAAATTTTTTCTGTATCCAACTTTTGCCAATAAATCCTGTAGCATAATGATTTTTCGGCATCCCGTAAGAACGTACTGGCTAAGGCCTGTCGCATATAGGCGCCAAGCATCTGTGCTACGACCTCTCCCTGTTGCGTGAACAATTGAAAGTCTACTATAAAACCAGAATCACGCCAGTTTTTCCCAGGACGAATAGAGACATGGCACCATACCGTCTCAGACATAGTAGACGAATAATTGATCGTGTCAAAACCGATTGGTAAAAAAATTTTGTCTCTAACCGCATCATCTTTTTGATTCAATGGAATGGCTAACATGGTTTGAAGGCAGGGTTCAAAAATAGAAGGATGGAATTGGCAGGTATTCACTTCAGATAGAAACGTATCTAAAAATGTTATTTTTGCCAGGGCATCTCTATCACTTGTCCAGATTTCCTGAAACTGCCAGGGGCTTCTGCCATCATCACCTGCAATAGCATCCAATGCATATAAATCTTCTATAAATTGCGAGATATGATAGGCATGCTTACAAGTATTTTTAACTTCTTCAAAAGAAATTGTGTCCTCTGAGACGGTTTCACCTGAAATAGTACCGGATACATATTTCCTCCAGTTTTCCATGGACTGATCTGACGATTCTTCTTTGCAAAAAATAATAAATTCTGAATTCTGATGATTTGAATCTTTTGGATCCAGTACAAGTTGAATTTTTAAGGAAGGCTGATTTTCGGATATCAGCATTGCCTCGTGTTGGGTTATGTTCTTCAAAAGTACATTTTCGTTCTTAAAATAGATATTACCCGCAGCCAGCGCCATTTCCCAAAAAACACCAACTGGAATAACAATTTCCCCGTGTATCCTATGCGCTTTTAGAAATAAGTGAGCGGAAAGCGAAAGTTCAAATTGAAAAATCGGATTCGGACAAGACACTTGTCGTCCCATAAAAGGCATGGCGCTTCCATTAGGCGCCTCTACTAAAGATATGGCATCCGCCAACCCATGTTTGTTTTCTATCCAATGTTTTTTACCCTCAAACGGATAAGTCGGCAATGGAATGCGATAGGGATTGCAGTTACGATAAAAGAATCCCCAATCAATGTTTGCTCCTCTGACATAAAGCTTTCCTAACGCAGTAAGAATCAACAGATAATCATCCTTGCTTGCCTTCATGGATAAAGAGAGACGATAATGGGATTTCAACACATGGGAGTCAGAACAGATAACTGTAAATTGGTTAGACTCAAACAATTGTTCTGATAAATCAAATGAAACTTCTGGTTTAATCAAATCATCCACAATGCCTTTAAACAGGGTCGATGAGGTTTCGTCCGTTGTCGCAGCAAGTAATTGTAAACATAAGTCATCAGTTGAAGTAGCGATAGCGGCGAAACGATACTGGAAATGGGACCTACCGGTATTGGCAGTAAAACAAATGTCATCAATAGAAAGATTCGTATTTTTTTCAAGAAACAAGTAATAATTCTTGATTTGTTGTTTAAGGGCATCTGGTGTTTTTGCGGAAAGAGTCATCAAATGCAAAGGGAGTGTGTGCCTTTGCGTTAATGAAGAGCGTTCTGGCGCTTCTTCAAGAATAACATGGGCGTTAGTGCCTCCAAATCCAAACGAACTCACTCCTGCGCGTTTTGGGAACCCATTTTTTTTCCATTCTGATAATTGAGAATTTACGAAAAATGGCGAATCCTGAAAATTTATTTTAGGATTTGGATGGACATAATTTAAACTTGCCGGAACTTGAGAATTTTTTAAAGATAATACTGTTTTTATGAGACTAGCTACTCCTGCGACGGTATCCAGATGTCCTATATTGGGTTTTACTGAACCAATTGCACAAAACCCTTTTTTACCTGTTTCCGATTTAAAAACTTTATTCAGCGCTTCGATTTCTACCGGATCCCCGAGTGGAGTTCCAGTGCCGTGTGTTTCAATGTAAGAAATAGATTCCGCCGGCACGCCTGCAATTGCAATTGCTTCCCTGATTACTTTTGCCTGGCCATCAACACTTGGTGTTGTATAACCGATTTTATGGGACCCGTCATTATTGACAGCAGATCCTCTGATAACAGCATGGATACAGTCCTTATCTTCAAGCGCATCCTCAAGTCGCTTTAAAAGGACCGCACCAACACCATTCCCCGGAGACATTCCCCTAGCATTAGAATCAAAAGCACAGCAATGCCCATCCGGTGAAAGTACCATTCCTTCCTGATAAAGATAACCGGCTTTTTGGGGGACAATTAAAGCCGCAGCACCAGCCAACGCCATATCACATGCCCCACTCAGAAGATTTTCGCAAGCCATGTGAACCGCTACAAGAGAGGTTGAGCAGGCAGATTGTATCGCTACACTTGGCCCTTTCAAATTCAACTTATACGACACACGGGTCGCAAGGTAGTCTTTATCGTTTCCTAAAAGAGTCTGAAATCCGGAAATAGTGCTTGATAATGAATTTCCATTTAAATATGTCAATAAATATGTACTGATTTTTGAACCAGCAAAAACACCGACAGATCCTTTGTACTCCAAAGGAGAATAACCAGCGTCTTCAAATGTTTTCCATGCTGTTTCGAGAAACAAGCGTTGCTGAGGATCCATGGTTTGTGCTTCCCTTGGAGAGTAACCAAAAAAAGAGGCATCAAAAAGATCTTCGTCCTCTATTACAAACCCTTTTCTAACATAATCTGATTGATTAAAAATCGATGAATCAATACCGGCTTCTATTAAATCTTCATCTGAAAAATGAGTTATAGATTCAACGCCATTCTTTAGATTATTCCAGAACTCATCAATATTTCCGGCACCAGGAAGGCGGCAGCTCATTCCAATGACAGCTATTCCATCAGGTATCTTTGTCGTGGTCATTTTACTTCCTTTTTTTATTTGAACTTGCAACGGACTGAGTGGGGAGACGCCCCCCCATTCTTTTGAAAGGTTGAAAGGCAAGAGGGGCGGGCTTATTTTAAGATGTTTGGATAGTATTAACCTATATCTTGGCCCTTAGAATAGGGGCTGATTATTGAATGACAGACTTTAACCGTCTACTTCTTCTGATGTTTCTTTGTTCAGCTCTCTTATCGGCATATTCCATGAAAGAATTATTTTGTTTATTCGAGTTTAAAAATTCTGCAAGGGAGGTAATGGTTGGATATTCAAATAAATTAATGATAGTTATGGGTTTATTTAAATCTTTTTTTAATCTTATCTGAATTTTCACCAGATGCATTGAATCCACGCCAAGATCAAAAAAATTATCATATATTCCGACTTTTTCAATACCTGTAATTTCTTGAAAACTATTAGCAATGGTTTGTTCTATTTTGTTGTGAGGAGCGATATATTCTCTTGTAAAAGCTCTACTCCTTTTCCCCGGTTCCGGTAATTGTTTGCGGTCTATTTTTCCATTGGGGGTAATAGGCAATATATCAAGTATCTCATAGAAAGAGGGAACCATGTATGCCGGCAACTTTTGTTTTAAAAATTCTTTTAAGTCATTTTCAATAAAATTGGCGCTGTTCTCAAGCACTAAATATCCAATAAGATATTTATTTCCGAATTGATCATTTGCTGCATGAACTACCGTATTTTTCAATCCGGGATACTGTTTTAAGACCGATTCAACTTCACCCGTCTCAACCCTGTAGCCATTAATCTTAACTTGAAAATCTTCTCTTCCCTGAAATTCGATATTTCCGTCCGGCAAATATCTTCCAAGATCACCTGTCCTGTATAAACGTTCTCTTGTTTCAGGATGATTGACAAAAACGGATTTCGTCTTTTCTTGATCGTTCCAATAGCCTTTTGCCAGTCCGATTCCGCCTATATATAAATGCCCTGTTGTCCAATCAGGGCAATGTTCCATATTTTCATTTAGCACATAAAATTGTTGATTGCTCATTGGCCGACCATATGGAATGCTTTTCCAGTCTGAATCAATATGTTCAATTGGATAAAAGATTGACCAGATTGATGCTTCCGTTGCGCCACCAAGACTTATGACTTGTGTATTATTAAAAACCGATTTGATTCTGTTTGGCAGGTCAGTAGGTATCCAGTCTCCACTCAGGAGAACCAACCTTAACGACTGCGCAAATTCATTATCGAATTCTGCCTCTGCATACTCCGTAACCATTCGCATTAGCTGAGGAACCGAATTCCATATGGTTATACGCTCGGACTTGATTAACTCCGCCCAGCAGGCAGGATCGTTTATGCTTTTAGGTTCAGGAATTACTATGGTGCCTCCTGCAGCAAGTGTTCCGAAAATATCGTATACGGAAAGGTCGAAATTTAAGGCTGCAAGAGCCAGCACTTTATCTTCGGGGTTAATTGAAAATTGTTTATTAATATCGAGAATTGTATTTACAGCCCCCCTATGATCTATCATGACGCCTTTGGGTTGTCCTGTTGAGCCTGATGTATAGATTACATACGCAAGGTTTTCTGGATGATGTGTATTTTTGTGCTGTTTTGTCGGAGGCGACACAAGTGTGTTCAAAGAATCTATTTCATCGATAAAAAATAGCTCAACGCTTCCAGGCCATTTAATTTCATTTTCAAGCCATGATTGCGTTAAGACAATTTTAACACTGCCGTCTTCTAAAATATTTTTTAATCTTTCTTCAGGCGTGTCAGAACTTATCGGAAGATAAGCTGCGCCTGATTTTAATATTCCTAGGACTGCCGCAATTTGCTCCCACCCCTTATCCATTACTATGGCAATAAGCGTATTTTCCACAACCCCCTGAACGGTAAGCATTTGAGCTATTATTTCAGAATAGTTTGATAAATCGATATATGAAAGTCTTTTGGTTGATGTAATGACTGCTTCAGCCAAAGGTCTTTTTATTACACTTTGTTCAAACATAGAATGCAGCGTCATGTCCGGTAGTTCAGATGCCGTATTATTGATCTCGACTCTTTTCAACTTCTGTTTTTCATTAAGTTCAATTATTGTATTTTTTCCCCAAATCTCCTTATTTTGAGCAAGGGTTTCTAAAAGTTTAATATATGAGTCAAACATATCTTCAATAAAACCTTCGGGGAAAAGCTCCTTTACTGTATCCCAGATCAAAACAAGTTCTTCTGATGTTTCATATACCTGATGATCAATCAAAACTTGCGGTGTCTGGGAAATGCTGTAATTTAATCGTCCAATACTATTGTCCCCAACAGCTCTCTGTTCTGAAGAACTAAAACCCAACGCACTTGTAAAAACAATCGGCATCATGGCATGCTCCACACCACCTTCCAGCTTTGCCAGTTCCCGTAAGACCTGTACTCCGCTGAAATAAGGGTGATCCATGTCCTGCCATAATTGTCTTTGCAGATTTTTAGCTCTTTCTTTAAATGTTAACTCATGTAAATTCTTTACCCCAAGCAAGGTCAACGATGTAAAATCACCTACAAGTTCGTTTACCTGCTTATGAATTGGAATCCGGTTAAATGTTGTTAGATTAATGGTAAATTCATTATTAGCAGACCTTGAATTCAGTATCTCTGCATAAGCAGACAGCAACAACCCGGATGGCGTAACACCTATCGCTTTAGCCATGCTTTTAAGCTTTTCCCAAGTATTACTGTCCAGTTTGTATTCAAAACGGGTGAAGTGATAATGAACTCCGACTTCAGGTTTTTTTACCATAGGAAGATCCGGACTTGGGGGAAGGTCACCCAAACGACTAAGCCAGTAATCCCGATCTTTTTTAAACAGATTCGAATCCTTAATTTTTTCCATTTCCAAGACATAATCTCTGAATGACAGATCAAGTTTCAATAATGACTCTTCAGGGTTCTTATAAAGCCTTGACATCTCATTTATTAAGTAAAACATACTCCAACCGTCAAAGACCGAATTGTCAAAACCGATATGAAGCCTGAAGTAATTGATGTTGTGTAAAGAGGCTCTTATGTCAAAAAGAGGCCATTTATCAGTTGAAATTATCTGATGCGACATCTTGCCCCGAATTTTGAGCAATTCTATGTCAGCTTCTTTGGGGGGCATGTGATTAAAATCATAGATTTCAATTTTATATTCAGGAACTTCCTTTAAAATTACCTGTTGCATATCATCATGTAAAAAGACTGATCGCATCATATCGTGATGACAAATCACGCGATTTAACGCACGGGTTAGCTTTCCAATATTTAGATCAACCCCTTCAAATTCGTAATAACAATGAGCGCCAACTTTTCCAAGTGCATATAAACCGCTTCGGCCTATCAGGTAGGCATGCTGCACATCTGTGATAGGAAAGGGTTTATATACATTGTCCCTGTCAGGCCTTATTTGAGGAAGGCCTGATAGTGCTTTATTTGAATATTCACTTTCTTTAGAAAAGTTTTCAAGCTGTTCTGATAATTCTCTTATTGTGGGGAATTCAAACAGCATCCTAAGTGAGATCTCAATCCCTAATTCTTCACGTACTTTTGCAATAATACGGGTTCCCACCAAGGAATCTCCGCCAATATTAAAAAAATTACTATTGACACTTATTTGATCTGTTTTGAGAATCCCCCCCCATATTTTTGCCAGTAGAATTTCGGTTTTGTTTTCAGGTGTTTTAAATTCATTTTCGCTGATAATAGTTTCCCTGTAATGGTTCGGAAGTGCATTACGGTCCAATTTACCATTACTGGTAAGTGGAATTGATGGTAATTGCATATAAAAGGATGGAAGCATATAATGCGGGAGTTTATTTTTAAGAAACGAATTTAATTGTCCAGGCTCGAAATGCCTTTTAAGAGATGGGGCTTTTGCAATAATAATATCTTGTCCGAAAATTTCCGACATTTGGCTAAATATAGAAAAAGAATCCTCGAATCCCTCGGATGCCAGTATTTCCACCCATTGCTCTGCCGAAAAAAGTGGAAGCCCGGATTCAGCCCTCTGATCTTCAAAACGATTAAAGCCTTCTTCTATAAAACCTACTGTTATGTTTTGGACACTGCTATTGATAGTGCTTTCCGTTAGGATAACGACACCATCAGGAGAAAGAATCTTTTGTATATTTTTAAGTGCATTCCTCACATCTGCAGCCCTGTGAAGTGAATTCGGTGCAATAACAATGTCGAACGTATTGTCTTGCCCCACTTGGGACAATACGTTCTCTATTTCAAACATGCTTGTATTAACAAAAGATATCTTGTTAAACCTCTCCTCTATCTTATCAGTAAAAAATAAAGAAGCATCACTTGCTGTATAAACAACTTTATCTTCGGATAAATAAGGAATAAGTGCTGCGGTCGTTTCGCCGGTTCTTGCCCCTATCTCAAGAATTTTTAATGGTCTTAAAGACGTTCCTTTATCACAGAGTTTTTTAAGGATATCTCCGACTGTTTTGTCAATAAGTTCTATTCCCGGCATCATTCGAGAGAATCTTTCAGGTGAAATCAGATTATCAGTATCAAAAAACAGCTCTAACACCTCTGTTTCACCCTGAATAATTTTCTTAAAATATTTCCGAATTCTTTCTAAATAAGCTTTAACCTCTCCAACTGTTTTTAACAAAACAGGATATTGTTTTATCTCCTGAAATAAAGATTTTGTTTTGTTATTTTTAAGAAATTTTCTTGTTTTGATATAAGTGGATTTGTCTGTAAGAGTCAACAAATCGTTATCGCAAAGAGTTTCAAGCCATTTCGAAATGAGGTGCTCAAATCTTTTATCAATATTGCCTCTTTCCATTATTTCGGGCAAGCATTTCTCATCATCTGGATTGGTGAAAATGCCAACGGAATTAAACGCATAACAAATATATTCGATGCTTATCTCTTCAAGATATTTATAAAATAGAATGTACTCTTTATTGTCTAAGCCATTTTGAGTATCAGGTATTGCTCTTTTTTTTAATATAATTTCAAAATCTGCAATAGAAGGTTCAACCACTTTAAGAAGTGATGAATCTTCGTCTCCATTCAAAACCACATAAGCGGTAAGGTGCTTTTCCTTCCCTGCTTCACCTGTAAAAGAAACGACTGTCTCTTTTATGTTTGGATGGGTATTTATAGCGCTTTCAATTTCACCCAGTTCCACTCTGTAACCATTGACCTTAACTTGAAAGTCATCCCTTCCACAAAATTCTATATTATTATCAGGCAGATACCTCCCAAGATCTCCGGTCTTGTACAAACGCTGGTTCGTTTTCGGATGAATGATAAATGAAGCGTTTGTCTTTTCCTTATCATTCAAATACCCCTTTGCAAGACCTCTCCCTTCAATGTAAAGATCTCCCGTCACCCAGACAGGACAAAACTCAAGGTTTTTATTTAATACGTAAACGTTCTGATTCTTCATTGACCTGCCGTATGGAATACTTTTCCAACAGGGATTGATTTCTTTTATTGGATAACAGATTGACCATATTGAGGCCTCTGTTGCACCACCCAGGCTGTATATATCAGCCTTGCAAAAAATTGATCTGATTTTTTTGGGAAGATCAAGGGGTATCCAGTCGCCACTCATCATGACAAGCCTGAGAGAATCTGACACATCATCTTCTCTATCGGCCAAATAGTCTGTCAACATCTGCATTAGCTGCGGAACGGAATTCCACACAGTAATGCCTTCGGTGTTGATCCAATTTAACCAATGCCCGGGGTCGTTTGCATATTCATGATCAGGAATGACGATGGTTGCCCCGGCTGCCAGTGTTCCGAAGAAATCGTAAACAGACAAATCAAAATTCATTGCAGCAAGGGAGAAAACTTTATCATCAGGCGTAACGGCAAATCTGTCATTGACATCAAAGATGGTGTTGACCGCACTTTTGTGATCAATCATTACACCTTTTGGTAGCCCTGTTGAACCCGAAGTGTAGATAACGTAGGCAAGATCATCAGGAGATTGAACCGTGTCTAACAATTTCCGATGAAATCCATCCCCGTTAATTTTATCCACTTCATAAATTTTAAGATGCTCAGGCCAAGGAAAGTTGTTTCTAATTTTTGACTGGGTCAAAATAATGCGTACCCCGCTATCAACCAACAGATGGTTAAGGCGCTCAACAGGGACTTTCGGGTCAATAGGCAAATATGCTGCACCGGATTTCAAAACGCCAAGAGCACCTGCCACCTGCTCCCATCCTCTTTCCATCACGACCCCAACGAGCGCACCAGGCAAGGCTCCGGATTTTTGAAGTTTCTCACCGATTTTGTTAGCTATAACGTTGAGTTCTTCGTAACTTAGTTTCCTATTCGTTGTAACAACGGCATTTTTTTCAGGATGGATATGAACCTGTTTTTCAAATAAGGTATGAAGCATTTCCTGGGAAATGTCTTTATCCTCTTCCACATCAATCCATGAGATTGGAGATTTAACAGAGATTAAATCATCAATTGGTCCGTTCCATGCGGTTTCATCTTTTGAGAGCGTAACAATGACATTTGTGTATGCGTCAAACATATCATCCAGCAAATTTTCAGGAAAAATGGATTCAACTGCGTCCCAATTGTAAAAAAGCCGCTCCTCATGCTCTATGACCTGATGGTCAAGAAACACCTGGGGAGTCTGGGTTATCCCGTACTTAAGGCTTCCGAGTCTTTTGACCTCAAAATCCGTCAGGGTTTTATTTCCCACACCGATTGTGCTGCTGAACACTACAGGCATCAAGGCTTTGCCTTCAGCATTATGAAGTCTTGTAAGCTCCCGTATAAATTTGATGCCACTGAAATGCCTGTTATCCAAATCCTCCCAAAGCCGGTTTTGAATAATTTTTGCTTTTTCCTTAAAACAGTCCTCCCTACCCGTATTGACTTCCAGCAAATTTACGCACGTAAAATCTCCGGCAATATTCATCACATCGGGGTGAACAGGCAGGCGGTTGAAAAGGGTCAGATTCATTGCGAAATGATTGGTCTTGCTCCACCTCGAAAGAATCTCGGAATATACCGTCATTAAAACAACAGACGGCGTTAATTCATAATTGGCAGATTTTTTTTTGAGTTCTGACCATAAGGCCTCGTCAAGAACAAATTCCCTTCGGACAAATTGTACCTTCTTTATTGTTCCCGGCTCTTTTGCAAATGGAAGCTGGGGGCCCAAGGGAAAGGAATCAATACGATTCATCCAGTAATCGCGGGATGTTAAAAATTGTTTCGATTCGGTCAGTTCATGCTCTTTGAGTACATAATCTCTGAAGGAAAATTCAACCGGTTGGCATTCCGCTTCCGGGTCGTCATAATACCTGACCAAATCCCGGAACAAAATAAAGGCACTGAAAAAATCTGCGACTAACAGATCCAGGCTTAAATACAACCTTACGCAATCCTTAAAAAGGATTGCGCCGACCTCAAAAAGAGGCCATTGGCCTGCATCGTGAATCTTGTGAGACAGGGTTTCCCGGATATTGTCATGTTGACGTATTGCATTTTCCTCGTCTAAATCCCTGAGATCAGACACTTTGAGTTTATATTGCGGAACCTTTTCTAAAATTTTTTGAGTTCCGTCTTCCATAAAAATAAGTTTAAGCGTCTCGTGTTTTTGAATCAGTTTATTTAAGGCGGAATTAAGACGCTCTATATCAAGCTTGGATTGTTCAAGCTCATAATAGGAATGACATGCAATATTGCCAAGCTCAAACGCTTCGTTTCTCCCTATCAAATACGCACTTTGAACATCGGATAAAGGAAAGGGCGTATAACGATTTTCCAAATCCGGTTCAGCCGATAAACGATTGTGTTTATGATCGTGATCAGAACTTTTAAGTAAGGATATTATCTCGTTCTTACGCTTGGAAATCTCTTTTTTGATATTTTCGTTAATCGCACCTTTGGGGGCACGGAACTGAAGTTTTCCATCCTTTTCCCATAATCTGATGCCTTCATCCGATAGTTCTTGCAATAATTGTGAAGTATTCATATAAATCCCTCCTCAACTTCGGTGTTTCGTTCAGATTCGACACAAACGATCTCAATAAATTTTGCAAAATCTTTTATATTGGGATGTTGCATCAGATTCTTTATGGTTAAGTTCATAAGAAATTTATCATTGATTTGATTGATAAGCCTGACAGCCGAAATTGAATCACCCCCAAGACTGAAAAAATTATCCTCTATCCCGAAATCATTTGTATTCAGGAAGCTCTGCCATATCTCAAAAAGATCTTTTTCTATCCACGTCTCGGGGGGAATCATTTTTTTGTTATGATCGGTGCTGGAATGGTTAATCGCAGGCAGACGTTTTCTGTCTACCTTGCCGTTTTGATTCAAAGGAAACGTCTCCAGTTGTGTAAAGAAATCAGGGATCATATAATCCGGAAGTTTCTCTTTTAAATATGTTTTAACTTTGATCTCAAAATTATTTAAATCTTTTGATGCAACAAGATAGGCAACGAGGTGTTTTTCGGATTGAACTGACACAATGGCATCCTGAACACCGGGGTATCCTTTCAGCGTTTCTTCGATTTCACCGAGCTCAATTCTGTATCCGGCTATTTTAACCTGGAAATCTTCCCTGCCTAAAAACTCGATATTCCCGTCAAGAAGATAGCGTCCAATATCGCCTGTCTTGTATAAACGTTCACCTGTATGCTCATTTTGAATAAAACTTTTTTCTGTTCTATCAATATCCTTCCAATAGCCGGTTGATAGACCTGCGCCGCTTATATATAGGTCTCCCGGAACCCATACAGGGCAGTCTTCCATGGTTTTATTTAAAACATGAAATTTCTGATTGCGCATTGGCCTGCCATACGGAATCGTCTTTGATTGCTTATTATACTCTTTAACCGGAAATAAAATTGACCAGATTGACGCTTCTGTCGCTCCGCCAAGGCTTATGGTGTCGGCGTTTTCCGTGATTACTTCTATTTTCTCAGGAAGTGAAACGGGAATCTTATCTCCGCTTAATAAAATAATCCTTAGATCTTTTATTGTGCGGACAGGTTTTGCCGAAAGATATTCCGTCATCATGGACATCATCGCCGGTACGGAATTCCATATTGTCACCCCGGTCTTATTCATTAATTCAAACCAATGGGCCGGATCTTTTTTTTCATCCGGAGAGGGGATTACAATGGCTCCGCCCGCCGCCAGGCTCCCGAATATATCGTATACGGAAAGATCGAAGTTAAGTTCTGCAAGGGCAAGGACTTTATCCTGGGGACCGATTGAAAACCGTTCGTTAATATCAAGGATGGTATTCACAGCGCCTTTATGATCAATCATGACACCCTTTGGCAAGCCCGTCGAACCTGATGTATAAATCACATAAGCCAGATCATCTATAGTCTGTAGAGGGATAAACCTTTTCCTTCTACCTGAAAAACTTACTTGATCAACAGAAAATCGTTTAATTCCCTCTGGCCAATCAATTTCGTTCTCCAGCCAGGATTGGGTGAGGACCAGATTGACATCTCCATTTTCGAGAAGATGATGTATTCTCTCCCTTGGCAGCGACGGTTCAATGGGAAGATATGCGGCTCCGGAATAAAGCGTGCCGAGGACGGCAACCACTTGCTCCCATCCCTTTTCCATTACAACACCAACGAGAGTATTCGGCAATGATCCTTCGGCCTGAAGGATTTCGCCTACAGCTTGGGAACGGTTTGCCAATTCATCGTAGCTCATGATTAATTTGGGAGTGATGATCGCAACATGTTCAGGCTGTTGGCAGGCCTGTTTATAAAATAGGGTATGAAGCCGCTCTTCAGAAATTGGTGCGTCTGTATAGTTTACTGTTTTTCTGGTTTTAATTTGAGTTTCGGGGAGTAACGGTAGCTTTTGTTGAAAATTTTTTTCATCGGCCAGATGATTAATCAATCGACAATACGATTCAAACATATCATCCAGCATGCCTTCAGGAAAAATACCGTCCACAACATCCCAAACAAAACTTAAAGCTCCTTTTTGTTCATATATTTGATGATCCAGCCATACTTGAGGAGTCTGGGATATGCCGTAAACCAAATTGATGGGAAGCCCCTCGGGTAGACTAATTGATGAGGCATTATCCGAAGAACCAGTATAGGAAAGAACACTTGTAAAAACAATTGGAAAATTTATGATGGTATCATCACTCCTTTGCCTGTTCAATTCTCGGAGGGCTTCCACACCCGATACATGGCGGTACTCCAGATCTTTCCACAGTCTTTCCTGAATTTTTCGCGCGCGTGTTTCAAAAGCGTCGTGGCCATCATGATTAACTTCAAGCAAGGTCAAGGTGGTGAAATCACCCACAATATCATTGACCTGTGGATGGAGGGGAAGCCTATTAAACATGGTTAGCGTAATGGTAAAATCAGATAGCTTGTTCCAGCGGGCAAGTATTTCCGAAAATGCAGCTAAAAGTAAACCGGAAGGTGTCAGTCCTGATTTAGCAGCACGTTTTTTTAAAGTTTCCCACCTGTCTTTTTCCATTCTTGATTGCAATCTGATAAAACGCTGGTCTTTGATCTCATTGGTTTTTTTTTGGAGCGGAAGTTCCGGTGCTGCAGGCAATTGAGTAACGCGTTCCCTCCAGTATGCCATGGCCTGTTGATATAAATCGGATTTTTTTAATTCCTCTTGTGTGAGTACATAATCCCTGAAATTAACTTCAACTGGAGGCAAATTCGCTTTAGGGTCAAAATAATATTGAGAAAGATCTTTTATGAGAATGTTGAAACTCCAGCCATCTCCGATAAGAAGGTCAAAACTTACGTGAAGACGGGTGATTGTCCTGTTAAACATAGAGGCTCTGATCTCAAATAAAGGTCCGGTTTCCGAAGGAAGTATTTGGTGGGACATCTGGTGCCTAATTTTAGAAATTTTTACTTGAATTTGTTCAGAGTCAAGCCCTTTCATATCTTCGACTTTGATATCATATTCAGATACATGGTCAAGGATTTGTTGACACCCGTCTGAGAGCACAACAGCCCTTAGCATCTCATGACGTTTAACAAGCTTTGAGACAGCTGCGTTTAATCTGTCTATGTCCAGGTTGGCGATTTCAACTTCCAAATAGACATGGCAGGAGACATTTCCCAAAACCAGTCCTCCGCTTCTGCCTATCCAGTAAGCCTGCTGGACATCGGTAAGGGGGAAGGGATCGTAACGGTGTCCGGGATCCGGGACCACCTGGGGATATTCGGCTGTTTTGACATCACCGGCACCAGGGTTTTCAATTCCAGAAAGAAGCGTCTGGACAAGGGTTTCCATCGTAGGTGTTTTCAGAAAATCGGCCAGCGTTAGGTCCACGCCCCAATCCTTTCTAAACCGGCTTCGAAGCTCCATGGCCATGAGTGAGTCCAGGCCAGATTCCATAAGTGAAACATTGGGATCTATATGGGCGGTGTCTTCCATCCACATCACTTCGGCCACGAGTTTGGCAATCAGTTCACGGGCCAGTGTATCCCGCATATTAGATTCGGCATTCTTCAACGCGTCCAAGGAACAGGCACTGCCGGGCGATGGAACAGGCTCCTTAACGGCTGCCGTACCTTTTACCAGTTCTGAAAGCATAGGCACGACCGGACTGCCCTGATTGTTGCGAATATAGGTATTCCAGTCCGCATCAATGACAGCTGCACGGACGGCGCTTCCGGACAGCAGGGTTCCCAGTTGTGAAAAGCTCGTTTCAGGATCAAGGAGTTCAAAACCGCTCCGCTCCCACCGGTTCTGATCCGCCTGCCCAAGTCGGCCGGTCATACCGGGGCCTTTCCACGGCCCCCAATTGATCACCAGCGCAGGAAGTCCTGCATTCCGCCGCCAAAATGCCAGGGCGTCCATAAAGGCGTTGGCTGCGGCATAACTGCTCTGTCCCGGGGATCCCAACAACGAAACCACGGAAGAAAACATTACGAAATAATCCAGATCCAGGTTCCGGGTCAGGTGGTGCAGATTCCGGGTGCCGCTGACCTTTGGAGTGATGACAGTTGAAAATTGATCCCAGTTGAGCCTTGTAATTAATCCGTCATCCACAACGCCGGCCAGATGAAAAACCCCCTTCAACGGCGGCAGGGTCCCGGCAATCTCTTTAAATACCGCGGCCAGACTGACTCCATTCGACACATCACACCGGATGAATTGGATGCGTACACCCTCTTTTTCCAAATCATTAATATTTTTTTCTACCTTTTTAGAAGGCGGGCGACGGCCTGTGAGAACAATGTGTCCTGCCCCTTTTTGCCCGAGCCATCGGGCAAGCCCCAGTCCGAGACCGCCAGTTCCACCGGTGATCATATAAGAGGCATCGCCCCGGATCTCTTTGACCTCAGCTTCCCGCCCATCCGGTTCCAAATGTTGAAGTCGCGGTACATAGCACTCTTTTCCACGAATGCTCATTATCTTTTCATCCTGGGGCCGGGTGAGTTCTGCCATCAATCGGTCGACAACGGGCTCTTGCAATTCATATGGCAAATCAATCACGCCACCGAACAGCTCGGGGTGTTCCAGCGAGATCACCTTTCCAAATCCCCAGAGCATTGCAGATAAAGGATCGATATTGGAATAATCCATGTCCGGCTGCTGCGCATTTCGGGTGAGAAGCCAAAGTTTTGCCGTCACGTTCCGCTGGGAAAGCCATTGGACTAAACCCAAAACAGCGGCACAATCCGAAAACGACTCCTTGGTTTCCCAATTTTTCCCTTTGCCGCAATAGATGATGTTTGAAAATTCAAATGGGGCCATTTGCATTTCAAGGGTGTCAAAATCGGGCCATGGGTGTGCATCCGAATCCAGGCAAATCACACTGTGGGCCATATGCCTAGTTTCCAAGGCTGACGAGAGTGCGTCTCCATCAGCCCGATTTTCCGCAAAAATCAACCATGACCCGGCATGTTGGGCAGATATTTTCGTCCGGACTTTTGTTTTCCAATGAATGTCATACAAAGACTTCCGGTCTTTTTTTTTGGCAGTCAGGAAAGAGAGTGCATCCTGTTGTACCCGTTTTACATGAACCCCTTTGGCCTCAGCTATCAACTGCCCGGTCTCGGTCCAGAATTGATAGTTGCCAACCATCAGATCCTGATCCTCCACCCCGGTTTGAAGGACCATGTGGCAATAGAGCCGCCCCGACGCTGGTCCGTAGAAACGCAATTGATCAATGCCCAGAAACATGTAAGCACAGTTTTTGTCAAAATCCAGACATGCAAATATGGTTTGGATGCACGAATCAATCAGCCCGGGGGGCAGTTCGTCGTCGTAAGATTCTTTGGCATCGGCAGGAAGTCGCATTAGTACAAAAGCTTCTCCGTCGCGCCGCCAGATCCGTTCGATCCATTTGAAATGATGGCCCAATTCAAGACCGCCGTTCCAGAGGTCTTCATAGAGACGGTCGGAATCAATTGCGATAGTGCACCGCTTTTTTATCTCTTCCGGTGCGAATGGCTTTTCCGGCTGTGAACCGGCGGGATTTACACCGGCTTCCCCTTGGGCGTGTCGCGTCCAATTCTCATGTCCTGCTTTAGGGTCATTACTGAATATTTCAAAGGAGAGTCTCTGGTCATCCAGCCATTTAAAAATCAATTGAAGGGTAAATGCCGTCTCTTCCGGAATATACAGGGGTTCCAGAACGAAATAAGACTCAAGAAAACAGTCCCGGCTTCCCAACACTTCCGGCAACTTACTAAAAGCCATGGCAACCAGTGTTGAACCGGACATGACGCCGTGGCCGTACACGCGATGGTCCGTCATGTAAAACGAGGATCCCTGACATGTATACTCATATAAAATTCCGCCCAGAGCAGTGTTGATCCGGGTGCCCCCAGATGGATGAAAACCCTTTGACGGCCCGTATTCCTCAAACCAGCAGCGTCTGCGCCGGAAAGGATAATGGGGAATGGAAACGATGGATGGGGTAAAAGATGCGGCCTGCTTGCACCAGTCAATATTGACACCATTGGTGTACAAAGACCCCATTCCGGATAACAGCATTTTTTCATCGGACATTCCACGCCTGAGGGAAGATGCGAAGACTGCTGTATCCTTAGGCAATATTGCGGAAGCCATGCCGGACAGGACAGGATTGGGACCGACCTCAAGAAACAGGTTGCATCCTTTATTATAGAGGGTTCGGACACCCGCCTCGAACATAACAGCCGAGAGAATGTGCCGGCACCAGTAGTCGGGAGAGCAAACCTCGTTGTTTTCAATTATCTCACCGGTGACATTGGATATATATGGAATTTTTGGTGATTCATATCGAACCGTTTCCGCGACTTCTTTGAACGCCTGTATCATGGGCTCCATCAACACCGAATGAAAGGCGTGGGAGGTTTGCAGGGGAACCCATGAAATGCCGTTTTGTTCCAAAAGCTTACATATTCCATCCACAGCGATACTTTTTCCTGAAACAACCGTATTAGACGGTCCATTGACCGCGGCTATGGAAAGATCATTGCCATAGGGGGCCATCAGTTCTTCCACAAGGTCCAAGGCACAAAGGCAAACCACCATTTTCCCTTCCCTGGGCAGAGCCTGTATCAATCGTCCCCTGGCCGAGATTAATTTCAACCCATCTGCCAGGCTGAATATACCGGCCACGCAAGCTGCGACAAATTCACCCACACTATGCCCCATGACAAAAGCAGGCTCAATTCCCCATGACCGGTACATTTGGGCCATGGCATATTCTATGGAAAACAGGGCAGGCTGGGTGTTGACTGTTTGATTGATCAATTGCGGATCATTTTGTTCGTAAATCAGATGATTCAAGGATATGGAGTGGTATTGCGTCAAAATAGCGTTGCATTTGTCCATCTGCTCCCGAAAGATAGGCTGCAGCGCGTATAGTTCCCGTCCCATGCCCGGATACTGGGAGCCCTGACCCGTGAATAAAAAGGCAGGATTCCGCGGTGAAACACCTTGGACGGTTTTCCACGCATCCAAAGACAAATCGTTGTTTTTCAGACGTTGCAGTCCTTTTACTAATTCTTGGGTATCTTTACCGGCCACGGCTGCGCGCCACGGAAAATCCCTGCGTCCGGCATTGGCCGTGTAACAGAAATCTGCGGGATCAATTTCCGGATGCTGCTCAAGGAATGTGAGGTATTCATCGGTCAGTTCATCCAGCGTGGATTTATCCCTGGCGCAAAGCGTTAAGAGATGAAACCCGGGCCTGGATCCCTCAGCAGGTGCTTTTATGGCTGGCGGCTCTTCCACCACCAGGTGGGCATTGACACCGCCAAAACTGAAGCCGCTGACCGTTGCAATCCGCTTTTGGACATTAGCTGGCCACGGGACCGGTTCCACCGGAATCTTTGCCGGGATCTCATCCAAAGAGATCAAGGGATTCAACTCGTTAAAATGGAGGTGGGCCGGGATCATTTCATTCTCAAGGCTCAGCAATACCTTGATCAGGCTGGCGATGCCGGCTGCCTGTTCCAGGTGGCCGATATTGGTTTTTACCGATCCGATGACCAAGGGGGATTTTCGTCCCTTTCCCAGGACTCTTCCCAGGGCGCGCACCTCTATGGGGTCTCCAATGCTTGTCCCGGTTCCGTGGGTTTCAGCATACCCTACTTCATGGGGGGCTACCCCCGCCTGTTTAAGACTGGAGCGGATCAACATCTCCTGAGCCACACCGTTGGGGACCGTAAGCCCGTTGCTTTCACCATCCTGATTTATGTAAGAACCACGAATCACCCCGTAAATACGATTTTTATCTTTTATGGCGGAAGAGAGACGTTTGAGTGCTACGATACCGCAGCCTTCGGAGCGAACATAGCCGTCTGCCGACGCGTCGAATGTTTTACACCGTCCGTCGTTAGCCATGAGCCCGGCCTTTGAAAAAATAATGGTCATCTCAGGAGAAAGGATGAGGTTTACCCCGCCTGCCAGAGCCAGATCACAAGTTCTGTTCTTTAAGTTTCTGCAGGCCAGGTCTACTGTGACCAAAGAAGACGAACATGCCGTATCAACGGCTAAACTGGGTCCGCGAAGGCCCAGGAAATAGGAAAGCCTATTTGCTGCAATGGCAGTTGAACTGCCGGTTCCGCTATACAAGTCCAGCCGCTCAACATCTTTGAATAATAACCGCCCGTAATCACTTCCACTGATACCAACGAAAACCCCGGTATTGCCCCCGCGAAGTTTTGATGGATCAATGCCTGCATCTTCCAGAGCCTTCCAGCCTACCTCAAGGAGTAGGCGCTGCTGGGGATCAATACCCTGTGCTTCACGGGGAGAAATGCCGAAAAACTCGGGATCGAATTGATCGATATCATCCAGAAAACCACCCCATGGGGTAGTCATCTTTCCAGGAGCAGCTGGATCCGTATCCAAGAAATCATCAAGACGCCATCTATTCCCGGGTACCCGGGTGATGGCATCGCCGCTGCCGGCCAGAAAATTCCAGAACGCCGCGGGTGTATTACTTCCTCCGGGAAATTTCAATCCTATTCCTACCACGGCGACAGACTCATCCCTATCTTCGGGTGACTCGTCCGACTTGTACCATGAGGGTTGAACCGGGATGCTGTATCCCTTGGAATCGTCGCCACAGCTTTCATCAGATTCCTTTTCCAGAAAGGAAGCAACAGCAGATATGCTGGGATAATCAAATCCGAGCGTGGAGGGCAGGTCTCGCCGGATCTCGTTTGCAAGCCGGGCTGTAATGGCCACCAAATCCATTGATTTTATACCCATACGTGAGAACGGAACGTCCATATCGATTTCTTCAGGACGGCGATCAAGTGTCAAGGCAATCTCCTCGACAAAATATTGGCGAACGGATTTCATTTTTCGAACTTCTCCTGTTGATTTGATGATTTCAAGGGCCGCAGTTATTTTTCCTCGACTTGCTAAAGAGATGTCGTTATTTGAGAAATGGTTATTGGACTTTAGGAAGAGGGCGGGATAAAATTTCAAGGCCGAGGGATACATCCAGTAACCGGTTCATGAATTTAATTCTGACCTTTGCCTTGTTTTTTCTCTTATCAATAAAGAGAATTCTGCCTTTCAACTGCCTTAGAGGGCCTTCTATGATCAGAACTTCTTCATTTTCCATGACAATCCCTTTGGATAATTCAATCACCCCGTCCCCACCTGTCACCTCAAAGAGAAATCTCATTTCGTTCTTGTTGGCTTCCAGAAATTTCCCGTTGGCCATTACTGGGTTAAAAGCTATCATGGAATTGGCCTTTTCAAGCGCGTCCAATGATTCAGAAATACTTTTATACACAAAGATATACCCAGGAAATAGCGGTAATTCTATGATGTTTTGTTCCCCTTTAATTTGATGGATTACTTTTCGGGCCGGAAGATAAAGCTGGATTCTTTTTAAAAGAACTTGAAGGGTCGCAATCAGTCTTTTCTCACATCCAGACATAGTTTGGATGGCATACCAATTTTCGAAATCAGTAAAAAAAGGCGTGTCCTCTCCGGGAAGTTGGCCGGAACATGCTCCGTTTATTATTTTCATAGTCAAATTTTATTATGATGACGTTTGAAGAATTGAAATTATGAAGTTCCATAAGGTTCAAAAAGAATGGCTCATTTCTTTTAAATGTTGGAACTAATGCCAGGTAATGACAAAATCGATGTAGTAAGACTTTAAACTTGTTTATATAGGCATTAAAAATTTCGGAGTCTATCCGAAAATCAGGAATCTTGATGGATGAACAGCAGTCTTTTTTCTGTGATTTGGTAAAAAATGTTTTACTGTCACGTCCACACTGATAGATCAGAATAGTTTGAAACAGGTTCCAAAATGAAAAGAGGCAAGAAAATAGGTGCTTAAGCCGGACAGGCTTTATGATAAGCCCTCCAACAAGATAAAAATTAAGGGGCATTTCGACATTTGGAAACATAGGCCGCTCTTAGGCAACCCTGTTTGTTATATGGAATTTATATCACTACAATTTAGAATCTATATTGATATAAGCTTTATCTGCTATACAAAGTAAAGTTTGTCTTGTCAATCTTTTTTTTGAATGGAAAAAAAATACTCCTTGGATACAAAACCTCGAAATTGGGATACCGTACCAAATTCTTATCACATCCTTTAAATGGACGCTTTGGGTGTTTTTGAGGATGAGCACGTCTTTTTGGTAGGCAGGGAAGGGCTTTTTTCAAAAGACAACCTGTCAGCCTTTTGGCAATAATGACGCGTATTGGGGATTGGTTTTGTTCTTTTTGGGGATCTGAGAAAATCTTTAAGGGTGCGAGTAATGCTATAATTAATCGGAAGTTGTCAGCGCCGAAGCGACGTTGGAATCTTGGGCTTTTTCAGACTCCGCGAAAGGTTGAGACCACGCAATAAAAAATGATGATTTTCAGGCGCTGCTCCTCACAATGCAGCAAAAAAAATGTTCAGAACCTGTTCCGTGATCAGGACAACATATCCTGTATAGTTTGTCTTAATTGGGGAATGTGATTTTGGGCTTGATCATAAAATCGGCCATTATACCTAACTTGCCATTTTAATTTTATTTCTCCTTGGCCTTGCCGGCAGGGGCATTTTTTTAACGAGCCATTCAAACATGTTGATCGGCTTGTTTTCAAAAAATCGTTCTGCCGCCGTTCTTCCATCAGGCCGTTTTAAGTGAAAGTTATGAATCACCGTCAACCCCTTCATTTTCCGGTCACTCAACCGGTGCATACCATGATGATGCAGAGACAGTTGCGCATTACGCCCTTC
>NZ_KB893086.1 GCF_000373985.1 Desulfobacter curvatus DSM 3379
CAAACAGAAAGGATGTCCGCAACCCGCGCAGCGAATTTATGCTGAAAGAATTCGAAGACATTGTATTGGGACAAATGCAGTTGCCGGACGGAAATAACTATGGCTTTGTATCCGAGCTAAATGATCTTCAAAAAGATATTCTTTTCATTCTGGACGTTCCACTTCATTACTATGATTACCAATACTTGGGCAACTCAAGCTGAATTAATGGTGGAGCAATCAATGACAATGAAGGGTGAAAAACGAAAAACGCACATTTTCAAAGAGCGAAATCCAAGTTAACAATCAGAAAGTTGTTTTTAATTTTTGTTACATGATGTTATGTAAATTCTATACGATGAGCTATACCAGATTCTGAAACTGGAATCCGTTAATTTTGAACTGCCGTTATCTGAAGTCTACTTGAATGTTGAATTTGAAGATAAGTCCCACAGAATTTGAAATAAGCAGGAACGGCAGAATTTTTCAATAGAAGGGATAAAAAAGCCCTGGCAAAAGGCGTGAAGTTCGGCAGGGCTCCCAAATTAACCCTGGCCGATAAATATCAGATTGCTGATCTGGTGGAGCAAGGGCAAGAAAAGAACGCCCTGGCTGAACAGTTTGGGGTATCCCGGCAGACCATTTACCGGGCGTTAAAAGAAGTTCAAGCGTGAATCAAAATTTTAAAAGAATATGTGGAACAGTGTATACAAACGCTTCATTAGATGGGGTGATAAGAATATTCGGGCAGCCATGCATTCCCGTTTTTCCGATGACCCCGATATGGAAAGCATCATGATTGATGGTACCATAGTACGTGCGCACGCTTGTGCGGCGGGAGCGCCGCAGAAACGCCTTATTAACCCTCAGGATCAGGCTCTTGGACGCTCGAAAGGCGGTTTTACAACAAAAATTCATATAGTGGGCGATGCTCTCGGTAATCCGTTGAAGTTCATCTTCACAGGCGGACAGGCAGCCGATGTGAACCAAGCCTATACCCTCATTGAAGGTGTACGGGCTAAATATGCATTGATGGATAGAGCTTATGACGCGGATAAACTGATTGAACTGCTCAAACAGCAGGGCATTATTCCTGTCATTCCCCCAAAATCAAATCGAAAGGAGATCCGTGAATATGACAGGCACATCTATAAAGAACGCAATCTTATTGAATGTCTCATTGGCAAACTGAAACAATTTCGTCGGATTTTTTCACGGTTTGAAAAGTGGGGAAAAAATTATATGTATTTTGTTCGTTTTACTGCTGCTTTGATATGCCTTCGCTAAAATGTCAACAGAACCTGGGCATGAGCAAAATTATTAAATTTGTCAATAATCTTCGGATCCGGTCAAAATTGCTGGGGGCATATACCATTGCCTTTTTATCGGCACTTCTCATTGGCGGCGTTGTCATCATTCTCCAGGTTCAGCACACCATTCAGAACCACATTGAAAGCGAACTGACCAATGCCACCCTTGCCATCGGAAACATGGTGGAAACGGCAGCTCATACCTCCATTAAAAATCATTTGCGTGCAGTGGCTGAAAAAAACAGGGAAATTGTGGCAACCATACATAAACAGGTCATAAACGGGGAAATGACGGAATCAAAGGCCAAGGCCTTATGCAGGAAATTGCTGTTTTCCCAAACCATTGGCCGTACCGGGTATATCTTTTGTGTCAATTCCGACGGCATCGCTGTCGAGCATCCCCAGTCCGGTGTTACCGGAAAAAATTTTATGGACAGGGAATTTGTCCGGTTAATGATTCAAAAAAAAAGAGGCTACCTGGTGTATGAGTGGAAAAATCCCGGAGAACAGGAAAAACGGCCCAAAGCCATGTATATGTCTTATTTTGAGCCCTGGGACTGGATCATTGCCGTTTCGTCGTACCGGGAAGAATTCAGGGAACTGATCAATGTGGATGATTTTCGTGACAGTATTCTGAAGCTTAAATTTGGGAAAAGCGGATATGCCTATATTATGGACAGTAAAGGCGATGTGATTGTCCATCCCCACATCAGTGGGAACTACTATGATGCCAAAGACAGGAATGGAAATTTATGGGTGCATGAGATATGCCGGATGAAGACAGGGCGCATTATTTATTCCTGGAAAAATCCAGGTGATCCGTTTCCTCGGGAAAAATTGGCTATTTTTAACTATATTCCTGAATATGACTGGATCATCATCTCGGCCAGTCACCTGGATGAGATCTACGCCCCGTTGAACACCATAAAAACCATTATTGTCGCCATTGTGGTCCTGATCTCTTTACTGGTTTTTGTCTTTTCCTTGTGGATTAATGCCTCGGTGGTCAGGCCCCTGCGTGCGCTTATGAATCAGTTTGACCAGGGTGCATCCGGGGATTTCAGCGTACGCATGCCGGTAAGAACCACAGATGAGATCGGCCAGCTTGCCGGTTATTTTAACCGTTTCATGGGCACCCTTGAACGTTCCTCAAGGGACCTTCAGGAAGAAATCGTCCAGAGAAAAAAAAATGAGCAGGCTTTAAAATTGTCCGAGGAGATGTTTTCCAAGGCCTTTCGTTCAAGCCCCTCGGGTATGTTTATTGCCAAATTTGATGGCAGCAGGATTATTAATGTCAACGACAGTTTTTTAAAAATTACCGGCCATAACCTGTTGGATCTGGTGGGAAAGGAGCTTTTAACCCTATCTTTTTTCCAGAAGCGGGAGGAGGGAAGGGCCTTGTTCAATGATATCAAAAAGCGGCGGCCTGTGGTAAACCGGGAGACGGGATTTTTAACTGCATCAGGGCAATTGCGTCAGGGCCTGATTTCAGGGGAAGGTGTCACCTTGTGGGGGGAGGCTTGCATTCTGGGGGCCATAGCGGATATTACTGAATCCCGGCGGCTTGAGCGCGAAATTTTAGATATTTCCCAGAATGAGCGCCAAAAAATAGCCATGTCCCTGCACGATGATTTATGCCCCCAGCTTATTGGTATTGAATTTATGGTTAAAATGCTGGAAAAACGCCTGGTAGAGAGCGGGGCATCCAAGCAAGATGCCGAGCGCACACATCAGATCAGAGCGCTGATTCTTGATGCCATCGAAAAAACCAGAAACCTGTCCCGGGGGTTGTCCCCGGTGAACCTTGAAGATCGAAGGTTTGACGACTCCCTTGCGGACCTGGTCCGGTATGTAAAAGATGTTTTCAGGATTGAATGCTGCCTTGACAGCCTGCCGGATCAGGGTATGATCCCACCTTTCCAGGATAATAATATTGCTACCCATGTATACTATATCGCCCATGAGGCAGTTCATAATGCGGCAAAGCATGCCGGTTGCACCCGGATCAAAATCTGTCTTGATAAAAATCAGGACCAAATCCGGTTGACGATAACCGATAACGGGTCAGGATTTGATCCGGTGGGCAGCCATGCCGGGCTTGGTATCAGAATTATGTCCTACAGGGCTGCCCGTATCGGGGGGAGATTAACCATAGCCCGGGCCGGGGAAAAGGGGACCCGGGTATACCTGGAACTGCCTGCCTTTGGAGACCGGTTATGAAAACAAAAGCGTCCGGAAAGATTTTGATTGTTGAAGACCATCCCATTTTTAGAATGGGGCTCAAGGATATGATCGACAGCGAACCTGATCTTTCGGTTTGTGCTGAAGCTGAAGATGTGGATACCGCCATCGGGTTTGTTATTTCGTGCTGCCCGGACCTGGCGATTGTGGATCTGTCACTGAAAAACAGTTCCGGCTTTGATCTGGTGTGCCAAATCCATCAAAATTACAATTTTTGCCGTACATTGGTTCTTTCCATGCATGAAGAGGCTCTTTATGCCGAGCGGTGCCTCCTGGCCGGGGCCCAAGGGTATTTGATGAAGCAGGAAGCATCGGAATCCGTTGTCACAGCTATTCGCAATATTCTCAATGGCCAGATTCATGTCAGTTCCAGGATCATGAGCCGTCTGCTCAATGTGTTCACCAGGCAGTCGGAACCGGAACAGGCCTCTCCTTTAGCCGCCATTTCAGACCGGGAGCTCGAAATTTTCAAGATGATTGGATGCGGTCTGACATCAAAGGAGATTGCCGTGCGGTTGAATCTCAGCATTAAGACAGTGGGGACATACCGGGAACGGATCAAGGAAAAACTGAATTTAAAAAATGCCAGCGAATTGATCCGCCATGCTGTGATCTGGGTGGAGACCGGTGTGTTTAAAGGTAGTTGATACTCGATAATCCAGTTTTTAGGGAATTTGTTCAAATTCAAGACGGAATCAATTTTTAACCGGAGGAATATACAATATATTTTGAGGATTAAAAATTGATTCCAACGCCGAAGTTGGGCAAATTAACAAAAACTGGATCATCGAGTGATAAGAAGCTATGTGCCGAACCTACACATATTTAAGTCCATGACCTACATGCATTTGGGGGGCTGTCCTATTTTTTCCTTTTTACGCTTTGATTATGAATGAACCGGACATTTAAGTAATCAATAACAGCCATGGGGTGATCCGGCCTATCAACATCCAGGCCCGGACCACAACGAATAAAAAGGAAACATCATGACCCATATCAACACGACCAGGCTCATTGCACCCTGCAAGGATGCCTACAGCTATCCTCTGCTGATTAAAAACCTTCTTGAAACCCCTTTGATCTACGCTCCGGATCAGGAAATCATTTATCGTGATTTGATGCGGTACACCTACAGGGATTTTGGCCGGCGGGTGAGAAAACTCGCCGACATGCTGACAACGCTTGGGGTAAAGCCCGGTGACACCGTGGCGATGATGGACTGGGATTCACATCGGTATCTTGAATGTTTTTTTGCTGTTCCCATGATGGGGGCGGTACTGCATACCATCAACATCCGGCTGACTGCCGAACAGCTGATTTACACCATCAACCATGCCGAAGATGACGTGATTCTGGTGAACGAGGACTTTCTGCCTTTGCTGTCCGCTGTCAAAGACCGGTTTGAAACCGTTAAACATGTGGTTCTGATCACAGACAAGGGCCGGGCACCGGAATCGGACATGAATTTTACCGGTGAATATGAAGCGCTGATGTCCGATGCACAACCTGCGTATGATTTCCCTGACTTTGATGAAAATACCATGGCCACCACCTTTTACACCACCGGCACCACAGGTCTTCCCAAGGGTGTATTCTTCAGCCACCGCCAGATAGTGCTTCACACCTACGGCGTGATGTCCGGATTGACTGCATTCGAATCCCAGGCCGGTGTAAATTCCGGGGATGTGTATATGCCGCTGACCCCCATGTTTCATGTCCATGCCTGGGGCATGCCCTATCTGATGACCATGCTGGGCGCTAAACAGGTGTATCCCGGCCGCTATGAACCCGAGACGCTGCTCAAGCTTATTATTACCGAAAAGGTTACCTTTTCCCATTGTGTCCCCACAATTATCAACATGCTGTTGAGCAGTCCCGGAATCTCCAAAGTGAATCTGGACGGATGGAAGGTGCTTATCGGCGGATCTGCGCTGTCTCAAGGGTTATGTAAACAAGGCTTGAAGAATAATATTAATCTTTATACCGCTTACGGCATGTCCGAAACCTGCCCGGTGCTCACATTGGCCAATATCAAACCCCATCTCATGGATAAAAGTGAGGATGACCTGGTGGAGATCCGCTGTAAGACCGGGTTGCCTATTACCAATGTCCGGTTGGAAGTGGTGGATACAGAGGGCAATCCGGTTACCCATGACGGACAGACTGCCGGTGAAGTGGTTGTCCGTTCCCCCTGGCTTACCCAGGGGTATATCAAGGATGAGGAAAAATCCGCACAATTGTGGGAAAACGGCTGGCTCCATACCGGTGATATCGGGGTAATTGATCCCGAAGGCTACCTCAAGATTACAGACCGTCTCAAAGATGTCATTAAAACCGGCGGTGAATGGGTCTCCTCCCTGGAAATTGAGGATATTATATCCCGGCATGAAGCGGTATCCGAAGTGGCTGTAGTCGGTATCAGCGATGAGAAATGGGGGGAACGTCCCATGGCCATGGTGGTGCTGCATGACGGTTTCCAGGGCAAAGTCAAGGACAATGATATTCAGGATTTCTGCATGAAGTATGTTGAGAATGGCCATATTCCCAAATATGGGATTCCTTCTAAAATCATCCTTGATGAACAGATTCCCAAAACATCGGTGGGCAAAATTTCCAAAAAAGATATCCGAACAAAATATAAATAATATCTGTTCAGGACTTCTGCATAGTTAAATTCGAAAAGGAGAAACCCTATGGAAATGAAAAAAATTACCGTACTCGGCGCAGGAATCATGGGCGCAGGCATTGCCCAGTGCGCAGCCCAGGCCGGATTTGAGGTCAGTATCAGGGACATGGAAGATCGGTTTGTGGAAAAGGGTCTGACCACCATAAAAGCCAATTTGGAAAGGGCCGTGTCCAAGGGTAAAATGACGGCTGATGATGCTGACACAATCATGGACAGGGTTACCGGCACCACGGATCTGACCATGGCGGCCCGGGACGCCGACCTGGTGATCGAAGCCGTCATAGAGGTATTGGAGATCAAAAAACAGGTGTTTCAGGAACTGGCCGCCATCTGTAAGAAAGAGACGGTATTTGCCTCAAACACGTCAGGCCTCTCCATCACGGAAATGGCCGTTGCCGCATGCCGGCCGGACAAATTCATCGGCATGCACTTTTTTAACCCCGTGCCGGTGATGCGCCTTGTGGAGCTGATCAAAGGATTTTCCACATCGGATGAGACCTTGGGACTAGCAAAAGCGTTTGTGGATAAAATCAACAAAACCGCCATTGTGGTCAAGGAAGCCCCGGGGTTTGCCGTGAACCGGATATTATGCCCCATGATCAACGAGGCCGTCTTTGCTTTGGCCGAAGACATTGCCAGCCCCGGGGACATTGACAATGCCATGACCCTGGGTGCCAACATGCCCATAGGTCCTTTGGCCCTGGCCGACATGGTGGGACTGGACACCCTGCTGCTGGTCCTTGAAAGTTTCCATGAGGAATTCGGAGAAGACAAATACCGTCCCGCACCCCTGCTGCGCAAGATGGTTCGTGCCGGCTATCTGGGCCGCAAATCCGGCAAGGGATTCTACGATTACACTATACAAAAAGGAAAATAGGGGATGGTACAGCAGGTTGCAGACCGCAGGGATATTGATTTTGTTCTACATGAACAATTCAATATTCAGGCATTGAGTCAGAATGAATTATTTGCCGACTTTAACAAAAAAACCATTGATATGGTGGTATCTGAAGCCCGAAGCCTGGCGCTCAAAGAACTTTTGCCTACACTGAAGGAAGCCGACGAACAAGGCTGCATTTTTGACAACGGCAAGGTCACGGTGCCCGAAGTGTTCCACCGGGTGTATAAACTGTTCGTTCAAGGCGAATGGATCGCCATGTGTGATGATCCCCGGTGGGGTGGACAAGGCATGCCTGCTACCGTGGCCTTAGCGGCCAACAACTACTTCAACGGTGCTAACTATCCGTTCATGCTCCACAATATCCTGGCCCACGGCGCAGGCAAGCTGGTGGAAAAATTCGGTACGGATGAACAGAAAAATCTGTTTTTAAAAAAAATGTACACGGGAGTCTGGGGTGGCTCCATGCTGCTCACAGAGCCCGAAGCAGGGTCTGACGTGGGCGCCTTGACCACCAAGGCGATGCCCAATGACGACGGCACTTACAGCCTCACCGGTAACAAGATTTTTATATCTTCGGGTGAAAATGATCTGGTGGAAAATATCATCCACCCGGTTCTGGCCCGTATTGAAGGTGCGCCTGACGGTACCGCAGGTATCTCGTTATTCCTAGTGCCCAAATTCCGGGTAAACCCGGACGGTTCCATGGGAGAACCCAACGACATTGTTTGCACCGGTATTGAAGAAAAAATGGGCATTCACGCCAGCCCCACCTGCGCCATGGCCCTTGGGTCCAAAGGTCAATGCATCGGTACCCTTTTAGGACAGGCCAACAAGGGCATGGGCCACATGTTTGTCATGATGAACGAAGCACGGCTCCATGTGGGTATGCAGGGATTTGCCTGTGCATCCGCCTCCTATCTCAATGCCCTGAACTATGCCAGGGAACGGGTCCAGGGTCCGGCGCTCACCGCGCCCAAGGGCTCCCCCGGGGTTCCTATTATTCGGCATCCTGATGTCAGACGGATGCTTTTAAACATGAAAGCCTACACCGAAGGCATGCGCTCCATCCTTTTTTATGTGGGATATCTGGAGGATCAGATCCGCATCGCCGAATCCGACGAGGACAAGGCCGCTTACCAGGGCATAATTGATGTGCTCATCCCCGTGGCAAAAGGGTATATTACGGACCGGGCCTTTGAACTGTGTTCCGACGGCGTTCAGATTTTCGGCGGGTACGGATTCACCAGGGAATATCCCCAGGAACAGCTGCTGCGGGACTGCAAAATCACCCAGATCTACGAAGGCACCAACGGCATCCAGGCCATGGATCTTCTGGGCAGAAAACTGGGGCTGAACAAGGGAAAAGCCTTTACCGATCTTCTGAACCTTGTGTCCAAGACCATCAACCAGGCCAAAGAAATTGAGACCCTGGCTACCCAGGCCCGGACCCTTGAAGCTGCACTGAACAAGCTTGCAAAAACCGCCAAGGCCCTGGGCGGCATTCTGGGCCAGGCAGAGGTGGAAAGAGCCTTTGCCCAGGCCTATCCATTCCTGGGTGTCACCGGAGACGTGCTCATGGCCTGGATGCTTCTGTGGCGGGGCGCCATTGCCGTTGAAAAACTGGCCGGCAAGCCCAGGAAAAAAGATGTGGCCTTTTACAACGGGATCCTGGCCTCTGTCCGGTTCTTTTGCGCAAGCGTTCTACCGGCTGCCCTGGGTAAAATGGATGCCATCACAGCAGCGGACACCACAGCCATAGATATTGCCGAAGATTCTTTTGCAACAAAATAATAATTTTTAAACTTGTGTTTGAACGAAAAAAAGGATTTTTTATGAAAGACGTTGTCATTGTATCAGCCTGCCGCACGGCCATAGGGGCCTTTGGCGGCACATTAAAAGACCTGAACGGTGCCCATCTTGCAAGTATTACCATGAAAGAGGCCATTAAACGGGCAAATATTGATCCTGCCGTTATTGATGACGTGCGCTACGGCACCTGTCTGGAGCACCATGACACCCTGAACACCACCCGGGTGGCTGCACTGATGGCAGGCATTCCGGATACAGTCCCTGCCGCCACTATCAACCGGGTGTGCATATCCGGCATGGAAGCAGTCCTTTCCGGTATGGCCATGATCCAGGCCGGCATGGCCGATGTAATTCTGGCAGGCGGCACCGAGCATATGTCCGGAGTTCCCTATGCCGTACCCAACGCCCGCTGGGGATGTCGTCTCCAGGACACCGGTTTCGTGGACGCCATGATTCATGCNCTGCACTGCGGCTCCNATCTTCTGCCCTTGGATGAAACCTCTCCTGTGGATACCTCCCAGGCCCCTGCCGCCGATTTTCTGGGTCAACCCTATATCATGGGCCACACGGCAGAGTTCGTTGCCCAGCTTNTGGACATNAGCAGGGCGGAGATGGACGAGGTAGCCCTTCGCTCCCATAACAATGCGGAACGGGCCACCAATGACGGCAGTTTTGCCGAAGAAATTGTGCCGGTTGAAGTGCCCCAACGCAAAAAAGATCCTATTATATTTGATAAAGACGAACATTTCAGGCCCGGCATGACCCTGGAAAAACTCGCCGCATTGCCCCCGGCATTTGTCCCCAAAACCGGCAAGGTCACTGCAGGAAACGCCTCGGGCATCAATGACGGGTCCACCGGCGTGGTGATCATGTCCGCAGAAAAGGCCAAAGAACTGGGGCTTACCCCCATTGCAAAAATAAAAGCCACAGGCATGGGCGCCTGCCATCCTTCGGTCATGGGGCTCTCTCCGGTCCCGGCAGTCAAGGACCTTATGGCAAAATCCGGCGTCTTTGAACAAAGATTTCTTAATTGAATATTCTTATAAATTCCGTGATCTGTTATTGGGAGGGGGCTGATATATAACAGCCATGGGCTGACCTGACATATCAGCACCGAGGTGTAGCCCACAACAAAGTAAAAAAGTAATTCAACAACTTATTGGAACTTTCTTATAAAAATTCATCAGATCAAACCCTGGGGGAGGTGAGGACGACCTATAGGAGGGGCCGTTTTTTAGATGGCCGGCTATCGCGGAGTATCTGGTAATCACGCCTTGTTAAATATAAGACTGATATGCCTGAATCTTATCATTCAATCGGCTTGAGAGAAGTTTATTGCCGGATTGTAAGTTATCCAATATCAATTCAGCCTGGTTCAGATATTTTTTCATTTTTTCGGTTGTCCAATATGATGGTGGGGGCTGGAGGTTGGTTATTCTGTCAGCCAGCTTGACCATCCATATTTCCCTGGGTTGGCGTGCTATCCTTTTCAAGCTGTCTGACATTTGATGTTGTTTCTCAATTTTTTTATCTTTGGTCAGAGCCAGAACGCCATCCGCAACACGCTGCCCGAACTCCGACAGCAGTTCCTCATAAGTGGTGTCCGTATCCTCAATGGTGTCATGGAGGATTGCAACTTGAACAGCCAAATCCCCATCCATATCGGTTTCATGATTTAAAGCAGCTATGATTTCCATACTGACCATACTAAGGTGCGCTAAATATGACCATTCAGTGCCTGGGACCAACTGTCCTTTATGCCTTTCAGCAGCAAACCTGTAGGCCTTTATATATGCTTCCTGCGACCATTTGTTGTTTGTTTTTTTCATAATCGTTTCTTCTATCCCGAGATCATCTTTACCTAAAACTTGAGAGATATGAAACAGATATTCCCTGTCACCAATCCGGACAGATAAAAATGATACCGTATTGCAACTGTCTCATTCCAGCGTAGTCAGGAATAAAAGCTAAAAAAATTACGGGATCTTCAATTTTTTGGAAGGGATTTTAATTGAACACATATTGATTTATGATAAAACAACTTAAATTTATGGTTGAGGCGAAACCAACGCCTTTAAGGATAAAAAAGGTTATTTCTATGACGGCATCAGCGGAATCTGCCCCAATTTAAAAAAAGGAATACGGACAATGAAAGAAAAACTTAAAATATTATTTCTCTGTACTGGCAATTCTTGCCGTAGCCAGATGGCAGAAGGCTGGACCAGGAAATTAAAAGGAGACATCATCGATGCGTACTCCGCCGGTATTGAAACACACGGCCTGAATCCCAATGCCGTAAAAGTAATGGCTGAGGCCGGTGTGGACATATCAAACCAACGATCCAAGCTGGTTGATGAGTTTATGGATATGGAACTAAACGCCGTCATCACCGTCTGTGGACATGCCCATGAAAATTGTCCTTATTTCCCGGCCCGCTGCAAGGTCATTCATGTCGGATTTGATGATCCGCCGCAAATGGCCAGGGAGCTTGCCGAACAGGGTGCGGATAAGGAACAGCAGTTGGACTGCTATCGAAAAATCAGAGATGAAATCAAGGCCTTTGTTGAAAAAATGCCTGGAAATATTAACAACCCAATCGCATAATCCCATACAGGGGAAAAAAGGGAAATGTCTGTAACCGGTTCAAAAAGGGTTATCGGCTTTTAAGCTTTTTTAAGCTTTTTTAAGCAAGCCTGTCTTTGCCAGCACCTTGGCATAGAGCGTGCTCACCTCTCTGATTTTAAACACTTTTCCAATGCCTGCCAGAATGATTAGAAATAATGTGCCGACAATAAGACAAATGATTATGTGGGTAAAAAAATTAGTGGGTGGGATCAGATGAATAATTCCAATATAAACAGCCTTTAAAACCAGCCATACCATGATACTGACCAGCACCATTAAACCAAAAAAACTGTAGACCTCTGATCGGCCGGTGTTTTTTGTTTTTCTGCCCCACACCTCAAATAAAGCACCTGTGGTAATGATCACGGACAAAGACAGGCCCAAAGCCACGCCTTTGATTCCCATGGCCGTCATTGCAAAATAGAGCAGCGGCAGGCTTAACGCCACGCATACAGTGGAAAAAACGGCAGGGAATAATGTATTTTGAACAGCAAAGAACCCCCGGGAAACAATGGTCTGGGCTGAAAATGCAAATGCCCCTGCCATGAAATACGGCAGCACCCCTGATGTCAGTGCCGCATCCTGGGCGTCAAAAGCCCCTCGCTGGAATAAAATAGCCACGACCTCTTTATTTAGAATCATAAATACCACTGAAAAGGGCATCACAATAAAGATATATTTCAGCGTCTGGTTGATGATGTCATTCAGCCCGGAAAAATCTTTCCGGGCTGCGATTTTGGCCATGAACGGATAGGAAGCCACGCCCACTGCATTGCCGAAAAGCCCCACCAGTATAAACATGATGCGAAGGGCGTAGTTCATGGCAGAAATGCTTCCCTCCGTTAAAAACGAGCCAAAAAATTTCATCAAGATTTCCGTGGAAAAGGTCATGGTCAGTCCAAGCATCAGGGGTAAAGTTAATAATACATACCTGATCATATCCGGATGCCTGAAATTAAAACTTGGTATATACATAAGGCCCACCCTTTTCGCCCCAAACAACTGAAGCAGGAAACTGCCGCAGAACGCGCCTGCAAGCACACCCCATGCAAAGCCTTCCATGCCCATAACCGGATACAGAAGTAGCCCCCCGGCAATAATACCGGTATTGTAAATCAGTGGTGCAAGCGCCGGGAAAAGAAAGCGCTCCTTTGAATATTGTACGGCATTGAACAGTCCACCGGCAAAAAAGAAAAATTGAGCCGGGATAATAATCCGGGTCATGCGTACGGCAAGGTCAAAGGCTGGGCCGTTTTTAAGCCCGGGGGCAAGCACACAAATCAATTCCGGGGCAAAAATCATGGAAAGGCAGATAAAAAGAAAAAGACCGGCCCCAAAGCAGTTCAGGATAACAGAAAAAACCCGGTATCCTTCCTTTTCGTTATTATTTACAAGGTAACGGGTAAAGATGGGGATAAACGTAATGGACAAAAAACCTGACGCCACCACATGGTTTAAGATTTCAGGAATCACAAAGGCGACCTGATACGCGTCAACACCTGCACTTGCGCCGCCCATCCAGGCAATGGCGGTTTCGCGCACAAGGCCTATGATCCTGCTGGAAAACACTGATGCCATCATAATAAACGAGGCAAATCCGATTTTTTTAAAGGTTGAGGTTTGTGTCATAGTTTGAAATCCCATGCAGGCTTTATCATAAAATATATCTACGTATAAGAATGGTCTGAAATAGTTTGACCTGAAATACAGCCTGCATATACAATGAATCGCATAAATATGATAGCAATAACAGCCATGAGGTTGGCCTGGTCTGTCAATACCTGGCTTCAGCCTATAGCGAAACACAAAAGCAATTCAATAAGTTATTTGGGCTTTCATACCAAAACATAGAAGCTCGGCTGGCCTGAAAATATTAAAACGAAACGAATCAAGGAAAAATCATGACCTCAAAGCTGGGAATTTTTTCAATTATTGCCGGTCTTGTACTTGGATTGTTTGCCATGCTTGCCAAATTTATGGGCGCGTCCGTTTTTCTTTCCACCATGACCCTTTCCACTTTTTTTGAAGGCGTTACCGGTCGAATTCTGGACAGGATTTCAAATGATACGGTTTACAATGTATTATATTCATTTTTTTATGAGGTTCATCTTGCAGGGATTTTGATTGGTTTGGGTGTTATTTTGCTGATTGTCGGTACTTTCATTCGTAAGGATTGACATTTTAGCCTTGTTAAACATGGTTTGATCCATTATTTTAGTTTATTATTTTTTTCAATTATTGTTGGTCGGTTATGGTATCGAGTTGATAAAAATAAGTGACGAAAATAGAGAGGAAATATATGAAAATTCTCGTTGGATATAAAGGCGTCAATATCGGTCAGGATCTGCTCAAGCTCGCCGTTGAGCATGCAAAGGCGTTTGATGCCACAGTACTGGTTGTCACCTCCATGTTGGAGGGCACTGAAAAGGACCAGAAAAAAATTCTGGAAGCAGAAAGCAACCTGGATGAGGCGCAAGTCTTTTTCAAAGGGCAGGGGATAACCTGTGAAAAACATCTTCTGATCCGTGGCATGGAGGCCGGAGAGGATATTGTTGCGTTTGCAAATGAAAAAAATGTGGATGAAATTATCATTGGTGTGAAAAGCCGTTCAAATGTAGGAAAACTATTGTTTGGTTCCACGGCTCAAACAGTGATATTAGAGGCGGACTGCCCGGTTGTCAGCGTAAGGTAAACACCATTTCATTTTTGTTTTGGGCAGCACGTGCTTGATTGCTGCCCATTATTTTTGTTTGATCAAAATTATATAACGGTCACGGACCGTATCTGGTATCTCACCCCTGGTCCGGTCCACAACAAAGTTTGAAAGATCTCTGTGGGTTACACAGACTTTCTAATAGAGGTTCCTGTTATGAAACTTAGATATTTTTCCCACTCCGCTTTCCAGATTACCTGTGATGACGGATCAAAAATTCTGATTGACCCATTTTTGGATGATAATCCCACATCACCGGTTAAGGCCGAAGATGTGGAAGCAGACTATATTCTGATCAGCCATGGTCATTGGGATCATCTTGGCGATACCCTGAGCATTGCCCAAAGATGTAATGCATTATGCATCTGTGAAAATGAACTTGGCTCTTACTTAGGCACCAAGGGACTTAATGTCCATAGAATGCACATCGGCGGGGCCTTTGAGTTTGATTTCGGCCGGGTAAAGTTAACCCAGGCCCTTCACAGTTCAGTCACCCCGGATAATGTCTGCCATGGTACGCCCACAGGATTTGTGATCACCATCAACGGCATCACGCTTTATCATACGGGAGACACCGGGCTGTTTTCCGATATGAAGCTTATCGGGCAGCTTAATAATATTCATACCATGATGGTGCCCATAGGCGATAACTTCACCATGGGCATTGAAGATGCAGCCATAGCCTGTGATTTTGTCAAACCGGTTCAGGCCATTCCCATGCACTACGACACATTTGATGTGATCCGGGCAAATCCTGAAGATTTCTGTGAAAAAGTTAGTGCCAACGGCATTGCGTGTAAAATTATGAATTTTGGTGACCAAATCACGATTTAATCCTAAACGGGCCATCCAGTACTTTATGGAAATAATTAAACAGTTCAAAGCCTTATCTGATCCTACCCGGCTGCGGCTTTTGTTTATTCTTGAGCATTTTGAACTCAATGTGAATGAAATTGTCTCCGTGGTGAACATGGTGCAGTCCGGGGTGTCCCGGCACTTAAAAATTTTGCTTGAAGCAGGACTGCTGGTCTCACGCAAAGACGGCAGTTTCATATATTATGCCGCGGACAAAAACGGATATAACCGGGAACTTGTTGTTCTTGCCTGCAGACAGCTTGAAAACGACCTGGAATTGCAGGAAGATCTGGCCCGTACACAGCAGTGTATCATGTTAAGAAAAAACAAATCCAGGCGTTTTTTCAAAACCGCGGCCCCGCGGTGGGACCGTTTAAAAAGGAAAGTCCTTGGCGATTTTGATCCAAACTCTGTGTTTGAAGACTATCTTCAGAAGGCGTCGGTTGTTGCCGATCTTGGCTGCGGAACCGGTGAGATGCTTGCCGGTCTTCTCGGCAGTGGTGAGAAAAAACTTATCGGTGTGGACGTCTCACCCGAGATGTTGGAACAGGCAAGGCTTCGGCTGCCGGAAAGCAGGAATTTAGAGCTTCGCATAGGAGAGCTGGAACACCTTCCCATGCGTGAACAGGAAGCGGATGCGGCGTTGATGAGTATGGTGCTGTACCATGTGTCCGAGCCTGAAAAAGCGATCCGGGAGGTGTACCGGGTCCTTAACCCCGGAGGCTTATTTCTTCTGGTGGATTTTTTAAAACATGATCAGGAACAGATCAAAGATATCATTGGGGGGGTCTGGCTGGGGTTTACCCGACAGCAGATTTCAGGGTGGCTGGAGAGAACCGGTTTCAATCTTAAACATTTCGAATCTTATCCGGTTGAAAAGACATTGACCTTAACCTTTTATCTTGCACAAAAATAATGGAGAGACAATGATTTATCCTGTTATCCTGGCCGGCGGTTCCGGAACCAGACTGTGGCCCATGTCCAGGTCTTTGTATCCCAAACAGCTCATTAATCTGTATAACGAACATACCATGCTGCAAAATACCCTTTTGCGGTTATCAGGTCTTAACGCCCTTGGTGCGCCGGTGGTCATATGCAATGAGAACCATAGATTCATGACTGCAGAGCAGATCCGCCGGATTGATATCAATGATTTCAAGATTATTCTTGAACCGGCTGCCAGGAATACGGCCCCGGCCATTGCTTTGGCAGCCTTGATTCTTGATGATAATCCTGAGTCTGAGCATCAGGATGACCCTGTGATGCTGGTACTGCCCGCAGACCATGAAATTAAAAATATTGAAGTGTTTCATAAAATCATTCAATCGGGTGAGCAACTGGCCCGGCAGGGCAAACTGGTTACCTTCGGTATCGTACCCTCATCCCCGGAAACAGGCTATGGGTATATCAAGAAAGGAGATAAACTGGATAATTCAAATCCGGCGTTCATGATTGATCGGTTTGTGGAAAAACCCGATTATGAGACAGCGGTATCCTATCTTGAATCCGGCAATTTTTGCTGGAACTCAGGCATGTTCATGTTCAAGGCCTCTTCCGTTATTTCCGAGCTTGGGGATTTTGACCCGGACATGCTTGAAAAATGCCGGACAGCGATTAAACGTGGGAATTTGGACTTGGATTTTTTCAGGGTGGATAAAGCCGCATTTGAAGCGATCATTGAGGATTCCATCGACTACGCCGTTATGGAAAAAACAGCAAAAGGCGTTGTCGTTCCTCTTGATGCCGGATGGAATGACCTGGGTTCCTTTGACGCCTTGTGGCAGACCGGGGACAAGGATGAATGCAATAATGTGATCAGCGGAGATGTGCTGGTACACAATGTCACGGATACGTACATCCATTCAGATAGTCGCCTTGTGGCAGCCGTGGGCCTTGAAAAATTTGTGATCGTGGATACCAAGGATGCTGTGCTGGTGGCCCCCCGGGAGCAGGTTCAGGATGTAAAAAAAATAGTTACCCAGCTAAAAGAGCAAAATCGAGAGGAAGCGGTTTGCCATGCCAAAGTCTACCGGCCCTGGGGCGATTATGAAACCATTGATATGGCGGACAGGTACCAGGTTAAGCGCATAACCGTAAAGCCCGGTGCTAAGCTGTCTTTGCAGAAACACCATCACCGGGCGGAGCACTGGACCGTTGTGTCCGGGACGGCCATTGTCACCAAAGACACTGAAGAGATCCTTTTAAAGGAAGATCAGTCTGTCTACATTCCCCTTGGCACCATGCACAGGCTGGAAAATCCGGGTAAAATTCCCCTGGAACTGATAGAGGTGCAGTCGGGTCCATACCTGGGGGAAGATGATATCGTCAGGTTTGATGATGTTTACGGACGTGGAAAAGAATCCGGCACTAAATAACGGTCATGGGCCGACCTGGTCTATCAGCACCAAGGCTGAGCCCACAACGAAAGTTGAAAGACCTCCGTGTGTTACACAGACTTTCATATAAAAATTATTGCAAATTAAATAAAAATATTTGAAATTATCACTTTGTTTGTACTATTAAGTTTGTTTGTCATCTGAATGCCGCAAGGATTCTTTGGCCGGATATGTAAGGCTTTAGGTCGTCGCATTCAGGTATAATATCAAAATTAATAAAAAGTATATAACGGTCACGGACCGTCCTTGGTCTTTGACCGCGGTTCGGTTCACAACGAATATTAAAACATCTCTGTGGGTTACAGAGAGTTTCTTATAAAACATGCCGGCCGGCATTATGGAGAAAAATTGATGAACGACCAGATTACACAGAATATGAAAGGTAAATTCATCATGGCCATTCCCGGCCTTCCGGATCCCAATTTTGCACAGACCGTTACTTGTCTTTGTGAGCACAATGAATCCGGCGCCCTTGGCTTTATTGTCAATAAAGTCCACCCGTTACTCACCGGTCGGGAACTTTTTGAGGATTTAGGCATTACCTGCAATGAGAGTATCGATAAAACAGATATTTTCCTTGGCGGCCCGGTTCAGCCTTCAGGCGTATTTGTGCTTCACTGCGGCCCGTTTCAGTGGAATGAGACCCTTAAAATTTCAGACTGGCTGGCGTTGAGCAACTCCCGGGACATCCTGGAAGCCATTGCCATTGGGCAGGGGCCTGATACCTTTATGATCCTTTTGGGCTGCGCCGGGTGGGGGCCCATGCAGTTAGACAATGAACTTGCCGATTCAGCCTGGCTTACCTGTGATATGTCCAGGGAAATTATGTTTGATACCAAACCGGACCTGAAATATGAAAAAGCCATGATGCTGATCTGATTTGCCGGGCCAATGACCTTACAACCCCAAGAATCCATAGAAAATTTAGTCACTGACACCCTCTCGGTGATTGACAGTCTGGCTGCCGTTTCAAACCATTCAGATAAAAGCCTTGTTGAAAGCAGACAGCTTTGCAGCAAAATTCCTTCTTACATCAGTGAAGGGGTGCTGCGCGTGGCCGTGGTTGGGGTAATCAAATCCGGCAAAAGCACATTTATCAACGCCGTTTCAGGCAGGGAACTGGTTCAGCGCGGAGCAGGGGTGGTGACATCCATTACCACCCGTATCAGAAAGGGTAAAAAAAACAGGGCAATTATTCATCTTAAATCATGGGATGACATCAACAGTGAAATTGAACGCTGTCTGGAGATGTTTCCCGGCCGGGACGAATTCCAACCGTTTGATCTTAGACGTACCCAGGACCGGCAGCGGCTGCGCCGTATTTATGATACCATTGTCTCTGATTTTCCGATTACATCCCAGGGACTTCGCCCTGAGGCACTGGTCATCCGTAATGCCCTTGACGGATATAAACATTGCCTGGACGTCATCGGCTCTGATGAACAGACCATCAGCTTTGACGCCAAATCCTTTGACAATCACAAACAATTTACGGCAGATCCGGCCAAGGCTTTTTATGTCAAAGACGTATGCCTGGAGGTGTACGGAAAAACCATTAATCAAAACGTTGAGATTGCCGATTGCCAAGGTGCCGATTCCACTGATCCTGCCGTCCTTGAAAAAATATTCTCCTATCTTGAGGCTGCCAACCTGATTGTTTACTGCATCTCTTCACGTACGGGGCTTCGTCAGTCCGACATGGTATTTTTAAAACGGATAAACCGCCTTGGGCTGATGGAAAACATCCTTTTTATTTTTAACTGTGATTTAAGTGAACATGATAACTTAAACAACCTGAAGGAAATACGGGACAGAACCATTGCCGAATTAAAACTTTTAGTGCCGAATGCCAGGCTTTTTTCTTTTTCAGCCTTGTATACGTTGTTCGACGCCCTTGGCAAAAGGCTTTCATCCAAAAATAAAAAGCGCCTTGGGCTCTGGCAGGAGGACAAGGAAATGACCGGGTTTTGCACCAAAGAGTATGCTCGCTTTCTTGCCGGATTTAATCTGTTGTTTGAAGCGTCCCGGTTCAATCTGTTTTACGCCAATCACATTGAACGGCTTAAAATTGTAACCCATATTATTGATGAAAAAATAAAAATTCTCTTTGATGTGTTTTCTGCCGGGCTTTTAGACCAGGAAAAAGCCAGAAAACACCTTGCCGATCTTGAAGGCAATGCCAGGCGTTTAAGGGTTATCGTTGATAACTCAGTAACGGGAGCGGTGTCAGCGCTTCGCAGGGAGATTGAGTCCAATTTAAAGAATGCATTCCTCAAAGACAGCGAAAATATAACGAAACTTGTGACGGAATTTATCCGTAAGGCCGAAATTGACTCACAGCCTTACAGGACAGGGGTGGATGCAACGGGTTTTAAGCAGATTCTGTATATGATGTTCCAGGACTTCAAGCGTGAACTTGACCTTTTTATCCTTGAACAGGTCACCCCGGAACTCAAACAATTGGTGGGCATTCAGGAGGGGCGCATAGAGTCCTATTTTAAATCTCTTCTGGATTCCTACCGCATTGATTATGTCACCATGGGTGCCCCGGGGGACGGGGAGGACGACCGCGTTTCCCTTGAAATGATCAAAGAAGAGGAAGAATATTCCAAGGCGGCGGACCTTGAAAACATCAAAAAGATTTTAGGGCTGCATTTGCCGGCCCAGATTTTTTCGCCTGAATATACCCGGACCATGCAGGCCAATGCCGTGACCGATTTTGGTTTTCATTCATTGGTGTTGTTTGTATCCGCCATGATGGACAAGCATGTGCGGTTTTCCTTCACGCCCGGGCTTGACAGGGCTGCCGCCAGAATTAAGAAAAGAACCCTGGGCATGATGCAGCGGCAGATAAAAGCCTATCACAGCAGTTTGAAGCAAGATTATTTTTTCCCCTTAATAGATGCGGTAACACGTGATTTTAAAGACAAAATTCTTCAACGTTTTACCATGTATGAAACCTTGAACAAGGATATGGATGCACTTTTCTGCCTCAAACAGGAGGAAAAGAACCAGCACCTTGTTATGATAAAAAAAGCGAAAAACGATATTCTCCGGATACGTGCGCTTCTTGATGAATTCAGCATGGATTTTGGAACAAACGCATTTGAGTGCGCCGTAGAAACCTCTTTGTAGCAGACACGTCTTGCACCCGGGCAACTTTGTGAGCATGCACGCCTCTCTCAAACCCTTCAAACACGGATTTAACGTTCGGGCACTATTTATTCCCCTATCGTTTATTGGTATAATAGTTAAATTATTATAAGAAAGTCTGGGTAAGCGACACAGATCTTTCAAGCTTTGTTGTGGGCTATGCTCGGTTGATATGTCAGATCAGCCCATGGCTGTTATAATTTACGAAACGCATGCAACATAAGGATGCCATGGGTCTTTTAAATAAAATTGTGTCAGGCGGACAGACCGGGGCGGATCGTGCTGCTTTGGATACTGCCATAAAATTCAATGTTCCCCATGGCGGATGGATTACCAAAGGCCGGAGAACCGAATCGGGTCCGTTGCCTGATTTTTACAAGTTAAAGGAGATGGATACCAGGGATTATCCTGCCCGGACCCGGCAAAATATAATTGATTCCGACGGCACCGTGATCATTGCCAGGGGGAATTTAACCGGCGGGTCGGCCCTGACCTATGCGTTTGCACAAAAAACAGATAGATGGATTTGCACAATAGATCTGCTGGACCAGAACATCTTTGAAGCGTCATTAAACCTTCACGCCTTTATTGAGGACCACGATATCCGCGTGCTTAATGTTGCCGGCCCAAGGGCCGGCCATGACCCTGATATCTATTACGACGTTAAAGCGATTCTGTCAGCCGTATTGTATCTGGATTTCCTTGAGACCGAAGAAGAATCATGGCAGGCGGACCAGATGATTGATTCAAGGTTCGATTTCCCACAATCAATCACCAGCATGGATCAGGCCCTCCAGGCCCTTGAGCAGAGCCTGACGCTCAGGGGAAAGACCATGATCGCAAGGAGCCGGGCTTATCAGATGGCTTATATTTACTTTACCCTTCTTGAATATGTGCAGTTATCCCTTAACCTGGATGAAACAAATTCAAGCCTGTTCAAGTCTCTTTCCAAGGGACGGGATCTTAGAGACTATACGCCTGAAGATGCGGTGATGGAACTTTTAAAAAAACTTAAAACCGGATTGTCTGAAAATTTCAAACTCAGGGTGGTGCCGTCATGATTCCAATAAGAGACGAACAGGAAACAACTGCCACGCCTGTGGCAACCCGTTCCATTATCTTTATCACCAGCCTGGTTTTTGTCTGGCAGCTGATTACGGGTATTGATAATCAGGCCGTTTCCTATAGCTTCGGCTTTGTCCCTGCCAAATACACCGTGGCACAGATGGGGGCCTATTTTTCCTGGCTGAACAAACTGTTGTCACCTTTTACCTATATGTTTCTGCATGGCGGTTTCTGGCATTTTATCGGAAATATGTGGTTTTTGTATATTTTCGGTGACAATATTGAACAGGAGTTAGGTCCGTTCCGGTTTATCACGTTTTATCTGGTTTGCGGACTGCTTGCCGCATTTTTTCATTTTTTGCTGAATTATTCATCCTCCGTGCCGACCATTGGGGCAAGCGGCGCCATTGCAGGGGTTATGGGCGCATATTTTCTGCTTCATCCGGGAAATAAAATTCTCACGCTGATCCCTGTGTTTATTTTTCCTTTGTTTGTCAGTATCCCTGCCTTTGTTTTTCTGGGGATCTGGTTTTTCATTCAATTCTTTAACGCCACCGGTCCGGGTGCCGGTGCCGGCGTTGCCTGGTGGGCCCACATTGGCGGATTTCTTTCGGGTATGGCACTTATTCACCTGAACGCGAAATTGCCCACGGCCGGAGTCAGTGAGAAAATTGATAAATATACGGTCAAAAAACGCAGTCCAAGGCTTCATGTTATCACCCCCGGCGCAAGTCCGTCTGGCGGATCTGATCTTTACGGTACCATTGTCTTGACCTCCCTTGAAGCGCTCACAGGCACGAAAAAGCTTGTCACCATTCCCTGGGGCTTTAAAAAATCCGTTTACCGGGTGGTGGTGCCTGCAGGTATCCGGCGCGGATCTATGCTGCGGCTTAAGGGGATGGGTAAGTCCACACCGGGTATGCCGCCGGGAGATCTTTTGCTGCGTGTAGACATTAAAAATGCCATTTAAAGTTGTTTTAAAAATTTTATTGCCGGTATGTCTGCTGCTTGTCCTGTCTATTCAATGTGTTATTGTTTTTTTGCCCGAGATCTCACGGCATTTGGTCCGTTCAACCCTTGGCCCGTTGCCGGGGAATGTGCCTGTTGATTTTACGGTCTCCCGTTTGGGGGTCAATGATACGCAGATCAATGATGTTTTTTGGGGTGAGGATTTGCGTCTGGATACGATCCGGCTTCGCTGCCGCCTGGATACGAAAAATATTATCAGCATTGAAAACGTCATTCTTTCCGGGCTTAATGTTACCCTGCATCTGGATGAAAAAAAAAGAATCCGGATCAGCGGATTTTCATTTCCCCAGGAAAGGGACCAGGAGCATTCAGACCATGTATTTAATATCAGTGCCTTTGAACCCTATTTTGCATATCTGCCGGCACACATTATTTTAAAAAACAGCACCATTTTCATTGAAACCGGAAAAGACCGGTTTTCTATCCCGGTGGCGGGTGATGTCCATCTGGACCGTCAAAATCATCTTGGGGACATGAAACTGTCCATTTTTCCGATGAACCAAAAGATCATACTTGGGGCTACGGGAAATTTTTTACAAGGTCCAGTGGAAATGAAAATTTCATCAGACCGTCTTTATCCTGAAATGCTGGTTGCCATGGTTCCAGACCAAGGCCAGGTTTTAAGCAATTTTTGCGGGCCTGTGAAGTTCGCAATTGAAACAAAAGATTTTTCAACGTTTCATTTTGAACTCAATGACTTAGGGCTTGAACTTGATCCTGGGTTGAACATTAATTTTCCTAAAATTTCGGGCGGTCTGTCTTCTGATAAAGCAGCAATGGTACTTACGGCAGAGGGGCCCATACGGATCAGAGGTCCTGGAATCGGTTTGGGGTCCTTCAGATTTGACATTTCATCCCGGATCACATCAGAAGCGATCGAGCAATTTTCTTTGACGGTTCAAAATGACATCGCCAAGACCTGGGAAGTGACACCTGAACTTTTGGCCTTTCCTTTGTCCACGGTGAATTTTTTCGATAAAATTCAACTTGTTGATCCCCAATTCAGGCTTCGTGCTTCAGGTAATCTTGAACACCAGGAAGGAACGTTGGCCTTGTTGGGGACATGCATTAAGGCCTTGAAAAATGATGACGATGAACTCACGGGCGTTCTGGATGTTTCCGGGGTACAGGTAACAACTGAGTTTAACGGCAACTTCGCGCGCCCCGAGTCTTTGAAGCATATTGAATTCAAATCTCTGATCAACAAAATTGCCTTTCAACAAAGCAACATAGAGATGAGAACCGCATCCGTGGATGCTTCATCAAATGCCGAATTCATCTTTTCAAATTCAAACATTGTTTTAGACAGTGCCAAGGCCCGGATCAAAAGTCGCGCAATCCATTTAAAACAAGAAGACATAAAAGCGGATATCCCTGAATTCAATTTTGAATCTGTTGTAAAAAAAGGCACTGTCGGTAAAGATCTTGTTCTCAATATCAATGCGGTATGCAATAAAGCAAGAATTGTATCTAAAGCGGGCACAGCATTTATGGGAAAGGCCGGAATAACCGGTAAAATTGAAAAACCCTTCTCAGCAGACGCCGGTTATCAAATCACCCCTTTTTTGTATGACACGGACATAACCAAGACAGATCAAAGCATTGGGGCCAAAGGTGTTCATTTTGAACTGCCCGTGACCTATCCTTTTAGAAATATAAAAACCTTCGGCCGGGCAGGGGCGAAAAAAATTATCCTGCATGACAGCGTTATCCCTGCTGTGTCTGCTAAAGTTGTACAGACCTCTGGTTTTGCCGTGGATATGACTGGAACATTGACCCATGCCGGATTCCCGGGCCTGGTTATTGATTTTTTCGCCCGGGCGGGCCTTGATTCGGTCATGAGCCCTTTTGCAAAAGGACAAATTGCCACAAATCAGTTTTCCGTCACCCACAATACATTGATTCCGTTTATTCCCGGCATATCCGGAGTTTATGATCTTAAATTTGACATTTCCGCCGGGGCGGATTTTTCCTATGCAAATCAGAAAATCAATTCATCTGCCGATATCCAGGTATCCAACGGCACAATTAATTTTATTGAATCCGGTTTTTCGGCTTCCGGCATATCCGCCGACATGCATTTCAATGACCTTATGGTCCCTGAAACCCTTCCAGGCCAGTATATAAATATTGACACATTTAATGCCGGGCGCTTTAACTCCAACAACGCTAAAATAAGATTCAGCCTTGAAGACGGAAAGTCTATTAATATTGAAAATTTGAAATTTAACTGGTGCAATGGTATTGTCTCAACAGAAGCGTTCAGGGTGCCTTCGGATGATAAAACCATACATTTAACCTTGTACTGTGACCGCCTTGAAATGGAAGATCTCTTTTATCAGCTTGGCGCCTTTGATGCAGAAGGGGGCGGAACCGTAAGCGGGCGTATCCCGGTGGTGATGAAAAATACCGAAATCGGCACCGAAATCAGATTTGATAACGGCTTTCTTTTTTCCACCCCCGGGGAGGGGGGCCGGATATATATCAAAAACCTTGACAGAATGCTCGCCGGAATTCCAAAGAATACGCGTGAATTTTCCCAGCTTGATCTTGCAGGAGAAGCGCTAAAAAATTTTGAGTACAAATGGGTGAAGCTTAAACTCAATACCCATGGGGATACACTTGCCGTAAACATGCAGCTTGATGGAAAACCGGTGTCTGCTTTACCCTTTGAATATAAGCGGAACCTGAATTCTTTTATTCGCGTTGATGCCCAAAGTCCCGGCTCAAATTTCCAGGGAATTAAACTGGATGTGAATTTAACCCTGCCATTTAATCAGGTTATTCAATTGAGTAATAATTTAAAGCGCATTATGAATCCTTAAACAGTGAGGTTGCCATGCTAAAACAATGTGGGGCTGCGGTTGTCAGTTTGTTTTTCCTGACCTTGGCCGCTTGCAGTACCAGCCACGAGATTGAAGTCAAACCGGTTGAAATCAAACCCATCCATATTACAATTGATGTAAACGTCAAGGTTGATAAAGCCCTGGATGATTTCTTCGGTGATATTGATGCGGCCCAGAAAAAACTTGAAAAGAATCAGTCTAAAACAGGAGGATCCGAATAATGAAACCTATTAAATCACTCGTTGTTATGACCATTGTCCTGTCTTTTGTTTTTTGTTCTGCGGCCTTTGCCGATAGTATCAAAAACCGCATGAAACAACGGCTGCCCCAGATTGTCGATTTGAAAAATAAAGGCATTGTTGGTGAAACCAATACAGGTTATCTGGGATTTGTCACGGCAAAAAAGGAAAAACAGGATGTGGTGGCAGCCGAAAATATGGATCGAAAAGCCGTTTACAGCCATATTGCAACGCAGCAAAACGTATCCATCCAGCTTGTTCAGAAAAGAAGAGCAGCCGCTTTGTTTTCAAACGGAATAAAAGGGCATTATTACCAGAATGAGGCCGGTGCCTGGGTTAAAAAATAAGGTAAAAAAGCCGCTTTTGGGGGATAACAATTCCAAAAAAGCGGCTTGTATGAATTTAAATAAACCGGGAGGCTGATCAATACCCACTACCACGCTCCATCAGGGCAGTTAATTCTTTTTGAATACAAAAATAGATATCATCGTCGCTGCCGTAGATGTCAATGACATCTTTGTGGTTGATCAATGTTTCAACCACAAATGCGGTCAGGTAAAGGCTGGCAATATTGGGGTTTGAAACCAGGGATCTGAATGGGGCTACTGCATAGTCAATATCAAAATCCTCGGCCCGGCACAGTTTGTCCAGGCAACGTACAATCTGGTTTTCCACGCTGGATTTACTCACGGTTTCAATGAGCCCGGTCTCAATGAGTTTCATGGACACTTTGTTACTGAATGAATCAATGTTATCCCGGATAGCGCTGATGGTTTTAATTCTTTCCCGCTCTTTTGAAGACTCAATCTTAGAAAGAAGCTTGGATTCCCTGTTCCCGGTGTAAAACATTTTTGCCATTGATTTATCCTTAAAATAAATAAGCCATTATTATGAAATAAATATTATATGACAATTTGGTTGTTATTTTCAAGATAAAAAAAGATGTTTATGAATATGGCATCTCATCGAATCTATCCTGCAGGATGGATGCCTTTACCTTTTCAATGCCGTTGAGATAAGAGGAGTATAAAATTAGATAAAAGGAGAGGGGGCGTGAAAAATTTTTACCCAGAATGCCGTCCACAAACAATCTGCTGATATGATGCTCATGGCGCAGCATGTTCTGGGCCTGGAAAAATATCACCTTTTCTTCAGGCGTCATGTCAGAAACCACACGGATTAATGAACTCTGGGCCCGGGGTAGATACATCCAGAAATAAAACAGATCCAGGGCATTGATGATGATCAGGGTTGCCAGATCCCGGACTTCCGAGTTCTTGTTATCTAAAAGCATGTCTGAATTTTCCAGGATATTGAGCTCTTCTGTTTCAGGAAACAGCATGATCAGCCTGGAGTAAATATCAAAAAGCTCAGATATCTTTTTGCGGATATTTTGTTGTCGAAGACGCGTGTAAACAGATCGGTCAGCCGCCGCTTCAATGAATCCGGCGACAATATCAGATGCCCCTTTTGAAATGATGGCCGCCCATTTTTGAAGGACTCCGTTAATATTGGGAACATTCAAAATACCTAAAACAGCGCCGATGCCTGCACTGAGCACAACAGCAACAGGAATGGAAATAATGCTTCTGAAAAAATTCCCGGTCACGGCCCCTTTGGGCAGCCCCCTGAAAAAATTATGGGTGGAAAGATAAATACCGTTGGCAAGGCCCATGACGGTATAAAGCATCACAGGACCGTTATCTATGGTAATGCCCAAGGTATTGTCCAAAAGAAGGGTTTTAACCAGATAGTCCAGCAGCGGGACTGAAAACCCCGTGAATAAGAGAGAATCCGCAAGCCTGTCCCAACTGACATAGTCATTCCATTTTAAACGGGATGCCCTTCTAATACCTCCCCCGCCGAGCACCGACTGAATCACATTCCTTATGCCCGTTATTCCGAACCAGATCGAAGCACCAAAATAGGCCAGAAGCCACCAGTCTTTGGTCAGCATGAAACAAAGCTGTGCCGGAATAAATCCCACAATGACCTTGAAAAAATTTTTAAGCTTGGTATTAAGATATCTAAAAGATTTTTCAGACTTGGATTTTTCATTGGATTCTGCGACAAAACTATCTGTGTGCCCCATCAAAGCCGATCGTCCAAGGGTAACCAGGTCGCCTTTGGATGTCTGGTCCAGTAGAAAGAATTCCGATAGCCACTCCCTTTTCCTGGTGGAAAATAACAGGCGCATGCCAGGTATCCCGGCAATAGCATCGGGAAGAAATTCAGGTGGTGATGTGGTGGTGCAAAGACTGGTTTTAACATTGACGGGAAGACGCAACCTGTCACTGTTTTTTTTTCTGATTTTCTGCCGGACCCTGAAGGGCAGGGTGTCTATAACCGCAAATCCCATACCATAATGCCCAGGCTTGCTTGTTGAGTCAGACCCGATTCTTAATCTGATGGGGCGGGTATCAAACATATGCTTGAATTCGTTAATGTCGTTGAGGATTTCAGACAGTTTGTTCAGCCGGTCTTCTTTTTGATCTACATCATGTTTTTGTACATCTTCGATAATTTTTGAAATAATGCGTTTTAATTTTAATATACTTCCTTGGTTGATCGCTGCCAGCAGTTCATTGACGCGAAGCATAATTTCATTGTCCAAGGGATTGTATTTTTTCAGATTGATAATTTCAATTCTAGCGATCCTGCCACAGCTTTCATATAAAAGTTCAAGCACATCTTCAGGCCTTAGCCTGTCAAGGTTCTGGGTAATTCTAAAATCGTCAAGAAGATCCTCTATCTGATCCAAAAGCGTGCAAAACTGCACACAAAGCCTTGGCGGTGCACTATCGCCTTGTTCGTTAACATAATCGTAAAGTCCGCTGAAAAAATGTTCGGCATCAAGATGTTGCTCAAGAATGTCACTGACCATGAAATCATTCATGGTTTTGGATAGACGGTCAAGATGCGTTTCAGCCTCCGGAGTCTTTTCCTCCCTCTCCTTTAACTGAGAAATTTCTGCTTGAATGGTCTTAAGAACTTCTGAGTGAATAAATTCGCCCAGGTATTGAAAGCTCGGCTGACCAGGTCCGACAAAGGCGAGAAATTCTTCAGCCCCCACAGGCGTCATGGTAATCCCAAGATCCCTGCATAATTCCATACGTCCTGACTCATTGAATCTGTCCAGCAGAAGATAGAGATATTTTTCCTGGAATTTTACAAGGGCTTTTCCCTGTTCCATGAACTGAATCACTGTGGGTTGGGTAAGAAAATTCAAAAAAGATTCAAGGTTCGGCAGTCCCCTGGAGACCCAGATAATGGAGATATATCTGTCCCGGTGAAGGGGCCAGAATTCAATTCCGATTCTTAGATCAATTTCCATGATTCTGGCCGCTTCAATCAGCTCCAGTGCGCATTTGGGTTCAATATAGTGGTAGTAGATTACACGCAGTCTTCGAATGCCCTTGATCCAGGCATCCATGATCAGATGTGTCGCACTTTTCCTGCCCGAGGTATTAGCATCATGGACATGGTCGTCAAAGGTGATCTGATTCCACTCTTCGGGCATTTCAAGCAGATGGTAGTGGTCGAGCAAATTTCGGATAACCCTGGGCTTGCCAAATGCGGCGATTCTGAAATCGTGGGCCAGTTTAAGCTGGAGTTCAGGCTGTTCCTTCGCCCGAACCAGATCTTTCATGATTTGCAGCAATACCCTGGATGTATTTTTGGGTATAGGGCCGCCAACGGTGTCCACAATGTCGTCCTTAAGGCCTGCCAGGGCTTTAAGTCTGCTTGTGATATCACCGCTTTTAATGGATTCCATGAGATTGATAATTGAATATGCAGCGCGAAGGCCCCTGGATTCCGCAAGCTCTTTGATCCCTAAAGGGTGAAAAAACGGATAGAGCGACTTGCCTGTGTATCCAAGCTTTTTGGGTTCGTTATACACCGAGTTTACAATCTCAATGAGTTTGTAATCCCGCTTGTCAAAAAAAATGGAATTAATGGCCCGCTGCATCAGAAATCCGCCTTTATGTGAATTGGGTTGCTGTAAAAATAATCGGTCCTTTATTAATTTTTTATAAGAAACCCTCTGTAACCCACAGAGATGTTTCAATATTTATTATGGGCTGAGTCTGGATGGTGATAGCCCAGTCCATGGCTGTTATTCGTATTCTAATGCCTTTTTTTAATCAATGCCATATTTTTCATTCGTTTACAGGATGTGGATTTCAAAAGATCGTTATGAGGTATAGACGGTTGGACTATGACGCCAAGGCATGGTTTTTTCATTTAACTCAAATTTTTTTTAAGGTGGTTAGGGCCTATTGCAATTTCATGCCCGCCATACAACCTTGGCAGAACAAGCCGCCGTCTGCCTGGGTTAATTTGGAGGCCATGGTGGGCTCTTTGCAGCCGTCACACGGATGTGAAGGCTCTATCTTTGCTTTGGGAGGCATGGCTACCGTTATTCCGGTGATGGTGAAAAGTTGTTCAGGTGCCTGTTCAAGAATTTGCATAGCCTTTGCCCTGTGAAGATCCCAGAACTCTTCATGATCAGTTTTGTCTGCTTTATTCTCCCTTATCAGTTGTGTCAATTCCTGATGTCTTGCCCCCAGAAGCGGTTCAGGGTCGTATTTTTTAGCAATGCGAACGCCTTTCCCTGAATTTCTGCTGATAAAGGTGAATGCGGTTTTCCCATAATCTTTAAAAATGAAATTGCCCTTGCCAAAGGTGCATCCTGTAATCACCTGGATCGCATCAGTTCCGCAGGCATCTGTTTCAACAATGGCCACAATCTCCTCGTCCAGTGCCCGTGCTTCTGAAATGAAGTCCATACCGGCCATGGCCGCCTGGAACCCGAATGCAAGCCCCGGACACAAATGACCGTGAAATTCGATACATTTTTGAAATAATTTTTGTTTTTCCGTTGGCAAATTCGGCATAACCACTCCTTTATCAGCTATATGCGCCTTTCCAAACGCCACATCAGATTGCTTAAAACATACAGAACGATCACGTGTCAAGCAAGAACTGCGGATTTAGACTTGCAAATCCAGGCGCAATAATATATTTTCCACAATATTAAATGCCTGGGTGGCGGAACTGGTAGACGCAAGGGACTTAAAATCCCTCGCCCGCAAGGGTGTACGAGTTCAATTCTCGTCCCAGGTACCAAATAAAAACAAGGGGTTAGCCGAATTGGTTAACCCTTTTGTCGTTCATCAAGAGCCTTCTGTGTGAGACTCCGTGTGAGACTTTTGGGTCGCTGTTTCAAAAATCGACATCGCATCCACTTCAGAACCGCCAATGCTGTGTAAATATATTTCAGTTGTTGTACGGTTCTCATGGCCAAGGATTTTCTGAATTGTTCCAAGGGGTACATTCATATTATCCAAAATGGAAGCACCAGAGTGACGAAGAGCATGGAATGAAAATCTTCTTACTTCTGCTCTTTTACACAAGGTTTTCAAAATAGTGGAACGATATTTGAACTGCGTGGTTACCTCTTTTCCAGAGTCCCAATCGATATAAGTATTGCAGAACACCCAAGGATAATCAGTGTTCCGCGCTGTATAGCGTCCACACAATATTTTATATAACCTTTGAGTTATTGGCACTTTTCGGGGTGTTAAATGCCCACCTTTCTTTTTTCTGGTGTATAAAACTAAATACCTGTTTTCCAAATCGACATCATTCCAAGTGAGACGATTGATCTCATTAACACGGGCCATTGTGTCTTTAATTGCCATCAGGTAATCTCTGATTTCAGGATCTGCAACATTTAAAACTTTTTCAATGTCATCTGGTGATGGGATATATTTTATTCTTTTGGTCATCGGAAAGAACTCAATACCATCAGTGGGATTGGCAATCAGATTAAATTTCTTTTTGCCAAAATTGAAAATTATTCTTAAGTGACGCAGTTCCTTGTTCGCGGAATAGGCGGAAACTTTCTTCCGTTCTATAAGTCGTTTTTCAATCATTTCCGTTGATAGCTCCGCGCACAATACTTTCCCCCATTTTTGCACCCAGTGTCTGGCCATGTTTCTGTTCGTTTTATAGTATTCCTCAGATTTATAGGCTTGAACGTGATCCAGCCATTTATTGATCAAATCCAAAAATTCCATGTCGGTTGGGATCGGGGCTGTGATCACCGTATGTTCCGGGTTCTGTGCTTCCTCCTTTCGCTTGGCCTCGGCCTGTTTGGCTTCTCTTTTCGTTTTGAACCAAGTCTTTGTGTACCGTTTTCCGTTCTGGGTGAAGTCGTACCTCCACCCTTTTCCTTTTACAAAATATAAACTCATAGAGGTCCTCCTCTGCTGGGAAAAATAATGAACCTCCGAGCTTCCTTCCGCCAAGTTCCTCTGCGTGTTTGTAAACCCAGCTCACGCTTTTTTTCAGGTACTTTGCGGTTTCCTCTGGTGTCAGTATATTTTTTCCGCCAGCCATTGTAAATCTGTTCTCCGTTTCCAGGGTTAAACTTTCTCTGAAAACAAATGGCGATGTTGGCTGACGTGATACGAATTTTTGTGTCGGAATTTTATATCTATTAAAAATGATAGAAAAAAAGCCTCCCGAAGTAGGAGGCATTTTAATGTTTCTGTTTTTTAGGGGGAATAAATCCTTGGTTACCCGATTGTGATCCAATCAATTTTATCTTCCGGGGCCGGGCGATACATGAGGGAGTCCTGGTAAAGGTTGTTGATCCCTATAGCTTTGCTGAAATGCTGGTAGGCATCTGGATTTTCTTCTTGTATATCGTCCAAAGCTCGTTTTATCGCTTTGCCAACAGAATCGGTAACTTTCTTTGCGTTGGCATCCTTAAGGTAACGAATTCTCTTCTTTTTTTTGTCGTAGACTTGGTTAAGATACTTTTTAGTTTGTTCGAGTTCTTTGTTCAGTTTTATGCCACCTTCTTCTCTTTTGAAGTCTATGGCATCGTCAAGCTCACTTTTGAGCTTTTTGATCCGCTTAAACAAATCCCGAAGACCTTTGTCATCAATTGCGCGGGTGGCAACAGGTTTTCCTTTAGCGTCAACATACTCAACATTATTATCTTCAGCCTCTGAAACAGGCATGCCTTTGCCCGCTGCAATAAATAAATCCTCATGGAAGAAGTATTCATTAGGGTGGCATATAAGATGATAAAGATACGAGAAACCTATTTGCCTCAACCCTCCAATAGTTTTACCATTGAAGACCATTTTCCAGGCCTTTCCCTCTTTTTTCATGACATAGGGGGCTTGTTCGGAGAGCCCGTTGAGTGTGGCTTTATGCAATCCTGCAAGATAGCTGTCCTTAAGTGACCAGAGATGGGCATATGAGAACTCGTTTGACTGTATAGCACCTTCATATTCTTCCACAAAATCGACGACATTTGTTTTTAAAAAATCCTGAACATACTGCTTGTTAGAGTTCTCCTGAACCAGTTTTGCCATAGTGATGTGCTTTTTATTTTTTTCCTGGATTTTGACCCCTAAATCAGGATCATCAATTTCATCAACAAAGAATTCCGGGAAAGCTCTATTTTCGAAAGGATTGACTGATGCCCAGAGATAATTACAGATATCGGCAGTTAAATTGCCAAGAGGAGCTGGTCCCGAGGTTAAAATTTTTAGAAACTGTGCCGGAATGATGGGGTCTTTTGCAATCCGGCTTTCATTCTGTTCAATTATATCGATCAAAGCAAAAGATTCATTGATATTATTATCTTCTAAGAGTTTTTCAACATTCAAATTGTGTTCACGAGCATACGTTGTCAGATTTCTTATCAGTTGTGCATTTTCTTTTTCGTGATCGACCTTTGCCTGTTCAAAAGTCTTNCCCATGAAATAGTTGATCCCAAGAAGCGAATGGATCTGCTTAACCAGATCAGTTCGATAATGATAGCGGGGAAAAATCCTGACGCGGTGTTCTGCCTCGTAATTCAGACAACGCCCGATGTTGCCTTCATCAAACCAATAAACTGTTCTGAACGTGCTTATGGGATTGTTTGCATCACCGGCAAAAGAACAATACTTGTCCTTTAGTCCTTCTTCTTCGATGTAACGTTCTATCTCAATTGAGGCAGGGATATTTTTGTTATAGTTCAGCCCCAAATAACGTATGTCCAATTCATTCATTACCTCAGCACTCAGCATAAAGGGAGATAAATAGTCCAGGCTCGCATCAAAACTGCTTTTAGGATTGACCAACATCTTTCCGTCTTCACTTTCTGAGTATGATTCAATCTCCACAAGCGAATTAGATAATATATCTTTGATCTTTAAAATATCATTGTAGCTGGCACTGTTCGTGACTGTCCTTTGGCATCGCGGACAGGTGAAACCAATTATACCCTTTTCCGGTTTAACCAGAAAAAAGATCCCATTCAGATAGATTNCCAGGCGTAGATTCGATTCGTTGAANATTTGTCCACAATCTTTATGCGGGCATTGAGGGGCAATTGTCACATCTAAGATGTTCTCATTCATTGATCAGACCTCATTTAATCGGAATTGATTTAAGATGACAAACATGAAAGCAAAAATTGCAACCGATGACAAGAGTTTTTAAAAATCCATCGTCCTTATCGTCCAAAGCCCGTCACCATTGCCTATGAAGGATCTGGGCAGTGGACAATGGTTTAATCAAAAAAATTTTATCCGATTTCATTCATCAACAGCTCGCAAACTTCCCGGTCTTCTATGCCCAGGTATCGCATCGTGATCGCGGGGGAGGAGTGGTTGTACCGCTTACAAAGGATCTCGAAGCCTGCACCATGCATGGTCCGCTGCTGATAGCCCCAGGTTTTTCGCAAGGTGTGTGCCCCGTATTGGCCTTTCAGATTGATGGCAGATGCCCAAGACCGAACCATGCGACCTACGCTCTGGCTGGTTATGTGGCCGTTGCCTTTCCGGGACTTGAACAGGAAATCATCCAGGGCTGGCTCAACTTCTGCCAGATATGCTTGCAACGCCTTATGCACGGCTTTGTTGATGACCAGTACGTTGTTTTTGCCGGTTTTGGTTTCGATGATGTTGATTACGGCCCCTGACTTTGCGCCTTCCACCTGGCTGTATTTGATGCGGACCAAGTCTTTTGCCCGTAGGCCGTTGTTAATTCCCATGACCCAAAGTAGGTAATCTCTGGGTCTGGATTGCAATAGCCGGGAGATGGCTTTCACATCCTTGGTGTTGCGAATGGGTTCCACGGTTAAATTGGTGGTGCTGGTTCTGGACATGGCTGTCCCTCCTTCAATGTTAAGTTTGGTATAGATATGGCCACAAACTGGCCTTTCAAAACTGAGTTGATTTTAGAAAACTGCTGAAAGCCCTAAATGATAAGGTCCTGATGGTTTTGCGAATGCTTACCTTCGGGCAAAAGTACGCATTCGGATAGTGTTGAGAGTGCGTTTCTATACGTGTAGAAATCGATTTTTAATCTGCGGAAAGTTGACATGTCCGTATACGGACGGTTTAATTCCGAACTTGATAATTTCCCGGAAATCGGTAAAAGTCCCTCCGGCAAAAATTAATGACGGGAGTAACTCATGAACAAACTCGAACTGATCCAGGCGCTAAAAGTCAGAACTAAATTGAGTAAGCAGGAAGCCATCGACGTGGTAAATATGATCAGCGGGGTGAACACATTTCAACAAGTGGACACATAAGAACACAGGTTTGGGGGTAATTTAAATAATTCAGTTCTCATGTAAAAGTACTGAAAGTATGTGTTCTATAGTGTTCTATCTGTTCTACCCTATCCAGTACCAATCTTTGTACTCCCCTATCAGTACTGCCTTCCACCAGAAAAACCCATCATCAACCATCCTATTCAACCACCAATAACGTGTTCGCTTTTCCCAGAAAATAATGTAGGGTACAAAAATGTGTTTCATCAATGAAGCGCTCTTTCTTAAATTGTCTATTGACCCAACCTCGCTCAAAAGGTATGAAGGGCGTTTTTTTTTAAATGGAAGGATCAAATTGTGGCACTAACAAAAACTGATATTGTTGAACGGATTGCAGAGAATAATGATTGTAGTCCAGCCGAAGCAAAAGACGTGTTAGAGGAGCTTCTTGAAATCATAAAAGTCACCCTTGCTTCTGGTGAGGACCTTATGATCAGCGGTTTCGGGAAATTTCAGGTAAATGAAAAACAACCGAGAAAGGGACGAAATCCAGCCACCGGGAATTCGATGGTGCTGGCCAAGAGGCGGGTGGTTACATTTAAATGTGCCGGGAAAATGAAGGACCGAATCAATGGACAAAATAGACCCTAAATTATATGGCCTGCCGGCGCGAACAGTTTTGCTGAAGGATGATCACGATAACTTTGTCCTTTCTATCGACAGAAAAAGCCGGATCATCATGAAGGATGCCAATGCTATCCTTGATAAAGCAGACAAAATAAAAAAGATCGTCCCCGGAGCCATAATCACCCTGGAAACGAAAGCGCCTGTTTGCAGCAAATCAACCAAGTTTCTTTCAGACAATGGAATTGAGATCAAATGAAACCAGTCATCTCAGATAAATCTGACAGAAACTGGTCCACATATCTCCTGCAATGTGCTGATGAAACGTTGTACTGCGGTGTCACTAAAAATCTGGAAAATCGGCTGATAAAGCATAACGAAGGGACTGCCTCCAAATATACAAGATCCCGCCTGCCGGTAAAATTGGCTGCCGTCAAAGGACATTTGACAAAACGCGAGGCATACCAGCTTGAATATCAAATCAAGAGAACACCGACCCACAAAAAAATAGCAACGCTGAATGACTGGAAACCTGAAAATTGAAAGCTGTTAAAATTCCTTATGATCAATTGAGCCCTGAAGCTTTGCATGGTGTCATTGAAGAATTTGTGACCAGGGATGGCACGGACTATGGCGGGGTGGAGGTTCCCCTGGAAACCAAGATTGCCCAGGTGATGGCCCAGCTACAATCCGGTAAGGCTGTGATTGTTTTCGACCAGGAAACTGAATCCTGCACTGTTTTGAGAAGTGATGATCCTTTGGTGAAGGCACTGGGGTGAGCTTTAGTTCAGGTAGTGGTGGGGATGCTGGTTTTTGCTATGGGAAGCAATGCTTTTGGTAGTGGTGGGGGTACTGGGAAGAGTTGATACCCCACATCAATAGACAGATTGTTGGGTTTTGGATTCCTCAAAATCTGTAAGGTTCAGCTATTTTAACGAGGCCAATCAGCCGCGCGGTTTTTTTGCGTCGGCTGAATTGGCCTTGTTAAGTGTTTATAATGTTAGACATTGTTTTCTTTAATATTAGCCTTCGCAGTTGTAGTAATTCTTCGACACCGAGAATAGCTCTTATTTTATTGATTATTGATCCGATTGCTATATTTTCGTCCTCAGGCTTCTCCTTATCAATTAGTCAATGCCGTTGACTTAAGAAGATGATGAGTTATTTCAATATGTTAAGGTTATATATCTGAGCAAGGCGTGTGGGAGGGGTGAACCTCTCGAAATTTCCATGACCTTTATATTCAGACATCTTGGTATTTTTGAAAATTACTGGATCGGTTTGAAAGGCAGTGAAACATTTAATAAAATGTGACATAACAGCTTGATTTTAGGGTTGTTTTTCTTAAGTCAACGGCATTGA
>NZ_KB893087.1 GCF_000373985.1 Desulfobacter curvatus DSM 3379
CGGGGGCTGGACGGATTCATGCCAAACAGAAAGGATGTCCGCAACCCGCGCAGCGAATTTATGCTGAAAGAATTCGAAGACATTGTATTGGGACAAATGCAGTTGCCGGACGGAAATAACTATGGCTTTGTATCCGAGCTAAATGATCTTNAAAAAGATATTCTTTTCATTCTGGACGTTCCACTTCATTACTATGATTACCAATACTTGGGCAACTCAAGCTGAATTAATGGTGGAGCAATCAATGACAATGAAGGGTGAAAAACGAAAAACGCACATTTTCAAAGAGCGAAATCCAAGTTCAAGAACACCGGTGATTTTTTTTCGTCCAAAGGCTGAATATTCATTGAACGTGGTTATGCCCGCAAAGACCACCGGTGTACCCGGGAAAAGATCCGTATGAAATTTCGTAACCAACTCCACTGCGGCATCATCCAGAGCAATGACCAGATCTATTTTTTTTCCCAGGTATTTTTCCTTAAAAAGATTCTTCATGCGAAGCTGGTCCGGTTTTTCTTTATTTTCACTGAGGGGGGAACAATTCAATAATTTAGATTTTGACCTAAAAATAGACTTTCAACATAAAATATCAAAATTTTTAAAAGGTTGCAAATATTTCATGTTTTGTTCAGTGCTGACGCATAAATAATTTTGATGCGTCAGCGCTGGGGAAAATCAAGGCGCGTTCGGGTTAATCCAAGGCCGAAAGCTCTATGATAAAGGGCTTTACAGGGATAGGTTCAATTCAGGTTGCCCGGATTTCGGCCCATATATTTTTTATGTAAGAACTTGCCGGCTCAAGCATATATTATTGCATAAAAAACGTCTTATTAGGGACTTAAAAAAAACAACTTACACTCAAACATAAGCTCAACCGTCTCGATATACCTAGGCAAACTGAAGGGAGAGATATGATGGCAGAGGTTAAGTTCAGGTATTGAGTGTTTGTCAAAAACCATAAGGAGGTAATCATGGAAAATGAAAAAGAGATCAAAGATATCGTGGAGCAGCAAAAGGAGGTAATCACGGAAAACGAGAAAGAAATCAATAGTGCAGCAGAGCAGCAAGTGGAGTGTTGTACTGAAAAGCCCCCTACTAAAATAAAAATTGAGCAAGAACGACTGCAGTTCCGCTCGCTGATCTTGAAAAATCCGAACTATTTCGGCAACCTTGAGATCAGTCCGTATAAGCCTGTTAAACTCATGCAAGGCATTACAACCTATGAAGAGCTGATCTGCACAGGACTGAATCCTCCGGCCAACCGCTTGGAGGCTGTGCTCCATGTGAAGCAGGCGTCCGGATATGGAGGCGACATATGTAGTCAAGGATCGTTTGAATATGTCAGGTTCTACGTCGACATTCATGACAACGGCATTTGGCACGACGCTGGACTGAGCAGCGTCCGGGTCTATAACATTCCCGGAGATAAGCCCTTGTGCTATGCAGTGAACAAAGACTTCACCCCCTTTAAGAAGCTTTGCAGCCAAGAAAACATTGTCAGGGTCAAAGCCATCCTTTCCTGGGACACGGCACCCCCGGCAAATCAACCCAACTGGACGCCGGTCTATGGGAATGTAATGAACATACAGGTCCAGATTCAGCCCAAGTACTCTTTCTACGTGAGCGACCTGAAAAAGGAATTTGTCGACCTTCAAGTCAAAATCCCTGACCCCATTGGCCCTGTCATCGCCGGACTGGATCAAACTCTGAAACTTGCACCCAGTTCACTGAAGACGCTCAGTCTTTCCGAGAAGAAAGCGCTTTATCTGGACAAAGGCGTACCGGTCCATCGGTTCGGTTTTGCAGAGGCGCATAAGTTAGTTACGACCAAGAAGGCCACTTCGGCGCTGATCACCTCTGGCGGGGACAGTCCATTGATTTCCCTTGGGCTTACCGTCAGTGAAATATCTGATCTTTTCGGTAAACTCCAGATCATTACAGACGGAGATACCAGCTATGAAGAACTCAGGTGCGTCGGTCTTCGTCCCCACAGCGATATGCTGGAAGCTGTATTTACTGTTAAAAGACCGTTCGGATATTCAGGAGGGTTATGCACTAAGGGGTCGACAGAATACGTGGCCTTCTGGATCGACTTCGATGATGGCAGCGGGTTTAACTATATGGGTACGACCAGCGTGCAGGTCCACGACCTCAAGACGATCCCTTCCGAAGATGTCCAATATGCCGTCTACCTCAAGAAGGATTTAGCGTCTTACCTCGTGCCGTGTGAAGCCGGCCCGAGAGTAGTGCGCCTGCGGGCAATCCTGTCATGGGAAACACCGCCCCCTCCTGGAAACCCCAACTATGTGCCAGTGTGGGGCAACCGTAAGGAATGCCGCGTACAGCTGAGACCCGGAGCACACGTAGCGCGCAGCCCGGTTATCGAGACGATCGGCGATCTCAGTGTGGATGATATCAATTCCACGACAGGGTTGGCAACGGGCGATGGGCAGATCGGCGTCTTCACGGTCAATGAGAGTCCTTTCGGAGGTGGCATCACCATTACCGGACGTATCGCTGGTTCGTTGCCGGATTCTTTTGGCAGCAGTGTATTGCCGCTGAAATACAGAATCCTGATTAAAAAAGACAATGGTATCGACATCTGGCATCCACTCACCAATACGATTGATGTTGATGTCACAAAATTCGTAAACGGAGTTCAGCTGGAAGAATCCCCGGGTGATACGGTATTCAATCTTAACCTTAATGCCACTGACGATGGTGATGGTCTTGGAGACGGCTGGTATGAGTACCTGGAAGATCACACCGCCCCTTCAACCCGCTTTTTATTGGTGGATAAACTTGCCCGATGGGGTACAGATTCTGTAATGGAAGGTGAGTGGGAGATCCGGATGGAGGCGAAAGATCCTAATGTCAATCCGCCTACGTTCTATCCCGGAACCCAGGTGATAAGGGTGCGCATTGACAACACGCTCCCGTCGGCAGTCCCTGCGGCAAACCCTGCCCTGCTCCCATACGCGCCAATTACCTTAACTATTACCAGCGCTACGTTTGAAGGCGTCCCTCTTCCCGTTGCCGATTGCGGCAAGTTCCCTGTCGGGACCATCCTGACCGGTATTTATGAGGCCTATGACGCCGGAACCAGCGATCCGGTCAACCAGCACTTTAGACACGTGAGCCTTGATGTCATCCCGGATGGTCCGGCCAATGGGGCCTTGGTCGAACTGTCCGGTGACGGAGGCACAACTTACACGTTCAACACGAGCCGCTCCTTCCCAATAGTGCCGACAACAGGCGAGTTGGGGTACTGGAGACTGGATACGACGGACATGGCCGCATGCGGATACGTCATTCGCATGAAGGCATACGACCGCACCAATTACAACAGCCGGGGTTATGTACGTCATGTTACCGCTGATATCGGGTTCTGTCTTGTGGAAGTGGATCCCAAGTTCGAAGAAAGTTGACCTGTTGATTCAGTATACCACTTCACAGGAAATTGGGTAAGACACGAATTGAAATAGCCTTGCCCAAAACCGCTTGAAAAGGGATGCGGCAGAAAACGCCGCGTCCCTCAAGCACCAAGATTAGCCGCACACTTAACCGTCTCAGAAATGAAAAACCCAACGATCCGGAATGAAAAACCCGGACATGATAAAGATGAATAAATGGAGGATTATGACATGGGAGTCAACATTTGTGATACACCAAACAACTTTGCGTTGCCGGACTACGTGTCCGGGAGCACGGTTTCTTTGTCCGACTACAGCGGCAAAGCGATTATTCTTTCATTTGTCTGCATTCGCTGCGGGTCGTGCCTGTCGTGGTTGCAGCATTTGCAAAACATCCATAGCGATTATGAAACAAATCCGAATGTGCAAACCATTGCCGTTATATACAACTACGCCGATGGTTCGCTCGGGACGCACAGCGGACCCGTTACAAGCGATTGGATCGCGGAACGTTTGACCGCTTATGGATTAACAATCACATTTCCGCTTCTCATGGACGGCGCATGGGCTTCATCGGTGGCCGCTCAGTACATGGCGGGGATGGTGGGACCCAGCGTCGGCTTCCCTCACTCATACATGATATCAAGAGAATTTGTCATCACCAACAAGTGGCATCGCCTGAGCACTTCAAACGGTCAGCCCGTGTGTTTTGACAGCAACGATCTTACCGACACGGAGTACTTTGTTCGTCACCGGTTGGAGGACCTCCAGAAGGATCGTACGGCTTGGGACACTGTTTTGGCGCTGGATTATTCCGGCAGCATGAACAACAATGTCACCATTCATGGTATAACCCAACCAAAGGTAGAATTTTTGAAGGAAGCCGCCGCAACATTATTGAAGGTCTGGAAAGATTATGCGCTCTGCAGCGACCGGGCAGGAGCGGTTTTTTTCAATTGCCATGCCGCCACGGGAAGCGCGCTATCAAGCGTGCTATCCGACGATCATATCGGCAATATGATATCAGACATTGAAACCCAGTCAGCCCAGGGCTGCACAGCCATGGGCGCCGGGGTGGCCACTGCACTGGATCTCATGGAGGGCAGCAGTAATCGCAAGTTTGTTGTGCTGTTCACCGATGGAATCCAAAACCGGAATCCGCTGGCTTATGTGGCCGAGATAAGTGAAGGAGGAGCCACCTGTTATGAACGGCACATCGACAATATCGGCTCGGCAGACTATCCTGACGGGGTCTGGATGTGTGCCTGCGATTCCGATGGCGGCCAGTCGGATTACGCCGGAAGCCTGCCGGTCAATCTTGAGATCGTCAATGCCAACATTCACGCCATCGGTATCGGAGCCGGCGCAGCCTCATCGAATATACTAAACCATATCGCTCTTGCCACTGCGGGGCAGTTTCGCATGGGTGTAGATATATGGCCAAACCTCAAAGAATTTTTCATCGAAACATTAGTGGAAATGTATCGGGGGAGCAGCTTGCAGGTGGTTCAAAAGGGGCAAGGGCTTTTTGCTAAGGACCAATATGAAGTGGTAAAAACCTTCAGGCTTAACCGGACGGCAGAAAAAATCACGGTTTTACTGAACTGGATTGATGCCGAGAATCCGCTTCAAATAACGCTTCGTAAGGATGGCGTATCCATAGACCTGAGCCACAAGGTGGAAGATGAGCCCACTTACCAAATTGCAACTTTGGCTTTCCCGCATTACCAAAAGACTCGCCCCCAACACCATAGTTTAGTTCAATGGCAAAGTCAGATCAAGTCGGCGACTATTCAGGCTGCCGTTGAAAATGATGCCCCCTTAAAAGCCCAATTGAACTTCCCCATGACGGTGCAAATGTTAGCCGGCAGCGAAGTGGTTACCCCAGAGGGAGAATGGGAACTGGTTATCCGCCGCCGTTTTGATCAAACTGACGTCGCACCGGCATATCATTACATGATTTTGGCCGATGAGAAGAGCCTGATGTTTGACCTGGAAATCCCCGATACAATTTATGAGGTGGGTCAACCGATTCCAATCGCCATCCGCTTGTCTGATAAATTAGGCAACCAAGTCAAGGTATTTTCGGTTCAAACAGAAGTCATCCGGCCCACGGTATCGATCACTGAGTTGTTAGCCGGAAAGAAGGTCAAAATGGATTCCGATGAGGATTCAGATAAAAATCTGGACCGAGATGATGTCATTGCAGCTCTAAAGAAGACTGCTCGCGATGTGATTAAGCTCCAACCTTTGCACAAAGGGCGAAAGGGGCGGCGGAAAGAAACCGAAGGCCGATTTCGCGCCTTTTATGAGAAGACTAAAGTTCCTGGACTATATCGACTCGAGTTCCGAATCAAGGGGGTCGGCAGCCAAACCGGGGTATTCGAACGGACTGAAAGCCGACACATCATCGTTGTGGACAAAAACAACCATACTCAGTCCGCTAAAAAGAAAAATTAACCAAAATCATTTTGACCTAAAAATAGACTTTCAACATAAAATATCTAAATTTTTAACAGGTTGCAAATATTTCATGTTTTGTTATGCCCTATAGAGCAGGTCTTTTGTCTCTAAACATTATGATTTCTGTCGAGAAGATGAGGGGGGTGCAGCCAGGGCGGCTACGGTGCCGGTAAAGTTTTTTTCCAGCCCTGTCATAAAGTCCTCCCATTCCAGGCCGGACCGGTAAAATGCCGTAGCTGCAAGTTGTTTGGTGATGATGGCGTCCCGGTATTCCTGCATGGAATCGGTATTCAGGATGTCTGTGATCCGCTTTTTGCCCATCAGTTTGACCAAGGTTTTGGGAATATAGGCCGCCAGGATTTTCCAGACCTGATTTTTTTGTTTTAATATGGTGTTGAGCCTGGCGCGAAATATCTCCTGGAGGGACAGGATCTCTTCTCCTGCCTTGTCCGATTGGGCAAAGAGTGGAATACCAGGATCTGCTTTACAACGGCGGATTAATATTTTTGTTTCCGCTGCTGCATGGGTTTCGACAAGATTTAGGATCTCCCAAATCAGAGCGCTGCACACTTTAAAATCCTCAAGTATGGCAGCTTCGTATTGGTCCCCGAGCAGGAACGCCGGGAGGACTTCGGCCATGACCGAGGAGAATACGCCGCCTTTGTTGGCAGTGGAATCCTTAATGTGGTGGATGCAGGTATTTGCCGCAATATGCCGCCGGGCGCTGTTGTCGAAAAAAAGGCCGGCGCCTTCCACGATGAATTCAAGTTCTTTGAAATTTTCCAGGAAGGATGTGACGGTCCTCCCGGTGACCCCCACTTTGAATCCGCCGCAAGGCAGGCAGGCCCGGATGCCGGCCCTGCGGATGAACGCTTTCATTTCCGGATTAAAGAGGAAGTCCCTGTGAAAGAGGGTGCTGTCTTCAACCATGGTGCCGTCGGGCAGAAAGGTGCGTGCGGCCGTGGCCGGTACCTTGAATCCCTCGGGGGACAGCTTGTCCGAAGGAAAAGCCAGCGCGCCGCCTCCGGTAACGATACGGGCGGCCAAGGCCAGTTTTTCCAATTCACAGGCATCCAATCCGGCCGGATCAAAGAGAAGAGCCTCATTGTCTATGGCCAGGCAAATCCGGCCCTGGTAACAGAGCAGTTCATTACCCCCCAGCCGGCCGCCAGGGCCGCCGATAACCATGAGGTTCAGATCTTTTTCCCGGGCGTTGTGGTGGTGGATCAAAGCACGGAAGGCCGCCATCATGGCCGTGGTGGTCATGCCCAGGGTTTTAATGTTCCCACTGATTTTTTCCCTAAGTTTTTCCAGATCCCGGGTGACCAGCCGGGATTTTCCGTTGACTTGCAGGTCGCTTAGGCCGTTCCCGGTCGGCAGCAGCCCGAACAATTTGCCGTTGTTCAGGAGACCATAATTATCAAGGGGGATGCCGCAGCCTTTTTCCGTGGCAATGGTTCGCCAGTGGGGATATCCCCGTTCCTTTGCCCTGAAGGCCACGGTATCCATAAGGCCTACCGTGCCCCGGTCCGGTTCGAAAAAGAGCATTTCAAGCCGGCCGTAATAATCCATGACATGTTCATTGGGGAGCGTGAGATCCAGGATGCCTTCGGTGAAATCCAGTACTGCATCCCTAGAATATTCACCGTAGACAGGGTGGGGAACAATCACGCCTGAGGCGCCGTCTTCGCAGATGTCCTTGTGCTTGAGCCGCCGGTCCCGGCCCAGGATAAAGCTGAGCAGGGCCGAATTTTCCATCTGCCTTTCATAAACCGCCGGACCGCTTGGTACCAGGCGCAAACCGCCCCGGGAAATGTCAGCGAAGCGCATGTGGATGCCTGTGGCATAGTGGCCGTTGATAAAGAAAATCCCGTAGACCAGCCGGTTGTATACCAGGGGGTCCAGGATACTGCTGTCCAGGCGGAAGCTGTAGGCCCGTTTGTCCGGGGTGTAAAAATTGGTCTTTTGGCAGTGGGTCACAAGTTTTGCCATGAACCAGAAGATCTGCAGGGCAGTGGGGTGTTCTTTGAGGCGGGTCCGGCACATCCTGTGAAACGTCTCAAGTTGTTCCGCCGGTTCCCATGCCGCTCCAAGGGAGGCCAGGTCCGGGTTGAATCTGTGGGCGAATAATTCATATAATGCTTTGAGCAGGCCGGGGTGGGCCGTGGCCGCGGCATTGATGGTTCGGGTGTCAAAGGCGAACCGGGCGGCCTTTTGAATCCGGTCGGCAAAGGCCTCTTCACAGGCCCTGTCATCCAGGCGGGACATGATGGCTTGATCGCTTTGGGCCGTGCTTTCCGAGAAGATGAAAATCCGGGTAAAATCAATGAGATTACCGGAAAAAAGCATTTCCTTGTAGGTCAATTTTCCTTCCACGTAGAGGGTCGTGACAGGGCCCACATTAAAAGCCAAAAAATCCTGAATGTCCCGGATCAGTTTTATCTCCCGGGTCCGTGAAATTTCACCCCGAAGATAGAGGGAACAGATGGACGAGGGCACATCGGTGCCGTCCCAATAAGGCTCCCAATAGGCCCGCATGAGGGTAAAGCCGTGGTCCTTGGCCAACTGTCGGAAGATGGGGATCTGGGGGGTGGCAAAATTCGAGTTGAACATGATCCGGGTTTCTGCGGTGGCCGGCAGATTGAAGACTTTCACCAAAGGCGTCACCGATGCCCTGTACTCCTTCAGGAAATTTTCATACCGCATACGGGTGGGCTCAGGAGTTGCGGTGTAATCTCCGGCAAGGTTGAAAAGAAATGCAGATGCCTTGAACTCTTGTTTGGTGAAATCGGTCACGGTTTCCGGCCGGAAAATATAGGTATAATATTCATTTTCCCGGCTGTAGTAGTATTCCCTGCGGTGGCCGGATATCATGGTTTCCATCAGCTTTTCCATGGCGTCCCGGGTGTCCCGGGTGGCGATGCGGACCCGCTGGACCTCACTGCCCTGCCCCAGGTCAAAATCAATGTGGGCCACCCGGCCCACCAGGACCACCCGGTCATCCTGGACGGCAATACTGGAAGTGATGGACGAGAGAATCTGTTTGAGGGAATCCTTGGTGATATTTTCAAAAAAATAGCTGGGAAGTCCCAGATCATTGAGCAGTATCCCTGCGGCCAGATTGATACAATGAGCCGTGATCAGTCCCTGGGCGGAAAGATCGATGACCGCTTCGTAGAGAATCCTGATATTGAGGTTGAGTGCGTCGGCACGGTCAATGATATGGGGGGACCGGCTGATATCGGACAGCAGGTTTGCCATGGTGTTTCTCCATGCGGGTTACAGGCTGGAAAGGTAAGAAGTCAGGTTTATTTTTTTATTGGTAATGCCTAGCTTTTTGCGGATGTGGTTTCTATAGGTCTCCACGCTGCGGTAGGAGAGGTTGAGCATCTTTCCAATCTCCTTGGAACTTAAACCCGTGCGGATCATATTGCAGATTTCGTTTTCCCTAGGGGTCAGGCGCTGGTGAAGTTGGGATATTTTTGTGCCGAATGAAGAGGTGAGCTGTGCAATATTTTCTTCCAGCAACAGCAGGTATTCCTTGTCCAGCTCCGATCCCCGATCTTCCATTTTTTTGACCAAGGGCAGCAGCAGATGCTCCACATTGGCCAGGACCCGTTCTTCCAGTTCAACTTTTTCCTCCCGCAATTGGCTCATCACTTCCCGCAGGGCAATATTTTTCTCCTTGAGCTGCTGGTTTTGCTCCTTGAGCTTGCGCCGGGATTCCCGCAATTCGGCTTCCGCCTGTTTCCGCTTGCTGGTCTGGCCGAGAAGCTCGGCCACGGCATTGATCAGCGACCGTTCTTCGGCCAGAAAGGGGCCCTCGTCCATGTCGGGCCGCTTTTCAAGGTAGCAAACCGTGAGGATGCCGATGGGTTCACCATAGGCAACGATTTTTGCCTGCTGTTTCCAGAAGGTGTTTTTGTAATTTTTTGTGCGGAAACTCTGGTCGTTGATAAGGAGTTGGGCGCATGTAATTTCCGGGTACTGCCATGAGGGGGGAATGAGATTCACCACCTGCTGGAATGTCTCTTCCAGGGAGAGTCCGGCCTGCTCCAAAATTTTGGAGATCCCGTACAGACAGTTAATTTCCTTCATACGTTCCTGGAGATTGTGGGCCTGCTGCTTGAAGATCAGCTCCATGCGCCGGTGGTCCTGCTCCAGTTGTTCCAGCTCCCGGTTGCGGCGGACCAGGGCGTCGATGTCCGGCTGCTCCACGATATGATTCATTTCCCTCCCAACTTTTCCAGCCGCCCGGATACACACAGGCGGCTGATTCCGATATGGTCTGGATATACCAGGAATTTAAGGGCTATACAAGACCCTGATCCAGCATGGCGTCCACCACCTTGGTAAACCCGGCAATGTTGGCCCCGGCCACGTAGTTTCCTTTCTCGCCGTATTCGGCACAGGCGTCCACGCAGGCTGTATGGATGGATTTCATAATGCCGTGCAGCCGCCCGTCCACCTTTTCCCGGGACCAGGCCCGGCGTACGGCGTTCTGGGACATCTCCAGACCGGATACGGCCACCCCGCCGGCATTGGCCGCCTTGCCCGGGGCGTAGAGGATTTTGTGGTCCACAAAGAGGTCAACGGCTTCCGGGGTGGAAGGCATATTAGCCCCTTCTGATACTAAAAAGACGCCGTTTTCAATGAGGTTAGCCGCATCTTTGCCGTTGATTTCGTTCTGGGTGGCGGAAGGGAAGGCGCAGTCGGCCTCAATGGTCCACAAGGGATTGTAATCCAGGGTGGCATCTGTTTCGGTGTATACGGCTTCTGGATATTTTTCAACATATTCCTTGATACGGCCCCGCCTGATCTCTTTCAACTCCATGACCCAGGCCAATTTTTCCCGGTCAATGCCTGTTTCGTCGTAGATAAACCCGGTGGAGTCCGACAGGGTGACGACCTTGCCCCCCAGATCCAAAATTTTTTCCACGGTATACTGGGCCACGTTGCCTGAACCGGAAACCAGGCAAATTTTGTCTTCCATGCTGCCATTGCGGGTGGCCAGCATTTCAGCGGCAAAATATACACAACCGTAGCCCGTGGCTTCCGGGCGGATAAGGCTGCCCCCCCAGTCCAGGCCCTTGCCCGTAAGCACCGGGGCGAATTCATTGGTCAGTCGTTTGTACTGTCCGAAAAGATAACCGATTTCCCTGCCGCCTACGCCGATGTCCCCGGCGGGTACGTCGGTGTTGGGGCCGATGTGGCGGTAAAGTTCGGACATGAAAGACTGACAGAAGCGCATGACTTCATTGTCGGATTTTCCTTTGGGGTCAAAGTCGGACCCGCCCTTGCCGCCGCCCATGGGCAAGGTGGTCAGGGCGTTTTTAAATACCTGCTCAAATGCCAGAAATTTGAGTATGGACAAATTCACCGACGGGTGGAAACGCAGCCCGCCTTTATATGGACCAATGGCAGAACTCATTCCGATACGGTACCCCCGGTTAACCTGGACGGTTCCCGTGTCGTCCATCCAGGGCACCCGGAACATGACGACCCGTTCAGGCTCTGCCAGGCGCTCCAGAATTTTGGCTTTGCGATATTCGAGGTTGCGGTCCAGCACGGGCTGCACCGTTTCGATCACTTCCCGGACGGCCTGGTGAAATTCTTTCTGATCAGGGTCTTTGGCTATGATTTTATTCAGTTCTTCTGACATGATCTACCTTTCTTTTGGGGTATAAGTATTGTAAATGGGGTTGATGAGATCCAATTATCAGGCAGCACCCATAAAAATATCCGATGCCGGGGAACTCATTCATCCTGTATGTGATTATCTGGGTTTCGAAGCGTTCATGATGACACTGCGGGAATGCTTTCCATCGACTTTAATAAGTAAAGGGTGTTTCAGGCGCATGTGGCGGATGAAGCCCTCATCCCGAACCGCATGGCAGCCGGCCAGGTTTTCCAGGTCGATGCGGTCACAAGCCTCAGGATTCACGGTGATATAGGGCACCCCCTGGGCAGTGATGGTGTTGAAAAAATGGGAACCCCCGGAGGCATCGGCATGAATGGTGCCGTCCCGGATTTCCACGATGGCACCGGCACCGGAAATTTGCTGCCAGTCAACAGGGATGCCCAGCCAGGGATCCGAAGACCCCCACCGGCCCGGGCCGGCCAACAGAAACCGGCGGTTGGTTTTTGTCAGTTCTGCATTGATGCGGCTAATCTGCTGCGCCATATCCCTGGTTTTACACCCCTCAAAGGTGTCCGGGTTGACATAGACAATGTCCCGGATGGTATCCAGGGTGCAGTTTCCCAGCGCCGAGGTGGAGACGCAGACGGCTTCGTCAAGATCTTCTTTGGTGATCAGGCTGCTGTCCCGCGGACTGGACATGGACCGGACCTGGAGCAGAGAAATTTTCCAAGGTTGACCTGATTTGTCAGGCAAATCGGCAGCAAACTCCAGCTCTATGGGACCACCGGCATCATCTGCCAAAGCCGTCATAAGATCGTTTACCAGGGCGGTGAGGGGCGGTGCTCCGTATTTTAGAACCTGGGCAAAGGTGATAATTTTTGGGCCTTTGCAGTACCAGGTATCCCGGATCCGGTCTTCGGCGGGCATATAGGTGGCGGCCAAGGCCTTGACCGGCGGTTCATTTAAGGCCTGGGACAGATCCCGGCGCGCCAGGTTGGAACAAATGCCGAAGCACAGGGAATCCGGGTAGTCTGCCATTCTCAGGGCATAAAACCGGTTTTGTGTTTTTTCCAAAAAATCCCGGGTGCCGGAGAATTGAGGCGTGGCCTGGGGATGTTTGGGGAAAACTCTGAAACTCTGCTCCCCTTGGGCCAGGGTATGACCTAAACCCAGTGCCAGGTTCAAGACCCCCTCATCGGTTTTAGCGTTGGCCCCAGGGTAAAAGTTCAGGGAATGCGCCGTGCCCGATATGGCCGGGTAGAAAAAGTCTTTGTGCCGGCTGCCGGCAACTTCCTGGATCATAACGGCCATGCTGTCCTTAAATGGAGGTGCCGTTGTACTGCGCACAAAGGCCCGGGCCTTTTTATAGTATGCAGAGGCATAGACCAGCTTGACTGCGGTGGCAAGATGGGACAACCGGAGGTCGGGGTCGGCATGGTTATTGGGGATCATATAGGTTTTGTACAATCCGGCGCAAGGATGGGCAGCGGCATCTTCCAAAAGACTGGAAGAGCGCACGGCCAAGGGGGCAAAGGTTGCGGCCAGATAGGTTTTCAAATGCCGAAGGGCCTCCCGGGGCAAAGGGGCGTCGATGAATGCCTGGACCAATTCCGTCAAAGGACGGCCGGTAAGTTTGTCCAGGTCGTTCTCCCGGACAAAATCGTCAAAGATGTCAGTGCAGAGGACCAGGGTGTCAGGGATACTGACGGCCATTTCCGGATACGCAGTTCCAAGGTCGGGGCGGCGGTTAAGGGTCTGGGCCAGGAATGCCAGCCCCCTGGCTTTACCACCGATAGATCCGTTACCGATTCTGGTAAACCCGGCAGAGCTTGTTTGAACAGGATACCGGTCTTTCGGACATGTTTTTCGCCCCCGGGCCGGGCGGTCCGGTGCCAGACTGCGGAAAAATGTATGAAAATCCCGGGCCGGCTGGTCGGCATTTTTATCCAGAAATGGGGCTGGTATGCCTTGGGCCATTATTTTGTTTGCTTTTTCAGCGCTCATGAGCATGATGGGGAGACCGGGCATTTCCCTGTGAATGGTTGACAGAATGTCAATGCCGGCCCGAGGGGCCTCTTTTCCCTGCCAGGGAAGCCGGGTATCGGAAAGGACACAGTCAAGGTGTTTACCCAATTCACGGAACCGCGCCATGGCTGCTTCATGGGATCCGGCCAGAACAAGCCTGGGCGGCCTGCCACCGGGGAAGGCCGCATCTATTCCTTTGTATATTTCAGGAAGGAAGAATGACGTGTATTCAAGGCTGTCTTCCACCAGGAGAACTGCACGGCGGGTGGTATCGCTGCAAATTTGGTCCTCAATAAAGCGGACCATGGCATGGAAGAGTTCAGGTTTTCCGGACCAGATAAACATGTGATCCGCATTTTGTTCCCAAAGCCGGGTTTTGAAATGGCCCGGCGGCACCAGAAAGATTACCTGCAGGCCGGGACAAAGGGTCTTAAGATGCTGCACCGTCGTCCCTGTTCCATCATCCAGGGCCCCCATTTCAATAAAAACGAGAGCAAAAGCCGCCTTGCGAAGCAGGGTGGCAGCCTCTTTCATGGAAACAGCGTAGGTAATCTCCCAGGGGAACGGGTAGATATCCGCTTTAAGTCCCGGCAGATGGTAAGGGTCGCAAACATAGAGGATATTCCTGATCTGAAAACCGGGGGGCTGTGAATTTTCAAATCCGGTTTTTATTTTTTGGGTATTTTTATCCATTTCGTATCCGTTTGGGCCCATTTAAAAGTGTTAACCACGATAGAAATGCGATGTTTTGCATTTGGTTTATGGTGAACATCTTTATTTGAATATTAAAAAGAAAACAACGCGATAAAAATAAGGCTAAAATGCGTATAAAATTATAGTTGTTCAAGGATTTTACAGGCAAATAAAATCGGTATAAAAGCTTGCTGAATGGCGATTTGGGTGAATGCAAGCGACCTTGAGTGACGCCGGTATAAAGCTGATTTTCCCAGGTGCCTTGACAAAAATAGTGTACCCTGTCTTAAAATATTCTAATTAATAGTAATCCAAGGACCATGATAATAAGGTGGCCTTAAAGAATTGAATGAAAGGTTTGCCATGCCCAGGTTTTTCATAAAATCAGAAAAAAAAGCCGGATCCCCACCTGGCCTGCAGATTGATGCCCGGGCTCCGTCGGGCACAGCATCAGATATCTGTGTTTTAACCTATTCTAAAGATTGCCTCGAAACATACCACCCTCCGGACATTGACGCAGCCCTGCCTTTGATTCAGAAAGAAAAGACCGCATGGATTCAGGTAACCGGCACGAATGATCATTTTGCCTTTTCACGGATGGGTGAGTTATTCAATATCCATACCCTGACCCTGGAGGATATGGTTAACCCGGCACACCCCCCCAAATTTGAAGATTTTGACACCTATTATTATGTCACACTCAAACAACTGGCCTTTGATCCTGAGAACCATGAGATATCAGAGACCCAGGTCAGTATGGCCGTCATGGAGAATCTGGTGATTTTTGTCCAGGACAAACCGTCCCCCTGCCTTAAAGCCGTAGAGAAAAGACTTCAGGCCGGAAGAGGAAAAATACGCACCGCCGGCCCCGGTTATCTGGCGTATGCCCTGATTGATGCCGTGGTTGATCATTCCCTTGATGTGATTGGGCAGATTGCCTCAGCTGTGGAATCTGTTGAACGTGACATGCTCGAAGATTTAGAACCCGGCCACCTTGAGCAGATACACCGGCTGAAACGTGAGGTCATCTTTTTCAATAAGCAGCTCCGGCCTGTGCGCGGGGCAATTCTTGGTTTGATAAAATCCGAATCCCCGTTTGTTCCGGACGCCGTCATCCGTTTTTATGCGGATATTCTGGATCATGTCAACCACATTCTGGACTCGGTGACTTCGATTCAAGAACTCTTGTCTAGCATGCTTGATTTTTATATGTCGTCCCAGGGCAACCGTATGAATGAGGTCATGGCCACCCTGACCATTATCTCTACTATCTTTATCCCCTTAAGTTTTCTTGCCGGAATTTATGGCATGAACTTTAAATTTATGCCTGAACTTGAGTGGCAGTGGGGATATTTCGTTTTACTGGGGGGCATGGCGGTGATCAGCGGTGCAATGGTTGTATTTTTTAAAAAGAAAGGGTGGTTTTAAAAACCATGGCAAAAAAAAATCCTGTTCCTATAAAAAAATTACACGTTCAACGTCTTTTTAGATTGTTTGTGATCCTGTTTGCCGGATTGACTCTTTTCAGTGGATTTCCTTCTGCTCTTGCCGAACCCGAACAGAACTCGACATCCCAGTTGATTGATGAACTGGGCACGATCCTTGAAAAATCGTTGAATACCGAGCTCAGCGACCTTGAAAAATATAAAACCCGCATGGCAAGCGAAGAGAAGGACCAAATCTACCTGACGGCAGCATATAACGGGTACCGGGTCCAGTTATCCTCTTTCTGGAATTTGCTGCTGTCCGAGGATGCTGGTATTACCCAGCTCCAGAAAAGCAGGGCTGAACTGAAAACCGTTATGGCTGACGCCCAGAAGATATTTCAGGGACTGATTCCGGAGGCAGAGGACCTGAAAAAGGAACTCGGCCATCTGGAAAATCAGAAGCTGCTTGTTGACAAACAACTGGCGGAACTTTCCGGCGTTAAAGAAAGCTCTCCTGCCGGTGACAAGAACAAAAACCGGGCCATTGAAAAGATGGCAACCCGCCTGGTAAAAGTGCTTAAGGAAAAAGAGGATCTGGTGTCCCGGCTAGACAAGATATACAAGGACCGTCTGGACAAGCAGGCGGAAATAAAGAAAACCTATACAACTCTGGAGGCACAGTTTGAAAAAATCATTGAGCAGAAAAATGCAAAAGGGTTGTTTGAGAGAACCAAAAAGGACGCGCGGTTTGGTGCCCTTAATTCCCTTCAGCAGGAACTCAACTCCCTGATCGAACTTATCTATATCGTTTCTAATCCCCAGTTCTGGATATCGAACATTGAAAAATTGTGGCAGGATGCACAGCTTTTGGCAGTATCATTTTTCTTTGTACTGGCTGTTGTGCTTGTCATTTTGAGGCGGCTCAGAAAAGAGGCGTTGGGTTTAAAGACTCTGCCTGTTGTGCAAAAGTTAGGTGCCTGGCATCAGATGGCCTCGGATCTGCTGACCATATCCATTATACCGGCTGGGATGGCATTGACAATTTTTCTGTACAGCCGTCTGAACCGAATGTCTTTGGTGTCCAAAATTTTTTGGGAGGCCGCCTTGGCGATAATGATTCTGCTTGCATGCAGGTGGATTTGCCGGTCTTTGAAAACGGTTTTTGTTGATGCCGTGGGCGGGGAATCCAATGCCCGGCATCTGATCCGTTTCACCCGGGCTGTGGCTGTTTTTATTCTCGCCTATGGTGCGTTGCACGACACGTTGGGGCAAAGTTCGGGGCTGCTGATCCTGCTGCGCATGACAGGTGCGGTTATCATGGTTATCTGGACCCTGAGAATCTGGCGGGATGTCAATTTTTATATGCTTCAGCCCCCGGGGGAAAACCATCAGGATAGAAATCAGCTGATTCGGCTTTTGACTACTAAATATGTGATGCTTCTGATTTCCGGCGTTTCACTCATGCTGGACATGACTGGTTATGAGCTGCTTGCCTCCCACTGGGTCCTTTCTTGGATTAAAAGTCTTGTGGCTTTTTTTTGGTGGGGAATTTTTTATCATCTGCTCCAGGAATGGGATCTCTATTACAGGGAGCAAAGCCATACCAGGACCGAAGCGTTTGTTTATGACGATTATCCTGTCCAGTGGCTGATTATCCGGGCCGGACAGTTCTGCTGGATGGTTACCCTTTCAATTCTTCTGCTGCTGATCTGGGGTGATCCCCAGACCGTGCTGGGGCATCTGTATCAGGTTCTGGCGATCCCTTTGAGCATCGGCAGCATGCAGTTCAGCTTTTTAGGGGCGATTTTTGCCGGACTTGTACTTATTTTCACCTCTGCTCTGGTACGGATATGGAAATGGCTGTTCCAGAAAAAATTCTTAAGCCGTTCAGGCATGGCCCAAGGCCTGCAGGAATCGATCACCACCATCTCTGCCTATATCATTTGGGCCATAGGGCTGCTCATCGCCCTGCATGTCTTTGGGCTGAACACGGCCTCCCTGGCCGTTGCTTTTGGCGCCCTGGGCATTGGTATCGGATTTGGCCTTCAAAATATTGTCAATAATTTTATATCCGGCATTATCCTTCTGTTTGAGCGGCCCATCCAGGTGGGGGATGATGTGGAGGTCAACGGCATCTGGGCCAGGGTAAGAAAAATAAATGTCCGGTCCACAGTGGTGCAGACCTATGACAATGCCTCTCTGATTATTCCCAATGCCGATCTTATCAGCAATCAGGTGACCAATTGGAGTTTCAAGGACAAACGAATCCGCCGCAAAATCAGCGTCGGTGTGGCATATGGATCCGACATAGAACTTGTGAGAACGATTTTACTGCAGATTGCTGCGGACGCGGCCAATGTCCTTCGCTACCCCAGACCGGACGTAATTTTTACGGATTTTGGCGACAGCGCACTGGTTTTTGTGCTGCGGCTTTGGACAGATATAGATCATATGCTGGAGGTGGATACGGATGTCAGATTCAGGATCGATAAAAATTTCCGGGAAAACAACATAGAGATCAGCTTTCCCCAGCGGGATATTCATATTCGGTCCATTGAAGGGGCTGAGCGGTTTTTTCCTGCCAAAGACCCGGAACCACAAAGCCCGGAACAAGAGAACGCGTCTGATGATTGAAATTAATGTAGACCTGTTCACCACCCTTTTCAGATACTATCCAAAGGGCTCGGGTTCCCTTAAGGTGGAAAAGGGCACAACGGCGGGTGGTCTGATCCGTAAGCTGGGGATTCCTGATGGGGCTGTCAGTCTGATCTTCATCAACGGCAAAAGAGCAATGCCTGACCAGGAACTTGCGGAAAATGATAAGGTCGGGCTATTTCCGCTGGTTGCCGGGGGATGATTTTACAGGAAACTATAGACAAGATACAAGTGGACGAAGCGCCTGCGGCGCCCATTTTAGCCCGAGCTCCAGGTTAAGTTGCTTCGGACTCATTCCTAAAGAACCGGTTTTCCAGGAAAGGAAAACCGGTTCTTTAAGCGAAAAGATTTTAAGCGTAAAAAGAAGTTGCTGGGCTATCAGAGTTTTTCAAATACGGCTGCGGCACCCATGCCGCCGCCGACACACATGGAGACAATACCATATTTGCCGCCGACTTCCTTGAGGTTGGCAATGCATGTGGCGGTCAGTTTGGCACCGGTACATCCCAAAGGATGGCCCAAGGCGATGGCACCGCCGTGAATGTTGATTTTATCCATGTATTTTTCAAGGCCAAGTTCCCGGATGCAATGCAACGCCTGGGAGGCAAAGGCTTCATTGATTTCATAGATGTCGATGTCGTCAATGGTCATTCCCACCTGTTTAAGCACTTTGGGGATGGCATATTTGGGGCCTACACCCATTTCATCTGCCTTGCAACCCACAGTGGTATACCCAATCAGCCTGGCAATGGGGGCCAGGCCGAGTTCGTCACACTTTTCCCTGGACGCGACGATGGTGGCCGCTGCCCCGTCCGTGGTCTGGGAGGAATTACCGGCAGTAACGGAACCGTTCACCTTGAACACCGCGCCTAGTTTGGCCAGCCCTTCGGGTGTGGAGGCCCGGATGCCGTCGTCATGTTTGACAACAAAGAACTCTTTTTTATAGGTACCGTCAGGCTGTACAATATATTTATAGGCCGGGGTGGGGATAATTTCAGTAAATTTCCCGCCATCCCTGGCGGCCATAGCCTTGGACTGGGACTGGGCGGCAAAGACGTCCTGATCTTCCCTGGACACGTTGTAGCGCTCGGCCACATTTTCAGCGGTGATTCCCATGGATACATACATTTCAGGGTTGGTTTTTGAATATTCCGGATGGGGCCGGGGAACGTGTCCGCCCATGGGTACAAAGGTCATGGACTCGCAGCCGGCACCAATACAGATTTCCGACCAGCCCGCTGATACCCGCACAGAGGCCAGGGCAATGGCTTCAAGACCGGATGCGCAGAACCGGTTCACCGTGGCACCGGAAACCTCGTCCGGGAAGCCTGCCATTTTAGCCGCGATCCGGCCCAGGTTCAGGCCCTGTTCCGCTTCGGGGAAAGCGCAGCCCAGCATGACATCTTCAATGTCTTCGGGCTTCAAATTGGCGGTTCGTTCAACCGCTTCCTTCATGATAAAGGAAATCAACTCTTCGGGACGGGTCTGGCTGAATAACCCTTTTTTTTGCTTGCAGCCCGGGGTCCGTACTGATTGTACTATATATGCATCTTTCATTTGTGTATTCTCCTCCTAATTTCTAAGCGGCTTCCCGGTTTTAAGCATATGATCAATTCTGGCAATGGTTTTGTCCTCTTTGCAGAAGTCCACAAAGGCCTCACGTTCGAGCTTGAGAATGGCTTCTTCGGCAATTTCACTGCCCTCGGCGGCATCGCCGCCGCTGACGACAAAGGCAATGCGTCTGGCCAAAAAGGCATCATATTCGCTCATGAATTTGCCGTTGAGAAAATTGAACAGCTCAGCATTGACCATGCCCTGACCGGCGTTGCCAATCACCTTGATCTTCTTTTTCAGCGGGGGAACATATCCGTCATCCACCATTTTAAGCACTTCTTTCTTAGCTTCCCCTACAAGGTTGTCACGGTTCATGACAATCCGGTCGGCAAGGCCGAGGAATCCGTTATCCCGAGCCTGGGCAGCAGACATGGATACGGCGGCCATGGCAATTTTCATGAATGCCTGGACAAATAATTTAGCCAGATCCACCTCTTTTACGGTTTTGCCCGGCAGGGCATCCACATATTTTTTCCACAGGTTCATGCAGCCGCCGCCGGCGGGCAGCAGTCCCACGCCGATTTCAACCAGACCCATGAAGAGTTCGGTATGGGCAACGATTCGGTCTGCGCTCAGGCAGGTTTCACAGCCCCCCCCTAACACCATGCCGTAAGGTGCGGCAACAACGGGAAAGGGTGCATATTTGGCGCGCTGGATCCCGGCCTGGCCTTTTGCCAGGAAGGCATCAATTTCCGTGTATTTTTTATCGTGGCACAGTTTGGATACAAAGGAAAGGTCTGCGCCGGCAGAAAATGCACCGGGCATACCGCCGGCTTCGTTGCCGATAACAAGACCGGCACCGTTTTCTTCGACATAGTCAAGGGCTTTACCGATGGAATCAACGATTTCGCCGTTAATGGCATTCATCTTGGTGTGGAATTCAATGCAGAAGACATCGTCTCCGATGTCCACCAGTGATGCAGAGGCATTTTCGAATACGGTTTTATTGTTGCCTTTGGCGGCAGCAATGGAAACCATATTTTTAGAAACCGGAACCGCCTTGTATTCGCTTGCAGCAAAATCAAAGTAGTAGCGGATACCGTTTTCAAGTTTGTAAAACGATTTTTCTCCCTTGGCCAGCATCTGTGTCACATTGGCAGGCACTTCAAGGCCTTCGTCTTCCATGCGGTCAACAGCTTCTTGAACACCATAGGCATCCCAGGTTTCAAAGGGTCCCATGGCAAAGTTGTAGCCCCATTTCATTGCGTTATCGATTTCGACGATGGTATCGGCGATCTCTGGGACCCGGTTGGCCGCATACTGGAACGCATTGGCCTGGCATTTCCAGGCAAATTTGGCGCCTCTGTCATCGCCTTTGAGCACGCAGGCAAGTTTCTCTGCCAGGGTATTTTTTTTCTTGGCCTGGTCCAGGCAAGGAAAAGTTGCTCTCTCAAACGCCTCATATTCCAGGGTGTCAACATTAAGCACCTTGCGCAGTTTTTTCCATTCCGGGGTCAGTTCCGTTTTGTAGAACCCGCCTTGGGTTTTGTTGCCCAGCATTTTTTTATCGACCATTGTGGTGATAAACTCGGGCAGGACAAGAGAGTCACGCTGTTCGTCGTCCGGGCACAAATCATAGGAATTTTTTGCGACATGAAGCATGGTGTCGATGCCAACCAGGTCCGTGGTTTTGAAGATGGCGGTTTTAGGGCGGCCCAGGGCCGGTCCTAACAGGGCATCCACTTCGGGGATGGTCATTTTGTCTTCACGCATGAATTTGATGCAGGCACCAATGCCCTGAACACCGATTCGGTTGCCCACAAAGTTCGGGGTGTCCTTGGCCCAGACAATCCCCTTGCCCAGATTTCGTTCGCCAAACCGGGCAATGAAATCCATGACGCCGGGTTTGGTCTCAGCGCCGGGAATAAGTTCGAGCAGGTGCATGTAGCGTACCGGGTTAAAAAAATGGGTGCCCATGAAGTGTTCTTTGAACTCCTGGGGAAAGCCTTCGCTCATATCCTTGAGGGGAATCCCGGAGGTGTTGCTGGTAACAATGGTGCCTTCTTTTCTGACCTTGGCCACTTTTTCAAACAGATCTCTTTTAATTTTCAGATGTTCCACAACCACTTCAACAATCCAGTCGCATTCCGACAGCTTTTCAATGTCATCATCCAGATTTCCCGTGCGGATGCGTGAGGCGTCTTTTTTGCTGTAAAATAAAGAGGGGGTCGTTGCCAAGGCCGCGTTCATGCCTGCCTGAACAATGCGGTTTCTCGCCACAGGATCTTTCTTTTCTTCGTCAGTTAAATCAAAAGGGACAATGTCCAGCAGCAGCACGTCGACACCCGCACCGGCAAGAAGAGCGGCGATTCCGCCTCCCATGATTCCGGATCCGATGACGGCTGCTTTTCTGATCTTTCTTACCATGATTTTCTCCTCAAGTTGGGGTATAGACAATAAAAACCAGTTTATGCATAGGTTTCAATAAGTTGTTAAATTACTTTCATGTTTTGTTGAGGGTTGAGTCTGGTGTTGATAAACCAGGTCAGCCCATGGTTCTTATTCTGAAGGAACATTCAGTTTTATTCTTATACATGGAACACGATTGGAAATGGATTGTCAAGAAAAAACATTTTTTAAACGCTCCAGACTTAATTGTTTAAATCATCATTTATTTCAATTTGTTACATCGCATATATATAAGGTCATTTATGATTACAGCCCCAATTATTGGAACAAACCATCTTATGAATTATCATTCATAAATAAATAATGAATCAGCTTGTAAAATAGATAGGGGTTTGATATTTTAGCCCTGTTTCAATAAAGGATATTATTATTTTTTAAGAGAGTCAATGCACCCGATAAATGCAAAGCTGCACCCGAATTCTCCCCTGAACCCAGGCTCAGTTGCCCGTATGATTGCCGGCCTTCAAAGGGAAAATGGAGACATTCCCTGGCATGCCGGAGGGAAAACAGATCCCTGGGACCTTGTGGAATCCGTCATGGGATTGAATATCGGCGGTTTTCATGACCGGGCAATGGCCGCCCTGGACTGGCTGTCCGCCCTTCAGAATGAAAACGGCTCCTGGTATTCATCCTATGTGGATTCGGTTCCCGGGGACCGGACAACCGAAAGCCACATGGCCTGCTATCTGGCCGTGGGGCTGTTTCATCAGTTTTTGATAAAAGGGGATAAGGCTGATCTGGAAAAATTCTGGCCGATCATGTCAAAGGGTGTTTCGTTTGCTTTAAACCTTCAGACGGTCACAGGAGAAATTTACTGGGCAAAGAGCCCCGAGGGAAAGGTTGACCCCATGTCTCTTTTGTCCGGTTCCTCGTCCATATTCATGAGCCTGAAATGTGCCCTGGCCATTTCCGGTATCCTTGGCCATGACCGCCCGGAATGGAAGAATGGGCTTAAAAAGCTTGGCTGCTCCATCAGGGAAAATATTGTTACGTATAACGTGTCCAAGTCCAGATTTTCCATGTACTGGTTTTACCCGATACTGTCCGGGGCATTGCAGGGAAACCGGGCAAAGGCACGTATGGACAGATACTGGCACAAATATGTCATTGAGGGCCAAGGATGTCGCTGTGTTTCTGACCAGCCTTGGATTACCATCGCCGAAACCTCGGAACTGGTGCTTGCGCTTCACGCCATGGGGCGTCGGCAAAAAGCCGGAATTGTTTTTTCCTGGATTCTCAACCGGATGTTTGAGGATCAAACCTTCTGGTGCGGCTACACATATCCGGATATGGTGGTCTGGCCCGAAGAAAAAATATCCTGGACCAATGCCGTGGTTTTGATGGCCGCAGATGCTCTGTACGGCCTGACGCCAGGAGCCCGGTTGTTTGAGCATGACGCCTGGGACGGCTGCCAGTTTAAATACTAAACGATGATTAAGGATAAACGCCCATACTACATCAAACAGGCTTGGTACCGGCTTCAGGATTTTTATGTCCGACGTTATCTTGCTCCCCAGCTCAGCGCCCTGGGCCCCCACCCTTACATCATTAAACCCTGGTATATTGAATTGTTTGGCAGCCCCATCTCCATCGGCAGTCATGCAACCTTGTTTGGGTGCCCGGACAAAAGGACCCGGCTGACCGTGTGGTCGGAAAAAAAAAATATTGACGGTATCCGTATCGGGGACCATGTCCTGATCTCTCCGGGTGTGCGGATTTCAGCGTCCAATTCCATTTATATTGCAGATTCATGCATGCTGGCCAGCCACGCATACATTACGGATTCAGACTGGCACGGTATTTACGACAGATCGTTACCGCCTTCAACCCGGTCAAGGGTGGTTCTCGAAGAAAATGTGTGGATCGGAGATTCCGCCATTGTGTGCAAAGACGTAACCATCGGGAAAAATTCCATTATTGGAGCAGGTGCCGTCGTCACCTGCGACATTCCTGCCAATGCTGTGGCTGCGGGCAATCCGGCCAGAGTCGTCCGGGAACTTGATCCAGCCCGGAAAATCATCACCCGTAAAGACCGGTATGGCGATACGGACAAGATGACAACGATTTTAGAAACGGCTGAAAAAGACTGCCTGGAAGGAAATACGTTTTTAGGATGGATTCGCAGTCTCATCGCCCCAGCTAAGGAATAGAGCCTGAACAGGAACCCATGTTCAAACGCAACGTAGCCAAGAGGCAAGAGGCCGATGCGTAACTTTGCGTTCAAACACCATTCAGGCGATCAATGGTCTGGGTAAAGTATTCAAGAAAAGCCTGGATCTTTTCAATGTCAAAGGTTTTAGACAACTGGAAAAGCTCTTTACCGAATGTTTTAACCGCTTCAATTTTAAAAACTTTTCCGGTTTCAGTGATTCTTACGGCAAATCGTTGGATCTCGGATATTTTCAAAGCCTGTCGGGTTGATGGGATATGGGGGGCAATATCCCTGCGCAATCTGTCCAAAAATTCATCGGGCAATGTCTCTTTGTCCAGTGTATCCAGCCCACTTAAGGCAAAAGAGCGTTCTGCGGCATCAGGCGCCGGGTTGATGAATCGCGTTAAAACGCCCATCAGGCGGTCTATGGCAATTGGCTTGGCAATGGTGCAGGCAAACCCCCCGGGATTCAAGTTCCTCTTCGGTCCATGGCATCATGCCCGCAGTCATAAGACATATGGGAATATGGGCAACGGCCGGGTCTGCTTTCAAACGTGCTGCAGTTTCCATACCGTTGATTTCAGGCATTTTCAAATCGATGAATATCAGGGCCGGCTGCTGTGCTTTGGCATGCTCAATCGCCTGGATACCGTCTGCCGTCTCAATGACTTCCAGATTAATTTTTTCCAGGATTTCCTTGAGCATGAACCGGATCTCCCGCTGGTCATCCACAATAAGAATCCGATCTTTAGCAAACTGCATGCTGGTCCATGCGAATGTGTTTACTTCGGCCGGTACGGGACTTTGGGTGTGATAGCGTTTAACATCCGGCAGAAAGATGGTAAAGATACTGCCTTGATCCGGTTTACTTGACACGGAAAGATTTCCGCCCATAAGCTCTATAAGCTGTTTGCAGATGGCCAGCCCCAGTCCGGTACCGCCGAATCTCCGGCTGGTTCCGGCCGATGCCTGTTCAAACGCCTCAAATATTTTATCCTGCTGGGTTTCGCAAATACCGATGCCGGTGTCGGCTACCTGGATAATAAGATCCGCGGAATTTCCCTCGTTTTCAGGGTTAGTACGAATTTGTGCTTTAATGGAAATCGTGCCGAATTCAGTGAACTTCAGGGCATTGCCCACCAGATTAATAATAACCTGGCGCAAACGCATTTCATCCAGGTCAAGGGCGCCTGTATCATTCTCAGGCAGTTCAATGAAAAAGTCCAAATTTTTTGTTTTCAGTTTTATTTTAAACAGCCGGAATATTTCATTGAATAACGACCTTAAAAAGACAGGTTTTCGGTGAATTTCCAGTTTACCGGCCTCCATTCTGGACAGGCTAAGTATGTCGTTGATCAAGTCGGAAAGATTTTTTCCGGCGGTATTAATGGCTGACAGGTAGCCAGCCTGCTGCTTTTCGGTGATCATTGTTTTCAAAAGCTCGCTGAAACCGAGAATTGCGTTCAAAGGTGTTCGAATTTCATGACTCACATTGGCTAAAAACTCACTTTTTACCCGGCTTGCCCGTTCCAGTTCCTCCTCTTTCTGCCTGCGAATCTGGATTTCAGTATTCAAGGCTTTATTGGCTGTCTCAAGATCTCTGGTGCGTTCTTGTACCCGGTTTTCCAGTTCCTGGTGATACAGTTTCAGGGCCTGTTCCGCCTGTTTTCGTTTGGTGATATCCCTTAAGTTAATAACCATCCCCTTGATGGTGGGGTGATCCATGAGGTTTTTGGAAATGCATTCAAGGATACACCAGTGATCGGCCTCGTGCCTGAACCGCACGGCTGTCGGATGGGACTGGATCAAAGAGGCCACACGGAGGGCAAACCTTTCGGTCAGTTCCTCTTTTTCCTGGGGATGTATAAAATCCTGAACATTACGGCCTATAAGCGCTTTGGGCTGATATCCAAGAATCCGAAATGTAGACGGGCTGACATAACGAAAAATTCCTTCCCGGTCAAGAATCCAGATCATATCGTTGGCATTTTCAATTAACGCCCTGAAATGCTCTTCATTCTGTTTTAATGCGTATAGACTGTCCTGGAGTCGGAATGCCATCCGGTTAAACTCTTTTGCCAGAAGACCGAATTCATCGTCGGACTGAATGTTGATTCTGGTGTCGAGATTACCTTTGCCAAAAGCCTGGGTCCCTAAAAGAAGCACCTTGAGCGGACGGGTCAAGCGGGCGGTAAAAAACATCAGAACCAGGGAGATGATAATGGCGATTAACATAAACAATCCATACAGATAGGGCTGCATCCGGTTTATGGTACCGTACAGCTCCTCTGTGGGGTCCGCCGCCAGGACATACCACTCCCAGGACGCAAAATACCCAAACCGCACAAGGAGACGCTCCCCGGCAAGGTCGATAATTTTTCTCCCCCCTTGATCTGTTAAAGAAAAAAACCATTTTTCCCGGCCCAGGTCCGTATCATTAAGGTATTTATTAGGATGAAAGATGATAGCCCCGCTGTGATCGACTATAAAAAAAAATCCTTTATTTCCGATGGTGATGTTCCGGATACGGGCTGTTGCGTCCTCTTTTGCCTTGGCAATGCTTGCCGGAATGCTTTCCAGACCGTAGTCATGAAGAATTTTTTCTTGCTCCCGGACAATTTCCAGGGCCATATTCAAACGGGTGGAAAGCCAGGCGTCCCCAAGATCAAGAAGGGCTGTCCGCGAAAAATGATATGTAATCGCAATGGTTGCCGCCAGAAAGAAAAAAATAACCGGGAGGGTTGGAAGTAAAATTTTAGTGTAGGTTTTCATTTTACGGCGATGACCGGCGTCCCTAATCCGGCGATGTGATTAGCAATAAATTCAAACATGATATATGTCATGGTCTTCCACACACGGCTCCCTGTCATTTACGAATAAATCACTATACACAAAAGCGACAGGAAAATAAATTTTTCAATGTATCTGCTGACGTAAAGTCAACACAGATATGATTAACGAAATCCGACGGCGTCGGCGTCGATTGGATTTTTTACGGGGTCATCAATATTGTGAAAATTACTGCAATTTGTTAAAGAATATTCATGATTTTGTCTCTTAAAAATATTATTGACCTTGATTTTCTCCTGGGTCTGGATGAGGCCCCGGAAAATACCGAGACCAAGGCCATTGCATCCCGGGACAGGGATATCTTCCGCCGGATTAAAAACGGTGACCGCCTGGATGATGCCGGGCTGATTGCAGGATGGCTGGAACACCGGCGCGTGTTGTTTTTTCAAGAGACCGGTAACGGCGGGATCGGGGCGAAGCTTCCTGGTGAGTTATTTGAGTCTTTTTACCTCTGGATTGCCAAGGTCGTATTTGCCTGTGGTCTGGCTGCCGGGGGTATGGGCGCGTATTCGTTTCTGGCTTACCACGGCAGCCGGCCTGTGAATGTGACGCTGTTTATCACTGTGTTTATCCTTTTTCCGGCTTTGCTTTGCCTGGCTGCTGCACTGGTGGGGTTCCATCAGTTCCGCTCCGGCCCTTCCGGGTCGGGCTGGACCGGCGTGCTGCACCGGTTGTCCATGCGCCTGTTCATTGACAAATTCATGGGGCGGATGCAAAAATGGGCCGCACCTGTTCAAAAGCATTTTCCTCAATTTTCAACGGATGCCAAAGATTTGCTGCATCTGGATACCCGCCCCTTTCGAAGTATTCTGTTCTGGCCGGTGTTCATTGTGCTCTCCCTGGGCGCACTGGGATTTTCAGCCGGAGCGCTTGGCGGCACGTTTTTCAGGATTATGGTTACGGATTTGGCCTTTGGCTGGCAATCCACGATTTTAACTTCCGGTGAGAGTGTTCACCGCTTGGTGACCTGGATGGCATTTCCCTGGTCCTGGGCCATGCCGGATATTTTTGTGCCCACCCTTGAACAAATAGAAGGCAGCCGCATTGTGCTTAAGGAAGGCATTGTCGGACTGGCCAGTGAACATCTGGCTGCCTGGTGGCCATTTCTGTGTATGGGGCTGTTGGTATATGCCCTTATTCCCCGATTGATTTTAGTGGGATTGGCCCGTGCAGCCAGGACGTTGGCGCTTGCCCGGTTTGATTTGTCCCGGCCCGGGTACCAGCGCCTGCTCATGCGCATGCGCACCCCCCGCATGGGGATGGACATCAAAGAGACCGGAGGCACCCGGGCGAAATTCAGAGCGCCGCTGCCTAGGCCTGAACCCGCGCCTGTGGAAAAAAAAGATGAGGAATCTGTTGTTATGCCTCAACCCGATGCGACTTTCAACACACCCAAACCCAAATCAGCCCCGGTCCCAAAGCCGGAACCTGAACCGGAACCCCAATTAGAACTCAAACCGGAACCAGAAACTGAGCCTGCTCCCCGGCCTCCGGTTGTATCGGATGAACGCCATGTAAAAAAGAATACAACCGGTGCACTCGTGCTTGGATCAGCCAGGGGTTTTGAAGAAAATGATATGGAACAAATCCGGGCTGGTCTGGCACAGCAGTTTGGTGTCCATGTTGCCGGTACCGTCGGCATCCATTTTGATTTTGATGAAGACAAAAATCAGATAGCAACCCATGTTAAGGATTTGGGCCAGGGGCCTTTGATCGTGCTCCAGGAGGTCTGGCAGCCGCCCATCCGTGGATTGCTCTATTACTTTGTTCAAATCCGTGAGATTTTTTCTGATTTTCCCCTATGGATTGTAATGATTCAGACAATGGAGCAGGGAGAAAAAGATGTGGCGCCTTCAGATGTGAATTTCCAGGTGTGGAAAAGTGCCGTAAACCAGCTCAACGATCCTATGATCGTCATTGAAAGGTGGGTGTCGCCATGATTGCAGTGCCTGAATTTGCCGTTTTGGGGCACCCCAACGAAGGCAAGTCCTCGGTGGTGTCCACCCTGACCGAAGATGACCGTATCCAGGTCAGCCCGGTGCCGGGTGAAACAAGGGTCTCCAAATCCTATTCCGTGACCTTGGATGACAAAGAGATCATCCGGTTTGTGGATACCCCGGGATTCCAGGTGCCCCGCCAGACCCTTTCCTGGTTCAGAAAGAATCCCGGACCGGACATGGTGGTCCGGTTTATTGCCGAACATGAAAAAGATCCGTTTTTTGCCGACGAATGCGAATTGTTGACACCGGTGGCCAATGGGGCCGGTATTATTTATGTGGTGGACGGGTCCCGGCCCATAAGAGAAGATGATCTGGCTGAAATGGAAATCCTGCGGCTCACGGGACGGCCCAGGATGGCAATTATAAATTCAAAATCCGATACCCGGGATAATACCGCGATATGGAAGGAAGAGTTCCGAAAATTTTTTAACGTGGTCCGGGTTTTTAATTCCAACCAGGCCGATTTTTATGAGCGCATCCGGCTTCTGGAAAGCCTTAAAGCCATTGATCAGGATATTGAACCGTTGATGGAAGGTGTGATTCAGGCGTTTAACATGGAGTGGGAAAAGCGTAACCGCATGGCCGGTGCTTACATTGTCCACGGCATGGAACAAATTTTGACCTTTTCTTTGTCCCGCAAACTCAAAGCCGACATGGATCCCGTGACGCTCAAGGAAGACCTCACCCGGGAATACCAGGAAAAAATCCGGAATATTGAACAAAAAATGTTTGGCCATATCCGTTCATTGTTCCGCCATCATCTCTATGATTACCCATTGCCAGCCTGTTCCATTCTCAGGCATGACCTATTTTCAGACCAGACCTGGGAGATGCTGGGGCTGACCCGGGCCCAGGCCGCCACCGCCGGTGCGGTGCTGGGGGGAACCCTTGGAGCGGTGCTGGATACGGCTGCAGCCGGACTGACCTTTGGAATTTTTACGGCCATTGGCTCTGCCGTGGGAGCCGGCTCCGCCTTTATGGGCATCCGGCGTCTGGCCAGTGCCGCCTCGGGCCTGGGCGGCGACCGGGTCCAGGTGGGTCCCAATGAAAATATTCAGTTTTTGTATATTCTTCTGGACCGGGCATTGCTCTATTACACCCATATGAGCCGACGGGCCCATGGCAGGCGTGATGTCCCTGAAACAGAATCCCAGCTTGCTTCCAAGGGGGAAAAGGCCGGCATATCCACGCTCTTGACAACAAAACAACACCGGGTCTGCATGGAGTTTTTTAAAGCCTGCCGGAAAAAACATTCAACATCCGGCAAAAAACATTCACCGTCCTTTGATCTGCTGGTTGCGTCTTTGCTGAAAGATATCCTTAAAAGACGTATCAATCCCTGATAATATTATATGTCCGGATAACATGATCAATAATTCGGGGCGTACGTTCCAACAAGTCCTCTTTAAACACCCGTTCCGAAGGTTTGTGGTAATCCAGTCCCCAGGGCCCTATGTTAATACAGTCCATGGAGATCTTTTCAATTTCATCAAAGGCAATGTGGTAACCGTCGTTTCCCGCCATGTGGGCCAAGGCTGCGGAAAGGATTTTCGGATCATCGGCCATCATGGCATAACTTAAATCGCAGATTCCGGTAAAATAGGCTTCGTTGTCATATTCCTGGCCAAACTGGGCCTGGGTAAAACCGGTTACCATGTTATGGAGGGTGGCCTGGTCAGGATTGGTCACTCCCGGGTAATAGGGGGGACAGAATCCCACAATAACCATGGGACTTTCCAAATTAAAGGCAGCCGTGCGAAACCCGAGTTCCTCGGTGATCTCCAGGTCTTTATCCGGTGCCGGGGTGGCATCCTTTAAATCCCCAAAAGGCATTACGCAGGGCGCCCAGTCAAAGGGTTTTAGGTTCCGGCCGGTTTGTCGAGATAATATCTCCCGTTTTTGGTTAACTCTTTCTTGGTACGCCGATAAAATTTCTCTGCATATGGTTGTCATTTTATTCAACACTGCATCAGGGCCTGTATTAAAAGTTAGAACATTAAAAATACCGTAACAGGCCTCGGGAAAAGAGATATCATAATTTTTTTTCAGGTCCCTTGACCGCATCCAGGTGGGATGGATGCCGGCCTGGTTTCCAACCTGGTCCACGAATTCTTCAGACAGGTCGGTACGGGCCACAATTTGTGCCATAATGCCTGTGGCGTTGAGTCCTTCAAGGACTTTCCCGGCATGGGCCGTTACACCCCGGACGTAGACAAAAACATTAAGTTTGCCAATGGAACCCTGGCTGATAAGCCCTTTTTCTGAATTTCGACGCTGGTGGGGTTCTGAATTGATCATCAACTCATAATCCAGATTCCACTTTTCCCTAAGCCGGCATAAAAGGCCTGTGGCCGCACGCATGCCTGCACTCATATTCTCTTCATCCGGTACGGCCAATAACACAAGGGTGGGCAGTTTCCGCCGTTCCTGATCAGACAGGCGCGCATAGGTATCAAACAGGGCAAGCTGGATAGCTCCGCCGCCTTTCATATCTGCAGCGCCCCGGCCAAAAATCCAATTCCCTGATTCCAAATCTTTTTTTGCGTCCGGCGTCAGTATGGATGCGTCTTCCTTAAGGGCCGCTTCAAGTCTTTCAATATCCAGGGCAAGGTGTTTCAGTGGACCGTAATTGTCAATGACCACCACGTCAAAATGGTGCATGAGAACAATCGTTTTGGTACTGCCGCCCCGAATCATGGCCCAGGCAACCCGGCGCTTGAAGTGATCATTTTTAATATTCCAAGCACCTATATGGTCAGGGTACTGCTGGAAATAGGGCAGTTCGCCCAAGATTCGGTGGATAAATTCCGGCACCAGGGCCTCTCCTTTTGAGTCTGTGATGCTGGGTATGCGGCAATAGGCTTTAAGAATATTATAAATTTTTTGTTTCAATGTATTTTTATGTGAAAGTCTCCAGCAAGTAACTGGATTTTTTCTATCTTTGTTGTGGGCCGAAGCCTGGGGGTAGATAGACCAGGGACGGCCCGTGGCCGTTATATGAAAGTCTGTGTAACCGACACAGACTTTCAACTTTCGTTGTGGGCTGAACCAAGATAGAAGACCAGGTCAGCCCGTGACTGTTATCCAAAATTTGAAAACACAATACAAGCTTGATTAAAATTCAATAAGGTTGCCTAATGAGTTAAACCTCTTGAATTTCCAGGGGCGCCCTGATATAAATTGGCTTTAAAAGCGCCGGCGTAACTCAGTTGGTAGAGTATCTCACTCGTAATAAGGGTTGAGCACCAATAAAATCAAAGAGTTACATTAAAAATTCCCGCATTTTTCCCGCATCACTCAAAAGAAACACTTTTCATTCTGCTCATTTGCTTTTCGATATTTTCTTGTAAAACGTCCGCATAAAGTTGTGTTGTTCGAATGTCTGTGTGACCTAAAATTTTCTGGACCATTTCCAGATCAATGCCGTTTGCAAGCATGGTGGTGGCTGCAGTATGGCGAAGATCATGGAACCGAGCGGTCACTCCCAGCGGCTTGACAATTTTATCTCTGAAATAATTTGATAGCGTTGAAACGTGGGAAAATTTGAAAATCTTGCCGATATCTTTGCGGTCCGGCAAAGCCTGTGGAAGCAGATAAAAAGCCCTCTCTTTGTTTCCTTTACCTACCACAGTTAATGTGTCACCATTTATGTGCTCATACCTGGCCCGAACAATTTCAGAACGCCGACAGCCGGTAAACAGAGCAAAATTGATTACCCGGTACATTTCAATGTCTTTGGCTTTGGCCTGACCCAATATCCGTTTGATATCATCCTGTGAGATTGGCCGAGGCAATGACCGGCCCATCTTATATTTTTTGATCGGTGGAACGCGGTCAAGATAGCCTTCTGCTTTTGCCCATTCCAGACCGGCTTTTATTCTGGCAAGGTACGTGTTCACGGACACTTTTTTCATCCGGCCTAAAGAATGAGCCTTGAACTCTTTTATAGTGTCTTTCGTGATCAATCTTATAGGGATGTCGCCAGCCACATCTTTAAGAGCTGTTATGGCAAGGACGTCATTTTTTAAGGTACTTTCTGATAATTCGGATCTGTCCGGATCAGATGTATAAACATCTGCAAATTCAGACAAGGATAAGCGTTCTTTCCTATCCAGCAGGAGCAAGCGTCCGCGCAGGCGTTCGGCTTCCATTTCCTTAAAAATAGCATTTGCCTTTTTAGGATCTTTTGTCCGTAACGCCTTTGACCGGTTCCTGGCATACTCAACATGAAACCAACCATTTCTTTGAAACAGCCTCATCTGAAACATTTACGCTTTTCTCCTAATATGGTCAAGTATGCTCCGTGCCTCTACATTTATTTCATCCCATGGTTGATGCCAAAACTCATCAATGCTCTCACGGTCAAAAGACCACCCTGCCCTCTTTTCCCGCTTTATTTTTCTGCCTTTGATCTTCCCGGCCTCAGCCATTTTTATAAGTTGCTTTTGGCCGATACCTGAATAGATAGCCGCTTGCTTAAGACTCATATACCGAACGGATACAGCATTGAGTTTCTCGGCTATCTTAGCAGCTAATATATCAAGTTCAGGTTCAGTCATTTTATTAATAAAATTATTCTATTAATTATTTTCTGTTTTTTGACAAATGACCTTTGGCATAATCCGAATAGCAACAATGCAGATAGGTGTTGTAATCAATTTTGCCTGCCATGTATTCATGCTCAAATTTCGTTACGCTGCTTTTACCGTTTTTCTTTACCAGCCGATAAAGATGATTTTTCAATTCTCGTGGGTTCATTTTAATCATTCGTTATTAAGGATTTACCGGGCATCTTGCTGAATTGATCAGGATAATGATTAGAAAATGCCCAGGGTATGCCACATAATAAAAGTATTTTTGGATCATTCTTGGCAAAGGAATGGTGACCCTGGAGTACATGAGGAAGACTGCAGCCGGACCAAACAAAACATAACCGGCTCCGGACAAATAATGGACCAGGAGGTAAAAGGCCATCATTGTGCCCAGGAGGTACACCGGGCGATGGTGCAAAAAATAAATGGCAAAGACTATGAAAATATAGATTGATACGACGTTGGCCAACACAAGAAGCAGGGTTAAATAAAATGCCTGATAGCCGTGCCGATCATACAGGACAAGGATGATTAGACCGAAAAGCAGGGTATAAAGATCATTGAGTCTGTGCAGGTCCGGGAACAAGATATTAAACAGAGGTTGGGTAATGCATGCGCAAGTCACCAGGGAGATGATATATAGCTGGAGGTCTTTGGTATGTTTCAGGCCCTGGGTAATGAAATAGGCAAACAAAGGGAACGACAGCGCGCCCAGGGATCTCATGATAAATTCATGTTCCGGGAAAAAGAATATGGCCGAATGGTCAATCACCATTGTGATGAAGGCAATAAGTTTAATCATTTTGATGATCCCAGACTTATGGTGTAAGAGATCAGCCTGAAAACACAAAATGAAAAGGAAATTGTCACAATAGGCAAGCCAACATAGGTGACGATGTCACTGATAAAAAGAGCCAGGTCAAAGCCTTCGGGTAAAGAGATCATTTTAAAGCCTCAACGATAAGCCCAGGGCCAGGGCGTTACATGAAAGTGCGCCGATGATTAACGATATGCTTTTGGACATCAGATCTGAGGTGTCGGTAATTTCAATATAGTCGACTTGACCCGGATCAGAATCAAGATCCGTCACCGAGATCGATGTTCTTTGGTAATACGCTTGGGTTAAAATATTGATTTGAGAAAAATCGGATGTATTAAAAAGATAGTCGTCGACAACAAAGAATGCGGTTGCCTGATCCACCCGGTAAAGATCCACCTGGCCGGTCTTGGTGACGGCTGCATATGATTCTGTGTTATAAAGAAGTATTAAAAGAAACAAGACGCCTATTGAATTGAAACGGGAAGATCCAATTCGAAGGGCGGATACGATGGACCGGATAATAACGCCCAGGAGCAGGGAAATCACAACAAGGCCAAAACCATTTCCAAATGCTTCTAAATCTATCATTGTTTATCCTCTGTTTTTCCAATATTTTTCGGCTTTAACATCGTTTAGACTCATTCGATATTCTTCTTCCATTAAAGGTTCACGCCAAGTCCCTTTGCTGTTCTGCCAGCGGGTAAACGCTTTTTTGGCTCCAATCTCCCCCTCGGTCATGCCGAAATTGAAAAGTTCCCGGATTTTTGCAAATGCAAAGACGATGAACAGCAAGGAGAGCATGGCAAGGAGAACTACAGAAATATCGTTTGCAATAAAGCTGGAAAGATTATCAGTGAACTGTGTAAACATTAAATTAACTAAGTCGGTTTCCATAATGCTCCTTTAAGGCAGGGGAACGGGGAGAAGCCCCCATCCCCCTTGAAAAAATTAACCTCGACTCATAACGCGCCGAATGTACTTGTAGGTAAGAAAGCCCAGGTTAATGAGAACAAACGTGGTCAGAACGGTGAGTATCTGACCGTTAAGGGTTGAGATGTCAAACGCGGTCCAGAGATCTGCAACACTCGGTGTGGCAAAGGACAGGCCGAACATGCCGAAAAATGCAGAAAACATAGCTGCGGTGAACATCTGGGAACGGGTAATAAGATTCTTCATGACAAAACTCCTTTTAAAAAAAATTAACGAAAGACTTTGACAAGCAACCCCAGCCCCACAACGATTATCAATATGGTGATAATGCCCGCTGCAGCGGTGTTGACGTCGGTTCTGACACCATCAAACATATCTGATGAAATCAAAGGGGTGTAAGTGGTTGTTGCCAAAGCAAGACCAGTGATCCCGAAAAGGATCAATGACACAACGCTGAGGATTCGCTTAAGAAAACACATAGCGTATCACCTCACTGTTGATTAATATGGAAACCGAAAATTGCGTGGCTTCCTGATT
>NZ_KB893088.1 GCF_000373985.1 Desulfobacter curvatus DSM 3379
AGCGTCTGTCCGCCCCCTTTCAACTCCGATTAGTGTGAGACGGCAACCACGGACAGGTAATCGAAACAGTTTCAAGCCTGGAATGGGGGAGAACTATGCCCGGACGGAATGAAAATCTTCGGTACAGGCCATGGTTTGTGTAGGAAGAACTACCTTTCCGATGCCTTCTGAAAGAAGGAAAGGCGGAATTTTCCCAAAAAGGAGTGGGCGGAACAACTTCGGCCGACCTTTTATTATTTATGCGTCAGCACTGCCAAATATTTCAGACTCTTGCGCATCTGTTCAGCTTTTGTTATATCTTGCTTGGCAAAAAGCAACTTTCTATCTGTCAGCCGTGAAAAAAGCCGCGAAGATGGTAACCTTATAAGGGTGAGATCAACTTATATTCTATTTGGGGTCAGTACCACCGTTCCAAGAGGATCAGCATGTTTGGCAATCTAAAAAAACGGTTTACCGGCGGCCGCGGCCGGGCTAAGAAACATCAAGATATACTTCATTTCGAAGAGCTGGAGCAGCGGGTATTGTTCTCCGCGGAGGCTGTCCCTGGGTTGGATAGTCCCGTCCCTGTCGTTGAAAAACAGGTGTGGGCTGAAGATGTCACCGCTGAGGTCAAGGATGAACGTGTCGCCGAGCCTGAGGCCGCGGAGTTAACAGCAGCAGAAAGCCGCATGGAGCTTGTTGTTGTCAATGATAATGTAACTGACTATGAGCAATTGATTGTCGATTTACTCGGGGATGAAACCGATCGGATCATCGAGGTACGGGTCATAGAAACCGATCTGGATGGCATCGGACAGATCAGCGATATCCTGGCTGAGTACTCCGACCTGGCGGCAGTGCATTTTATCGGCTATGGGGCTGACGGGAAGATCCAGCTGGGCAGCACCTGGCTCGACGGAACCACCCTGCACCAGAACAGCGATGCCGTTTCCGGCTGGGGTGATGCCCTGACCGACACAGGGGATCTTCTCTTTTACGGCTGCAACCTGATTGCCGGCAGCGAGGGGCAGAGCTTGTTGAACGCCATCAGTACGCTTACCGGGGCCGACATTGCCGCTTCGGGCGACCTTACCGGCCATGCATCCCTGGGAGGTGACTGGGATTTGGAAACCACGGTTGGCGATGTGGAGACCGACGTCGTCGTCTCCGATGTTGCTCAAAATTATAACACCCTGATGGATGGTACTATTCACCACCTGGGCTTTAGTTGGAATAAGACCAACGGTGCCTGGGCGATATACGCGGATGGCGTACTCACGGATTCCGGCACGGGCCTGGCGACCGGACAGACTATCCGGGGGGGCGTGGGAACCGGTGAACTGCTGTTTGGTCAGGAACAGGATACACTGCTGGGTGGGTTCGAAACCTGGCAGGGTTTTACCGGCACCTTGTATGACGTCCGCATCTGGAATGATGTGCGCAGCGCCGCTGAGATTGAATCGTACTATCAACAAAAGATCGACAGCGATAGCTTGCCGTCTGGCCTGATTGCCAACTGGCAAATGGACGGATTTAACGGTTTGAATGAGGTCGTCGACATTGTCAGTGGTAACAACCTGAGTATCGGTCACGCCAGTGGTGACGGTTTTGTAACCAGCACACCGGTCGGGGACCTGAATATCGATGAAAACAGTGCCAACGGCACCAGCGTCGGGTTTGTGGTGCCGATTGGTTCCACTCCGTTAAGTGGTGTCGAATTTACCTTGACGGACCCTGCCGACAGCCCTTTCGCGATCGACATTTCCACCGGCGAAATTACTGTCGCAAACGGATCAATGCTGGATTATGAAACGGCAACCTCCCACAATATCACCATCCAGGTCACCGACTCGAGCAGTAACAGCCACAGTGAGTCAATGACCATTGTGGTGAATGACGTGGACGATGATGCGCCGACGGTGGTGAATCAAAGCATGACCGTAGCCGAAGGGGCTACGAACAGAGCTCTGACCTTAAGTGACCTGCAATCGGCCGATGCAGATACCGCTGATATTTCCTTGATCTACACGGTAAGTAATGTCAGCAACGGAATCCTGACAATCAACGGCAGTGCCTGGGCTTCAAGCACAAACGACAGTTTCACCCAACAGGATATCATCGACGGCAATGTCGTTTATACACACGATGGTACGAACACAACCAGCGATAGCTTTGCCTATTCAGTGGCGGATCCTACCGGTAACAGTTTGACCGGTCAGACCTTCAGCGTTACGGTTACGGCAGCGAACGATGCTCCTACCGCAGCGAACAATATGGTGACAACCAACGAGGATACCGTATACACGTTCAGTGGGTCGGATTTTAACTTCAGTGACATAAACGGAGACAGCTTGGCCACTGTGAAGATTACCACGCTGGAGACAGTAGCTGCCCTGCAATTAAGTGGCACGGAAGTAACCCTTGACCAAGTGATTTCCAAAGCCGATATCGATGCGGGCAAGCTGAAGTTTGTACCGGTCGCCGATGCCAACGGAGCAGGCTACGACAGTTTCGGCTTTTCGGTCAATGACGGTACGGATGACTCAACGGCCTCCTACACCATGACCATTGATGTCACTGCAGTCAACGACGCCCCTGCCATTGCTGCCAACACCGGCGCAACCGTTATAGAAAGTTCTACCGGAAACGTTATCACCACTGCCATGCTGAACGAAGGTGATCCGGATGACAGCGGGGCGGGATTGACCTATACCGTTACCTCGATCGTAACCAATGGCACTCTGAGCCTGAACGGCACCGCGCTCGTCAACAATGATGCCTTCACGCAGGCCGATATCGATGCCGGATTGGTGACCTATGACCATGACGGCAACACAACCTCCGACAGCTTTGCATTCTCCTTAGCGGATGGCGGTGAAGATGGAACAGCCGCCGCTACAGGTAATTTCAGCATCACGATTACGGCAGTGGATGACGATACACCCATCCAGGTGAACAATCCAGGTTCGGGAACGTTAATTGAAGATCCTGAAACCGATAACAGAAACAACCTGTTGGAGGAAGGTCCGGATGGCAGCGTACCGATGGAGGATTTCCAAGGCGAAGACGATTTGACTTCCGTACCTGACTATTATTTGACGTTTGGAGATGCTTCAACAGAGGAATCGCCATCGGTACTGACGCAAGAAGCGGACAATGGAAACCAGCCGAAATTTTTTTTCTGACCGATGACGGCAATGCAGGCACAGAGGTCGAACCCCGCGAGGACGATCGGTTCTTCACGTATTACGAAAACGACTTATACAAACGGATCGATACGGAAAACTTTAACTTTTTGCGATTCGATACCAAAACCGTCGGAATGCCACCAGCGGGCAGCGAATCAACCAATAATGATGGTATGGAAATTGATGACGCCTTCAGGTCGTAACAAGAGGCAAGGTCAGCAAGAATAAAAATTATCACCGTATTGATGACAACGTTTACCGTCGGCATTGTCAGCTATCTGCTGCGGGCCGGCGCTCTGATTGCCGGAATGGTGTCAACCCTGCCGATCTGGCGTGACTTTGACCCGGTCATCATCCTTTCGGGGAGAAAGAAAGAGAAAAAGCAGCCGATGGAGCCGGCGGAAAGCGCCGGACAGTCGGCGGAGCGTCTTTTCGACCGTGAGCAATGACAATATTCAACACACCCACCATACGGCTTAGTATTGCGCTGTTATGACGAAATCAGTTTTAAAATTTCATCCAGCGGCATGGGAGAAAAAAGGCCTGCACCGGCGGGCAGTTCAAATCCCTGGACCCTTGCAAATGCGGTCCGGGTGACAACACAGGCACCGGTAAGCAGATTCATGGCGATCTCTGCTGCAAACCGGTTGGTGTGGGGTTCAAGAAAGCTGCCTTTGGCCCATTGGTTGAATGCGCCCATGGCCGGGCCGCACCAGACCTGGTAGTCCATTTTACGCTGAGCATCCCCCTGGATTGCCCACCGGGAAGATTGCCCAAGATAGGATCTGAAAACCAGGGCCATTTTGTAGGCCGGGTCCTGTTCCGCGCGATCCACCTCCTGCGGCATTCCCCGCGACAGGAAAAAATCCCGGGTGGACTGCCATGCGGCATCAAACGAAGTTAATAAAAACTTGTCTTCAATCTCTTTTTGGGCAGCCGGGGGAAGGTCTTCAAAACGGGCGTAATTTTTATAAAACTGATACAGTTTTTCCGCCCGTACAGGAAATAAAGTGCCGCGTTTAAGCACCTGAACCCGCGCACCGATTTCAAACATGTCTGCGGAAGGCGCCATGGCAACGTCCGCCTGTTCGGCCTGGCTGAGCAGTTTTTTTACATCCTCGCAGATGCCGGCCTCCACGCATGCCTGGTTAATGGAGCCGGTCAGAATATATGCAGCACCCATGCTGAAAGCGGCGGATGCGGATTCCGGCGTGGCAATGCCGCCGCCAAGCCCCACACAAAGCGGGCTTTCAAAATTATATGTTGCCATGGCTTCGTTTTTCAGGGCAATGAACGTGGGTAAAAGGGTCAGCGCAGGGCGGTTATCCGTGTGTCCACCGGAATCGGCCTCGGCGGTAAGGTCTTCGGCCATGGGAATATGCACGGCAAGCGTTGCTTCGTCGGCCGTGATCAACTGCCGTTCAACCAATTGGTCAAGCAGTTTTTCCGGCGGTGGTGCGAAAAACTGCCGGGCTACTTCAATGCGGGACACTTTTGCAACAACGCGGTTGGGGGTGACAACGGTACCCTGGTCATTTTTATGGATGCCTTTGACACGATAATAGACTAAAGGCAGGGTGATCCGCAGGAACGCCGCCGCAGATATCCGGGTTACCCCATGGTCAAGATAGAGTTGTACCGTTGCCATTTCATGGCCCGGGTCTGCCAGGCTGTGGATCAGATTGAATCCAAAGGGTTTGTCCCCAAGGCTATTTTTAAGTTCAAGGATGGCTGCTTCAATTTGTGTAAGGCTCAATCCGCCGGCACCAAAAAAACCGATCATTCCGTTTTCGCCCATGGTTTTCACAAGTGCCGTGGAGGCGATGCCGTTGGCCATGGCACCGGCTACATACGCATATTTTAATCCATGGCGCCGCTTAAATTCCGGATCCCCAAGGTTTTCCGGGCATACGGCCGGCACATAGGTTTGGTCCGACAGCGACGCCATATTACTTTGTGATGGACGGCTGATATGTATCCCGTCAAAGCTTTTTATAAACAGTTGCGGACGGCTGATATCATGGATAGCCCTAACTAAATCAAGTTCCGATGTCATAGTGTTGTATTGTCCCTGGCGGATACTGTGCAAGATGTTATCGTATCTTATTGCTACCACTCCCCAACATTACGACGTCTGTAGCGATGGGGTACACTTTTTACGGCTGGAGTCTAATATCATACCCGATGTCCGTAATCAAGATATGTGTGTTGATGATGTCGGATTCTTTAACTTTAAGGATCCTATTCCCTCAGATTGTTGGATATGTCGGGCATTCGCGGAAAATGCGGGTTTGACAGGTGTGGCATATCGTTTGGTCCAGGCTGTTGTAGATGACACGGATGGCCTTGTTTTCCTGGTGAAAAAGATGGGACTTTCCGATTTTATCCATAAATTCACCGTGGATTAAAAAATGTTGCACATCCCGGTTGAGCCGGCAAAGATAGAGGCGTTTTCCTAATTTTTGCCTGCGCTGGGCCTCCTGGACCAATACCATGGCTCCGGAGACATCAATGAAATTAATGGCGTACCCCACAATAAGCAGGTGTTTGGGATTTTGTTCATCTATCTTTTCCAGCGCCTGGGCCACATGGTTGGCAGCCCCGAAAAAAAGTGAGCCATGGATACGGACCATTGTCAGCTGGGGACAGGGGGGACTGCTGCTCTCCCGGGCATTAATCAAGGTTCTGCGGTCGTCCAGGGGATCGGGCATCAGCGGGGTGACGTGGGGATGGGAAGTTCGTGTCAGGTAGATGGCCATGGAGAGAAGGATACCGGTATAGATGGCAAACTCAATGGCAAAGAACAGGGTGCCGGCAAAGGTGGCCAAAAGCACCATGGTGTCCGGCCGGCTGCTTTTAAGGATCTCTTTGATATGATGCACATCAATGAGTTTGAAGGCCACAAAAAAAATCACACCACCCATGGCTGATAAAGGCAAGAAGGCTGTCAAAGGTGCCACCAGCAAAACAATAATGGCCAGAAACAGGGCAGAAAAAATGGAGGCCAGCGGGGAGGCGGCCCCGGCATCATAATTCACCCCGGACCGGGTAAAGGAACCGGAGCTTGCATATCCCGAAAAAAAGCTGCCTGCGATGTTTGACAGTCCCTGGCCGATAAATTCCTGGCTGCCGTTGATGTGTTGGCCTGATTGGACGGCAATGGATCTTGCAATGGACAATGCCTCAATCAGTCCCAAAAAGGCCACGGCCAGGGCGCCGGGTGCCATGAGCCTCAAGGTATCCAGGGTGAAATCCGGCGCTGATATCGGAGGCAGTTTACCGTCCAGTTCGCCTAAGAATCTGACGCCATGGGCCTGGCCGTTTATGGCGAGACTCAGCAGGGAGCCTGCAACCAGTGCAAAGAGCAGTCCAGGCCACCGGGGTTTCCAGGCCTTGATGACAATGGCGCAGCCAAGGGCAACCAGTGAAATCCACAATTCATAATAATTGATCTGACCATGTGATTTGAGCAGAAACGCCCAGGTGGTTAAAAAAGAAGATCCGCCGGGTACCGGCAGCCCCAGGGCATGTTTGAGTTGGGAAGTGGCGATGAGCAATGCGGCCCCGGCTGAGAACCCCACAATGACCGAATGGGAGACAAAATTAATCAGGGTGCCCAGGCGGACCAGACCAAACCCGAGCTGAAAAAGGCCGGCCATAAAGGTCAGGGTCAACGCCAGGCGGATGTAATCGGCGGAACCAGGTTCGGCCAGGGGGCTCAAGGTGGAAAAAACGATAATGGAAATCGCCGTGGTAGGACCGGAAACCAGATGTCTGGAGGAGCCGAACAGGGCCGCAACCACCGGCGGAACAATGGCGGCATAAAGACCATACTGGGCCGGGAGCCCGGCAATCATGGCAAAGGAGACCCCCTGGGGTAATACGATAAAAGCGCCGGTGAGTCCTGCCAGCACGTCTGCGCGCAGGGACGCCCGATTAAGCCGGCCCAGCCATGCCAAAAAAGGGAAAAGTTGAATCCCGGCAGGTATCGGACGGACAGGTGCGGCTTTTCTAAAGACAGTGTTCATACGTAGCTACTTATAGGCTTGTTAAGTTTTATTAATTGTCCCGCCATTCCGATGGCGGTTGACCGGTGACATCTTTAAATATTTTTGAAAAATGAGCCGTTGAGGCATACCCCGTTAATTCGGCAACTTCTCCTATTTGCCTGCTTTTGTCTACAAGAAGATTCATGGCATATCTTATTCTTCGAAAACGTTTATACTCTCGCCAACTAATTCCGGCACGTTCCATTTCTCTTTGCAAAGACCGTTTTGACATAGCCATTTTGCAGGCGGCTTCATCCAAGGTCATTAATGCGACAGCCTGATCGCCGCCGAGTTTTTTATTCAGTTTTGCAAAAAAAGCACTTTCTAAATGTCCTGATGACTGTTTGTCCGCGTTCTTTGACGTTTCCGGGTTTTGCAGAATTATGTGCTTTGCGTGATTCAACATTTTTTCTCTATTTGATAATAAGCCGGTCACCCGAAGCAAAAGTTCCTTGTTGCTGAAAGGTTTCCCTATAAATGAATCCGCAGATAATCCCAAACCCGTTAGACGGTTTTCTTCACTTTCCAGGGCAGTTAAAATAATAATCGGAATATGGAATGTTTGGGGGGTCTCCTTCAATTGTCTGGTCACCTCAAAACCGGATTTACCGGGCAGCATAAGGTCCGTGATAACGATATCAGGTTGCGCTTTCAGTGCGATTGACATTCCGCTCTCCCCATCGGTGGCGGTTAATTTTTTCCAATGGGTTGGGAAAAGGGTCGCTAAATGAGCGCACAGATCAATATCATCTTCAATGATCAAAATGGTATAGTTTTTGTCGGATGTTAACATATTAAAATTTTTGTCTTCCCGGTTATTTTCTAAATTCTTTTCATCAGGAATAAGCCGGTTTCCCTCAATTGACTGCAAGGGGAAGGTCGCCATAAATTTAGAACCCGGGGTGTCGTTGTGAATTAATTTTATTGAGCCTTGTGCCGCCTCAATTTCATCTTTGACAAACGCCAAACCGATACCCCACCCATCGGTTTTGGAACCCGCTTTTGTTCTTTCAAACCAATCATAAATGTGCGCTTCTTCGTCCTTTGTGATGCCAATGCCGTCATCTTCAACGTAAAGGATTAAATTTTTTTCATTGCATGAACAATTGATGAGAATGGTTCCTCCCTGTTCCGTAAATTTGCATGCATTTGATAGAAGATTGGAAATTATCATTATAAATGTGTTTCGATTCATCGAGAGACATTCTTTGTTTAATTCTATGAACTCTTTCAGCGTTCTTTTTTGATGCAGACACTGCTGTCTGAAGGGCGTGACGGCTTCTTCCAGGGCCGGTTTTATGGTGAATGGCTGTTTGCTGATGTTTGTCCTGCTGCTTGTGTTTGTTAAATTCAAAATATTATTTATCATTTCCCCCATTTTACCCGCCCTGTTATGAATCATTCGAAGGGGATCATTTTGATTATTATTTTTATCCATTAATGTTTCGACAGAAGAGATTATGACTGCCAGCGGGGTCCTGAGTTCATGGGTGATGGCTGTAAATAATTTTTCCCGTGATTTTAAGATTTGATCAAGCTTTAAATGCTGTGTTTTTAATTCTTCGTTTGTTGTTTTTAACTCTGCGGTACGATCTTCTATCAGTTTCTCAAGGTAGAAAGAACGTTTACGTACTCTTTGGTTGCACAGGTGAGAAATAGACATCAAAATAGCGCAAACTAAAAACAGATACCCGAAATATGCCGGAATCGTTTTCCAGGGGACTTGGGAAATCGTAAAATTTATCGGTTTGGTTTCAATATGCCATGTGCCATGATGATCTTTGACCCGGATTGAAAAGCTGTAGTCGCCTGCTGAAAGACCGTTGAATGTGATGAAACGGGAATTATCCATTTTTGTCCACGTATCACTTTCCCCGGTTAATTTAAATTCATATGATAGCAAGCTTGGCCTATGATAATTAAGCGCACAAAAAGCAAAGGAAATTTTATTGTTATCCCAATTGAGATGAATACGGTTTTGTTTTTTTAATTCAATTGGGTACCGTACTGCGTGTTTATATGTATATGGTTGCACATAAAAGGGTGGAGATCTCTTAATTTTTTCAGGGCCAGGTACCATTTCCGGCCGAAAGAGTGTGAATCCGGACAGTGTTCCCAAGGCAAGTCGATTGTCCGGCAATTTATGCCAGGCATTAAAATTAAACTCATTGTCAGGTAATCCGTCATTTGTTGTATATGTCTCTATTTGGAACGTGTCCGTGTCTATTCGAGCAAGGCCATTGAGTGTTGACACCCACATATAGCCGGAATTTAGGAGTGCACAATAGGTCGCATCACTTGGCAGGCCGTTTTTTTCTCTTAAAATGACGGTTTTCTTTTTTGCGGGGTCATATATGGACACACCGCCTTCAGTGGCAAACCAGAGCCTGCCGCAATTATCCTCTCCAATCCCGCGAACACCATTGCCTGCCAAAACAAGGCCGTTGTCGTCTTTTTTACCATGTTCAAACGTTGTTAAGGGATTCCCTTCAGGGTCAAGCAATAAAATTCCGGAATTTGTTCCAACCCACATTTGACCGCTTTTATCTTCAAACAAAGCTCGTATTCTGTAATGGGGAAGTGATAGCCGGTTTTCATCTGTGACGTAACGGCGAATTGTACCTGTCGTCAGATCGAATCGGTTCAGCCCTTTACTTGCTCCCAGCCAAAGTGCATTATGACTGTCCTTGTATATCAAACGGATGTACGAATTGGTCAGCACTTGATCCGGTGCTGCAATTTGGGTGAGCGGCGTAATGCTGTTATCATCCAAGGAAAGCCTTGACACACCTTGTTTTCTTCCTGCAATCCACAAGTGCTTTCCATCTAAAAATAATGCCCTGATATCATCCTTTCGTATCTGTGCCCACAGATTTTTTGGACACAGATCGTCAGGCGTATTATACAGATTCAAGGTAAGATCAAGTCTGGACAGTCCCTTGTCTGTGCCGATCCATAGCATTTTATTACCCTGGGCAGCAAAGGACCATACAATGTTGCCGGCCAGGCCTTGGGACGCCAGTGAATTTTTGCGGTAGGCGTGGAAAACAGAATCCGGGTTGAACCAGCTGACACCCTTGTCAAATGTCCCCAGCCAGATTTGTCCGTTTGCGGCCTGAATGATATCAAGGATAATATTACTGGGCAGGGTGAAGGGATCGTTTTGCCCTGATAGATAATAATCGGCTATGCCTGTTTTTTTGTCAAATAATGCAAGGCCGCCATCCCATGTTCCCACCCATAGTTTGCCGTCATCTGCATCGGTAAGCGCCATAATATCATTTGCAGGCATATAACTGTTGCTTTTATGGAAATGCTTGAATCGGATGGCGGCATCTTTTTTTATCACTTTTACAAGACCTCTGTTTTCACTGCCTATCCATATATCACCATCTCTGTCTCGAAATATTGTTTGAAAGTTTGTATCTTCAAGACCTTGCTGGCCCTTTGAAAAGCTCAATGTTCGATTATTTGCGGTTTCAAAACAGAAAATCCCTTTATTTCGTGTGCTCAACCATATATTTTTTTCGTCTATAGCAATCCCGGTGATTATTCCTTTAAATGGCTCTCCATTGGATAAAAGAACAGGAAGACGTTGCACTCGAAGATTCAAAGGGGATCTTAATGTATCAAAGGATTGATTGAGTTGTGGCGCATCCATATCAATGCCGTACAGTCCCTCGCCTGTACCGATTAGAAGTCTTTTTGAATTTTTGCAATATGCAAGTGCTCGTATGTCACAGGAGGCAAGCTGTTGAATCCTGATAACAGTTTTCCGCTTTTTGTTTATTACATTGAGTCCTCCGCCTAATGTGCCGGCCCAGATCCTGCCGTGGTCATCCTCTTCCAGGGAACCGATGTAGTTATCGGAAAGGCTGTATAGATTGTCATAATCTTTTCGGAATGACAGAATTGATTCTCCGTCAAAGCGAACCAGTCCGTCTTCCGTGCCGATCCAGATAAAACCTTTGCGGTCCTGTAATAATACCCTGCCTGAATTTTGCGGTAACCCGTTTGATGAAGAAATGCAATTGAATTCAACCGGCGGCAATACTGCCCGAACGTGAGATGCAATGAAAAAAATGAAAATGATAATTAGACGATAGATCAGAACAGATTTCCTTTCTTTTCCGCCAAAGCGCTGAAGAATACGCCAATTATAGAACAAAAAGATGTTATTTTTTAAAAAAATATTATGACATAAGTTGCCGATATTGTAAAGTTTAAACGCTTAATGGCATGAAACCGATAAAATTTGACATCTTGTTATATGTTGAATTTTTATAGTTTAAGCTATGGTCTTTCCGCATTCAAAATTATCTTTAATCTCTCCATGAAATAATAAAGGGCAGGGCAGGCTAATTTTTAGTACTTCCTTGAATCAATTTTTTGAAGTGAATAGCGATGGCGGATAACAAAATCAAATTTCGTACTGTGTGTGCCTGGTGCAACCGCCTGATTTCTGAAGAAGAGTGTTCCATAACCAATAGCAGCCTGGCCCTGTCTCAGAATGGGGTCATGATCAGTCACGGGCTTTGTGACAGGTGCCGGAAAAGTATTGAAGTTATTTATGGTATTAATAAAAATAAAAGGCGAAATTGACCGTATATATTCAAAGACGTTTGTAAATTAATGACTTTGACGGGTAATTATTTTTTTCGTGCGGAAAATATCCAGACAAGGGACCACCCTAAGGCCACGGGCAGAACCCCTGACGCGATAAACATTAAAATTTGCCCCTGCCAGGGTTTTGCCCACAAGGCACTGATGATGAGGACGGCTGCGGACAATACAATGGCGATTCTCATTTTCATTGTGAATCCTCTGGCAGACGGCCTTGTTTTTTTTTTCTTGCCTGAAGGTTTGGGGGTGATCATTCTGGGTACAATCAGAATACACAATATCAAAAGGATGAGTACAAGAATTTCGCTGATGCCGGTCAATTGAATTTCCTATAATTTGTTCTACTCAATTATTTTTTACCTGTTGTAAATGTTTTTAAGCTTTGCATACGCCTGCTGAATTTCTAAAAACTTTTCATTGGCAAGGTGTGAAAACTCTTCACCCAGGTGGGACAGTTTATCCGGGTGGTATTGCTTGGCCTTGTTTTTATATGCACTTTGAATCTCAGACCAGGATGCAGATTCGCCCACACCAAGAATTTCATATGGGGATTTAAGGGTACCTGATTTGGCTGATTTCTCCCCTTTTGTTGATTGACCGGCTGTGTTGGACCTGTATGACGATTGGTTTTGTGCGCCTTGTTTAAATGTTCCGGTAGCTTCCGGACCTTTTGCGTTTTTTCCGGACGATTGTTTACTTCCCTTTTTAAACAAAAAGGAAGGCAGCCGGCCATATCGGATCAGATGATACAGGCACACCATAACCAGACTGTCATCTATCCAGCCTATCCAGGGCAGATACATTTCGGGAATGAGATCCGCAGGTGAAATAAGATAGGCCAGACCCAGAAGAACCAGTACAAATTTAACCGGAGTGGACATTGTCATTTCCCGGCGGTCAGGACATCAATCATGGTGAACAGTTTCTGCTCAACGTCGTTTGCATCAATCTTGGTCTTTAGAAAAACAACCGCATCAAAGGTACCGGAAGCATAAATCTGCCGTCCGTTTATGTTGTGTTTCAGTTCAAACAGTGCAGACCCGTCCGGGGCTTCCAGTGTATATGTATGCCACCCGTGCCCGCCTATAAATTCCTCTGGAATGCCTAAATTCTCTTTCTGGATTTTTGGGTCTCTTATTTTTTCAATGTTGGAAATCTCAAAGTTTGTTCCCAGTTGATTGAAACAGGCGACCAGAGCCTTGGCCGTGCCTGATGTGTCCGCTTTTCCCTGCTGATGGCTCTCTGTAACCTTGAGGGAGAATCCTTTGAACAGTCCCGGGAAGGTGTTTGCCCCGTATTCAAGCATGGCCTGGAGCCCGACAATCTGTTTGGCCATGTTCGGGGCTATGACTGCCGGAATAGAACCGTTTTTCACCGTAAGTTCAAGATCCTGCCGGTCGCCGCCTGTGGTGCCCATAACAAAGGGGATCTTATGGGCAACATAGAATTTTGCATTGTCATTTACAGCGGTTGGGTGGGTATAATCAATACAGATGCAGCCGGGATAGGCTTCAAGAATCCCATTGATTTTATTTTCCCTTTCGCTGGGTCTTAATAGGGTCACGTCTGTCTGATCCACCGAGACTTCGCCCTGGGTAATTTCCTCGCCGGTCAGGGAGAACGGTACAAGGGTAAACCGCTCATCCTGTAATGCGGACGAGGCCATTATACGGGCCACGTTGCCGGGCAGTCCGCTGATCATGATGGGGATGCAATTCATTTTAAATCTCCTTGAAGGCTTTGGACAAAAGTGGTCAGACCCGCTAGTTCGGGTTCATTTAGGTTTTTGAGCCGACATTCAAGCCCATTCAGGGCTGCCGGAATATATTGTTCAAATTGGGTTTTGTTTTTAATTCGGGTTAAAAAACCAAACGCACCCAGCATCTGAAGGTTGCGTGAAATACAGCAGTATCTGAAAGAGTGCATAAAAGAATCCATGTCAAAGGATACCTTAAGACCGATTTTTTCCAAAGTATAGTTTATAAGTTGATTCCGGACAGCCCGGGACAGTGTAACATAGGGGTCAATCAAAAGGGAAGCCAGATCATACTGAATCGGACCTGGTCGAGCAGATTGAAAATCAATGAACCAGGGATGGCCGTCATGGATCATGATATTTTTCGACTGGCAGTCCCTGTGCATGAGTCCGTTCATTGCATAAATCAGTGTATTATCGGCAAGATGGGAAAATTGCCGGGCAAAATATTCAAACGGTTCTTTTCGGCCAAGGTATTCATTTACAAAAGCCCGCATAAAATATCTGCATTCCAGATCCAGGATCATCTGTTTTGAGTAGGACGGGGTCTGGCAGGTCCAGGCCGCATCAAAATCTTCAATCCCTTTGAAAGAAAAATCAATCAGGCGGTCAATGACAAGTTGATACCATTTAATAATCTGTGGTTCGTCCATTCCCCGGATATGGTCGGCCAGGTGGGTGCGGCCAAGATCTGCCACAGCCACCTGGCCTGAGATTGCATCATACCCCATAATTTGGGGGACGGAAATCCCCTTGTCTGCCAAATGCTTCCCGATTTTTATAAATGCATTCAACTGGGCTGTGCCGTTGTTGTTTGGGGGCGCATCCAAACAGATGCCGTGATCCGAGAGGATCAGGCTTTTCCCCCGATGCCGGGCACGGAACCAGAGACGGTCCGACCCGTCTCCGGCGATGGCCTGGATGTCGATATCATGAATACAAGAGGAGGCTAAACCAAAAATTTGAGCGGCCAGGCATTCTCTGGATGTGTGTTGGTAATCCTGGGGCGTTCCCATATCCCGCCAATAAAATTGTTTTGCTTGAACTGCAGAAATTTTTTCCTGTTCGCATAAGTTTTTATACACATCAATACTTGAAAATATTTTTTCAGATGGCATGTATTCAAAAATATCCGGGGATATTGCCTGGATTCCCGTGAACGCAAGCCCGGATTCCGGGGGCTGGGAAAAATGTCTGACGATGCCAAGCTCTGGTGTTGTTTGGTCCACACAAATGGTATTGAACCGGCAGCAGTCATGGACCAGCAGGGTGGCAAGGGCATTGGATGCCTTGTGGCAGTCCATGAGGTATGACAAATCAAAATCACAGACTACATCTGAATTCACCACAAAAAAATCATCATCTGCCAACTGACTGCCAAGGTTGGCAATGGCCCCGCCGGTATCGAGAATTACAGGCTCAAAAACCACTTCCAAAAGTTTTTTTGACCGGTGATTGTCAACAAAACCTGCAATGGCCTCTGCCAGATGGTGCGCATTGATAAAAATTTTTGTGCAGCCGGCATCTAAAAGGTTGTTAACAGCATAATCGAGAACCGGCCGGCCGTTGATGGTAAAAAGGGGCTTGGGCAGATGCTGTGTATAGGGCAGCAGCCTTTTGCCAAACCCTGCTGCAAGTATCAGGGCTTTCATGATGGTCAGCTTGAGATCCGTCTGGAAAGCAGATCAAGGATCTCCTTATACTCGTCTATGCGGACCTGATCCCCGGAACCGTTGATATGATTTTTGGCAAAATAGTTCACGGCGTTGCGGTAGTTGATCAGGGACAAAGATTCTTTTCGGACCACCTGGTTGCGTTTGTATAGTTTGGTGCCAAAGGAGAGCAGTTTTTTTGCACGCTCCTTAACATCATATTTATCAGTTTTTTCTTTTTCCAGGAAAACAAGGCAGGTCATATAAGATTCAAAAAAAGGAATAAGGAACGCTGCAAACCATTTAAGTTTTCTCAATCCTTCCGATGTCAGGTTAAAGGTATCGGCATATTCAGGATCAGGTACAAGTATCCCTTCGCTGATAAATCCTTTTAGGGCCTTTGAGATCTGATTTTGTACTGAAATTTGCTCATCAAATGAAAATTCATCCGTGAACAGTTTTTGTAAAAATTTATACCTGAATACAAGATCCTGCATTTCAAACTTGAACCGGTCAATTTCTATAATGGCTGCAGCCGTATAGGCAGCCGGCACAAAAAAACAGATGACCGAATTTTTATAGTAGTCCAGGACAGGCCTTTTGTTGTGCTTGACAATGAGCATGGTGGTGTCCGTGATGTCATCTTCGTCCTCATCGGCAAGCTCAATGAAATTTCTGGAAAGAAAATTTTCAACGACCGAATCAAAGGCATTGTCCGGGTCTATCGTCAATGTGTCGGAAAGATACGCCTCGTGAAAGACCAGATGATTCATATAGGTGTTTACCCGGGCAAACATCTGCTTTTTTGTAAAGGTGCTTTCAGAGCAGTTAAGGATGCCGGAGGCAATAAGACCATGGGGTGTGGCAACGGTATTGTCATTGATGTGATTGATCAGCTTGTATCCGAATCCTTTGACAAAGTGACTGAACTCCGGGTCAGTGAATTTTTTTAGATCAACGCCTTTTTCTTCCATATACCCGTTCATGGAAATCGGCGTGTCAAATTTAATATACACTTTGCCGTATTTGCGTTTTAAAAATTTGCGTGTATTCAACAGGCCTTTAAAGTTTTCAGGCGTTTTATTGCCGCCTTCAATCTCTTTAAGATAGGCGTCCTCTTCCAGGACCCTGTCATAGCCCACATAAATGGGCACAAAATAGAGGTCTTCACAGGCACCGCTTAAAAATGCCCGGATAATCATGGACAGCCCGCCGATTTTGGGTGGCAGTACTTTTCCTGTCCGGCTTCTGCCCCCTTCAATATAAATCTTGATGTTAAATCCTTCATAGAGCAGCTTTTCGATATATGCTGCAAAAATCCGGGCATACAATTCCGCACCCTTGAACGTCCGGCGCAGGAAAAACGCACCGGCGCCCCTGAATAGAGGGCCAAGGGGCCAGAAGGAAAGGTTTTTGCCCGCCGCAATATGGGGGCAGGGCATATTATTTTTATACATAACATAGGGTAAAAGCAGGTAATCAAGGTGGCTTTTATGGCAGGGAATCAGAATCAGAGGGGCTTTGGTGTAAGTCTCCCGCATCACGTTGATTTCATCCTGGGATACGGAAATCCCCTCAAATATGTTTCTAAATACCCAGGTAAAAAGCCAGTCTAAAAATTTGATTACCCTTAAACTGTAATTGGAAGCAATTTCATCAATATAGCCCGCCGCCTTTTTGTTTACCTTTCGCAAAGGCATCCCGGTTTTATCCGCGTAGGCCGCCAGATATTCTCTTAGGGACTTTCTGTTCAGAATGTCCTCGGTGATCTCTTGACGGGATTTAAGCACGGGCCCTGTGATGCTTTTTCTCTGGCGGTTCAGGATATCCACAAGCAGGCTTCTCAGCCGATGGGTCTGGAATTCCGAATCAAGACGCCGGATGTCAGGCCGGGCCAAGAATTCTTTCAGATTCACGGGCCGTGCGACTTCCACCCGGATTTTATCCGGTTGCCGCAGCATGGTAAAAATTCTTTTGAGGCGGCCGGGTTTTTCATGGGTGCCGAATATGATATCCCCAAGGCTTGGATTTTTGTGCATGGGTTTGGTGATATAGATAATATCTTCGGGCACAATAACAACCGGCTTTTCAATTTGTTTCTGCAATTCAATCAGATGAAATAAAGGATCCGGTGTTGACCTGATAAATCTGTTATAAAATTCATCCTCTTCTATAAGGCTTATGAAGCCTGCTCGGTTTTCCAAAAGCATTTTCCGGGCATATCCGCTGGAATAGATATCCTTGAAATGGAAATGGTGGAAAAAGTAGTATAGATGCGAAAGAATAATCCTTCCAATCTGTTTTGCGGGCAAAAGAAAGGAAAACCGTAAATCAAAGCTCAGCTCAGGGTAGGGCCCGTTCATGGGTTTTAAAAGGGTATGAAAATATAAAAAATCAAAAATATGTTTGTTTTTGCAGGTAAAAACAACAATTGAATCCGGTGCCGTATTTTTTATCCTTTTGAGGCTATTTTTATCTATGCTGATTTTATTAACAAGATGGTTCAGTATTTTTTGGATAATAAAACTTTGGGTACCTGGATAAAAATTTGAATAATAATCATAGGAGTCGTTGAGCAGAAACGCTAATAATCTACGTATTTTTCTTCTGGTGGCTGAGACCAGGTTATTTATCGGTGCAAACAAACTCATAGGGTGTCCTTTTTTCCTTCGAAGCTTGAAGGGTCAATCGTGGCAGGAACGCTTTTTTCGGTTAATTCAATACCAGAGCTTGGTTTACATGGCAATATGATAATTTTATTTTGACTTTCATATGAAATGATTCAAATAATCGTTTGTTTTAATGATAATCGCTTGAATTTAAAGAGTTTATTTGGTCTTTTCGATATGGGTAAAAACGCCTTGATAAAATCAAAGGCCTGTGATACTTTTCTTCATCTATTTGGAATTGAAACAAGCATATAAGCAAGTACATTATTTTTTTGGGTATGGATTACGTATTTACGTATCAAATGTTTAGACGGGAATTTTAAGGAGGATAACTTATGAAAACGTTAATTGGCGGAGCTATTGCAGTTCTTCTCGGAGTTGTTGGTCTGGCAGTATGGTTTACGGAATTTTTGATGATTATTACCGGATGTATCCCTGTTGTTCTTCTGCTGGCCGGCGGTTTCGCACTCTACCTTGGATTTGACGAGTTGAAAGACTCTTGGAAAAATGACGAAGGCGCTGACGCTTCTGCCGATTAAGACAAAATCCAACTTGCCGAACTCGAAAAAGAACTGACAGTAGAAAAAGCGACTGATGATTCCGTTTTACCGGATTTATCAGCTCTTACTCTATCGATTAAAAGGGCCGTGATGGGATGTCACAGCCCTTTTTTTTATTTGTATAAATAAAAGGTTTGTGATGTCTGCTTAAACACCTGCAGCGAAACCTGCCAGGCCTTTTCCAATTCAAGGGGGTCATTCATCTCATCAAGATTTTCCCGCAATTTCCGGCTTCCTAAAATCAAGTCCATGGGCAGGCGCTCAAATTCATATTCATAGGGCGGCACCTTGAACTGAAATTCGTTGGGATGTGCCCTCATGATTTCCTGTAACAAAATTATGGAGCATAAATAGGGTTTATATTTATCCCTGTCTATTATGTGGATGTGAACGCCTTGGCATGTCTGGTTCTGCCATTTCCCCGATGTGGGTTGGAAACACAGTGGCCGCAGTATAATGCCTTCAAGGCGGTCTTGCACACGCCGTTTCAATGCATGAATATCCACAAAGGGCGCGCCGAATTGTTCAAAGGGCAGGGTGGTCCCCCGTCCTTCCGACAGATTGGTCCCTTCAAAGATCACCTGGCCGGGATATACCATGGCTGAAAGCGGCGTGGGCAGGTTTGGAGACGGTGGAATCCAGACCAAGCCCGTATCCTGCCAGTACATATCCCTGGTCCATCCCTGCATGGAAATCACGGTAAGGTCACAACCGATTTTTTGGGTTGTATTGATGTAGGCGCTCATTTCGCCTACGGTCATGCCGTGGCGCATGGGGATGGGGTAACGCCCAACAAAAGAGGCGTACTCCGCTTCAAGGATATTACCCTCAACCTGCAAGCCGCCCACAGGGTTGGGCCGGTCCAGAACCACCACGGATTTGTCGAGCTTTGCTGCCGTTTCAAGACAGTATGAGATGGTATAAATGAAGGTATACACACGGGTGCCTACATCCTGGATATCAATAACCAGAGTATCTATGGGGGTAAACATTTCGGCTGTGGGGATTCTTGTTTCACTGTACAAGCTAAATACCGGTATATTCAAATCCGGGTCCCTGAAATGTCCGGATTCTATCATATTGTCCTGTTTTTCAGCAAAAAAACCGTGCTGGGGAGAGAACAGGGTGCTGAGCTGCCCGGGAAAAAGTTGCGCTATGACATCTTTTGCATGGGCAAACCGGCTTGTGATCGACGCTGGATTTGCCAGAAGACCCAGTCGCCTGCCTTTTAAACATTCAGGCGGATTATTCCATAGGGTGTCCAGTCCGGTTTTGACTCGTGGTGTGTTCTTATTCAATGTTAACCTCCAAATAGTCCGTACACCCAATTCAACTATCACAGGTATTGACAAAAATTCAAATCCTAACTAATTAATACTGTTTTTATCCAACCCGCAAATCAATGGAGTACATCTTTCATGTTGTTTTCAGTCAGTGAGTCCGTAAAGGCCATAAAGCCCTATGAGGCCGGCAAGCCGCTAAGTGAGGTGGAGCGTGAGTATGGTATTGCCGATGCGGTAAAGCTTGCCTCCAATGAAAACCCTTTTGGGTGTTCACCCAACGTAACCCAGGCCGTTGTGTCAAAACTGTCCGGGATGAACCGGTATCCTGAGCCGATTCCTTTTACACTATGTCAAAAACTTGCTGAAAAATACCATGTCGGGATGGAAAATCTGGTCATTGGGAACGGTTCCGATGATATCATTGCCCTGCTTGCCCATGGATTTTTGGACCCCGGGCAGGAAGCCGTGATGCCGCTGCCGTCTTTTCTTATGTATGAGATCAGTGTGAAGACCGCAAAGGGTGTTCCGGTTATGGTTCCCCTGAAAGATTTTTCCACCAACCTTGACGGGCTTGTCAAGGCAGTTACCCCTGAAACAAAATTGGTGTTTGTGACCAATCCATTCAATCCCACCGGGGCTGCGATTACCAGAGATGAATTTATACGGTTTGCCGATCAACTGCCGGACAACGTGTTGATTATCGTGGATGAAGCGTATATCGAATTTGTACGCAGCGATTCGGTCTATAACAGCTTGGCCGTACCGTTGGCGGATCCAAGAATAGTAACCATAAGAACGTTTTCCAAAGCATACGGCCTTGCCGGCTTCCGCATTGGTTACGGGGTGATGGATAAAGCGGTTGCTGAAATTTTAAACCGGATTCGTCAGCCCTTTAATGTGAACTCCCTTGCCCAGGTAGCGGCCCAGGCTGCTCTGGAAGATACCGATTTTCTGTCCAAAGCCATTTCCGGCACCCACAAGGGGCTTGACTTTTTAACCCAGAAATTTAGCGAAGCCGGTTTTGAGGTGATGCCCACCCAGGCCAATTTTTTGATGGTGGATGTAAAGACCGATTCCCGGGAAATTTGTGAGAAACTGCTTAGAAAAGGCGTGGTGGTGAGATCGCTTGCATCCTATGGATATGATACCTTTCTTCGCATCAATGCCGGAACGGACCGGGAAAATCAAATATGCGTGGATGCGCTCATCAGTGCTGCAGGTAAATAATGGACAGGCGTATTATTACCATTGACGGGCCGGCCGGTGCCGGTAAAACAACAGTTTCAAAGGCCCTTGCAAGGGAACTTGGCTGTGTTTATGTGGACACCGGTGCGTTGTACAGAGGCGTTGCCTTTGAAATTCAGCGCCGGCAGATTAATTGGAAAGACAGTTCCCGGCTTGAACCGTTTCTTGACTGCCTTGACCTTGATTTTGTCATGGAGGGCCGGGAACCTGTGCTCACATCATCGGGCCGGGATATCAGCGCATACATCCGCACCCATGATATCAGTATGCTGGCCTCGGCCACATCGGCCGTCCCCCAGGTGCGAAAGGCATTGCTGGGTATTCAAAAATCAATTGCCGGAGAAAGGGATGCCGTGTTTGAAGGCCGGGACATGGGCACGGCTGTTTTTCCCGATGCACCATATAAGTTTTTTTTGACGGCTGACGTTAACGTGCGTGCCCGGAGGCGATTTGAGGAATCAAGCGCCTCCGGGATTCCATTTGAAAAAATTCTCAAAGATATGGTCAAGCGGGACGCGGACGATACCCAACGTACTGTATCTCCATTGAAACAGGCCCCGGATGCCATCCTTATAGATGCAACCGCATTAGATATCTCCCAGGTGGTTGAAAAAATGAAAAGCATGATCAAAGTTCTTTAAAAAGTTCCGGAATTTCTTGATTTTTCTTTTTTTCGTTGGTATAAGGTCCAATTGTACTTGCCTTCTGCCATCTTTTCCTTAGGATTCAAAGGCGGGTAACATCATCGATTAGGGGGATAAACATTAATGAACAACATTGCTGAAGAAAACGAAAACCAAAACATGAATCAAGAATTAGAGACCCAAAAAGAGGTAAAAGAGTCCGAAATCGAACTCACCGGAGAAGAGACCATGGAAGAACTGCTGGACATCTATGATTCCAGCCTTAGTAAATTTGAAGAGGGACAGGTTGTCACCGGAACAGTGATCTCTGTCGGCAGGGAGACGGTCCTTGTGGATGTGGGATACAAATCTGAGGGACAGATCTCAATTCATGAATTCATTGGTGAGGACGGCAATGTCAGCGTCAACGTCGGCGACGAGTTTGAGGTAATGATTGAAGTATGGGATGAAGAAGAAGAGACCGTTCTTCTCTCCCGTGACAAAGCCAAAAAGGTTAAAGTATGGGATGCCATCAAGGATATTTACGACGACGACGGTACCATTGAAGGTGTCATCACCAGTCGGGTTAAAGGCGGCTTCTCGGTTGATATCGGACTGCAGGCATTTTTGCCTGGATCCCAGGCGGATCTGCGACCCATTCGCAACATGGATGAAATGGTCGGCCAGACTTATACCTTTAAGATTCTCAAGTACAACAAGAAAAGAAACAACATTGTTCTGTCACGCCGGGTATTGCTTGAAACCGAAAGAGAAAAAATGCGTAGCGCTACCCTGGCTGCCATTGAAAATGACAAAGTCATGGAAGGTATTGTCAAAAACATTACCGAATATGGTGTTTTTGTTGATCTCGGCGGAGTTGACGGACTTCTTCATATTACCGATATTTCCTGGGGACGGGTTAAACATCCCTCTGAATTGTTTTCCGTTGGCGATCATATCAAGGTGAAAATTCTCTCCTTTGATTTTGAGAAAGAACGGGTTTCCTTGGGCATGAAACAGCTGACACCCGATCCCTGGACAACAGCTGCAGAAAAATATCCCACCGGTTCCAAGATCGAAGGCCGGGTGGTCAGCCTCACTGATTACGGAGCATTCATTGAGCTTGAAGAAGGTGTTGAAGGCCTTATTCATGTCTCTGAAATGTCCTGGACCCGCAAAATCCGCCATCCGTCCCAGATGGTTGCCGTGGGCGAACAGGTTGAAGCCGTTGTTCTGGATCTCAAACCTGAAAACCGCAGGATTTCTCTGGGCATCAAACAGACCGTTGAAAATCCCTGGGAAGTCATTTCCCAGAAATATCCCGTGGGCACCATCATTGAAGGAAAAATTAAGAACATTACCGAATTTGGTCTGTTCATCGGCATTGATGACGACATTGACGGCCTGGTTCACATTTCTGATATTTCCTGGACCAAACGGATCAAACATCCTTCTGAAATTTATAAGAAAAATGATACCATTCAGGCCGTCGTACTTGATATCGACAAGGCCAATGAAAGATTCTCTTTGGGTATCAAGCAGACCCAGGTAGATCCTTGGGAAACAGTTGCCGAACGCTATGATGTGGGCAAGGAAATTTCCGGCGTTATTACCAATCTCACCGATTTCGGTGTTTTTGTAGAGCTGGAAGAAGGTATTGAAGGGCTGGTTCATGTATCTGAAATCAGCAAGGAAAATATCAAGAGCCCCAAAGAGCATTACCAGATCGGCGAAACCATTACTGCCAAGGTAATGAACATTAATTCCGATGAAAGACGGATCGGCCTGTCCATCAAGCGTCTGGACGAAGATGACGATGATAGATATCTTGAAGAAATTGCAAAAAGTTCTAAACCTGCTGCCTCCGCATTTGGAGAGATGCTTAGAAACAACATCCAGGAAAAACTGGAAGCGGAGAAAAAAGAAAACGAATAGTATCTGCCTGACAGGCAGTAGCAGGGTTGTAATTCTTTAAATTTTCAAGGCCGGACTGATCCTTTAAACAGGATATCCGGCCTTTTTCGTTCCAATCATAAAAAATTGAGGAAAATCCCTTATGTTTGCAAGACGTCATCCTATTTTGTTTTTTCTTTGTGTCATCTGTGCCTGCTTTACCTTGGGAGTTGTTGCCGTGTCCGGTGTTGCCGTCTTGGGCGCCTTTGCCCTAAATAGCGGAATCAGCGGTGCCATCGCATCCCCCCGGGGCAATATCGGCGTGGTCGAGGTGACAGGACCTATTATGTCATCACAAAAAATCATTGAGGATCTTCAAGGGTTCATGGATGATGATGCCATTAAGGCAATTGTTTTAAGGGTTGACAGTCCAGGTGGTGGAATCGGGCCTTCCCAGGAAGTATACCGGGAACTGATGAAGAACCGAGATGCAAAAACAGTGATCGCCTCCATGGGGTCTGTTGCTGCCTCCGGGGGGTATTATATCGCATGTGCGGCCCAGGGTATTGTTGCAAATTCCGGTACCATCACCGGTTCAATCGGCGTGATCATGGAATATGCCAATATTGAACAGATTGCTCAAAAAATCGGGATCTCCCCTGTGGTAATAAAAAGCGGTGAGTATAAGGATATGGGTTCCCCCATGAGAGCCATTAAAGAGAGGGAAAAACAGCTGTTTCAAAATCTTGTGGATGAACTGCACGCCCAGTTCGTTTCCGATGCGGCTGCTGCCAGGGATATGGAGACCGATGTCATGGCTAAACTGGCTGACGGCAGGGTTTATACCGGACAGACCGCCATGAAACTTAAGCTTGTGGACCGTATCGGGAACCTGGATGATGCAGTGCAGTGGGCCGGACAGATAGCCGGCATTGAAGAAGAATTGATCCCGGTTTATCCCAAAGCGGATAAAATGACTCTGTTTAAAAAGCTGGCCGAAACCCTGTTGCAGGATGTTAATTGGGGTACCAAGCTGTCCGAACAGTTCAGGTATGTTTTCAATTGAGTCTACTCAAAAAGGTCCACCTCGCCTGCACCACGTCTGATCACCTCCGGTTCATCCTCAATCAGGGAGATTACGGAAGATGGGGTGTTGGGGACGGGGCCGCCGTCCAAAACCATGTCCAGCCTTGTGTCGAAATAATCATGAAGCAAGGATGCATCTTCAAACACGTCACCGTTGGGGTCAGTGGCTGACGTCGAAATAATGGGATTGCCAAGCTCCAGGGCAAGACTTATGGCGATTTGATTGGCCGGGACCCTGATGCCTGCGGTTTTTCTTTTGGTCAGCATGATCTTGGGTACCATCTTTGATCCGGGCAGAATAAAGGTATAAGGACCCGGCAGCAAACGTTTCATGTGGCGATAGGCGATATTGGATACTTTGGCATATTGGGAAATATTTTTCAGATCCGGACAGATGAAGCTGAACGGCTTGTTTTTATCCCGTTGTTTGAGCCGGTATATGTTTTCAATGGCCTTTTTGTTCATGATATCACACCCGATGCCGTAAAATGTGTCTGTGGGATAGGCAATAATTCCGCCTTTTTTGAGACTTTCCACTGCCATTGTTATGATTCGTGCCTGGGGTGTATGGGGATTAACATTATGTAACATGGGTACCACCTTAAACGTGAAGTGTTTAATCACCAAAGCAGATACCAAGCGTTTTGGCCGTCAGGATCAACTCTCCGTTTGGATCTACGCTGCGTATTCTGTTTACGGCATCTTTTAAATGTACACTTCCCATCATTCCGTTGGGCTTAAGTGCCACCATTTTACCGAAATTTTCTGTTGCTGCCATATGTACCGCCTGAACCCCGAACCGGGTGCATAACTGCCTGTCCCAGTGGGTTGGCTGTCCCCCGCGCTGGAGATGGCCAAGGACCACGCACCGGCTCTCTTTTCCGGTCTTTTGCTGGATTTTATCGGCAATGGCGTAACCAATGCCGCCAAGACGCACTTCTCTGTCCGTTTTCTCATTGTCGGACACCACCATGGTATCGTCGAGCTTGGCGCCTTCAGCCACAATAACAATGGTAAATAATTTACCGGTGGCTTCTCTGGCCCTGATTTTTTTCTCTATGGCCGTCAGATTAAATTTTATTTCAGGAATCAGAATAACATCCGCACCACCGGCAAGCCCGGCATAGGCGGCGATCCAACCGGCATACCGGCCCATAACTTCAAGCACCATGACCCGGTTATGGCTCTGGGCTGTTGAATGCAACCGGTCCAAGGCATCCACGGCACAAGCCACGGCTGTGTCAAACCCAAATGTTTGCTGGGTGGCATCCAGGTCATTGTCAATGGTTTTGGGCACACCGATGACAGGCAGCCCTGATTCGTACATCTGCAGGGCTGTGGTCAGGGTGCCGTCCCCACCGATGACCACAAGGGCGTTCAGGCCCAGCGCTTCTATGGTCTGCCTCACCTGGGTCAAAAGTTCCTCAGGTATTTTTCTTGTCTCGCCCTCGCCGGTTTTCGATGAAAATCTGCCGGAATTTGCCGTGCCCAGAATGGTGCCCCCACGAATAAGAAGCCCGTCCATATCCCGGACGGTGAGCGGGTCCGCCTGTACCGGTGTCAGGAGTCCGTCAAAACCGCCTCGTATGCCTATGGTGGTAAACCCCTGCATATCACCGGCTTTTACAATGGCCCGGATTACTGCATTCAGTCCGGGGCAGTCCCCACCTCCTGTTACCACACCAATTTTCTTTCCCATCTTTAAGTCCTTTTCAATGGCAATACGGCTCATCTCAAATACTGTTCCATATTGAATTAAAGTGGTCTAATTTACCTCACGGTGCTATATCAGATAATCAATAACGAAACAAATAAATTAGAGTGTATTTGACTTGAAAACTGTCAATCTTAAAAAGAAATTAACCGGTCTTTTTCTTGTTCTTCTTGGGGTCACCCTTGTGTATCAGACAGGGCGGATATTTTTTCTAAAACAGGAACACGAGATTCGAAATTGTGCATATGAAATGGTCAAACAGCTTTTTCCCTCTGCCTGGGACAGGGCATATGACCAGTACGGGCTGTTTTATTTTAACGGGTCCGGAAAACCCATGCAAAAATGTACTTGGCATGTCGAGTCCGGTGCTGTCATTCTTATTCACGGTCTTGATGAACCCGGCTTGATTTGGACGCCACTTGCGTTAACGCTTTACCAAAAAGGTTATCAGGTGTTTTATTTTTTTTATCCGGATGATCAATGCATTGATGCCTCATCACAACTATTGGTCGACAATTTATCAACCTTATCCTTTGCCGGTCCCGTTGTGATTGTGGCACACAGCATGGGCGGACTTGTGGCAAGGCACATGCTGGTTGATCCCTGCATTGATTATGCCGGGGCCAGGGCCCTGAACCGGGTCCCTGAAATCGGTGATCTGATCATGGTCGGAACCCCGAACCGTGGTGCGTTTCTGGCAAGATTCCGGCTTTTCATGGAAATCCGGGAACAATGCCTGCTCGCGGCGGGTCACAGATGGAACTGGCTTTCTGCGTTTATTGACGGAACCGGGGCGGCTGGTATTGATCTGCTGCCGCAGTCTAAATTTTTGAAGGACCTGAACAGTCTGCCTTATCCTGAAAGCGTACATTGTCACATGATCGCAGGGCATATATTTCCTTTGCCTGTGAATATGCCTAAACAAGTTCAGATTACCCATAACCAAATCCTTGAAGATTTACTTCCGGCAGAAAAAAATTATTTTTTATCCGTACTGGACAAAATAGGCCTTTGGATTGGTGACGGTCTAGTCTCCATAAATTCCGCCGTTCCTTTTGATGTGCCGGTCACCTTTGTGAAGGCAGACCATAAAAACATGCTTGACAACTGGTTTTCCGGCAGCTCCCACACCCCTCCTGCCATTCCTGTGATACTTGATATTCTGGACCATCGAAAAAAAATAATTAAATGACCTTTATGTATATTTCCCAAGGAATGACCTTGTAAAAAGTTCATGGTTTTGGTAAAAAGACTTGTTTATATACTTTGCCTGAAATAATTATTGGCCAGCCTCTCACCCACCTTTTTGATGTGACGGCTGGCCTTTAAAGTATAAATAAACACCTTTCCTTTCCGGAGGCCTTTTTATTATGTCCAATGTATTACCAGAACAGGGGCTATCTTTTGATGATGTGCTTCTGCTTCCCGATTATTCAGCCATCCTGCCTGACGAAGTGACCACGCGCACCCGTTTGACCAAGGAACTTGAACTTAATATTCCCATTGTCAGCGCGGCCATGGATACGGTGACCGAATCAGATACGGCCATCAGTATGGCCCGGGCCGGTGGTTTGGGGTTCATCCACAGAAACCTGAGCATCGCCGAGCAGGTGGTTGAAGTGGACCGGGTTAAAAAAAGCGAAAGCGGCATGATTGTTGACCCTGTAACCGTCCATCCCGATGCCACCATATCCGATGTGCTGGGCATTATGGCCAAATACCGGATTTCAGGTATTCCGGTTGTGGAAGGCGACAAGCTGGTCGGCATCGTGACCAACAGGGATCTTCGTTTTGAGACCCAGCTGGATAAACCTGCCAGGGCGGTGATGACCAGTAAAAATTTGGTGACCGTGCCTGAAAAATGCACCCTGGAAGAATCCAAAATCATGCTGCATAAACACAGGATTGAAAAACTTCTGGTGGTGGATACCCAGGGTAAACTCAAGGGATTGATCACCATTAAGGATATCGAAAAGATAAGAAAATATCCCAATGCCTGCAAGGATTCCCTGGGCCGTCTGAGGGCCGGTGCCGCCATTGGTGTGGGATCCGACATGATGGAACGTGTGGAAGCGCTTCTGACTGCCGGGGCTGATGCCCTGGTCATTGACACCTCCCATGGCCATTCCAAAAATGTGATCACTGCAATTGAGCGCATCAAGGCAGCATTCCCCGCCTGCCAGCTCATTGCCGGTAATGTGGCCACCGAGGCCGGGGCAAAGGCATTGATTGATGCCGGTGTTGATGCCGTTAAAATCGGCATTGGCCCGGGCTCCATATGTACCACCCGTATTGTTGCAGGTGTCGGTGTGCCCCAGCTTACTGCTGTGATGAATTGTGCCGATATCTCAAGGAAAACCGGCGTCCCCCTGATTGCCGACGGCGGGATCAAGTATTCCGGAGATGTCTCTAAAGCCTTGGGGGCCGGAGCCCATTCCGTTATGCTGGGCAGCCTTTTGGCCGGCACCAAAGAGAGCCCCGGCGAAATCGTTATTTACCAGGGACGCTCATATAAAGCCTACCGTGGCATGGGGTCTGTGGAAGCCATGAAAAAAGGCAGTTCCGACAGATATTATCAGAAAGACACCGGTGAAAATGAAGAGCTGGTTCCCGAAGGCATTGTGGGCCGGATTCCCTACCGGGGAACCATTCGTGAGAATATTGTTCAGATGATCGGCGGGCTTAAGGCCGGCATGGGATATCTTGGCGCGGCGACCATTAGCGAATTGCACCAAAAGGCCAAATTTGTCCGGATCACTGCGGCCGGATTAAAGGAAAGCCATGTCCATGATGTTGCCATCACCAAGGAAGCACCCAATTACAGAGTAGAAAGCAATTAAATTCCTATGACTGATACTCAGGATACTCCCTTTTATCACCTGCATCTTCACACCGAGTACTCCTTGCTTGACGGGGCAATCCGGTTAAATGACCTGATGACAAGATGTACGGAATACGGCATGGATGCCGTGTCCATAACAGACCACGGTACCATGTTCGGTGTGGCCGAGTTTTATGAAAAAGCCCAAAAAGCCGGCATTAAACCCATACTGGGCTGCGAAGTCTATGTGGCGCCTAGAACCTTAAATGATCGGACCCAACTGGATCGAAAAGGGTTAAGTCATCTGGTGCTTTTGGCCAAGGACAGGGAAGGGTACACCAATCTTTGCAAGCTGGTATCCGTGGCCCAACTCAAGGGGTTTTATTTCAAGCCCAGAATTGACAAAGAACTTCTAGCCGAACATGCCAAGGGGCTTGTGGGGCTCTCCGCCTGCTTGAAAGGGGATATCCCCCAGGCCATTCTGGCAGGGGACCTGGCAAAAGCAGATGACCTGGCACGGTTTTATCTTGATACACTGGGTGAAGGGAACTTTTTTCTTGAAGTCCAGGAAAACGGCATGCCGATCCAGCACCGTGTAAATGACGGACTGCTGGAGATGAGCAAGCGTCTTTCCATTCCCATGGTGGCAACCAATGACTGCCATTACCTGTCCAATGGCGATGCCAAAGCCCATGAAATTCTTTTGTGCATCCAGACCGGTGATACCTTTGACAATGCCGACCGGTTTAAATTTGATTCCGACCAGCTTTATTTCAAGTCCAGACAGGAGATGGCCGATTCCCTGGGCCATTTTCCCGATGCCATTGCCAATACAAAGCTGATCGCAGATATGTGCGAAGTGGATTTCGGTAAGAAGACCTATCATTTCCCGCGATATGATCTTGGCGATGGGTTGTCCGAGGACGAACTGTTTAAAAAGCTTGCCATGGAAGGCTTTGAAGAACGCCTTGCCAAAATCAAGAAAAAGAATCCTGGCATTGATGAGCAGGTCTACAGGGAGCGGATTAAGTACGAGATTGACATTATCCTTGAAATGGGATTCCCGGGCTACTTTCTTATTGTGGCCGACTTCATCGGCCATGCACGAAAAATCGGGGTGCCGGTGGGGCCGGGCAGGGGGTCTGCGGCCGGCTCCATGGTGGCATACTCCATGGGCATCACCGCCCTTGATCCCATTGAACACGGGCTGATTTTTGAACGGTTTCTAAACCCGGCCCGTATCTCCATGCCTGATATTGACGTGGATTTCTGCATTGAAGGCAGAGAGCATGTCTATGACTATACGGTTGAGCGGTACGGAGGCCCAGACTATGTGTGCCAGATCATCACCTTTGGAAAACTCAAAGCCAAGGCCGTGATCCGGGATGTGGGAAGGGCTTTGGGCGTTCCCCTTTCCGAGGTGGACGAAGTGGCCAAGATGATCCCTGACAATGCCAAGAATTTAAAAAAGGCATTGGACGAGGTGCCGGCCATCCGGGATAAATGCAGCGAAACTGACGTTAAAACCCAGATGCTGGACGTTGCCATGCTGCTCGAAGGATTGCCCCGGCACGCATCCACCCATGCTGCAGGGGTTGTGGTTTCCGACAAGCCTTTGTGTGAATATCTGCCGCTGTTCAAGGGAAAAGATGGTGAAACCATTACCCAGTTTGACATGAATTTCACTGAAAAACAGGGTTTGGTTAAATTTGACTTTTTAGGCCTTCGAAACCTGACCGTCATTAAAAACTGTATTGCCCTGATCGAAAAACAGGGTGATACGCCGCCGGATCTTCTGCACCTGGATTATTCAGATCAAAAAACATTTGAACTTTTGCAAAATTCCGATACCACCGGGGTGTTCCAGCTTGAAAGTTCGGGTATGAAGGAACTGATCTCCAGGCTCAAACCGGCCAGTTTTTCAGACATTGTGGCCCTGGTGGCCCTTTACCGGCCAGGACCCTTGGATTCGGGTATGGCAGACAGCTACGTGGAACGAAAGCATGGCCGGGAACCTGTGGTGTATCAGTTCCCTGAGCTTGAGCCTGTGTTAGAAGAGACCTACGGGGTGATTTTGTACCAGGAACAGGTCATGAAAATTGCCGGGGTCCTTGCCAATTACAGCATGGCCCAGGCGGACGGACTTCGAAAAGCCATGGGAAAAAAGATTGTCGCCATGATGGAGGAGCACCGGACTCTTTTCATGAAAGGTGCCCAGGAAAACGGCCATGATCCCAAAAAGGCTGAAGAGGTTTTTGATCTTATGGAAAAATTCGGCGGTTACGGCTTCAACAAATCCCATTCAGCCGCCTATGCCCTGATTGCCTATCAGACCGCTTTTCTTAAAGCCCATTTCCCTGTTGAGTTCATTGCCGCTCTGATGACGTCCGAACGCAGCAATTCCGATGCGGTACTCAAGTACATGGATGAATGCAAAGGGCATAAGATCAAGGTGCTTCCTCCGGATGTCAACCAGAGTGACGCATTTTTCAATGTGGATAATCATTGCATCCGTTTTGGTCTGGCTGCCATTAAAGGTGTGGGAGACGCGGCCATTGAATCTATTGTAGAGAACCGTGAAAAGGACGGGGAATATGCCAGCCTTTATAATTTTTGTGAACGGGTGAACTTAAGCAAGGCCAATAAGAAAGTGATTGAGGCTTTGATTAAATGCGGGGCGTTTGACTCCACCGGCGACAAACGCGCCCAGATGATGGCGGTGCTTGAGGATGCCCTGGAGCATGGTGCCAGGATTCAGAAGGAAAAAGCCGATGCCCAGCTGGATCTGTTTGCCGATTCAGGAGTGGGCATTTGCCTGCCCTCCAATATTCCAAGAATGCCGGACATTGATGAATGGGAGGGCAAGGTTTTACTGGAGCTGGAAAAAGAAGCGCTTGGGTTTTACATCACCGGTCACCCCATGGATGATTATGCGGATATTATCCGCAAATTTACCAGTGTTAATACGGTCACGCTTCAAGATGTTCAAGATGAAAAAATGATTCGCATCGCCGGGAATCTGAAGGTGCAGAAGATTCATAAAACCAAAAAAGGGGACTTGATGGCTTTTTGCAACATTGAGGACCAGTATTCAACCGTAGAACTGGTTGTATTTCCCAATCTGTATGCCAGGACCCATACGTTTTTGTCCCAGGAGCAGGTGGTCATTGTTGAAGCTGAGGTCCAGAGAAAAGAGAACACCGTTAAACTGATCGGCGAAGCGATTGTGCCTGTAACCCAGGCCGAAACCCTTTGGGCTGCCGGGATTGTCATGCAAGTGGATACCAAGCTTCATAAAACGGATGTGCTTGATCAGCTCAAACCTGTGATCGAGCGGTATCCCGGTAATTGCGTCTCCTTGTTCAATATTCACATTGATTCGGAACATCCCGATGTGATGGTGAAATTATCGGACGAGTACAAGTCCGATGCTTGTCCCGGTCTTTTCCAGGAGATAGAAACCATTCTTGGCCCGGGCTCCATCGAAACCCGGTGCGCCCCGGTCAAAGATAAGGTGAAAAAGAAAAAACGCTGGCCAAGAAAACAGCTCACCTGATGTCCGGATTAATAAAGACGGTGCCCGGGTTGGTGAACTGAAGGCGGCTTACCACCCGGACCACCCCGTCAATACTTTTGACCAGATCCTGGGCCATACGGCTCTGGTATGTATCGGCGACCCAGCCATCGAGATAGACCACACCGTGGCGGACTTTTATGTGGATACCATCCCCATCCACCATGTCATCGGAGATAAATTTGGATTTTATTTTGGTCATGAGCACCGTATCACTGACAAAAACGACAGGAGACCGGGTGCGATCTTCTGTGTTGGGTTGGTAGTATACTGGTGATCCGGTATTTGTGGTTCCACAACCCGGCAGGATGGAGCAAGAAACTAGAAACAAGATACAAGATACAAGAGGGCGAAGCGCCTGCGGCGCCCATTGTAGCTTTAAATTGTTGGTGTCTTTAGTTTTCATAGTTTGTTGTAGCCCAACCTCGGTGAAAGACCAGGTCGGCCATGGCTGATTTTATAAGAAAGTCTGGGTAAGTCAAACAGATCTTTCAACATTCGATGTGGGCTGAGCCTGGGTGTAGATAGACCAAAGACGGCCCGTGGCCGTTATTCAAAATCGTCCAGGTCGAGACCGTCAAGATCAGAAAGGTCCATGTCCTTTAGGAGATCATCTTCATCGGGAATGATGTCTTCGTCAATCACAACAGGTTGCCCGGTATTGTTTCCGGTTATTGGAACATTTTCGAAATCCTCTTGTTCATCTGCGTCATGATCTCCAAGAAATCCTGCAATCCCAATGAAAAACAGGTATCCCAGGCCAGCCATATTCAGAAGGATGATAATCGTTCCCACGATATTTTTAATCAGCACAGTTTGCCTTTTCCCGTTAATAATTTGACGATGGGGACTTAAGTGTTTATATATAATGTTTGATTTTGTGGCAAGGGCAAAAATTCGGCACGAAATTTGTGATATTGCTTTTACCGAGTTTCAACGCCCTTTACAGTGTAAGAAAATTCAAAGGTTTTTGTATGAGTTGGCTTGGGAAAATGATTGGTGGTACCATCGGGCTGGCATTGGGCGGGCCTCTGGGTGCTGTGGCTGGGGCCGCATTCGGGCACGCTTTTGTGGACAAAAGAGAGGATGAATATTTACGTTCCATTCCGGGCGGTAAGCGCACGGGCCTGTCTTCCAACGAAGAGGCCCAGCTGGTTTTCTTTACTGCGGCCTTTTCCATGTTGGCGAAAATCAGCAAGGCCGACGGCCGGATCAGTGAAGAGGAGATCAAAGTCGTTGAACGCTTTATGGTCAATGATCTTCAACTTGATCAAGCAAGTCGTGAGACGGCTAAAAATATTTTCAGAAACGCCGTGACATCTTCCCAGAGTTTTGAAGATTTTGCCCGGCAGTTTTATTCGGTGTTCAAATACCAGGCCAATATCATCGAGTTGATGATGGATGTTTTGCTCAGAGTCTCGTCTGCTGACGGAAATATCTCTGATGTCGAGGAACAGATGCTGTTGTCGGCATCACATATTTTCAAATTTTCCCAGTCGGATTATAACCGGCTTCATTCCAGGTATGTTAAAAAATCAGATCCCTATTATGCCATCCTCAAATGTGATGAAAATGCGAGCAATGAGGAGATAAAAAAGAAATACCGGACCCTGGTCCAGGAGTATCACCCGGATAAAATCCAGGCCAAGGGACTGCCCGAAGAATTTGTTAAGTTTGCCACAGATAAATTCACCGAAATCCAGGACGCTTACGAGCACATCAGAAAGCGCAGGGGATTTTGATTCGGCCACTATAGTCTGTCGCAAATGAATTGATACCCTTATTACAAAATCCAAAATATATGGAAAAGAATTTGTGTATCAAGAGCTTCTGCCCGAAAGGCTTCCGATGAGCATGAGAATACGATATGCGGTAACACTCAAGTTCACATCCGTATTGATTAATTGCCTGGCCGATTGAAAATAATCATATCTCGCGTCCAGGACATCAAGTAGATCCCTTCTGGAAATACCGAATTGCTCCAAATATATTTCAAAAATTTTTTGGCTGTATTCTTTTGCTTTAGCTGTTACCCTCTTTTGGTCCTGGAGTGAAAGATAGGCAGCCCATTCTCCGGAAAGGTTTTCCTTAAGCTCAATCAACTTATCTTTTCAATTTTCCAGCTGTTGATGTTTTCTTGACAGGGCCGCTTTTACCATCTGCTTATTCTGGCCTCCGTCAAATAAATTCCAATTGAGGACCATTATTGCTTCGTTTGTATGCTGCCAGGACGGATCACCTTCAAGTTGATCAATGTACCGGCTGCTCAGTTCAAGAGTCACCTTGGGGCGGTCAATCGCATCCGCCAACTTATATCGCGCATTGAATTCCTTTTGCTTGGCGTTATATATCAACAGCTCCGGATTATTTTTTTCATCCGGTCCAAGGCATTCTCCAAAGATTCCGGCATCTCAAGAGGTACTTCAGCAAAAGAAAGTGCTGCCGGTTTTGTTCCGGTCATACGCTTATAGGCCATGACGGCCCTGTCGAGATCCGCTTTGACAATAAACATCTCAGATTCTGCCCTGGCCATCCTGGCTCTGGCTTGGGTTACATCTGCAGTATTGCCGGCCCCCGCCTTTTCCATTTCGAAAAGCGAGTCGAAAATTTCTTCGTGGAACAAAAAATTTTTTTTTTGCAAGGGCCGCCAGTTCACGCTGTCGATAGACTTCCAAATGGGCGGCAACGGCATTAATAGAGATCAATTGCCTGGCATGTTCAACTTGAAAATCCGCCGTTTCAAGGAGTGCTTTTTTAACAGAGACATTCCGGCTGATTTCTCCACCGTCCCAAAGTACCTGGGTCAATGTAAGAGACACATCTGTCAAAGGATCAAAATCCGAATTAGAAGGGTCTGCGCCTGCCCTGCGTGTGCTCACATCACTATGCTGTTCCAGACCATACCCAACCATCAGGTCAACGGATGGATAATACCGGTTAAAAGATTGTTTAAGATCCGATTCAGATGCCTGACGATTGTGAGACAAGGCTTTTAAATAGGGACTATAATTGATTGCTTCTTGAATTGATTGATCAACCTTGATTTCTTCGGCGGCCACATGGGATGCCAAAGAAATAACAATACAGCGGGCGCATTCTCATTTTCACGGTTATGCAGCTAACAATGAAATATGTGAATTGGCCATTTGTTTCAGACAGTTCCATCGTCCTGATTTATAGTATGAGCGCAGCATGAGCATTTTCTCCGCATTTTCCTTATACCAAAAAATGCAGGGACCTTTGAGTCTCAAATTGACAACTCTTCGAATCGAACTTTCAATCGCACCACTGCCAATCGGCGGATGCAATGCCTTTACCGTTGGGAAAGCAAGACGGTGCCTATTACG
>NZ_KB893089.1 GCF_000373985.1 Desulfobacter curvatus DSM 3379
TTTTTTTGCCAGATAATTATTTTTGGAGACAGCTTTATTTTTCCTGTTCCAGTTCTCACATTGCCTGCGATGAAGCTCATTTTGGCAAGCCGGGCTACATGTTCTCTGCCGACCTTTTTGTCTTACATCAGGAGCAAACCATTTTCGGCAAATAGAGCAAGGGCGTTTTCCACGAGAATTCTTTGCCATCATTTTTCTCCAAGATTCGAATCAGGGAGATTATATGTAGCAAATTTTTAACGAATCAGTGGCGGGGTCTATCGGCGGGATAGGCATGCGGGGTATGATTTTATGATTTTCTTGGCGGGGTATGGCCGCGGGATATCTGGCCGTTACATTATTTCGTTATGAATATAGNGGATAAGCGTTACACTTTTTAAAGCTGGCCAGTTCATTTGGAATTGAGCCAATAGGGAATTGAACAGGGGGGACTTTAAGTCCACTCCCCCCCCTGTTCAACTTCCCGGGTAAAACCTATGTTAGTAATTTTATCCGGGATGATAGTGGAACAACTTATCAAATTCTTTACGTTCAAACACTTCTAATGCACCACCGCGCGTAGCGTTATAAATCCTGATACCCCTAACGTCTGCAAATTTCTTTATTGACTTGTATCCTAACACAACTCGCTGAATATCCAAATCTGGATGATTAGTCCTTTTCGACAAGGCCTCGTCTACGTATTCACTTCGCTCTATAAAATGAGATCGCCCTTTTGTATTATATGAAGTGGTATCAGCGCCTAACAAATATATTTCATCAAATCCCATGTACATTGCAATTTGAAGGCATACATGAATCACGGTCATTCCAACATATATCCCATATTCAATTTCATCGGAAACATCAATGCTTTTTAAAGAGTAAACGGTGGAACAATAAAACTTATATACATTTTCAGGGACATCTTTTTCCCAAAACTTATGAGCTCCATCAAGAACAAATTTGGTCTTACTATCATACCCAATAATTTTATCACGTTCATAATTAGTATAATTGATATCCGATAAGACATAATAATCTGGGCGCCATGAGCTTTTTGTCCCTGCCTTATGGATCCCATTCACACCAAAGGATATTTCATTGTATTCGCTTATTGTATTTAAATCATCCATTGTTAGACTTGGCCCATTGGCAACGATTACACACCGTTGCGCCTTATGGATTCCTTTAAATTTTTTTAACTCCGGGTAAGTCCTATATTTTTTCTTGACAGCATCAATTGTTGAGCATTTACACGAAATCAATTGCGAATATCTTTCACGACTACTTTGATAATAATCGTCCTCAATCAATAATTCATCATACAGATCCCAATCAAGCACACTTTCGGTCTCTACATTAAAAACTGCACTATACCCATGCGTTTTAATGTGAGTTTCTGTATCATTATCGCTTAGAAAGACAACATGCTTGTTCTTTATTAATAAATAATCATATAAAAACAACGAATAAAGACTATTGCCCTTAATTATATATGCATCCAAATCATAATTTTCTGATTCAAATACATCTGATAGTCTTCTTTCATCAAATGAATACATATCCATAGGTTCTTCAGATAAAATCCAATAACGATCTACTTTTTGTTTATCTAACTGCTCAATTATGGGCATGTTATTCAAAGGAGAAATCAATAATGGCAGCTCACTATATTCTGAAAGGTATTTTTCAAATGAAATAACTGGAACTTGATTATATGTCTTTCCAATAAGTTCAACGTTTGAATCTATGTATCCTACTATGGAATCCGTTGGGAATATATTTAGCAGCCTTTTTCCTATAACGCCAATTCCCCAAACTATAATTTTCATTTTACAGATATCTCTTTCCATTACATTGGTTGGTATTAGCTTGGCTTTCTAATCTTTATTTCATCATTTCTTTTGAGTTGAACACCACCTGTCACTATTTTGTTATTTTTTGGTCCAACTCCTCTGCACAATTGACAAAAGCGAATTCCTTTAGGCAGATTCCCATTGTAATAATCTAATAATTTCTTTTTGGATTCCGTTGAATTCACTATCAGCCTATCAAGCTCCAAAATATCTTTATTATAAGCCCGATTGATTTCAAACGCACCCAATTGTGTTGCACAAAAAAACATTTTTTTGTTGTATATAACCTGACACATCGCATTGCACTCAGTCATATGCCTTATCAAGTTTTCTCTTGAATCGGCAATGCGCAAAGTTTCCCTTGGAAAACCCATATCAAACCATTGTTCATGCTTGTTCACGATATAATCAACTTTGAAAGCTTTTAGCTTATCGATTATTTTCTTAATGCGATCATAATTTCCGATTTCATGACTATAGTCACTTAACCTGATCAGTATATTGTTCTGATTCGCAAATTGAAGCAGGTCATCTTTGGGGATTATAGTGCAGTTGCTTATAATATGAAGTCTTGAAAATTTTTCATGGAAATTTACCTGTATAAAACTTAAAATTTCAATTAAATTTTTTTTAAGTAAGGGTTCACCGCCAACAATAAGAACAGTAGAGACATAATCAATACAATCGAAGAACATTTTGATTGTTTCTTTAAGTTCATCATCAGTATATACTCGACTACGGTCTAAATATGGTACTAATGTATTGCAATGTTTACAGTTTAAAGTACACTTTAAAGTTATAGGCAGTGAAATTCTACTTATAACACATTCGCTTCTATTTATCCAATACCACTGACTCATAAAATTTTTGGCATTTTCGAAATCAATGGATTCTCTATACCCAATACTCTCAAGCTGTTTTTTAATAGGATAGTAGCTATTCCCAGATACAGCTACTACCACTTTATATTTTTTTTCCTGAAGTTTGTGCTTTACAGACATAAATGACTGAATGGGGATGCCATTATATCGCGTATCATTTTTTTCATATTTTGAATTATTGTCTATGATGAAATCAATCTGAAAATCTTGAATCAGTTTTGGCAAGCAGCATCTTGCTACACGTCCAAAACCATATATTATAAGTTTTTCTGTGTCATTATTAGTAAAGTCCATAATATGCGTTTTCTCCATGCTTAATTGTGCCCGAACGAAAACCACAATTTTTGCCGATTACGGCCGGTGTTTGTCTAAAATTTTAATCCTCGAAATACTCTATTATGTAGTCCTCCGGTTAAAATTTTAGTCCGCTTGTCCTCTACAAATTTTCCAGGTTTTCGTTCAGACATTAATCACCCGATAACGTAATCTCATAGCTTAAATAAGAGAGAATAAGCATCAAATAGCTATAGCTTTCTTTCTCTCAGAAAGAAACTTCTCCATAAGCTTAGCCAATGTCACTGATTCTTCCACTGTTAATCGTTCTTCATATCCATTTAAACTGCCACGTATCATTTTTACAAAATCACTTATTTCATATCTAAAACCTTGGCCAAGAAACTTTGTTGCGATGAATTCATTTTTCGATGTGTCCTCAAAACAGATTTCAAATCCTTTCGTCAGCCACCAAGGCGATTTGGCAAGAATATATCCTTTGGTTCCGGAGATTAAAAGCTGTCCCTCTGACTTGATACCTAACCCTGTTTTAGCTGTGGCTAAAGAATTTTTATAGTAAAAATACGCTTTAGTATAGATGTCAATACCATCTTTCTGTTTTAAGCTTTCAAAATTGACTTTTTCATAGTTACAACCCATTAACTTTAAAATCGGCAAAAGTGTGTAAGAGGCTAATTCAGTGAAGGCCCCCCCATAATCCAAGTCAGTCAATTCACGTGTTTGCTGTGGAATAAGCTTTGTAAAGCCTGCTTCCACATCACGAATATTGCCGATAATACCGCTTCTTGCCACGCCGATTAACTGAACAAATCCTGGCGCATAGGCTGTTTTTATGCCTTCCATAAGAGTTAAGTTCTTTGCTTTTGCAAGCTCAAAAGCCTTTATTGCATCAGTTTCTTTAAGGCACATGGGTTTTTCACACAAAACATGTTTGCTTCGCTCAAGTGCTTCCATAATGTATTCAATATGTGTTTCATGTGGCGATGCAATATTTACAGCATCTACGCTATCATAAAAGTCATCTTTGTTATTGGTTGCTAATCCTAACTCAAATTGTTCTGCATATTTTTTTGCACTGTCAATTTTAGGGTTATAAACAGATGTTAATTCGATTCCGCTAACGTATTTTAATTCTTTTGGAAACCTTACTGCAACACGACCGGTCCCAATCATTCCAAGTTTAATAATTGGAAACTTTTGTTCTCTAAGCATTGTGCTGGATACCAGTTTTGTTCGCTCAAGATAGACAACGTCACAATATTCCTTTAGAAAATCAAATTTTCCCGTCCAGTCAGATCCAACCGTGAAAATATCAATGCCATACTTGATAATATCTTCAAGCTTTTGCCCATCGTGATCCTCAATAATAATCTCATCTGCAAACCCTGTCTTTTTAACACTCTCAATACGCATCAACAATGAGTCTACAACATTGAGCTTTCCACGCGAATTATCATAGTATTCCGTTGTTACGCCAACAATCAGATAATCCCCTAACTTTTTGGCGCGTTCAAGAAGCCTGTAATGTCCGTTATGAAAAAGATCAAAAGAGCCATATGTTATTACTTTTTTCATTTATCTAACACTCCTGTCATTGCCTGCACCAAAACGCACCAGTTCAAGACCTTTTGTACTTTTATCAAACAAAAGAATATCCCATAAATCCTGGGTTGCATCGCAAAAGCTTCTCTTTTGTGTTACTGAACCGTCAGGCTTATAACAGGAAAAATCTTCGCATTTGTTGTTTGCAATCGACACAATCGGATACGATAACTCCCTATAAATCTTATCGGCATGTGTATGGCCATGCATGAATGCAATAATATTTTTTTTTTGCACATTGTGCGCTTCTAAAATATTTGCCATTTTTTCTCCGTTATAAATTTCGTCACTCCAGTAATCGAGCTTTGCAAGTGGCGCATCGTGGCTGAATACCATGATATCCATTCCATCAGGTGTTTCATGTAAAAGCGTTTCAATCCAATTTATCTGGGCATCACAATATCCGTATCTAAGTTTTCGATTGTTGTCATATGCTGATAGGAAAAACATTCTCATAGAACCTGAATCCACGCAATAGTAGGGTTTTTCTCTATTTAAATATAACTTTGCTTGTTCCTCAATAGAAATATGCTCAGGGTTATTAAAAAAGTAATTTGAATCGTGATTCCCTAACGCTAAAAATACAGGAATATTACATGACTTAAGCCCGTTAACGACTTCATCTGCAAGCTGCAGCGTTCTTTTTTTTGAGACTATACCGTCCGTTAGATCACCTAAATGCACAATCCCATCAAGGGCAATTTGCTCAGACACATGACGAATATTTTTTTCAGTATCTGCCCATGTGCCGTTTAAAACATTATGTGTATCTGTAAGGATAATCAAACTAAAGATATCGCCGTCGCCTTTATTTACTAGTTTTGAGCGCCATCTTTGGATTACGCGATCAGCTTCTTCAATGAAATATGTTTTCATCCCTTCTGCTGTTGGATGTTTGGTGCGTATGCCTCCTGTGATACTGAACGCCGACTTGATATGCTCAACATCTGAAGGCTGAACATCTGCACCATCAGACCTTTTAAAACAGATTTTGTAATATGCGTTTTCTTTGAATGTATAGGAGTCACTGTTATAATCAGTGGGGCGAAGATCTTGATTATATGTAAGCCACATGCTGTCCGGCAAATAGCAATACTCTTCTTTATATTTTAGTTCCCGCTCTATAGCATATGTACCCACAGCGAAAACATAAAATTCAGTATTCAGTTCAATTGTGTCGCCTTTATTTGCATAATAAGCTTGTGATGCAATATGTTGAAAAGAATCAGGAACAGGTGTCCCATCATGCAGTGTCGTTCTGACACGATATAATAACTCAAGCCCATCATTACTCATGAAATAAGCCTTTCTGAAGAAAACCAAAGCGTCGACAAAATAAAATATAAATTATTTCAATGTTGCCTTATCCACTTGAAAGTAGTTGTTTGCAAATACTTAGAATAGATAAAATAATAACTCTTCCTTTTCTGTCTTTCTTCTGTTTTCCGGCAATTTTTTTGTAACCTTGAACTATTGTTTCTTTATTGTCAATTACCGTTAATAGACCTGCAAGCTCCCGATTAAAGACAGCAAGTGTCAAGTCTAAAAACAGATCACCCTTGTTTTTACCTAAGAAAAAATTGGCCAGGATAACCGCATCTCCTGTCGGGATTGTATTGTAGTCGTTTATAGTTTTAAAATACTGCGCAATTATGCTTTCTAATATACTACCAGATCCACTGTTTATTTCATTTTGATCTGCTGTTTGTTCGCTTAAATAAAACAAAAGAAAAGAAAAAATCATTGTATGGTGGGATACAGGAATTTTATCAAGTCGGCTAAAAAGAAAAAGAGCAACAGGGCCAAGGGCATCAAAGGCTTCTTTTTTCTCAAGAGCGTCAAATATGATTTTGGGAAATGAAGTTTTTTCAAGCATTGGTTCCCTGTATTTTTCCCATAGACTTAAAAATTCCTGGAACCGGTCAAAAGAAATAAGGCCGATTATTAACCAGAAGCAAACAGTGATTTCAGCATTTTTTGTTGTTGTAAAGATAAATCTTGTGCCTGCCTTTGAAGGATTATTGCGAAAATCATCAACTACGCGAAGATAATTTTGTCCACCCTCTATAGAAAGATCGGGTTGGTTTGAAAAATAACCGATACTAGCCAAATCATAATATAAATCAGGTTCATCCGGCAGGACCTTAAGACCTTCACGGATAATAGAATGGGCTTGTTCATATTCCTGTGCATTTCGGTATAAGGATGCAAGCCCATGGTAAATCGAGTAATAAAAAGAAGCTTGTATATAGGGTAGTTTTTTCTCTTGTACCAGCTTAAGGCATTGATGGCCGGTTTTGATGGTTTTTTGTTTTTCTTTCATTTCCGAATAGACCTGGAACAAATAAAAATATGCATCATGGTCTTTGGGATTCGCCTCAATCCTTTTTAGCAGTAAGTCGCTATTTCGTTTGTATTTAGCCTGCATTTGGGCTTCCGGCAAAGCATACCCGTAATGGAAGAATTCTATATCCAGAAACCCTACTTTTCCCGAATAAACAGGTGTTTCGTGGATGATTCCCTTAAACCGAACGCCCACCTTATTTCTGAACATCCTGATCATTCTGGTTTCTGATACAACCCTGCCCTGGTTGTTCTTATCCAGCATTTTTATTAATAAACAATGCAGTATCTTTGGCTGTTTTTTTAATTTTTTCTTAAAATCGGCCTTGGTTAGATGATAACAATTGAGTTCCTCATCAGCATCAAGATAAATGATCCAGTCTCCCGTGGCATACGATATTGACTGGTTACGGTGTTTGGTAAAATTGTTCTCCCATGGGTGGTGATAAATTTTCGCACCAAATGATTCTGCGATTTTTACAGTATTGTCTTCAGAACCGGTATCAACAATAATTAACTCATCAATCAGATGCTTAAGACTGTTTAAACATCTTGGAAGCATCTTTTCTTCGTTCTTGACTATCAAGCAAGCAGAAATTTTATTTTTAATATTCTTCATATACCTTTCTCTATCATGCCCTTTATATGTAACACTCCCCCGTATATTGGGAATAGTGCTCCATCGGTTTGTGGTTTTTGTTCTAAAAACACCTTGATTGACGTTACAAGTTGTAATCAACATGGGCAAACCCCCGGCTTTGCCGGGGAGACTCTCAGAGTTTGACATTTGCGGGAAAAATCGAAAGCCTCCATTAATGTGAACCGCTCAAAGATCACAAAAGAAAGGAGCCTTTCGATAAATACTTACAGCAAATTAAATCATACAACTTGGGATTGCAAGTACCATTTGGTATGGATTCCAAAGTATCGGAAAAAAGCAATATATGGCAATTTGAGGAAAACTCTTGGTGAAGTTTTCAGGGAATTGGCTTCGCATCAGGAAGCACAAATCATAGAAGGGCATTTAATGGGAGACCATGTCCACATGCTGATCTCAATTTCCCCTAAATATTAGGTTGCCTGGTGTATCTTAGATGGATCTTTCCAAATCCAAAAGAGTCTGTTTGAGATCTAGGCCGCCAGCAAATCCGGTTAATTTTCCGTTTTTGCCGATCACGCGATGGCAGGGAATGACGATGGGTATGGGATTGGATTTGTTGGCAAGGCCCACGGCCCGACAGGCTTTGGGATTGTCAATTCGTTGGGCTATCTGGCCATAGGAAACCGTTGTCCCGTAGGGGATCGTTAACAGCGCCTGCCAGACTTTTTTCTGAAAATCCGTCCCTTGGGGGTTCAGATCAAGGTCAAATTGTTTTAACCGGCCTTCAAAGTATTGTGCAAGCTGGGATACGGCATCGGAGAAGATGGTGTTGTCCTCTATCCAGCCTTTCCCAGGCGCTTTTCTTTCACCTTTAATGGGAAAACGGATCAGTTCAAGCATTGTATTGCCGGCCAGCATTAATGGCCCGATCTTTGAATTGATGTATCTGTATTTCATCTGCCAACAGCTTCCATCTTATCCTGTGATTAACTCCCGGGCCTTGATCGCTAGTTTTTCCCTGAAAATTTTGGAGTTGTGCCGGATATCCACGGGGAATTTATACTCAATGAAAATGTATTCAATACCGGCGGTCAAAGGATTCTTTTTAGCCAGGTCAGACAATTCCCCTATAAATTGTTTTTCATCGGATATTTTCTCAAATGGCTCCACAAATACCACAGGCAGTTGGCGGTTTTTTGGCCCGACACCAGTGAGTGCACTGCGGTAAACTTTTTCATGGTTGTTGAATATGGCTTCCACAGGAATGGTGAATAAGGTCTCTTCTCCGGTTTCAACCCGGTGGGCCTTTCTGCCGCAGAACCAGATTCTGCCCTTGGAGTCCTTCCAGGCCAAGTCCCCCATTCTGTGCCATATTCTTCCGTCCGGATCCGATATTTTGGCCAGAAGATCGGCATTGGCATCGTTAAAATAATGCTCGGTAACAAGATCTGCCTTTACCGTTATTTCCCCCACCTGATTTTCAGGCACCTCCGGGACGTCTTGGATCTGGGTGATGGGATCGTCGGTAATCTCGATCAATTTTACACTTGTATCTGCAATGGGCCGGCCCACGCACATGCCAAACCCCTTCTCGGAAAGTTTTCTGGTTTCCGACAGAATTTCATGGGAACCGATGGAAATAATGGGAACCGCTTCCGTGGCCCCGTAAGGGGTATGGATCTGGGTATTATCGGACAGCATGGATGAAAACTGTTCAATATTGGCTGGGCTGACAGGAGCACCTGCGGAGACCACCCGGCGCAATGACGGCAGCTTAATCCCGTTTTCCTGTCCATATTTTCCCACCCGGTTCAAAAGAGCCGGGGAGGCAAACATATTGGTCACGCCATGGTTCTCAATGGCCTCTATAATTTTTACGGGATTCACCAGAGCCGGTTTTGTGGGGTCCATGTCCGGGATCACCGCAGTCATACCCAAGGCAGGATCGAACAAGGCAAAAAGTGGAAAAGTGGGCAGATCCACCTCATCGGGCCCAATCTGAAAATGGGACTGGATCTGGCGGATCTGGGCTTCAAAATTGCCGTGGGTGTATATCACGCCCTTGGCAGGCCCTGTGGAGCCGGTGGTAAATACAATGGCAGCGGTTTCATTTTCGGTGGTCTGCACCTGTTTGAAAGGTGTGCCCGGGAACCTGTTCATCAACTGGTTCAGGGTGTGGCCGCCCCAGAACCATTTTCTGCCCACGGTCACCCACCGCTTTACTGTTTTAAAAAATCCGGGGCGCAGGGTTCGAAGTACATGGGCCTTTTCAATGCCGATAAAAGCCTTGGGGCGGCTTTGGGAAAGGCATTGCAGCATCCGGTCAATCCCCATGCCGGGATCCACCACCACAGGCACAGCCCCGACCTTGAACATGGCAAATACCGTAAGAAAAAAATCCATGCCCGGGGGCACCATCAGAATGGTGCGGGTTCCCCGGCCGATACCGATGCTGTCAAGCCCGGCTGCAAGGCTATCGGAATGCTGGTCAAGCTGGCGGAAGGTCAGCTGGCTGTATAGAACCCGCCCGGAGCTATCCCGTGAGGCCGGGTAGACCACAGCCCGTTTGAACGGATATATGTCAGCGGATTGTTTCAGGCTTAGGGCAATATTTGTATAGCGTGTCATAAAAACTTCTTTTTTATTTTATACAGGGTTCCTTTGATCAGGCCTTCCGGGGCCTTGGGCATAGCTTCCTTTAGCGGGGTTGTCAGTTCCTTGGATTTTTCCAGGGCGTCTTTGGCCTCCTGGATCATCTGTTCAGCAGTCTGATCAATTTTTTCCTGTCCTTGGGTCTGGTTAACCTGGAACAGTACAAAGGTTTCTTTAATGGGTTTTTCCAGTTTTTCAAAGGATTTTTTTAAAGATTCCATTCCTTTTACCCATACTTTTTTCTGGCCATCGGCAATCTTCTTCTGATCCGGATACTTGGTGGCCACAGCATCAATACGGGCAATTTCAGTCTCAAATAAAGCCATCTCCCCGTTAAAGGCCAACAGTGCATCGTAAAGTTCAGGTATGCGGGTAAAACAAAAGGCGAGCATCTCGTCAGGCAGGGTGACATGGGCAAGGGGTACGGGTTGATAAACCCGGCCATCTTCGCCACCGGAACCTGAAAAAAATTTGGTGTACGCAAAAAATCCACCCCCGCCAAGAATACCCAGAATAAGCAGAAAAATAATCAGCTTTTTTATTAATGATTTCTTCTTGGGTTTGGTCGGTTTGGTTTCGTCGCCGGTCTTTTCCTCGACAGCCGGTTCCTCGGGTTCATCCTTTTTTTTCTTTTTTAATAGTCCCATAGCTCCCCAATTTATCCGGCATAAACCTGAAAGTCAAAACTACACGAAAAAATATCAGGACAGAAATTTTTGAATCAATTTAAGGGTGGGACCGGGCTTATCTTCGAACAGATAATGACCGGCATCCTCAAATACATGGGCACAGGATTGGGGAAATCTGTTTTTAAATTCCTTAAGGAAATGAATGTCAAAAACAAAATCCCGGGTTCCCCATAAAAACATGAGCTGATCCGGGTCAAGTTTGCAAAGTTCTCGATCCACCTTCTGAACCCTGGCATAACTTCTGTCTTTTTTTGTTATCGGTATATCCTGGACAAATTTTAAGGTGGCAATGCGATTAGCCCAACTATTATATGGAGCAACAAGACCTTTTTTAACTGATTGAGACAGCCGGGTTTCTGCAGCAAGATACAGGGCGCCCCGGGCAAAAATGTTTGCGCCCAAAACAGCCGGTACGGCAAAAGGCGCAAGATATTTAACGGCCCAAAGCGCTGCAGGAAAGCGTTTAGACGCCGGAAGAAAAAATCCGGAAGTGTTGGTGATAACAATTTTATCCACCCGGGCCAGATTGTCCAAGGCCCAGGCAAGCCCGATCATCCCGCCCCAGTCATGCACGATCAAAGAGATTTTTTCTTTAATATCCAGACCCCGGACAAGGGCATCCAGGTCCGACACCCTTTGATCCAACGTATAATCATAATCTTTAGCCGACGGTTTGTCTGAAAAACCGCACCCGATGTGGTCCGGGGCAATGGTCCTGAAACGGCCGGACAACCCTGTGATCAGATGCCGAAAATAAAAGGACCAAGTGGGATTACCGTGAACCATGAGTACGGGCCTGCCGTTACCCTGATCCACATAATGCATTTGATTCCCGTTGATCCGGGCATAATGGGGTTTAAATGGATAAAGGCGCTCAAACCCTGTGGTGGAGGTCCGCTGCCCGTTTATGATTCTTGTTACCATTCCACCCCCAGAAAATAGCAGTTAAGTCCGGACCCCACCCCTACAAAGACCACAAAATCTCCGGGCACAAAGAATCCGCGTTCATCGGCAATTGCTGCGGAAATCGGCAGGGACACGGAGCCCACATTGCCCAGGAAAGGAAAGGTGGAAAAATCTTTTTTCCGGTCAATATTCATGGCAGTATAAAATCTATTGTGATGGCCCTCCCCCACCTGGTGACCAACTATTTTATCCGGCTGATCCGCAGATAAATTAAACTCTTTGCGAAACATTTCATAGGTTTCCACGACCAGTTCCACGCCGTGGTCAAGCACTTTCTGGGCATTGGTACGCATGATCACCCTTGAATCGGTGGGCATCCCCTTATCTTCAAATCCCCAGGAACAAAGGTTCCAGTGACGGATGGCATTGTTCACCACCCCGCCTTTGACGGCATGTCGCTGGGTCGAAGGTTTGCCCAGGGTCCCGTCGGTGAGCAAAATTGCCGCCGCCCCGGAGCCGCCGGTCATGGTAGCCACAGCTTCCCTGTAAAAATCAATGCTTTTGTGGGTGTTGATCTCTTCAATAGTGGCGTCCACAATCTGCCGGGCCGACTCGCAGGAGACCACTAATCCTGCTTTAATATGCCCAAGCTGGATCTCATTGGCCACATGAACCATGCCCGTGATCATGCCAAGGCAGGCAGATTTTACATCATATACATGGGCCCGTGGCCCTACCCCGATCATGTCTGCCACCGCACAGGAGGTAGCCGGTTCAAATCCGTCCTGGCACACCCCGCAAAAACACAGGGCCCCCAGTTCTTTGGGACTGATACCTGCCTCATCCAGGGCTCGCTTGCCTGCCACAGCCGCATGCTCAGCGATGGTATGGTCCTCATCCCAGTATCTGCGTTCCCGGATACCGGTCAACGCCTCCAGCTGGCCGGGCACAAATCCCACAGCCTCAAAAAAAGGGGCGAGTTTTTCATCTATTTCCTGGCTGGTCACGATATGGGGTGCCAGCTCATATCCAAAGGATTCAATAAACACCTTGTCGTACTTCATTTTTTCCTCCAGTACGCCTCAAGATCCTGGCGGGTCACGCCTTCCAGTTTCATTCCCATATCCTTATAAAACACAATCTCAAGGTCATCAGAAAACATATGGGCATCCGCCGTCACAAAAGGCTGGGGTTCATATCCGATTGTTTTTATTTCAATGTCGTAAAGGGCTTTTTTCGTAGCGCGGGTCACAGGTCCCCGGCATTTGAGATCACTTTCGTTTTTTTCCAGCACATTATAACAGATGCCGTCACCGGGCAGCACCCAGCCCATGCGCTGGACAAAGACCCGCAGGGTATGGGCACAGCATTCATACATCAAGGTCCCCGGCATCACCATGTCATCAATAAAATGGCAGGTCAAAAACCAGTCATCGGGATGGATATCCGCCTGGGCAATGATACGGCCCATGCCGAACCGCCCGCCGGTGGGGTCCAGGTCAAGCACCCGGTGGATCAGCCGCATACGCCCGCCGGGCAGCCATTGGTTTTTTCCGGTGCGCTTTCCTTGGAAATCTGCACCAAACGCTGTTACAAGATCTCCAGTGCGAAGGGCTTCCACCTGTTCATCATCCAGGCTTATTCGTCTCACCGGAGCAAACCAGGCAGGCGGCGGCCCCTGGATATTCATCTCCTTATCTTCTTTTTTCAGGATAATGCCCCCGGAATTTTCCACCTCCTGTTCGGTAAAAAAGCCTGCGCACCCATCGCGCATGGACATAAAGGGAAGCTGATTGATGTATCCCTGGTAATGAAAAAAGAAGAGATAGATATCCCCCTGCTTTAAAAACCGGTCGATCTCAATATGGTATTCAATGGTTTCACCGGGTACGGGCAGGCTGCGATGGAAAGTCACTTTGGCATCAAGCAACCGGTATTTGCGTTTTCCTTTGACCACATGGTCGATGCCCAGCCAGGAGCAAAGGAAAAGATCGGCCTGCCCCGCTTCAATGGAGATGGAGACCGGTGCTTTGCCACCGTCCAGGTACCAGGCATTTTCATGCACATCATGCTGGGTGACTACTTTCCCTGAGGTTAAGGAGAGTTTTTCCCCATGCACGGAAACAATCCGGTCCACCAGCATCAAAGGCTCATCCGGCAACCGCACCCGGACCGGGTAGGTGTCAATGATATCGAAATCCGGCCCCAGCACATTCCCGGCTTTTCCCACGGCAAATTCAAGGCACTGGTCCCGGTCCATGAATACCTCGGGAATTTTATGCATATCCTGGGGTGAACAGACCGGTTCCAGTCCGGTTGATGCATGCCGGCCCCTTGCCACTGCGCCGGCAATGGCGGCAAGCTGCTCGGTCATGGCCCGGGTGTTTTGAGCGGATAATTCCAGGAACCGTTCATGGGCCCTGGCCGTCACCGCCTGGGTATGAACCAGCAGTCCCGGAATTGTGTCACAGGGAATGGAAAGGGGGATTTCAGGTGCTTTAAAAATATTTTTGGTAATCAATTCCTGTGGAAAAGGCGGACGGGTCACAGGAATCCGAATACAGGTGGGTGAATGTCTATTTTTTTTCCGGGTTACCGGGATGTTCGCTGTGCCCCCACCCTGCCCTGGATCCCGGTGACCTGACAAGACAACGTGTCCTCCAATACCATCCCGGGTCAGGCATCCTGCAACAGCGGTTTGGGGAATGTCGGAGACATTGGACAAAGGCCCTGGAAACTTTTGAAGATAAAGGCATAATGCGGCAGCCGTAACGGTAAAAAGACCTGCAGCTGCTCCGGCATGGCCGGACAAAGCAGACGGGCAAAAAACCGGCAAGGCATTGGATTTCAACCCAGAGGCCTCCCCTGCCCCCAGGAAATGTGACGCACTGTGCGTTACGGCACCCAGCCCGATATCTTTAAGTTCCATACCAGCATGATCCAGGGCTTTTTGTAAGGAATTTTGGACAACCGTTAGTCGTGAGACTTGGGCCTGCTCACTGGTTTCCCCGGCAAGGGCAGCTCCTCCGGCACGGCCCACACCATTAACCACGGCATAAATCCGGTCATTGTCCCTTTGCGCGGCCTCCAGGGGTTTAAGCACCAAAGCCACCGCCCCTTCCGAAGGCAAAGCCATGGGGTCTGCGCCAGTCAAAACCAGGTCCCGGGTAAAACTTCTGATATCAGCGGCAAGATCCACGGCCGCACATAAAAAGGTGTCGGTCTCCCCTGTGGACAGTGATTTAACGGCAACATCAATGGCTGTGTGCCCCGAGGCTTCATCCGCAGACAGGGTAAAACAGGGGCCGCCCAGTTTAAATGCCCGGGCCAGGCGGGACGCCACAATACCCCCAAGTGCACCCAATGTTGAATCAAAATTTAATGACGGTCCGATGGTGTCCAGCAAATCTGTAGAAACATTGTTCTCCTGCCCCTGAATCTGCCACCTTAAATGGTAGTCCGTGGCGCCGAAATCAAATTCAATACCCACGGCACACCCCATATTTATCCGGGGCGGTTGTGATACATCCGGTTTGGGAGAGATCCCGGCATCTGCCAGGGCGGCCTGGGCCGCTTTGAGCATTATCAAATGCTGGGGCAGAATCTGATCCATCTGGTTGGGGGGGATATTGAAATCTTTGAGATCAATACTCAGATCATCCATGAACAGAGTTAAGGCGCTGCGGATTTCAGTGGGCAGGTGATCGGCTCTGCGCCACCGGTTTTCTCCGGAGCGGCCGGCAGGCAATGTCTCTCCAAAAATAAGCTGGGAAAATTCCCCGAGGCCATCAGCGCCACCCGATATCAGACCCATGCCTACAATGGCGCAGGGTACGCTTTTTTCCGCCGGTGCAAAGCCCACCGCACAATTGTGTGATTCGGCCTTAAAGGATTCCACAAGGATCTGGGCATTGATGCCGCCAAACCCGAAGGCCGATACGGCGGCCCGCAAAGGCTGACCGTCACCGGCAGATCTCCAGGCAGCAGGCGCGTCCTGAACCCTGACACCGGTATTTTTAAACGGGGAGTCATCGGGCAGGGCATTGAAATTATTTGATGGCGGCAACAGCCCCTGGTTCATGGACATCACCGTTTTAATGAATCCGGCTGCCCCGGCACCGGTTAAAAGGTGCCCGATGTTGGATTTCACCGATCCAATGGCCAACTCTGTGTCCGGGCACCGATATTTTTCAAGCATCTGCATGATACTGTGGACTTCCACCTGATCCCCTTTGGGAGTCCCGGAGCCGTGGCACTCCATGTACTGGATATCACCAAAGGACCAGCCGGCCATATTAAATGCACTGGACATGGCCCGGACCTGGCCTTCACTGGCCGGGGCCACCAGGTTGCCTTCAATATCGTTACTCACCCCCCAGCCTTTGATCACAGCGTGGATGGTGTCTTGGCAAGCCAGGGCATCGTCCAGGCGTTTGAGCAGGACCAGGCCTGCGCCCTCCCCCACCACCAAACCATTGGCATCCCGGTCAAAGGGCGCGCACCGGCCCGTGGGTGACAGGGCCTGGAGCTGGGTAAATCCCACTTGGGTGTACAGGGACTGGGGCCGGGATACCCCGCCGGCCAGCATGGCATCCACCTGTCCTGACAACAGTTGCTCGCAGGCAAGTTTTATGGAAAACAAAGAAGAGGCACAGGCGGCATCCAATGTAAAACTGCCGCCAGTCAATTCCAATGCCCTTGCCAGAATTGATGCAGGCGCAGACAACATACCGGCGCCCCAGGCCTGCTGCCAAGAGGGCATGACAGGGTTTGACAACAAAAATAAGTCGCGGGTCAACCGAGATGCCCCCGGCGTAGGCAAGGCAATGGCAGCAAGGACAACCCCTGTGCGCTCCCGGTTTTCTTTTGAAAGCCGTGCATTGCAGATCAAATCAATTCCGGCGGCAAGGGTTAAATGGTGTACCGGGTCCAGGGCATGAAAGAAATCACTATCCAGCCCATGCCCGGCCATGTCCGCCCCGGAAAAGTCAACATTGGCAGGATTGAACACCGATTGGGAAATCAAACCTGCAAACCGGCTGCAGGCACGGTCCGGCAACGGCCTGCCGGCGCGGTTGTCCACCATGATGTCGGGCGGCACACCCCACCGGTCTTGGGGCACTGGAATTACACTTGATTTTTTTGCCATGATATTGGCAATGAACTGCCGGGTGTCACAGGCGCCGGGGAAAATACCGGACATGCCGACCACGGCGATATCTACGCGTTTCAAACTCATTGAGCCCATATAGTTGACCCGGAAAAAGATTGCAAGCAAGCTTTGTAAAATTTGTGTAAAACGCTTCTTACTTAAGTATTGCCGCCATACCTTGAAAAACCGAACGGAATAAAAGAAAAAAGGTAAATACGGACATCCCAACGCAAATCAAGATATCAATGCCCCCGGATCTGCGACGCTCGTCATACCCAAAGAAAAATGCAAGAATAAAGCCTGCGGCAAACCCACCTCCATGGCCCCAGTTGTTGATATTCGGCAGGATCAGTCCAATCAACACCAGGCTGAGAATCCAGGATTTGGTCTGATCAAACACCATCTTTCCCCAGGTTCCCCCCCGGGACCAGCCAAAATAAAACAAGGCGCCGATCAACCCGCAAAGACCTGCCGAGGCCCCAATAGTTAAAGGCACGCCACCCAGACAGGAGAGAAAAAAACCGCCGGCACCGGAAAGGATATAAATGGACAGCATCCGGTAGAGCCCAAACTCCTTTGCCGTGAGCGGGGCAAGGGTTCGAAGCGCCAGCATGTTAAAAAGGATGTGCAGCAAACTGCCGTGCAGCCAGTTTGCGGTAAAGATACTCAACCAGTCATGGGTATAAGCCAAAGCCATGGTCCCGGATGCCCCAAGAAAGATCAAGGCATCGCTGGACGGAGCCAGGGCAGTTAGAGGATTCAAAGTAAAATGAAGCCCACGGGAGAACAGCAGGGATACGGCATACATGACCACGTTGATCCAGATCACAGCCTGTATCGTAAGTTTTGTCCGCTTGTCTATCATAATGAAAAATAAAGCTTGTTGTTGGGGATCAGTGAATGGTGATATCTTCTATCTTCACGGCAGCCAGATACTCTTTGACCGCCCCCAACGTCAGGGCAAACATCTTGGTCCCGGCAAGAATTACCATCGGGTCATCCGGAGTTCCGCAGGCATCAGCAAACACCGGCCCCATAATACCGGTGGGATCAGCATCTTTGGTCTGATTTTCCTGCATCTGCTTCACAAAGGTATCCAGACGTTCCTTGAGTATGCCGAAATAATCAACCCGGGTGCCTGTGGTGGTTTCCGTCAGAGTTGACACATTGTTGGAAATCTCCCGGATCTGTTCCCAGAAGGCCTGGGTTAAAGGTGTTTTGTTTACATCTGTTGCCGGCATGAAAAAGGCAAGCGCCCACCCCACACTTAGAATTTTAAGAATGGCCAGTTCATATTCCAGACGATTCAGGTTTATGGGGTGCCCCTCTGGGATTGTGCCTAACAGCGATTTAATGTCAGCCCTGTCAATGGCAAAAGCTGAAAGATTTTCAGCCACCTGGTCCACTGTAAGGGTTCCTGCCGGATTATTTTGCATGTCGGAAGATCGTCCTTTGTCTGCATTCATCAGTGGTTTGATTTACCTTTACCTCATATCAAAATTTAGTTATCTTTAGCCGTTGAAAAAAATAAAATAACAATCCCCTGGTCAAGTGTAAACCCCGGAAGGTAATGATATGTCATGAATATTTATCAAGAAGCTGCAAAACAAATTATTGATTCCCACTATTGTGTGGCCTTTACCGGCGCCGGTATCTCCGTTGAAAGCGGTATTCCGCCGTTTCGGGGCAGAAACGGGCTGTGGAATAAATACGATCCTAAATCCTTTGACATTGATTATTTTATCCAGGACTCGGCCAGGGCCTGGGCGATTATAAGAGATATTTTTTATGACCTGTTTGGCCAGGTCCTGCCCAATACCGCCCACTATGCTTTGGCTGAGATGGAGCAGCGGGGCCTGTTAAAATCGATCATTACCCAGAATATCGACAACCTGCACAAGGATGCCGGCAATACAGAGGTTTACGAATTCCACGGGTCATTAAAACAGATCATCTGCCTGAACTGCGGGCAAAAAGTGAATGTGTCCCAGGTGGACATGAATCATCTGCCCCCCATGTGCCTTGCCTGCGGTGGTCTGATGAAGCCGGATGTGGTGTTTTTCGGTGAAGCCATCCCCGAATATGCGGCGTCTAAGTCCGTTGATGCCTCCCAAAAAGCCGACTGCATGATACTTATCGGCACCACAGGCACGGTGGCACCGGCCAACACCCTGCCTTCCCGAGCCAAGGCCGGCGGTACAACCATTATAGAGATCAATCCAAATCCGTCGGAATATACCAACCGGATAACGGATATATTTATCCAGGACAACGCCACAAAGGCCATGGAACATCTCATGGAAGCCATTGATGAGCTTGCCTGACAGCTGACAGCTCATAGCGGATAGGTGTTGCTGTGAGCTATTGGATCAATACTACTATTTGGAGAAAAATATGCCTGACGACTGTCTTTTCTGTAAAATTGCCAACCATGAACTGCCCAGCGACATGCTGTATGAAGACAGCGACTATGTGGTGTTCAGGGATATCCATCCCAAAGCCCCGGTTCACCTGTTGATCGTGCCTAAAACCCATATCCGCAGCGTCAACGACATTGAACCTGGGCACACCGAACTTGTGGGGGGACTTTTTACCCTGGCCGCAAAAATGGCCCTGAAAGAGGGGATCAATAAATCCGGATACAAGCTGCTTTTCAATGTGGAAAAAGGCGGAGACCAGGAGATCTTTCACCTACATCTTCATCTTTTTGGCGGTTGGGAAAAATAAACGCATTTTTTCTAATCAGACAAATCAAATTTCAGGGCATCCATGTGATAATGCCTTCATCCGGGTTTTGTTCTCTCCATTGCCAGAATGAATCAATATCCTGAATGCCATGTTCAATAACAGCTTTATATACTTGGATTCCCATTACCTTCTTTTCAATGGGAATACTATTTTTGATCCTAAGAATATTGGCCCTTGTCTCCGGCGTCAAAACCGCAGATATCCGTTCGGCAACCTTTTCAAAATATCCGGCATAAGCAGATTCATTTAAAATATGAATCATATCAATTTGCCAGGAATGGCCATCTTTGTCCTCGTAGAACGCATGCCATTCAATGCATTGATCTTCGGCATCAAGCAAATTGCCATAACTTATGGTTTTAATCTGTTTGTTTTCTGCAAGTCTGGCCATGGCGGAAAAGCTGTCCGAAAGATTGAATGGTGTCGTATAGATATGAAAATCAATATCCCGATTGTTTATCAACAGCCCCATTTTTAATGACCCGACTAAATTAATCGTTGCTCCGATCGAAGACCATATTTCAATGATATTGGTGTCGTTAATGACCTGCCAGGCATCCTTCTGCATTGATTCTGAAATTTCAAAAATATGTTGCATGGTATTTTTTCTCGTATCGCTTATATCAATCTGGCCCCACCATCAATCACGACTATTGTCCCTGTTGTATAAGGGTTTCCCATCAAATAAATATATGCGTCAGCGACTTCTTCAGGTGAAGCAATTCTGCCCAAAGGAAATTGCTCGGCATATTTCTCCACCTCCGGAGATTTAGGGGCAACAAAACCGGGGCTTACAACATTATTTTTTTTGAGACTGCCCGTTGCCGTTGTCTGTCAGATAACGGGTTTTAAGATTCATTGTGACGATGAAATCGCCGCCTGCCCGTTTAGGAAGCACTTCCAACATCGCAGCGGTCAATTTTTCAACATCTTTTTCCCCGGCGCTAAGTTCCTTTGCTTTCTTATCGAAAAACGGCAGATAGGCCTTCAGATCTTCAATATCCTTGTTTGAGGATAAAGGTCCGTGCCCCGGAATGATATGACTGACATTCATGGCATGTATGAAATCAAGATTCTTTTCCCATCCGGGCAGATCCCCTTCACCGAGATAAGGATGAAAGTCGGTAAAAAGAATATCGCCGGCAAAAAGAACATCCTGTGAGGGAATATGCACAATTATGGAACCTTGAGAATGTGAGGCAAAGCCTGTGTAAATCAGTTTTACGGCAACACCGCCCAGGTCAAGAATCATTCCACGTTCAAAAGCCGTATCCGGCGCAACAGCCCGGGTACCTTCCCAGAAATCCGCCGGCAGCCCAAATGCTTCCGGATTCCCAAGTGTCTTATCCCCGGTGGAAATAACCGCTTCACGGCATTTCACATGGCCGATAATACGGGCCCCCATGTCGGCAAAAAAACTGTTACCGAGAACATGATCAAGATGGTAGTGTGTATTGACCACATATCTTACAGGTTTATCCGTTATTTTCCGGATATCTGCCCAAAAACCTTCAGCTTCCTTTGCGGACGTCAGTGTATCCACCACAAGCACGGCATCATTTCCGATCACTATACCGGTATTGACAAAAAATATGTTGCCGGGCGTTCCGGCAGGAACACCCGTATACGCATAAACCGATTCCGTAATTTGTTTCAACTCTGCTTTCGGCGTCTGCGCCATCACGGATTGAACAAGGAGCACAGCCAATACGTTAATAATCAGTACTGTGGTTTTCATTTTCATCTTTTGTCTCCTGTTTCCTATCCCGGTCAACTTTTCGTTTTCAGACCCGAGGGTGAACTATCTGATTTGTTAACACTTTGATCATAATCACGGTTTGCCGGAATATTTGATAAAATATTATTGAACAATGCCGCGGATCAGATACCGGCACCCCAATTTTCTCTATGGAATTTATATCTTGGACGCTTTGATCATACAAGGACAATTCGCTTTAAAAAAATGGTGGAAACCTTGAGAGTGCTGGGACGATACTAAAACTCTTTATGCGATGACCCATTTGATTACGGAATCAACAAGGGTAATGCACAAGGCTGCTATAAATGTTGTTAAAAAATCTTTAATTTGAAAATCATCAAGTATTTTATCGGTGAGCCAGAGCAGCACGGCATTGATCACCAGTTTGAACAGCCCGAATGTAATGATTATAAAAGGCAGGGATAAGACAATCAGCACCCAGCCAAAGAAAAAATTAATCAGACTGTAGACAATGGCCACCATAATGGCTGTCCCAAAATGTTTAACCTGGATGCCGGGTAAAAAATTAGCCACCAGAAATACCGCAACGCTTAAAATCAGAATGTTGATCAACATTGACATTTTTCCTTCTTTAATAAATTAAATTGGTTTGAAGCCATTGTGTTCTTCAGCCCCCAACCTCAACATGCCAGGGCTCATACCTGACACCCAAATGATTTTCCGGGCCATACCTGAACCGAATATACCCCAGGCTGGACAACCGGCTGTATACCCGGGTTCGGGTAAATTTTTCCGTAAAGTTATCCAGGCCAAATCCCTTTTCCCCCATATCAAAATCGCCGGTGGCATGAAAGGAATAGCCCGGCGGCGCAAGGGATCGGGAGGCCATGGACAGGTTCCCCCGGCTTTGCACCGCCTTGTTTAAGAACAGCAGAAACTGTTTGGACACGCCCCGGATACCTGAAGTCAGAACCGCCTCGGTTCCGATTTTCTTCCGGATATCCTGGTACAGGGCTTGGGACCTGCCCTTGTACAGATAATTGCCCGAGCCTTGAATCTTTACTGTTTTTCCAGACGGCACCTGCCAGGTCATCCGGGGAATAGTTTTTTTACCCATAAAGCCGTAATCAGCGGCAGCTCGGTGAAATAATTTTTCAAGAAAATCAAGTTCCCGGCGGGAAAACTCCCCTATGCCGCCATAGGTCCGGGCACACGTCAGGGCATCATCAAAACCGGCCAGGCTGAAGTTACCGTACCCGATCTGCTTTTGGATACGTTTGAAACGCATAAGGCTTGATAAAAGAAGAGGCATCTCATTTTCAGGCAGCAAAACATCATCTTTGAAGTCACGATTAAAAAAAAGGATCTTTAAATGATTTGGGGCCCTGGTCGATTCCCCGGCTCCCACAAGGGCATCCTTGACACCATGGTCCAGGGCATGTACTTGGCAACTGGAAGCCCCCAGTGCCCATGCCGTTTCCAAAGCACCGGCCAACGGCAGACATGTTCCTGCAAGGGCGGCTGATCCTGCGAGTTTTAAAAATGTTCTCCGATCCACTGATGCGTATCCGTTATTATAGAGGCTGTGTGAAACCTGCTCATTTTTTGACTGCTCAAAACCCGGTTATTGTAACCATTGATTCAGGCCATGAAAAGAATTTTATCAATTTTTACCGCATCCGGCTTAAGAACAACAGCCATAGTCCGGTCTAATCAATCAACACCCAGGCTAAATCCGCAACTAAACCGGCCCACCATTTTTTGATCATTCAATTGAATTCACTATTATTATTTGCTATAGTTTTTCACCCATAGAGAAGGTTTTTTCTCTAATAAACATTATATTCTATATAATCAATGGGTTATAGAGGAAGTCTTCCCTAAGGGAATAAGGCGGAAACCATGAGGAAACTGTCTGACATTATCAAGGGAAAAACAGATATCCAGGTGATCATGGGAACCCACAACGACCATTGACATGCTGATTGTTCACCTTTAACTGTATTTAAGAAAGGAAACGACATGGCAGAAACTGTCATCAAACTGGGCCGAAATAAAAAGGCCTCAACTTTTATCGACAAGGTTAAAGAGATTCTGCCCGAGGGCGGAAATCTTAATGCCTGCCTGACATGTGGCGCCTGCGCATCAGGCTGCCCGGCCACCGGGCTGGCAGACATGGATCCCCGAAAATTTCTGCGCATGGCCGCCCTGGGCATGGATGAGGAAATTGTCGCATCAGACTGGCCCTGGATGTGCACCATGTGCATGCGCTGCATTTATGTCTGTCCCATGAAAATTGATATCCCCCAACTTGTTTTCAACGCTCGGACATTACGTCCCAGGGAAGAGCGGCCAAAAGGCATCTTGGGTTCCTGTGACGCGGCCTTGAAGCACGATACCGGTTCAGCCATGGGTACCTCAGAGGAAGATTTTGAATTTGTGGTTGATGATGTTCTCGAAGAGTATAAGGAAGCCCAACCGGAATTTGAAGAGATGGAAGCCCCCATCGATAAAGAAGGTGCTGAATTTTTCCTTAACCAGAACTCCAGGGAGCCGGTCACCGAACCCGACGAGATGGTCCCCTTATGGAAAATTCTCCATACCGCCGGGATTGATTGGACCTACGGTTCCAAGGGATGGGGCGGTGAAAACTATTGCATGTTTCTGGCAGATGACGAATCCTGGAAACATCTGACATCGACCACCATTGGTCAGGCCAAAAAGTTGGGGTGCAAAACGTACCTCAATACCGAGTGAGGGCACGTAACTTTCTCGGTCCGGGCCGGAGCGAAAAAATTCAACATTGATACTACAGATTTAGAAATCAAAAACATTTACGAATACTATGCAAAATGGATCCGTGAAGGTCGGCTGAAACCCAGTTCCGACTGGAACAAAGACCTGAAAATTAAATTTACGGTACAAGATCCCTGCCAGATTGTCAGAAAAAGTTATGGCGACCCCATTGCCGACGACCTGCGTTTTGTTGTGAAATCCATAGTCGGTGAAGAGAACTTCATTGACATGCAGCCCAACCGTTCCAACAACTTCTGCTGTGGCGGCGGCGGCGGATTTCTCCAGTCAGGCTTCAAAGAAGAACGTTTGACTTACGGGCAGATCAAAGACCAACAAATCAAGGCCACTGGTGCGGATTACTGTATCGCGGCCTGCCATAACTGCCATGCGCAGATTCATGAGCTCAGCGAACATTACGAAGGGCATTATGGCGTTGTCCATTTATGGACACTGCTCTGCCTGTCGCTGGGCATTCTTGGACCCAATGAACGGGAATATTTGGGAGATGACCTGAAAGAAGTAGCCGTCTTCCATCCTGAGACTGAAATGTAGTAAAATTTTTGGTTGAACAGATACAAGGCCGGCAGTCTATTTTTAGACTGCCGGCTTTTTTTAAGGCTGGTCATCAACAAATCCATCCCCGGGTTGACAAATTTCCTAATCAGCTATAATAATTGCCATTTTTCTATGTTTATTAAAGGAAGCCGATATCGTGAAAGCCCTTTGTGGGGAGCAACCCGCCCCGGAAGATGAAAAACGGATACTTGAAGACATTGCCCGCTGCATTGAGGTACTGGAAACCCTGGCTGACCGGTCTGAAATTCTGGCCAAATTATCCGAAGCGGACCGCATTGCGTTGATTAAGGCTGCCGGCAAAATATCCCGGCCGGACAAAACTGAAATAAAGAAACGCAACAAAGATAAAAAGAGGCAGAAGCGCCTTGCCGTTGTCGCAAAAGAACGGCGAATGAGAGCGCAAACCGGAATCAGGAAAGCCAGGGAAGCATTGGTGTTCACGGCGCCGCCCCAACTTGAAGGTCCCGCACTTGAAAGCCCCGATGCTACAGAGCACCTCGATTCGCCCCGCAACTGCTATGTATGCAAAGCCCAATTTACATTGCTCCACCATTTTTATGACAGCATGTGTCCTGAATGTGCAGAACTCAACTACCAAAAGCGGTTCCAGACCGCATCCCTTGAAGGACAGATTGCCGTTATCACAGGATCCAGGCTTAAGATCGGATACCAGGCCACGGTAATGATGCTTAGAGCCGGAGCAAGGGTGATTGCCACCACACGCTTTCCCAAGGATTCCGCGTTAAGATTTTCCAAGGAACCCGATTTCGATCAATGGGGGCACAGGCTCCATATCTACGGGCTGGACCTGCGTCATATTCCCAGTGTGGAGCTGTTCTGTGATTATGTCAAACAGACATATCGGCGACTTGATATTTTAATCAATAATGCGGCCCAGACCGTTCGACGTCCCCCTGGATTTTATGCCCACCTGATGGACACTGAACAAAAAGAAATTTCATCGTTGTCCCCAAAAGCGGCAATGCTTTTAGACCATTACCAGGACTGCGTGGCCCAGGTGACAACAGGCAGGCCCCGTGATGTAGGTGGAGAAGACGCGTTGCCGGTTTCCTGGAGCGGCACGGCCCCCGGTATCGGGCTGAGGCAGTCGGCCCAACTCTCCCAGATTCCCTATTCCTATGACCACAGTATAGACGCACCCCAGGTTTTTCCGGAAAAGGCTCTGGATGCCGATCTCCAGCAGGTGGATCTTCGGAAAACCAACTCCTGGCGGCTGAAACTGGGAGAGATTGAAACGGCAGAGATGCTTGAAATTCAGCTGGTCAACAATGTGGCCCCTTTTGTGTTGTGCAACCGATTGGCCCAGATGATGAAATCGGACTTTACCGGCCAAAAACACATTGTCAATGTCTCAGCCATGGAGGGCAAATTCCTGCGCTTTAAAAAAGGCAGCCGCCATCCCCATACCAACATGGCCAAAGCAGCATTAAATATGCTCACCCATACGGCGGCCGAGGATCTTGCCAAATACGGCATTTACATGAATGCCGTGGATACCGGCTGGGTCACGGATGAAGATCCGGCGCGTCTTGCCCAATTAAAACAAGAGCGCCACGATTTCCAGCCGCCTTTGGATATTGTGGACGGAGCAGCCCGGATCTGCGATCCTTTTTTCCACGGCATTCTAACGGGAAAGCATTGGTGTGGAAAATTTTTAAAGGATTATTTTCCCATAGACTGGTAGGCGTCCTGTTCAACCAAGGCTAAAAAGTCTGCAATAGATCGGTAAACCCGTGTTGATTCACTGCCTGAAAGAATATTATGGCAGTCTGTGTTAAAGAAAAAGAAGTCTTTCCGAATGGAGCGGACAAGCTTAAACAATTTTTCTGCATTTGCCGTGTTGCTATGAAATTGTTTGCCGGACTGCAGGAATAAAAGGGGTGCTGTAACAAACGGCAATCTTTCTTCCAGATGCTTTATCAATTTTTCAAGCGCTTTCATGCCCTTGGAAGGGTTTTGATGGTAGCATATCGAACAGGTATCTTCCATGCCCTTATCCCTGTAATCAAGATTGCCGTCAATAAACCTGGCTTTTTGCAGCATACGATGCCAGAACTCACCGGCAGTAAAGGATCGATACCCCACATCCTTGACATTTAACGGTGGAGCAACGGCAAAAACACCGGCAATTTCCGGTATCCGGGAGGCAAGTTCAAGCGCAAGTCCGGCACCTGTAAAAAAGCCGCCAACAAAGATCGACGACGTTCTGTGCTTTAAGATAACATAGCCCTCTTCCACACTGTTAATCCAGTCCTCATAACTTGTCCGGGAAAGATTTTCAGGTGTGGTGCCATGCCCTTTAAGTCGCGGCACAAGAACAGTGTAGCCAAGCGTACTGAAAAAATCAGCCAGGGGTTTCATCTCTCTGGGACAGGCAAGATAATTGTGAATTAAAAGAATACCGGGCCGGCCTTTTCCCGGATCGAAAATAAGGGGTTTGCCGGCCTCTTTTTCAAATGGTTCTTTTGGGGGATCAAATTTTTCGTAATCCAGATCATAGTCCTTTAAGACTTTGTCCATCAACCCATGGCGAATCTGCCGATCAATTTCAACGTCGCTTTTCCCGGCAATGTCCTTTATAGACAGCACGATATCCTGGAGCGGCTCGACTTCATTTGCAACAACATAAAGGGGATTTTCCATCCTCACTCCCTGGAAACCGGTATCTGCTGCAAATTTTTCCTGTCTTTTAAAAAATTTACCGTTTTTTTCATAAAGCACGCCGGTTTCAAGGGCAGTGTCAAGAAATGCGGCAAACCTTTTGTCTCTATCGTCGGTTAGCAGATGAATCTGGTTATCATAAAACGAGTTGTGAACACAGCGGCCGGAGTCTATGACTTTCCCGGTAATTGCCAGATATGCCCTGCACCTTAAATCATAGGAATCAATGCCCTGGGGTGACGGCGGCATATATTTGACCAGGCAGGTAAAAATATGGTCATAGTTAAGGGTAGTCATGCCGTAAACATCGGCCATGAATCGGTGAAGGATATCCTGACTGGCGGCTTTTATTACAGGGGCGGAACAAATACGTCTGCTGAAAACGATTTTCCGTCTTGATGTCAGATCGCTTTCAATGAATGAATTATTGAAATAATCGGCAATTTTGATGGGATTTGCAAACCGAATATCAACCTGGACGCCGGATAAAATCATGCTGCCTTCGGTCATCAGTTCATCCATCAATTGCTGGGAGGGATTTTCCATCAACTTCTGGGCAAGAGAAGAGAGCAGGTTCTCCTTTGCCCGCATGGGATAATAGGTGATATTTGTGGGCACCATATAGGTTGTTTGACTTAAGACCTTTTCAGGGTCCTTGATTTGGAACCAGTCGATGAGGCGTTCAAACTCTTTGGGATTTATGGTTTTCATCCGCCGCAGCCGTTTCCGGTAAAATTCACTTTGCAGTGCGATCACGGCTGCCCCGGAACGGGGACGGTGAACCAGTTTATCGACCGGGAATTCAAACCTGCCGTTATTAACAAGCTTTTTATTCTTTACCATTCTTCCTTCCGGAAAAATGATCCATGATGATTCGCCGTCTAAAAGGGTTTTGGTAATAAGATAATCCCGGTTCGGATCTTTGGTGGAGATGGCACCCATGACGTCAAGGATGCTTCTTAACCCGCCTGCAAAAAGACTGGCATGGGCCAGGGACCATATTCTTTTTTTTGTTATACCGTGGAGATGATACGGTAAAAAAATCGTTTCAATCCGGGTGAAATGATTAGCAATAAAGATAACGGAGCCGTCTGGAATCCTTTCTTGATTATGAATGGTTATCCGGGCTTTGGAAAGCCCGGATAATGCCTTAAGGGCATACCCGGACATGAAATATGCAAATTTGTTCATGTTGTCCTTTTTTCAAAACATAATCAAGAAAGGTATCGGTCTGGTCCGAAGACCAAGCCTATGGACTTGTAATCACCTTTTTCAGGGCGACTGCTTCAGTATAAGACCCTGGGGCAGACTTTCCCCAAAAATAGAAGCTTCATCGGCCGACTCAATGGGAACGACGGTTTGAATCATATCCAATGACTTTTTAGGCGCCTGCATCTGCTCAAGCCACGGGACCATTATCTGAATAGTTTCCGGGGAAACATCACGGGTTCGATCTCCGGTTTTCCGAAAGATATGGGCCAATGCCGTAGCGATCTGGTCCTTGGACGTCCAATTGATTTTAATCAATCGTTGTGTCCAGCGCTCCACCTCTTTTGCAGGAATCACTCTATCCACAGATCCATAAAGAAGCTCTCTGGCACCAATCCTTGACAGCGCCCAAAACATTTGGTGCGGTGTTTTACCTGGTTTCAACTGGGGGATCAGCTTTTTTGACAAAGCGATTTTGTCCTTTATCAACAGGCGCTCCATATTTGCTGCGGCCATCCACACTTCGGTCATCTCTTGCTTGGGCACTTTTTTGCCGGCACCGTTATTTGCCAATAAATAGCTGGAAACATCCTGGAAAAACTGCCGCTGTTGACCGGCAGTCAATCCCCCTGCAATGCGCCGGCAAAATATCCACCATTCAACGGCATTTTGCTTGGCTTTAGGGAACAGGCTTCTTTGTAAATAAACTTTCCACAATTTTGGCATACGTGACTCATCAAAGGCATCACCAAAGCCGGGTCGAATACAAAATCCGGTCAAGTTTAACCAGCGAACTTCGTGTTCCGGACTGTTTCCCCGCCATTTGACATTTTCAATCAGATGATCAGCCACAGCCCTGAGAAAAGACAGAGGCCATTTATTTTTCTTTGTCTCCACCAGCTTTTCTATATTTTTTACAACGGCAGGCAATTGGGGTCTATCGGCAGATCCGGAAAATGCGTCTGTCAACAGATTACGAACACTATTTAGTGTCTCATCATCATAGACTTCACTCTCGCCGGCTTCTCCGGCTTGGGGTTCACGCAATTGAAACTGAAGTTTCCAACGATGGGACGACACGCTTGAGCGGCACCACATCGCAAGCGTCCCCATCTCTGTATATTCGGCCTCAACCTTAACCGGAATCTGTTTTGATTCCCCTTTTTTTCCAAATTTAATAATGGTTTTCAAAGGCGGCAGCGGTGTCAGTGACTCATCAACCTGAAGAATGTCTCCACTTTTATCACCGGATCTGAAACTGGAGCTGAACATTGAAAAAACAACCGGCTGGTTGGTTACAACCTCAAACTCCATCTGTGGCAGCTGGATCAACGAGCCCTCATCCAGGCCACGCTCCACAATGCACAGGACATTTTCACACCTTGCGTCATCGGGTGCGCCTTGGGAGTCATGTTTACCCTGGGAATTATCCGAAGCAATGCCGATATAATAACTTCTGGGACTGCCGCTGCCCACACGCACACCAATGCCCTGTTTAACAAGACCATAGTAAGAGGCCCCTAAAGCAACGGAAAGATCCGGATCACTATTGTCCAGCACTGCCGGCAGCGCCTGATCCCCACAGGAAAACCATTTTCCGATAGCCGCCCTGATTTTGTTTTGAAACACGGACGGTTTCAGTGATCCGCCATTGAACAAAATATGATCAGGTATGGGGTCTTTACCCAGGGCCGCTTTAACACTGTCACGATGGCGCTCTAAAAACCATCCGATGTGACGGGTTATTGCAGGTTCCTGCTCATATGGCAGCCCAAATTCAGCTATGGCCTTTCCTGTTTTTTTAGGATTGGCAACACTGGGCTCAACCTCCGGGAAAAACCCGTTGCATAAGATATCTTCCAGCTCACCTTTTTCCAGATCCGCTGACAATGTATTTGCGATAAGCGATCGCCCCTCTCCGCGTAATACAATTCTGGCCCGGTTTTCATCACTGTTATTATCGTCGTTATTATCGTCGCCGGCCAAAAGCAGAGTTTCTTTTGCGGCCCGGCATTTATAGCTCAGTGTCTTCCACTGATCCGCCGTAAGGTTTGCTTTTTGCTTAAATTTTGTCGCGACATAGCGTGCCAAAGTAAGGTCAATATTGTCTCCGCCTAAAATGAGGTGATCCCCGACAGCCACCCGCTCAAACCGCGGACTGCCCTCTGCCTCTTTCAATGAGATCAAGGTGAAGTCGGTTGTGCCCCCGCCCACGTCGCAAACAAGGATCAAATCATCTGCTTTGACATGGGACTGCCAATCATGTTCATGGCGTGTCACCCATGCATAAAATGCGGCAAGCGGCTCTTCCAGCAAAGTGATATTTTTACTGAATCCGGCATCCCTTGCTGCCTTTAGCGTATATTCACGCGCGGCCTCATCAAATGATGCAGGAACGGTTATGACTGTAAATTGATTTTCAAGAAACAGATCTTCGTCTTTAACGAAGTGATTCCACGCCTTTCGAATATGTCTTAAATATTCACTGGTCGCCTTGACCGGGGATATTTTTTCCACATTCTGGGATCCCCATGGCAGAATCGGGGCTTCACGGTCGGCCCGGGCATGACACAGCCAGCTTTTGGCAGATGAAACCAGCCGGGATGGAATTTGTGCCCCATGCTCCCTTGCAAACACACCGGCAAACAGATCACTTTCCTTTTTCCAGGGATGCTGCAGTGCCTCTTTGGAGACATCGTACTCTCCGGGAATATATAAAAAAGAGGGCAGCACGGAGACAGGCGAAAACTCACCCGGTCCTGTTAATTGAGGCACCTTGAAAACTTTTATTGCATTGCCGATGCCATCGGCTCTATTTGTGTCAATGCTCGTCAGATCAGCGTATGATACCGCCGAATTGGTCGTCCCCAGGTCAATCCCGACCACATACCGTTTATCTTGAAAATCCAAATCCACTATAATCTCCTGCCCGCCACTACACCTTGGGTCTTACATTCAGCTCCAAACGCCATTTGCGATCATCATCCCGTGAGCAGGCCCAAAATTCGAGTGTGCCGATCTCGGTCACCTTGACTTCAAACGTGACAGGTATAAAGCCCTCATCGGTTCCTTCCAGCTCAGTTTCAATGGAGGTTAACTCAATGATCCCCATATCCTCCCAATTATCGATCACATCTCCGAGCTGATCATCAGGGCGGTTGGGAGAACTCATGATATCAAACGTGACTTTCTCGCCCACCACCAGATTAAACAAGCGGTCCTTGCTTTCCGCCTGGCTGCCGTCCTCCATGCCAAAGGGGGCAATGCAAAGGGCTCTGGTGGGCATGGCAAGCCCTGGAATGGCCGGCATGGCCGCTTCAATGGCCATATAGTAGGACATCCCGAGCCCACCGCGTATTTTAATGCCCTCTCCCCGCGCGGCCTGACCATAATAAGATGCGCCCCAGGCCACGGAAAGATCAAAATCAACGGCATTGATCTGCCGGATTTCTCCACCGGCTGTCGTGTGCCACTGCTTGAGTACATCCAGAATCCGCTCTCTGATCATAGGGGATTTCATGACCCCGCCGTTAAATACAACGGCCGTGGGCAGTCTTGGATTTCCCTGGACATCGGTATGGGAAGATATAAATTGAGCCAAATGCCGGGTAATACCCGGATCGGCTTCATATAAAAGTCCAAACTCCTTCATGCCGGCGGCGCTGCTTTTGGCAGGCTTGTCATCCAGACTGCATTTAGGAAAAAAACCATCCAGCACAACCTGCTGTATATCCTCAAGTTTCAAGCTCACTTTAATCGTTCCGGCGATCAGGCCGGAACCTCTTCCCAAAACCGTTACGGGATATTCATCGGGACCGTCAGATGAAAACAAGCTCTCTTTGGCTTTTCTGCAGGAGTGAACAAGTCCTCTCATCTGCCAGTCATCCAGTTTTTGTTTCTTTTCCCGCAGCTGGGCCGCAAGAAAGTAGGAAAGCGTTAAATCCAGATTGTCACCCCCAACAAGCAGATGATTGCCCACAGCCACACGTTCAAGACTTAAAAGGCCGTCCTCATCCTCGTCCACTTCAATAAGGCTGAAATCGCTGGTTCCGCCACCAATATCACAGACCAGAACAAGATCGCCCTTTTCCACTTGATCTCTCCAGTCATCACCGGCTTTGTCAATCCAGGCATAAAAGGCGGATTGGGGCTCTTCAATAAGCACAATGTCGTTCAAACCGGCCAGTTGCGCAGCCTTCACCGTCAGTTCTCGGGCAACGGCATCAAACGAGGCCGGAACCGTCAGGTAGATGGATTGATTTTCAAGGCAGAGATCCGGATCATCCTCCCCCATTTCGTGGTTCCAGGCATTTTTTATATGCCTGAGCAGCGCACAGGAGGCCTGGACCGGAGACAATCTCTCAATATCTTTTGTAGTATTCCAGGGCAGAATCGGGGTTTCGCGATCCACCGCCGCATTGCACAACCACGACTTTGCCGAGGAGATCAGTTTATGGGGCACTTCAGCACCGCGTTCTCTGGCAAATTCACCGGCGACAGTAATGGCATCTTCCTCTGGCCACGGCAATACCAAGGAGTTTGAATCGTCTTCATGCCCTTCCTTGACATAAAGAAAAGAGGGAAGGGAATCTCTTAATTCAACCACCCCGGGACCTGTGAGCTGCGGCACTCTGAAAATGTTTATTTTTGCCATTTCCCTGGGTGCTCTTTCAGTCTGCATATCTGAGTAGGCCACCACGCAATTTGTCGTCCCAAGATCTATTCCAACGATATATCTGCCCTCTTTCACGGCACACTCCTACAAATAAATGAAAATTTTCTATTCAACTTCTACTTCTGCCGGTGCAACAATGGAGGCATCCTGTACATCTGACAGCTTAGGCACCTCATTCTTTGCAGCCTTCCATCCCCGGTGCCTTAACACCCCTTTAAAGGGCGGTTCACCGGAAACATTCCCCGTTAATGTAATGGCATTAGGATCGAAACCCGGTTCAACTTCAACTTCATCCCCTTCTTCTTTATCAATCACCGGCACCAAAGACAGATACTTATCTACACTTTTCTTGCAGTCTTCCTGGATGCTCCTGACAGCCGCACCTATCTGATCATCATCATATACAGACAGTTCTTCTGCAAAAAAATCCAGCAACCGCCCTTCTCGTTGTAATACCGATATAAAATGCAGAAAAAGCCTTTTTTGCCGTTCCTGTTCCAATCGTTTCTCTACAAAATCTTTTTTCTTTGGGCTTTCACCACTTCCACTAACTTTTTTACCGGCAGGCGCAGCATCAAGATTTTTAAACAAAGAGCCCACGCTTGATTTCAAAAGGACCCAAAGAATAAGACTTAAAACTAAAAAAACAAGAACGGTGATGATCACAATGTGGGCAATATATTGCGTTGTCACCATATCTATAAAATGAGCCGCATCAGCCAGACTTTGAATGGTAAATGTCGCATTAATTCCCGGCAAAACAAGTATGCCGTCAGATCCCGGTGCAATGATGACTGCCATTTTCTTTAGCCCGAAATAAATTCCGGCACTTACCGCTCCGCCAATGATCAGCATAAACAGTACAATAACTGTAAATGATTTTGTCGCATATGCCTTTGTTGCGTTCACGATGTATCTTCTCCTGATTTTTTGTATTTTTATGTTTTATTTTTAAATATAACTCATTAAATTAATATCTAAATTTTAGCCGAGCACCTATCTTAATATTTTCCGGATAGATGATATGGTAATGCATCACTTGGAGGACCAACATACTAAAAAAAGCAGGTGCATGAAACCTTTTTTCAGCTATTCTAAATGGTTTCCAGGGTAAATTATTTTTTAAAATTTTTGAGTCATATGTCACGCTTGGGTCGGATGTATTGAAAGGGGAAATTCGAACATGTTATCTATGCTTATAAACTTACAAAAAATAAATTCCGCAAATTCTGAGTTGGAGGATTGATGATGCAAGATAGGATAAAACAAAAAATGAATTTTAGCGTGTATCTATCGCCTATCACACATAATCATATTGCCCATCTCATAGGTTTTTCAGATGATCCTGAACTTATTGAGACAATGGGATGGCATCCGTTCCGATGTAATGAAAGTGAAAGATTTATTAAAACGGTAGAGATTCTTACATTACCTGATAGGGGTGATGGTGAGCCAATAACATTTTGTATTATTGCTCATAAAAACGATGTTCCAATAGGCTATGTCACCCTTAAAGGCATCCACAATGATAAATCAAAGGCAGAAATTGGTATAGCAATAATGGATGGGCGGTACCGCTCTGGGGGGCATGGAACTGAGGCGTTAAAGCTTGTAGCCGATTATGCATTTAATACAATGAATTTATCCACCATAGCTCTCACTGTCTTTCATTCCAATACAAGAGCGATTAAGGCTTATGAGAAGGTTGGTTTTAAGACAGTAGATATCCTGAAAAAGTCATGGACTATGCTAAACGGAGAAAAAATTGATATGTTGTTAATCTTGGATTTCGCTTGTTCCCATTTTGAATTTTATAAATTTAAAAATCAATAAAATCGGTCGAAAAAGTCTAATTTTTAGAGCATACACCCAATTTTTTAATATAATTCACCATAATCCATCGTAACTACTTGAAATTAAACTAGATTTTTTTCACAAAAAAGTAGAGTCTTTCCAGTAAGTTAAGGAGGGCTCTATCATTGCGACTGCCAGTTATAAAAAATGTTCAAACGCAAC
>NZ_KB893090.1 GCF_000373985.1 Desulfobacter curvatus DSM 3379
TCAATTCGTAGGGTGGTGAATTTACGTCTGAAAGGTCCATGCACTTTTTGGTATCGGGAAAATGCAGAAAAAATGATTATGCTACGATCATACTTTAAAGCAGGGCGTTGGGATTGTTTGAAACTCATGGCAACCACGCACAATCCAATGCCGGCGGCATGACCGGGAAAATGGGAATGCGCCCCGATTAGGCTGACCTCTGCCATCTGGGATTCGGAGAAGATTGAAGATTCTCCAGAAAGCTATCTGCGGGATGCAAACGGAAATATTGTTTATTCCGGAGCCGTGGATATTGACGGGAAAAATTATGATTTAAAAAGTGACACCTTTAAGTACCGTGAGGCCGAATACCAAGATCTGATCAACGGATTAAGCTATAAGCTGGATTCTCCTGACGGGCTGAAGGTTGATGCGTCCCTGAGCGCTTATACTACATTAAAAAATCTTTCCCGCCAGTCCTCGGACGTGGTGCCGGATTCCAAACACGGCGGTGCCGGCACTGTAACGGAAAATGATAACGGCTGGTATACTGCAGATCTTAAAGCGGCTAAAGATATCAACGGCTGGGGGGGTATGCACACCCTGGCGGCAGGCTATCATTTTGACCAGTACTACACGGACAGTGAGACCTGGAACGCGTCCGACTGGTATGATGATGTCAGAACCACCCTGGACGAAGCTTCAGAAGGAAAGACACGGACCCATGCCCTTTTTATCGAAGATACCTGGTATATAGAAGATCACTGGTCCGTTTATCTGGGCGGCCGGTATGAATGGTGGAAAGGCTTTGATGCCAGCAAATCCACCGACGGTGCTTCCGGGCGGATTACCACGAATTTGGATGACAAAAGTGAAAACGATTTTTCTCCCAAATTTTCCACCACCTATACGCCGAACAATAACTGGCAACTCAGATTTTCCATGGCCCTGGCCACCCGGTACCCGACGGTTGGCGAGATGTATTACGGCGGCATCACATCCACAGGAGAGATCAATAAAAGCAATCCCGATTTAAAACCCGAAGAAAGCTTTGCCAAGGACTTTACCATAACGCGGTTTTTGGGAAAAAGTTCTGAAGCCCGGCTGACCTTTTTTGAAGATGAAATTGATAACGCCATTTTCAAACAGACCAACAGCTACACAGACGTAAACAACTATCAAAATGTGGATGAAGTCAGAACCCGAGGCATAGAGTTGGCGTTTAACGTGCGAAGGCTGTTTATTGACGGGTTGGGACTGTTTACAAACTTGGCCTGGACCGATTCCGAAATTCTGCGTAACGACAATGTACCTGAAAGTGTGGGGAAAGACTTCCCCCGGGTGCCCGAGTGGCGGGTGAAATGTGTGCTGGATTATGCGCCGACGGACAAGTGGGCGATCACCTTTGCTGGCCATTATAGCGGTGATCAGTATTCTGAGCTGGATAACTCGGATACCAATGGCGGGTACGGCGGTGTGGACGACTTTTTGGTTTTTGATGTCAAGTTCAGCTACCATTTTACCCCGGGCTTTGACGCGACGCTGGGCGTGGACAATATCACGGACGAGGAATACTATGTTTCGCATCCCTATCCCATGCGGACTTATTTTGCAGAACTCAAATATTCATTTTAACTTTATCAAATTAATAACAAAGGATACTTATGATGAAATGTTTAAACCAGATTATTTGCATTACCATTTTTACATTTGCAGTTTGTTGCACTTCTCCGGTCCAGGCGCATGATACCCTGCTGGTTATGGATACCTATCAGGCGCCGATAAACAGCACCCCTGGCTTAAAGGTGTTCAGTACCCATCATTTCCTCCCGCCGGAAGAAGCGCTGATGAGTCCGGACAGGCTGGCGGATGTTTTTTTTATCACGCCGTCATCCCAACGGGTGTCACAGACCGCTAAACTTGGAGAGCAGGGCACATACATTTGTATGGCTGTTCCCGTTAACGGATTTGCCACCAAAACGCCGGACGGCTACCAAAGGGGCAAAAATAAAAAAGAGGTGGATCATCCTGTGCTCTGCAGCAGTTCCATAAAATATGCAAAAGCGGTGTTCACCGTGGGCCAGGCCGGCGGAGACGCATATGCCAAACCTCTGGGACAGGAGATTGAAATTATTCCTTTAAAGGACCCGGCCATCCTTAAAACCGGAGACACGCTTCCGGTCAAGGTCATGAAAGAAGGCCAGCCGGCCCGGACATATGTTTACGGTACCTATGACGCCTTTTCCGATGAGAAAGATACTTTTGCCTATACCACCCGTACGGATAAGCAGGGTGTTGCCAAAATCAAACTCATTCATGACGGCACCTGGGTGCTTATTGCCAAGATAGAAGAGCCTTTTCCGGACAGTGCCGTATGTGATGTTCAAAGATGGGCTGCTTCCCTGACCTTTCACGTGGATAAATAGATCCGGACGTTCGCGTTTTTTGTCCCCGGCCGATGCAACGGCCGGGGACTTTTATTTTAGCGGCATTCCATTAAGCCATCAAGGACATGAAAAGGATTCGGAGAAGGGTATGAGAAAAATTCAGGCATTGTTAATTATTGGGGCCATATTGGCGGCTATTGCCCCGGCATGGGGGCATGGGACAGAAGGGCTTACTGAAAAAGCCGAAGGTATCCTGATCAGTGCCGGATACGACGACGGGGAACCCATGAGTTATGCTGAGGTTGAGATTATCGGCCCGGACAGTGACACGCCTTTTCAAAAAGGCCGGACTGACCGGAACGGGATGTTCATGTTTCGGCCTGACCGGAACGGCCTGTGGCAGATCATTGTTTCGGACGGGATGGGCCATAGACTGGCTCTGGAACGGGAGATAACTGATGGCAACGGTGGCATTAAGGCGGCAACGCCGGCGGAATCCGTCTCCCGAAAAGCCTCCCGGCCCCAGGGTATCATTATGGGGATGAGCATTATATTTGGCTTATTCGGCATCGCATACGGCTGGAAGGCACGCTCCCGTTGATTCGGATATGGGCCGATGATTGATTCTTCCCTGCGTGTTTTCCCATGTCCGGGCATGCAGGGCGGCCAGGTATTTCTTGATTTGCCGGGCAATTAATGGTACCCGGAACGCATATTTTATAAGGAAGCCTGTGTAACCTGCACAGATTTTTCAAGCTTTGTTGTGGGCTATGCCTGGCAGTTGATATGTCAGGTCAGCCTATGGCTGTTTATAAGAAAGTCTCCAGCAACTAACTGGGTTCTTTCTATCTTTGTTGTGGGCCGAAGCCTGGGTGTAGATAGACCAAGGACGGCCCGTGGCCGTTATAAGGAAGGATTAGACCATGACCGGACACGCCCTTTCAATAGATGACCGATGTGCCGTATTTGAGGATCTTGGCATCCGGGACTATGTGCAGGTCCTTGATATTCAGACCGCTGCCCGGGAAGAGATGATCAAAAATCCAGGTCGTGGCGACCGGGTTCTTTTTGTCCAACACCCCGCGGTTTACACCTTAGGCAAAAGAGGGGGCCGGGAAAATCTTGTGGTGTCGGAACAGTTTCTGGCGGAAAAAGGAATTGGAATTGTTCAAACCGCCAGGGGGGGAAATATTACCTTTCATGGACCGGGCCAGGCGGTGCTCTATCCCATCATAAACCTGGGAAGATCCAGGATCGGGGTGGCTGACTTTGTCCACGGTCTTGAGGAAATTATGATGCGAACGGCCCTGTCTTTTGATGTAGATGCCCGAAGGGACCCGAAAAACCACGGTCTCTGGGTTGGGAAGAAGAAAATCGGCAGTGTGGGTATCTCGATTAAAAAAGGGGTCTCCATCCATGGCCTGGCGCTCAATGTCTGTCCGGATTTGACCCCTTTTACCTGGATTAATCCCTGCGGCCTCCAGAATTTATCCATGACTTCCCTTGAACAGGAAAATAAAACGCCTCCTTTTGACTCGAAATCATCCATGGAACGGGTCAAAGATCTGTTTTTCAAATTTTTCTGCGAAATCTTTAATTTTAATACACAAGGGCCAAACCCATGAATACACATTGCAACAGCCATACAAAAAAAACTTCTTCCGATTCCGGTGTCATCTGGAAGGGCAAGCCCAGGTGGCTGAAAAAACGCATGCCCAAAGGCGGGGATTGCCAGCGGGTTACCCGGCTTTTATCCGAAGCCGGGCTTCATACCGTCTGCCAGGAGGCGGCCTGTCCCAACATGTTTGAATGTTTTTCAAAAAACACTGCAACGTTCATGATTCTGGGATCCAACTGCACCCGGAACTGCAGGTTCTGCAATGTGACCTCAAATCCGCCGACCCAGGTTGACCAGGATGAACCCCAAAGGGTGGCTGACACCGTACTCAAACTGAAACTGAGCTACGTGGTTGTCACATCCGTTACAAGGGACGATCTTCCCGACGGCGGGGCGTCCCACTTTGCACGCGTGATCCGGGCCATTAAAAAGGCCGGTCCCGGCATTCGAGTGGAAGTTTTAATCCCGGATTTTCAGGGAGATATCGAAGCCCTTGAAACCGTAGCTAAAGCTGAACCGGACGTGATCAACCACAACATTGAGACTGTTAAAGGCCTTTATACCAGGGTCCGTCCCCAGGCCCGGTACCAGCGATCCCTTGACCTGATTCGAAATGTTACAAAGCTTTTTCCCGGCCTGCCGACCAAGTCCGGTATTATGGTGGGCCTGGGTGAGACAATCGAGGAGCTTGGGACCACTTTCCAGGACCTGTACGATCACGGTTGCAATATCCTCACCGTGGGCCAGTACCTCCAGCCCACAAGGGACCATCTTCCCGTGGAAAAATTCTACACTCCGGAAGAATTTGAACACCTTGACCGCATGGCCCGGGACATCGGATTCGAACAGGTGGCTGCCGGTCCCTTTGTCAGAAGTTCTTACAGGGCCAGGGAGCTGTTCGAAACACCCGAGACAAGAGGATAGAGAATCCCGGGGAGGGGAAGCTCCAAACAGCGGATAGTTGAGCGTGAAGATTTTTTTAAAAAGAAACTCTCTGTAACCCACAGAGATGTTTCAATGTTCGTTGTGGGCTGAACCATGGTGAAAAACCAGGTCAGCCCATGGCTGTTATAAGATATTTTTGCGGCCATTTCTACTGCTTTAAAAAGTGTTGTGCTCCTAAAGGCAGGGGGATATTTTTAATCTTCCTATCCACCCTGAACCAGGGTGGGTGAATTTGTTTCTTTTTTAATATTTTTTTCCATCCGTTTTCCCGAGTGGACAGCGCTATACTTTCGCTTCCGATGGGGTCAAAATAAAGGGCTAATGCCTGGTTGGGATTTTGAAGCAGATCAACAACAAGGCCGCAAGAATACTCTATTTGTGAGGTCAAGTAATCCTTATGGTAAGCAGGAACGATCTTTTTTGAAAATTCCAGGGATTGACTGACAGCCTGATATCCCAGAAATTTAATGGTTTGGTGAAATAGTTTTTTTTTGATAAGAAAGCTGAACGTCTTTGCTTCCATTTGTCTGCGCAGGGATATATCGGCCTCCCGGTTGGCGTGGTAGAAAAGAGTGCTTGCCTGGTGCGCAGAATGATTGACCTGGCTGTCGGCCAGCATTTCGATATAAACGTGGCTTAAACGTCCCCCTTTGAACGTTTTGTTCATCAAGTTGGGAACATAATAATTATGAGCAGCAATATCAGCGGCCAGATGAGAAAGATAACCTAATGAGTACGCTTGGAGATACGGATTATCGGCGGCGTCTAAAAGATTCAGCCCGGTTTTCCAGTTATGGCTGTGCAAGGGTTTTGGCCTACTCCCCTTACCGATGAATATGTCTGCACTCAGACATCCGTATAAAAAGGCGGTTGATTCCATAATCAGGAGTCGGGCTACAGCAAGTGGGAGTAACTCAATATTGTTCAAGATGGCATTCCCTATAGCCATATGTATACCCGGCCCCCATGCCAGACAAACAGAGGTAAATCCAAAAACAGCTATGAAGGTGAAAATTAATATCAATACAATTTTTTTCATGGTTTATATATGCCTATTTTACCAGTGGCAGAAAATTTTTTATTTAAAGTAACGGGGCAACCAAGCGGGCAATACCCTCAACCGTGTCCCTGGCAATACCCACCGGCTGCATGCCTTCACTACCTTGTTTAATAAGGCCCTGCACCCATTTGTGAACCGCGATTACATCTGGTTCCGAGTAAGCCAGCATTACGATTTCATAGTTCAAAAAAAGGCTGCGCATATCCATATTGGCCGATCCTACAACAGCCTGACTCTCATCTATGAGGATTACCTTGGCATGAACCATGTGCGGATATTTAATGATTTTACCTCCATATTTTTCCAACTCACGCAGATGAGTTCCGCGGGCAAGATCTGCCAGTAGATGGTTGGATCTTAACGGAACCACCACGCGCACATCAACGCCCCTCAGAGCAGCAAGGCGCAAAGCCTGAGATAGTGTTTGGTCGGGGATATAATAGGGCGTGACAACCCAGAATCTTTTTTTCGCGGCAAAAACTGCAGTCAGCAGAGCATCGTAAATTGGATCTCCCGGAACGTCCGGTCCGGATGGGATCACCTGCACGACGCCTTGCCCTGTTACGTCTGAGTCATTAAGGCTGGGCGGTATGATATTTATTTTTTCCCCATAGGCAAACAGCCAGTCAGATTGAAAAACCTCAAGATAGTGGCGCACCGCGGGCCCAGTCAGGACAAACGAAAGATCAGTCCAGCGATCTTCACTAGGGTAAGGGCCAATGTATTCGTCGGCAATATTGGTACCACCGGCCAGAACCACTTTCTGATCGGCAATGGCTATTTTGCGGTGGTTGCGTAGGTTTGCTTTGCCGTGGAAGGGGGCCCGGAACAAGGGCATGAAATAGGCTACTTTTCCCCCGTTATTCAATAAGCTGCTCAAAAAATTTCGGGTGGTGAACATGGAACCGATGTCGTCAAGCAGAAGGCGGATGGTCACGCCTTGGGCACTTTTTTGGGAAAGCCTTTCTACAATATCCCTTCCCACCTGGTCACGGGAGAGAATAAACGTAGTGATCAGTATCTGATGTTCAGCGTCTTCAATAAGTTGAACTAGTGCATTGTATACGTCAATTCCGGTAGGACATAACCGGACTTTGTTGCCACTGGTTGCCCCTGGTATGCCGTATCCACGCAACAAAGCGTCAATAGGGTCTGCGTCCTGTGCAGAAACGGTTTCCTGTCCCTCCAAATGTATGGCTTTTTTTTTGTGTGCATCCCGTTTAAGTTTTCGGCCGCCGAAAATAAGATACAATGGCACTCCAAGGTAAGGTGCAAACAATATGACCATCAGCCAGGCAAACGCTGCTGAAGGGCTCCGTTGCCTGCGCAATATAGACATCACTAACGTTACCGCAAGAACAAAACCAATAACAACAGCTAAATGACCAATTAAAAAATTCCATTTTAAGAGCATGTCAAATTTTTTCCGAATAGGCAAAATATGAGAAAATAGGCTCACCGCAGATTCAAAAATAACAAATTAATCCAAATCATTCACCTCATTTGTTTTAATTTTAATATTGGCTCATGTTAGCTTTTAAGCCTTGTATATATGATTTAGGAGCGGTTGAATTTGTCGTGCCAACAATTTAAGCATAAGAAATTCAATTTCAGATACAAAAATACGCCTTATGTATCCTAATTGATGAATAGCTATTTTGATAAATCCGTTCTCCCGGACGCCGTTTATTGCTTTGACTGGGACTTGCCATTTTTATTCCCTTACGTAATTTTCGAGAATTTTCTTGACGAGCGTATGGTTAACTATTATTTGTTGCCTTGGTTAACGACTTTAGGGCGGAGGTTACATAGGCGGACAGATGAACGGATTTTTTGTTGCGGGAACAGATACGGATGCGGGTAAAACTATTGTTACTGCCGCTTTGGTGCGTCAAATGCGAATGCAGGGCATAGATGCCGTGCCAATGAAAGTGATTCAGACCGGGGGCGGATATACCGAAGACGGATACCCGATTTCCCCGGATTTTGAAGTCTATTGCAGCGCCTCATCCTTTATCCGGGATGGGGATGAAATAGAAGATATGGTGCCCTTGTCATTCTCCGCGCCCTGTTCTCCCCATCTGGCCGCCCGGATGGACGGGACCGCGTGTGAAATCGGACCGATCCTGGCGGCACTGAAACGACTCTGCGTCACACATGATCTGGTCATTGCCGAAGGGGTGGGGGGAATCAATGTTCCCCTGTCGGACAGGCTTACAAGCCTTGCCCTCATAAAAGAAATGGGGTTGCCCCTTATTCTGGTCATTCGAAACGTTTTAGGGTGCGTTAACCACGCCATCAATACCATCCAGGTACTCAGATCACATAACATTCAAATCAGGGGGGCGATTATGACTGAGACAACTTCCCCACAAGATTGCGATACATTTATTCTTGAGGATAATCCCCGGATTATCCGTCAACTCGGCGACATTCCCATTTTGGGCAGCATCCCCTTTATCCACGGGGTTCAGTCCGGCACTGAACCATTTTGGGCCGCCCTGGATGTTTACATGCACGGTATTGCTGACGCACTTTTAACTGGCGGGAAAAAATGAACAAAACTGAAGCATATCTGGCCGTTGACAAAAAACATATCTGGCATCCCTATACCTCCATGACCGATCCCATGGGCGTTTATATGGTAAAAAAGGCTGAAGGGGTTCATATTCACCTTGCCGACGGCAGGGTTTTAACCGACGGCATGTCTTCATGGTGGGCGGCCATTCATGGGTATAACCACCCCGTGCTGAATCAGGCCATCCATGAACAAACGCAAAATATGAGCCATGTCATGTTCGGCGGTCTGACCCATGAGCCGGCCTGCACCCTGGCAGAAAAGCTGATATCCGTTGTCCCCCAGGGACTTGGACATATCTTTTTTTCAGATTCCGGATCCGTTGCGGTTGAGGTGGCCATCAAAATGGCCATCCAGTATCAGTACGCCCTGGGCAAACCCGGGAAAAAGAAATTGCTCACGGTAAAGAAGGGTTATCACGGTGATACATTTGCCGCCATGGGCGTGTGCGATCCGGTTCAGGGCATGCACGGCCTGTTCAAGGGCATACTTCCCGAAGCGATTTTCGCCCAAGCCCCCCAATGCTCTTTTTTCCATGCCTGGGACGAAGCAGACACGGCCGAGATAGAATCGCTCATGGCCGAGCGTCATGGGGAGATTGCCGCCGTCATACTTGAGCCGGTTGTCCAGGGGGCAGGGGGGATGCGCTTTTATCATCCCAATTACCTCAAACAGCTTGGTTCCCTGTGCCGGCGGTATGATATTCTGCTTATATTTGATGAAATCGCCACGGGGTTCGGCCGTACCGGAAAACTGTTTGCCGCCCGGTGGGCCGGTATTTGCCCTGATATCATGTGCATTGGAAAGGCATTGACCGGCGGGTACATCAGTTTTGCGGCAACCCTTGCAACCCCGAAGGTGGCCCGGGGTATATCGTCGGACGGTGGGGTTTTCATGCATGGACCGACCTATATGGGAAATCCTTTGGCCTGCGCGGTTGCCAATGCCGGCCTCGACCTGTTGATGACCGGGGAATGGCAGACACAGGTTGCGGCCATCCAGCGCCTGCTGGACGAGCATCTTTCGCCGGCCCGGATTTTAACGGGGGTCAAGGATGTGAGGGTTCTGGGGGCAATCGGGGTGATCGAACTGGAAGAGGCGGTGGATATGCCGGTTATCCAGGAGATGTTTGTTCGGGCCGGTGTCTGGATACGTCCTTTTGGCAGGCTGGTCTATACCATGCCCCCCTATGTCTGCAAAAAAGAGGATGTGGTGAAAATTGCAAAGACCATGTGTGAGGTTGTTAAGGCATATTTGAAAAGGAGGTAAGAAGGGATGGTTTTCCTGATTTTGTACGTTGTGGTGCTCTTGGGCTTTGGTATTTTTGAATTTAAGAAAATAAAAAATTTTGATGATTTCATTATCTCCGGCAGGACCCAGGGGACCGGGGCCATTGCATACTCCATCCTGGCTACCTGTATCGGGGCATCTGCGACCCTGGGCGTTGTCTCTACGGCCCGGCGTATTGGATTCCCCGCTTTTTGGTGGCTGGGGGCAGGAGCTGTGGGCCTTTTGCTCCAGTCCATTTTTTTATCCCGGAAGGTCAGGTCGGTGGGGGCCTATACCCTGCCGGACCTGACCGAAAAATTGATGGGCAGGGATGCCCGGTTTTTGACATCCATCATTGTGGTGATCGCCTGGACCGGTATTATTGCCGCACAATTTGTTGCCGGGGCAAAACTTTTGTCGGCCTTCGGGGACATTGATCCCAGGGTTTCCATCATGGTAACGGCCCTGGTGATTGTGGCGTATTCGGCCATGGGCGGGCAGTCGTCGGTGATGAAAACCGACAGGGTGCAATTTGCCCTTTTAGGGGGCGCACTTCTTTTTACCCTGGGCTATCTCTATTCCAGCCACCCGGTGCCCCTGGCAGATATCCGGTTCGATTTGACCAATGCAGGGTTCACCCCTGAAAATCTGGTGTACTACCTGTTCGTTGTCGGCGGCAGTTATTTTGTCTGTCCCTTGCTTTTTTCGCGCATTCTTACGGCTCGGGATGCCCGAACCGCCCGGAAGGCATCGTTTCTGTCGGCCCTGGGACTTGTTGCTGTAAGCGTTGTCATTACGCTGATCGGCATCTGGGCTTCTTTTAATATTGACCCTTCCTACGATAAAGACATCCTTGGCTATATTATCACAGAGAAATTGCCTGCCGCAGGCGGCATCGCGTTGCTGATCGGCCTTGTCTCCGCAATCATATCCTCGGCCGACACCTGCCTTTTTGCCGTCGCAAGCATCGTTGAGTACGATATCCTGAAGCAGGAACGGGTCCGGACCACAAGGCTTGTGATCGGTATTATCGGCCTTTTTTCCGCGCTTCTTGCCATGAAGAATCCAGATATCATTTCCCTGCTCATTCAGGCATATGCCGTGTTTACTGCCGGTGTTGTTCCGCCGGTGGCCGTTGCCCTGATCATGTGGAAAAAGCGGACTATTCATCTTTATTGGCGTCGTTCGGCCATCATCGTCGGCGGAATTTTGGGGCTTGGTGCCAACCTCATGGGAATGGACATGCTGGCAGTTGCCGGAATGGCAGTTTCCACAGCACTTTCCATTGCCGGACTCTATGTTCCCCAACAGTCTGTAACAGCCTGCCAAAATGAATCCTCAATATCATAGGAAAAAGATGCAATACTCTATTGAGTCATATATTGATATCGCAAAAACCATTATTGAGGGGCAACGCCCCGGAAATAATGTTTATCGCCACCTGGCATTGACCGGGGATAAGGATGTGTTCGCGTTGATGGCTGGTGCGGATCTTATCCGGGACGTCTTTTTTAAACGTGAAATTCACCTATGTGCAATTTGTAACGGAAAATCAGGTATGTGCAGTGAAGACTGTAAATTCTGCTCCCAATCAAAATTTCATACTTCGGATATTGAGATTTATCCCCTGATGCCCAACGCTGAACTTCAGAAAGGGGCATACGAACTTATGGATACAGATGTTCATCGCTATTCCATTGTGACCACCGGCAAAGGGCTTGCTGAAAATGAGGTTCGACAGGTGGCTGATGCCTTAGCTGACCTGCCGTCAAAGGAATTGTCCTATTGCGTTTCTTTGGGCATCTTGGATGATACGGATATGGATTATTTGAAAGACCATGGAATAGGCCGTTATCATCATAACTTAGAAACCTGCCGAAGTCATTTTGATGCTGTCTGCACCTCCCATACCTACGATGACCGGATCAATACGATTAAGAAAGCAAAGAAAGCCGGATTGTCTGTTTGTTCGGGCGGCATTTTCGGTGTGGGGGAAAGCATGGCGCAGGTCCTTGAGCTGGCGTTTGAGTTAAGGGAACTTCAGGTGGATGCTGTTCCGATCAATTTTTTAACCCCCATACCAGGCACTTTTTTTGAGGGGAAAAATAATCTGACACCGTTAACATGTCTGAAAATAATATCCATTATGCGATATGTGCTGCCCAAGACGGACATCATTATTTGCGGCGGAAGAATACAAAATTTGAAAATGCTTCACCCCCTTGTCTTCCAGGCCGGGGCGAACGGCATTATGACAGGCAATTATTTGACCACAAAAGGCAATCAGCTTCAAGAAGATCTTGAAATGATCCATCAGCTGGGATTTAAATCAAGGCCTTGATTTTAATAAAATATTTACCGCATTTTCAACGCCGTTTTCCGTGTTCAGCGCAAAGCTGAGCTGATTCAGTCTTTCATGTATGATTTTGTCATGCAGCACCTTGTCGATCCAGTATGCCATGGTTTGAGGGGTTAACGCCTTTTTGGACAGGCGCGGCGGTCCTGCTTCAAGTCTTTCCAGCCTGTCGGCCCAGAATCTCTGGTCAAAAAAGAACGGAATGATAATTGATGGGATACCTGCTCTGAGTGCCGCACCTGTGGTTCCGGCACCGCCGTGGTGGACCACGGCGGAGACCCTTGGAAAAAGCCAGGGATGTGGGATGCTTTTTGCCACGTAAAGATCGCGGCAGGCCGGTTCACTATAGGTTTCTTTGCTCCAGCCCGTTAAAAGGACCACCCGGTGGCCTGCCTGGAGGAGACCCTGTACGACTTTTTTGATAATGATCTTAACATCCGGGTCATTCATGGAGCCAAACCCGACACATACCGGTGCCGGACCCTGGCTGAGAAACGTTTGCAGGTCTTTGGGGGGAACCCAGTCCCGGGGGGGATCCAGAAACCAGTACCCGGTGATGTGCATGGTGTCTGACCAGTCGGAAGGCTTTGGAAGGACACAAGAGCTAAAACCATGGAAAACGGGGATATTTTCAGAATATACCTCCTGGAAAAATTCCTGGAAAGACGCTTTTCCTCTCAACTGATCGCTGTTGTTTAAAAAAAGCGCCATGCATTTTTCAACAACCCTGTAGCTTGCGGCATTGAGCATTTTGGGAACATGGATGTTTGAGGGGATGACAGGGCTTGGGAATACGTTGGTCCGTCCCAGGGGCTGAAGGCAGATTGGAAAGGCTTTAATACCTGTTTGCTTTGCAAAATGATGGGCCGGCAGACCCAACATGTTGTAAAGAATTAAATCCGCATCCTGGCAGGCATGGCGGATATCTGTGACAATGCTTTCCAGGATCGGTGCGATATGTTTTTTTTTTAATCTGAAAAAGCGCAAAGGATCCATAGATTTGGATGGATAAATGCTGTTGGGGGTGCCGGCCAGAGACTGCCTTAACATGGTTCGAATGGGGAAAAAATCTATGCCCCGTTTTAGGACGTCAGCTTCAAAAACAGGGTTGGCTGCAAGGCATACCCTGCATCCGGCCTTTTTTAATCCAAGTCCCAGGGCAAGGGCAGGATAGGCGTCTCCACTGGAGCCCAACGCCACAATTGTAATATTCATTTGTATCCGCCTTTTTTGGGGTCAAGGCCGGCAAGGCATTGCTTGAGTCTGTCGGCCAGTGTGGCCACATGGGGGGCTTTCATGAAACTGTCATGGTTGCCCGGAAGCATGTGCACCTCAAACGGGCCCTTTGCATGTCTGCGCCATGTCCTGTGGGTGCCTAAGAATTTGGATATGGCCCACTTGCCCTGGAAATAATCAATTCTGCCCTTGTAGCCCCGGGGGCGGTACCCCACCAGCGCTTCCAAATGATATTGGAGGCCCCTGTCAAGGAAAACAGCACGCAGGATTTCTAAAATATTTGAGGCGGCTTTTTTTTCAGAGTCGGGCAGCAGGTGTAACACCAGGAATCTGACTTTCTTGGTCATAAGACGGGCCAATCGACGATAGCTGTAAGGCGCTCCGATCATCACCAGAAAATCTACTTCTTTGCCTTGTTCTTTGAGGAGACGGGCTGTTTCATAGGCCATCAGACCACCGGCACTGTACCCGCCAAGCCTGTACGGGCCGTTGGGGAACTGATTGAAAATTTGGATTGCATACTGTTTTGCCAAAGGTTCTACCCCCATTGCCGTTCCGTTATCATTGGGCTGGATCATGAAAAAGGGTTGGTCCGCTCCAAGGTGGCAGGACAACTGGCGCAGCTTGACCACATCTCCATAGCCTGCGGTAATACAGAAAAACGGCGGTTTTGTGCCGCCCTTTGCAATGGGAACAATCAGTTGGCGGTGTGCCGGGCCCGTTCGGCCTGATAACAGTTTTGCCAGGGTGTGGACCGTTCTGTTGTCCATAATTTCGGAAAATAACAGCCGGTGGTTAAACGTCCTTTCCAGGAGATTGATAAATCTTACGGCAGCAAGGGAATCCATACCGGATTCAAAAAAATCGTCATGGGCGCCTAAAGATATGGAATTGCCGTCCATGGCCTTGGAAAAAAGGGCCATCAGCTTTTTTTCTGTGTCATTGCCGGGAAGATCCCCGGCATTTGGGGACTGTCCGACCTGGGTATCCATACCTTCCAGCAGGCGGCGGTCTACTTTACCGCTTGGCGTATAGGGCATTTCGTCCATAGGGATGAATTGGGACGGGATCATGTAGTCGGGCAGGCTTTGTCCGGCAAACTGTCTGATTTTAACCGCAAGGGATTGGGCTGTTGAGGCCTTGGGGCTTGAGAAAAATGCGACAAGATACCTGTCCGATGACGGCCCGGTTTTGGGGATAACAGCAATTTGGGATACTTCGGGGTGGCGTGCTATCACCTTTTCAACCTCTTCCGGCTCAATTCGGAATCCTCTTATTTTGACCTGGTGGTCAAACCGGCCCATGAACATGAGGGTTGAATCGGTTAAAAATCTTACCATGTCCCCGGTTCGGTAAAGCCGTTTGTGTCCGGTGCGTTCTTTGAATGGATTTTCAATGAATCTTTCCCGGGTAAGCTCGGGCCGGTTCAGGTAGCCCTTTGCCACGCCGGCGCCCCCAATGTACAACTGTCCGGGCACGCCAAGGGGGACCGGCGCAAGGTTTTTGTCCAGGACATAGAGGCTTGTATTGTCAATGGGTTGGCCTATGGGCAGTTGGTCTGTGTCTTCATCTTTGCAGACCCAGGCGGACGCACAGACGGTGGTTTCGGTCGGGCCGTAGGCGTTAATAAATCGGCGTCCGTTTCCCCATTTTTTCAATAGCCTTGAAGGGCAGGGCTCTCCTGCGGTGATCAGGGTGGTTAGGTCGGGCAGAGGCACCGGATCCATGACGGCAAGCGCAGACGGGGGCAGCGTCACATGGGTGATTTTCCGGTTTTTAAGGGTGGACAGCAGTGGGGGGCCCGGCATTAATTTGTCTTTTTCGGCCAGAACCAGGGTTGCCCCGGCCGAAAGAGCGGTAAAAATTTCTGAAACAGAGGCATCAAAATTCAGGGAGGCGAACTGCAGAACCCTGCTGTCATGGGTGATGTCAAATATTTTATTTTGGGCGGCCACAAGGTTGACAAGCCCGCCGTGGGTGCACATGACCCCTTTGGGCTGTCCGGTTGTGCCTGAGGTGTAGATGACATAGGCCAGACTGCTGGCGTTTACGGTTACTTTTGATTTTTCAACTGCCTGATCATCATAGGGAAAATTGTCCAGGGCAATAATGCTGGCCGTTTTGTTCCCGGCCAGCCTTGATGCAAATTTATTCAGGGTTAAGATAATAGAGGTACCCGAGTCCTCAATCATGAATTTTATTCTTTCTTGGGGATAATCCGGATCTAAGGGTACATAAGCCCCGCCCGCCTTTAATATGGAAAGGATGCCTACCACCATTTCAATGGATTTGTCGACGAAGACACCTACAATGGTCTCAGGGCCTTGAAGCAAAGGCCTCAAATAGGATGCAAGGCGGTCAGACCTGTCATTAATGCTGTGATAGGAGATTTGCTGACAGCCCAGTTGAACGGCGGCATGGTTCGGATAGGTCCTGACCGCTTCCGCCAACTTCTGGCAGATGGTTGTACACGAGCCGGGAAGGCTTTGGGGCTGGCGGTTGAATTCCACCAGAAGTTTTTTTGATTCCGTGGCGGGCAGGATACTGAGTTGGCGTAAAGGGATGTCAGGCTTGTTTAAGAGTTGTTGGAGCATGTATCGCACCCGTTCCATTAAAAATTCAATCTCATGGGGTTTATATGCGGCCAGATTATAGTAAAACTCAAGTTTTACGCCGAGTTCTTTCTGGTACTCTTTTATGGCCAGGCTCAAAGGGGTCTGGTCCCAGCCGTTGTGCATGGTGTTGACCTCAAACCCGGTGCCGTTATAATCCATCACACTGTAGTTAAATTTCTCGTAGGACAGACTTACATCAAAAAGCTGATCTCTTCCGCTCCTTTTGAGGTTTATGGCCCGGTTGATTTCACCTAAAGGAAATCTTTGGTGTGGAAAAGATTCTTTTAATTGCGTCTTCAGCAGTTCAAAAAAGGCTTGAATATCAATGTCCAACCCAAAATCAAGGCAGACCGGAACCACATTGACAAAGGGGCCCATGGTCTCCATGAATTCAGGTGTCGGGCGGTTGAGTAGTGGTATGGAAAAAACAAACTGCTTGATATCAGTCGTTCGCAGAAAATAGGTATACAATACCGCAGCCATGAGAAAAAAAACATTTCCCTGGTGTTGTTTTGAATATTTGATCAGCTGATCATAGAAATCAGGGGGGAACCAGATATGGGAAAAGGCACTGGGTGTGGCTGTTGTCCCGTACCCTGCTGCGTATCGGCGGGAAATCATCGGCCTTGGGATCGTTTCAAATTTTTCAGACCAGTACGCTTTTGCCTGGCTGAACGCATCGGATGACCTGTACGCTAAATCATTTGTAATAAAATCAACATATGATGGTTGGCTGCCGGGCTCTTCCGAACCATTTATGAGGGCGTTATAGTTTTCAAGCAACCGCTGTTTGAGAAGGGCAAAACAGTATCCGTCCATTGTCAGGTGATGGGCGCACATCGCATAATAAAAACTTTCTTCAGATGTCTTTAAAAGAAAATACCTGGATAGCTGGGCATCATAGATTTCAAAGGGTTTGCAGAACTCTTTTTGCCACCACTGCATGGCCGCTTTATCCGGATCTGCATGGTGTGAAAAATCCTTTAAGACCATTTCTCTGGCCGTATCGGAAAAACTGAGGCTGGGCAGGCCCTCTCCCTTGTGAAAGACCATTCTGAAAGCGTCGTTTTGCCGGATCACCCGGTGTTGGGTTTCAATGTAAATGTCAACGTCAATATATCCGTTGATTTTGAAATTTCCGCCAATATTATACAGAGGAATTTCATTATGGATCATCTGGGAAAGCCAGATATCTTCTTGAATCAGGGAGAGAGGGTAGACGTTAGCGCACGTTTTGACCGGCATTTTTTATTCCTTTTAACAACGTAAGTATCGGCGTTTTATCCAGCCATAGATAGAACAGTCCGGGAAGTGTATTTGATATAAACATTGCCCCATGCATGACAATGGCGGCATAGAGTGCGGATTGGACAGGAACACCGTAAAAAGAGAGAACCGTTACCGTGGCCGCATGATAAGGCCCGACATTGGCCGGCGCCGGAATGCCCATGGAAAAGGCCTGTGCCAGAAGAATCAGCAAAGAAGGTAAAATGCCTGTAAACTCCAGTCCCAGCGCTTTGAGCAATATACATACGTTTACCCCGCAAAGCAGCCAGAAAACAAGACTCAACAAAAGCCCCAAACAGACATACCCGGTAAAATTAAGGCATATCAATCCTTGGCGAAATTGGATGGCAGCCTTTTGGGTCCCGGGCTTGAACCGGCCGGGTATAGGTAGAAGCAAAAAGAGTACAAGCCTGTCCATGGCTTTTGGGCTTTTCGTGAACCCAAACAGGATAATCACAAGAAGTGTTAAAAAGACACCGGCCGTTCCGGCCGTTTGGGAAATGGATTGAAAGTATTCAGCCCCTGTCCGGGGGATGTTTCGTATGAGCAGAATCAAAAGTCCAAGGAAAATAAGCATGATGCTGTCAAATATCCTGACCAGAGTAACGGTCCCAAGCGCCGTACTGAAACTTTCATTTTCCTTTTTTCCGAGAAGAAAGGCCTGTACAAGGCCGCCTGCCCTTGCCGGAATAACCATGTTGAAAAGTCCGCCGACAAATAAGGAAAGGCACATGTTGAAATATGAAAACCTACGGTTCATCGGCTTGAAAAGAATGGCCCATTTATAAACACGAAAGTACAAAATGAAGATGTTAAATACGAAAGATAAGCTGATCAGGGGCCAGTCAATACGGTGAAATGCTTTTGGCATTTCTGAAAAATCGTGTCGCAAAAAAGCATAGATAACGAATCCTGATAATATGAAAGGCCAGATCCAGGCAATGCTTATTTTTTTGAATTTGCCTTTTTTATTAAATAAATTTGCCTGCATTATTTGTCACATCCCGATGTCAGGGATTAAAAAACGGCCTGGTTCATCTTTGTTTGAATATATGGTACAATTCGCGGCGTTTCGGGTGTTCCGAAATTGCCCACAACAAAGATCGAAAATCCTCTTTTTTCTGAGGATTTTCTTGTAAAAAAACGGGGTTAAAAACAGTATTAAGCTTTCCAACCGAAAGCGGCAATTAGTATAGCACAGAAAATCTTAAAGCGAATTCTACGATAACAAGGAGTAAGCCGTCAACTGATCGTCGGTTATTTCGCAAAAAAGTGTTTTGGCCGATGAAGCATCTGTTTGTATAAACGGCCACAGGCCGTCCTTGGTCTATCTGCGCCCAGGCTTCGGCCCACAACAAAGATAGAAAGAATCCAGCTATTTACTGAAGACTTTCTTATAAAATTTAGAGGTGGATATGGAGAACTATAAAGATCAAGTTGTAGGCTTGCTTAAAGCCGGCGTGGAATTCCAGCAGCTTTCGGATACGATTTTAAATGAACTGGTTGGCCGTCTTCAGATTAAGGATGTGGCTGCCGGCACCCATGTTATCGTTGAAGGTGAACATGAAAGGTCAATGTTTGTCTTGGTTTCCGGCCGGTTGAGAGTCACCCGGCAGGGCAAGGACGGCAACCTCATGTTGTATAATGAGATTCTGCCCGGTGAAATCGTAGGCGAACTGGGCGTAATATTGGATCAGCCCAGAACCGCCGATATTATCGCATTAAGGAGCTCGGTGATAGGGATACTTTCACAAGAAGATTTTGAGCAGTTGCTGCAGAATTTCCCTGTGGACATTAATCGCGTTTTCTCCCAGGCCATCTATAATCATTTACGCCATTCCCGGCGGATAAAACGCCGGAAACGGGCCCAGGCTTTTATTGTTATTCCGCTTTCAAATGAGGTTGATGCCGGCATGGTGGCGTATAACCTGACCAGGGCATTTTCCGTTCAGGGGAAGGCCTTGCATGTTGCATTGGAAGGCGGTAGTGTAGAACAAAATTGTAATATTGACCTCATGGAAGCGGAAAATGAGTTTTTAATCTATCAGGCCAAGGCTTCTGATCCGGGATTGGCGTCCGCAGTTGTTGAGTACGCGGATCAGATTTTGTTTGTTGCACAATCCGGGGCTGCAAAAAAATTGTCCCGGGTGGAGGCGGAACTTGCAGCAGAACCCGGCGTTAAACTGATGAGAAAACACCTCATCGTTCTTCATCCTGAAAGAACAAGTTGTTGCGAGGATAAATTGGCGTGGCAGGGCCCAAGGGATGTAGAACGTGTATACCCTGCAAGCCTGGATGATTTACCCGATTACTGCCGGATTGCCCGTTTTCTGGTGGGTAAAGCCGTAGGGGTTGTACTGGGTGGCGGGGGGGCAAGGGGATTTGCCCATCTGGGGGCATTAAAGGCTTTTGAGGAGAAAGGCATTCCGGTTGATCTGCTTGGCGGCAACAGCATGGGAGCCTTGATTGGGGCATCCTATGTGTTTGGTATCCCCATAGAGAAGATTCACACGACTATCCGGAATTCGGCAAAGGGACTAATTCGGCCGGATTTGCCTGTGGTCTCAATTTTTTCCAGCAAGAATTTTGAAAAGGTCCTCAGGGCGGTTTTTGGCGATACACAGGTTCAATGTTTGTGGACAATCTATTTTTCAGCGGCCTGCAATCTGAGTCGCGCCGACACTGCTGTTATGGATTCCGGCCCACTTTGGCAGGCTGTTTTGGCCAGCAATTCTCCGGCGGGATTATTCCCCCCTGTTATCAGAAACGGTGAGATGATGGTTGATGGCGCCATTTTAGAAAATGTGCCGGTTCAGGCCATGCGCGGAAGGCTGGGTACGGCCCTGGAACGTCGTCGTGGAAATGGAACGATTATTGCCTTGGATGTTGATGTCAAAGAGGACCTTACTGTTGATCCAAAGATTAAATCGCTTAAAAATTGGCATGTGATCAGGTCCCGGTTCGACAAAAAGGCATCCCCGATCCCCGGTCTTAAACGCATTCTGTCCTATGCCAATCAGATGGGGGGGCTGGTACAACGTAGGCGAATCATGTCCCTGGCGGATCATTACCTTGAACTGCCGGTTTCACATTTCCCCATGACAGCCTATTCAAGAGCTGAGGAAATCATTGAAATCGGATATGAGCATACCCTTGGGAAAATCCAGGAATTACAATTGAATTACAGCTAACCGGCCTTATCCTGAGACCACCCGGTTGCGGCCGGCGTCCTTTGCTTTGTACAGGGCCTTATCCGCCTTTGACACCAGAACGTCATGATTTTTTATATCATTTTCAAATTTGCTGATGCCGATACTCACAGTCAGGCCAAGTCCTTGGAAACGATCTGAAAGCAGATGCCCCAGATGTTCGATTTCCTTTCGAATACGTTCGGCATACACAACCGCTTTGGCCGGGCTTGTATCGTTCAAGACAACGATAAACTCCTCCCCACCGTAACGGCCGACATGGTCCGTGGGACGCGACATTTTTTTTAAGGTTTTTGCGATCAGTTTAAGGACGGTGTCGCCTTCCTGGTGACCGAACATGTCGTTAAATTTTTTAAAATGATCCACATCAATCATCGCAACACAAAGGGCCATATTCTCGTTGCCGGCTTTTAAGAAGGATTTTTTTAACAGGTCATCAATGGCCATCCTGTTCAGCAGCCCGGTCATCCCGTCATGAAGAGATGCAGATTTCGCCTTTTTATAGGCTGAGGCATTTTCAAGCGCAAGCCCAAGCTCATTGGCCACGATTGCAATGGATGAAAACAGGCCCGGCTCAATTTTTTTGCCGGATTCGGCATGATCCATTCCCAGAAGTCCGATCACCTTATCATGGCTGCAAAAAGGAACAACAAGCATCTGGGAGATTGCAAATCTTTCCAGCACCTCTTTTTCGCCCGGCAGGGTGCCGTTTATGACAACCGGCTCTTTATTTCTCAGGCACTTGTGGAAACCGTTATCCGCCTTATCCATGGAGATATAATGAGCTGCCAACTGGTCTGAAAAACTGTCATGCTTCAGGCACTTCACGACCTGGAGGCGGCGCAGAGGTGGGATTGCCCTTAATATGTAAACCCGGTCAAAACCAAAATCCTGGCAAATGGCTTTCAAGGTCGCTGATAAGATTTTTTGGGGCTCCAGGCTGCAGTGAGGCGCGGTGATGCTTGCAGTTACAGAAAGCTTTTGCTCATGGACTTCTTTTTCTTTGGGGGAAAAACATCCTGAGTTGATGGCACTTAATTTTAAATTTGCCTTGAGCAGGGTGGCCCGGTATTGATCTGTAGAAGGAAATTCGAAATTATAAAATTTGGCCGTATTTTCAATTTCTTCATCCATCTTTTGGATCACAGCTTCAAAGGCTATGCGGTCAAGCTGAATATTTTTTTCAACCTCGGGCTGAAGCATTGGCGAAAGAATCAGATCCACAGGGCCCATGCCCTGGGTCCAGGCCAGATAATCAGCCAGGCAAACAATGCAAATAAACTGCATATCTTCCTTGCAAATATCCAGATGGCCAAAACGACGGTGATGGTATTGTATGGCCAGGCAAAGCTTTTCGGGAAAGCCCCAGCGATGTCCGTAATACGCCCCCAGATCATCGTGCCCGATCCCTATGATGTCCCTTTCCACTTCAACCAAGGGGGTGGTGAAGTTGAAAGCATTTTTACAAAAATCAGCATAATTCACCCGGCCGGACCGGTCCAGAATAATTCTTCCAAAATCATGGAGCAGGCCTGCCGTATAAGCATCCTCCGGGCTGGGATATCCTATCTGATCTGCAATGGCCTGACTGAGACTTGCCACGCACAGACAGTGACGCCAGAAAAAAGCCCGGTCAAATTGTTTTTTGGGGCCGGACTTGACCATTTTTTCAAAAAAAGTCACGCCAAGGCAGATTTTTTTAATCTCATCAATTCCCAGGAACAGCACAGCCTCTGAAATGGCAGAGACTCTGGATCTTAGACTGAAAAAAGAAGAGTTTACAATGCCCAGTACCTTTGCGGTGATCCCCGGGTCTGTTTCAACCAGCTTGGCTACATCCCCAATGGACGCGTTAGGGTCATTGCATATCGTTAGCATTTTAGCCATGACTTGGGCAAACCCCGGCAGTTCCTTGCCATCTTTTTTCAGAACTTTTCTGATATCAGAATCACTGGGGAGACTCAGCATGTTATCCATTGTTAGACACCATAGAAAATCAAGGAATTTGGATTCGACTTCCTGTCGAATCTCCATCCCCATATTTATTATCATTTTCCATCTGCACTGTACAGGTTAACTTTAAGATTGATTGCCCACAAGAATCGCGGTATCAGGCCGTGTCGGATGACCCGAGGATTTCGTTAATGTGTTTTCGAACAATTTTCAAATAATCGGGAAAGGCGGCTGCCAAAGGCGGTGTGAGTTCCGTTCCCCAGTCAATGGTGGCCGGTTCAATGCCCACCACCCTGAGATAGGGCCTGTGTCCACGCATTTCAGCCATACCTAAAGAGTCTAAAAGATCAATGTCGTGCAAAGAGAGCATCTGCTTCTTATTTTTTCTCAGCTGGTTTTCTTCAAGGCAAAAAATGGTGCCGGGCGTCTGATTGGCCCGGACAATATCCAGCACCAGAATATTTTCATACGCTTCAAACAGGTAAAAGATGTCCTGGGTAAAAGTGCCGCCGTCGATGAAATCCACATCCGCGTCTTTCCAGTCTTCTTTTTCCTTCCAGAATTCATTGATGGCGTGGACGCCGATGCCTTCGTCCTGCATCAGGATATTTCCCACACCGAGCACCAGTAATCTTTTCATGGTTTGATTCCCGATTGGTCTGTTTTTAGAATATGTGTAATTAGGAATTTTACAAAACAATAAGGAGGGCCGTAAACCGCCTCCCTATTGTTTTTGTTGTTTAATCAGAAAGGGATGTTTCCCATTACAGGGGAAGTTCCACTTTGATTTCCTTGCCGGTATCTGCGTCCAGCACGTGGACGGCGCAGCCCAGTCAGGGGTCGTAGGCGCGTATCAGGCGCCCGACATTCACCGGATTGTCCACATCAGGTACGGGAACGCCGATCAGGGCCTCTTCCATGGGGCCTCTTTGGCCCATGTCATCCATGGGGTTGGCGTTCCAGATGGTGGCAGAGGTGATCTGGTAATTGGATATCACGAAATCCTTGATGTCCACATAATGTAGGAGCGCGCCCCTGGGGGCTTCTGTCAAGCCAATCCCTTCAGCATTCTCGGGAATATCCGCCGGAACAAAGGTCTCTTTGCCCGGGGTGGCTTGGGCAAGCCATTGTTCAACTGCCCCGGCAACCAGGGCAGTCTCTTCAGCCCTTGCCACATGGCGGCCCAAAATTGAGAAACAGGCATCACCGATATCACGCAGTTTTTTTACGCCCAGTGCGTTTTGGCCGGTTTTGGACAGCTCCGGATTGGTGGCCCACATTCTGGCCAAAGGACCACCTTCATGGGGTTTGTCATTGTATCTGGGGGCTTTGATAAATGAGTAGGCACCGGCTTTGCCCGGTTCAGGCCGGGTCTTGCCTTTGGTGGGATTCAGACCGGTGGTGTCGTCCTCAAACCAGGAGTATTTTACATATTCCTTGATCAGGGCCGGGTCCACTTTGTAGTCTTTGCCGTCTGTGTAAACGCCTGGTTTCAACAAGGTATTGCCTTTGTTGTCCATGGGGAATACACCCCAGGAGACCAGATTTTTATGCCCCGCACCCGTTTTAAGCAGATCACCGTAAGGCCCTGCCAGGGTGTAAATTAACGGAATATATTTTTCCATGACGAATTTTTTGACTTTTTTGAACCGTTCTGCGTAGGCATTCAGGGCTTCCCTGGTGGGGATTTCCGTTGTTCCGCCCACCACAATGCCTTGGACATGTGGCATTTTGCCGCCCAGCAGCGCCACCATTTCATGGCAGATTTTACGCATTTCAAGGGCTTCAAGGTACTGGGCAACGCCAACATCATTGATCTCCTTGGGGACCCGTATGTCATTGTTTTTATATCTGGGAATGAAAGGCGCCGTGTCCGGGCCGTTCACATAGTCCAGTGCTGCCAGGTGGTAGAAATGCAGGATATGGGACTGGATAAAATTGGCGCCCAGGATCAGATTTCTGGCGATGCGTCCGTTGTCCGTAAGCGTTACGCCGAATGCATCATCCAGGGCAAGGGATGCTGCTGTGGCATGGGCGGTGGGACATACTCCGCAGATTCTCTGGGTGATCTGGACGGCATCCCTGGGGTCGCGGCCCACAAGGATTTGCTCAAATCCGCGGTACATACCACCTGACATGCGGGCATCCACAACAACGCCGTTTCTAACTTCCACCTCGGCTTTTAGATGCCCTTCGATTCTTGTGACCGGATCAATGCTTATTTTAATTTTTTTAGTGCTGCCGATCGGTGCGGTAGCTGGTTTGCTGCCTGACATAAATATTTCTCCTTAGTGTGAATCTGTTTCGGTTAGGCCCTGGGGAAAAAATAAATGCTGCATATTTCCCGCGTTCCTTGGTTATTCGGGTTCATAAAAAGGTGATGATGCATCCGGGAAACCGGGTTCAACACAACCGATACAGACGGCGTTATCCACACACCAGTTCAGGCCGCTGTTCCATTTTCTCTTAAAGCAGTCCGCGTAAGTGGAAGGACCCTTGCAGCCCAGATCCATACGGCAGCCTTTGGGGGCTGACAGGGTTTGGGCCAGTATGTCTTCGTCATACATGTCCAGTCTGGGACAGTTCTCATGGATATTTTCTCCAAAGAAGAGCATGGGGCGTCCTTCGTCATCCAATTCCGGAATGCCTTTTTCCAGCAGATGTACGACAGACAGGACAATCCAGTCCGGATGGGGCGGACAGCCCGAAATATTGACAATCGGGGTCCCAATGCCGTTATCTGCAAAAAAGTCCCTGCAGCTTGTGGCTCCGGTGACATTGCCTTCGGCTGCCGGAATACCGCCGAACGCGGCACAGGTGCCCACAGCAAGACAGGAGCCGGCCATGGGAGCCACTTCTTTGACCAGGTCAACCATGGTGTACTCTTTATGCTCGTATTCGCCCACTACACAGTACTTGCCTTCTGCTGCCGTAGGAATGGCGCCCTCCACAACAAGGGAAAATCTTCCCTTATATTCCTTGGCAACAGCAAACAGGTTTTCCAGGGCGGTTTCGCCTTCGCCGGCCATCACTGTGGGATGGTATTGCAGGCTGATAACTTTTAAAAGCACATCTGCAATGCTGGGATCAACGCTGTTGAGCAGACTGACCGAGCAGCCTGTGCATCCCTGTCCCTGAATCCAGACAACCGGATGCCGTTTAAGGCCTTTTTCAAGGGCTTTAACCAGCGCAGGATTCACCACCTGGGACACACCAATGCCGGCTGCGGCACCGGCAACGGTTTTCAAGAAGTACCGCCGGGTAACTCCTGATTTTTTTTGTTGCGTTTCAGGCAACATATGCTCGTCTTTCACGGGCACCTCCTTGATGCTGTTAAAATACTACTGGTACATAAATAAATTCCGCAGGCTTTTACGTATTCTTTACGATGTTTCCTTTACGGATTTTTATTGATGCAATATATAGATCGAGTTGTGTTTATGTCAATATTTCTATGGAAAAATTGAATGTATAAGCAAAAATTCATAGAAAAATTGAATATTTTACAATATTTTACAAGTTTTCATAAAAAATTAAATATGTTAATTATACATTTGCCGTACGGAGTAATAATTTCTTGATTTGATTAGGTAATATGGCTTAATATATATGTTAATTCTTATTTAATTTAACTATCGGGCCGATTATGGAAAAAGAAAATCATTCAGAAAACGAAGAGCTTCGCACACAAATGAGAACAGCAGCTGCCGACGGTGCCAGTGTTGAATTTACCTTCCCAGGCTCCATGCTTGCGTACCAGTTTCCCCTAAGGGACTGGAGCTACACAGGCCTAGGCATCCTGGCAAGACAGGACTCCAAGGTATTGGATCATATCCGGGAGGGCCAGATATTTTCTGTTACCCTTCGCAGAGGGGGAAACGGCCTTTCTTTAGAGATGTACCGGGTGGAAATCCGCCATATTTCAGATCCTGAGCAAGGGCGGCATCCCGGGCACAAAGTTGTTGGGTTGAGTATTTTGGAAAAGGAATCAGCGTAGCTATTCGTCTGATTCAAACCTGTATCCCACACCGTGAACGGTTGTAATGATTATTGGGGTTGCAGGTTTTTTTTCAATTTTTTTTCTTAACATTGCGATATGCTGGTCAAGGGTCCGGGTCGTTCCTCCATAATCCACACCCCAGACACGAGCTAAAATAGTGTCCCGGTCCAGCACTTCTCCGGGATGTGCGGCAAAGAATTTGAGCAGCTCAATTTCCCTTCTTGATAGATCAAAGCTTTTATTGGCACCTGTGATTTTAAATCGTTTGGGGTCAACCATGAAGCCGGCAAAGGCAAAAGGGGCTTTGCTTTTATCTTTTGCAGCGGGGCTCTTGAATCTTTTGGCCCGGCGCAGCACCGCATCAATTCTTGCCAGAAGTTCATGAATTCCAAATGGTTTGGTGATGTAGTCGTCCGCCCCAAGTCTCAGGCCCACCACCTTGTCGATCTCTTCTCCTTTGGCCGTGAGTATAATCACCGGAACCATGGCATCCTTTGTCCGGATGGCCCGGCACACATCATAACCACTTTTGCCCGGCATCATCACATCCAAAAGTACAAGATCCGGGGGGTGGCGTTCAAAGGCGTTCAGGGCCTCATTACCATCGCCCGCCTCAATGACCTGATACCCTTCACTTTCCAGGGTGTCTGTTAAACCGATCCGGATGTGGATGTCGTCCTCTGCCACAAGTATGGTTGTATTATTCATGGATGGGTGTCCTTATTATAAAGCCTGTGCCCCGGGCAAGTGTGGTGTCCATGACGATATCGCCGCCTAAATCCCGAAGCATGTGCCGGCTGATACTCAGTCCCAGGCCTGATCCCGGCTTGGATGTGGTGAGTGAATTGTCGGCCCTGAAAAATTTATCAAAGATTTTTTCCCTAAGGCCAGGGTCAATGCCCGGGCCGTCATCCTGGATTTTTATCTGCACATCATGGGATGTCCTGTCTAAAATGATTTTTAGGAACTTTCCCGATCCAGCATATTTGATGGCATTATCCATCAGGTTAAGAAATACCTGGGCCATGGCATCCCGATCCGTTTTGACGGGAAACGCCTGATCCGGAATTTGTGTGATAAGTTCAAATCCCGCCTTTTTCAACCTGATCCGGTTGGTGCGGATGCACTCGTCCAAAAATTGTCCCATATCAAATTCACTGATCCGGTATTTTTTCCTGCCCTGCTCAAGCTTTCCAAAATCCAGGATATTGTTGATCAGGCGGGTAAGCCGCTCGCTTTCTGCCACCATCACTTCAAGATAGGCCTGCTGTTTTTCAGGATTTGATACCCGCCTTGACAACAGCAGTTCGGCATACATCCGGATGCTGGTTAACGGGGTCTTCAGTTCATGTGAAACCGCCGCTACAAAGGAGGTTTTCTGACGGGCATCCCTGCTTTGTGCCAGGGTCAGCCGGGTGATCAGGACACCTGCGGATACAATGGCTGTAACCAGTATGCCCACAAGGACCAGGGCAATGACCAGGAAGTTGTCTGATTCCGACAAGGCTGAGTCATCGGTGAACACGCACACAGACCAGTGGGGCAGACGTCCGGATATATCCATTCTGGCCACTGCATCCTTTGTTTCAGGATCATGGTTAAATTGAAGGGGACCTGTGTGGTGAATGGTGCTGCCATTGCCGTCCATGACCACAAGTGCCGTGCCCTGCCGGCTGTTTTCGGGAATATCCGTCATCAGCCGGGATAAAAGGACCATCATCTCCAGTTCAATGCCGTAGATCATACCTTTCGGTTCAGGTTGTACCCATCCCAGTACATAAAGCTGGTTATCGCTGAACCAGGGGATCCAGCCGGATTTGCCCAAGGTTGCAACGGTCTGGGGGGCGGCGGTTGTGTCTTCTTCTAATATTGCGGGGACAGACTGTCTGGACAGAGCATAGAGGCTGCCGGGCCGGACTGTTTTTGCGAAAGTCGTTTTATCCTCCCTGTCAGCCGGGCGGTTAAATTCAAAGGAGATGTCACCGGTCATAAGCGGGTTAAACCGGTTGATAAACTGCCTTTCCTCTCCTGTGGCTGCCCGGGAACGCCGGGGGTACAGCAGGCCTTGGCGGGGATGGAAAATGAATACATTGCGTATCAGGGGATTGATTTTTTCCCAGGCTAACAGGCCTTCTCCAAGGGTCTGGGCGCTTACGTCCTGTGCATTTATATCCAGCAGGGACCGGGTCAGGTTGGCCTGGAGGGTGGCCATGGTCTGGTCAAGATTTTGGACCACCAGCCGGGCCTGGTCTTCAAGTGCCGTAATTCCAGCCCTTCGTATCCGTTCCTGTTCAAAAGAGAGCTGGCGAAAAGCAAACCCTGCCAGCACCATGGCTGGTACTAAAAGCAGGGTCCAGAATATAATGATTGAGCGCCGGCTGGTCATAATGGCCTATTTTTGAATTTGTTGATTCTTCATCTGGTACGATTTGGTCCGAAGCGCTTTTCTGCTTTTTTTGCTCATACCTTGGGTTTCCAGCACATCTGCCTGGGCTTCGGCTTCCCGGGCCTCTTCAAGTGCCTCTTTATCATTGTATTTGCCGGCATAGCCTTTCAATGCCGCTGCAGATTGTCTTAATTCCCGGGCCGCCTCTTTGGTTTTACCCTGGTCAGACAGTTCAATGGCTTTTTCCTGGGCCAGGGCATTGAGGTTGAGCTGGTAATCCTTGACCACCTGGGGGTTGGTGGATGCCGCTACCTTGGCCTTGTTCCGGCTGAAGCTGGCTGTGGCCTTTGCCTGGGCTTTTAAATTTTTCATGGAGAAAGGATCCTGATAGGAGACATCGGCTTTGGCAATTTGAACAGAACTTCCGTCTTTTTGGCCTTTCATGTGCACTTCCACCAGGGCGAATTTTTCCTGCCCCCCGTACAATTGATTCATGGACAGTTCAATGCGGTTTCCCCGGATCCGGCCTTCCCTGCCGATGATCTCCACAGGTTCGATGCCCGCAGGCAAGGTGATGGTTACAACCACCTGTTTGGCCACTACATTGAGCACGTTTCCCAGTTCCGCTGCAAAGATCCGGGGCAGATCCCTTCCGGATTCGGCAAAATAGGTATTGCCGTCGCTTTTCTGGGCCAGTTGTGCCATGAGGTCTTCATTGTAGTCCGTGCCCACGCCCACGGTGGTCACCGAGATGTTTTCCTTGAACAGTCCTGCCCCAAGACGCCCTAAATCGGAAGGGTTGCTCGGGCCGACATTGGCCAGACCGTCGGACAGAAGCACCACCCGATGAACATAATCGTCTTCAACGTTTTTTCTGATTTCCGCGGCGCCCTGGCTTACCCCGCCGAAAAGGGCGGTGTTGCCGCCGGCTTCAATGCCTTTGATGGCGTGGATGATAGAACCGGTTTCCCTAACTTTTTGGGCCAGAACCAGGGTGGTGACCTCCGTGTCGTAGGTGACAAGAGAAAATACGTCATCCTTGCCAAGCCGGGACAGCGCCTCCACGGCTGCAGCCTTGGCCATTTGAATTTTTGTGCCGCCCATGGAGCCGGAACGGTCCATTACCAGGGCAATATTCACCCGGGGGCGGGCGGTGTTTTCAGGTACCGTCGGGGCATCCAGGGTGATTTTTAAAATGACGTTTTGGGGATCATCTGCCGGCAGTATGGATCTGTCCGTTTCCACCCGGCAGGTGACACGGTCCCGGGCTGCCGTGGCCGGGGATACGCCTAAGGCCTGGGTGACCATTAAAATGGAAAAAATAAAATGCGCGGCAACTTTTGTTGTTTTGGTAATCCTGGTGCTCATGCCTTTCTCCTTTTTATGAAGTATTGGGTTTTCTCTCTAAGGTGCAAGTATGTCTGAAAAGCTTTTACTTACACGCAAAGGATAACCCATTGAAAAAAGTCATGTGTCAAACCGGGGTAAAATGGTTGTAAAAAAGTTGTAAAATTGGTGTTTGAACGAAAAGTCACCCACCGGCGCCTTGCATCTGGGCAAGTTTTCGTCCAAACACGGGTTTCCGTTCAAGCACAAATCAGGGAGTTTAATCCAAAAAATCAAATTCCGGAATGGGCAAAAGCTTTTTGCCCGGCCCCAGGCACACCAGTTCCAGGGTGCAGGTGACTGCCGGCTTGTTCTGCTCCGGGCGCCAGGCGCTGTGAAAAAACACCACCCGGTATGGCCCCTGTTTTTCCCAGGTGGTACGAATGTCCAGAAGATCTCCGAACTGAGCTCCGTCGTGGTATCCGATCTCCGCTTTGTACACGGCAAAGCCGATGCTTTTATCGTGCCACAGCTGCACCAGGGTCTCAACACCGAATATATCTTCCCGGGCCCGTTCAAAATATTTCAGATAATTGGCGTGATAAACAACCCCTGAGTGGTCCGTATCTTCATAATATACCCTGGCCTTAAGGTGATGAACGGCCGGGTCCTCACCCGCTGCATGCATATTGATGATTTGTTTTGTATTATTCATAATAGTAAAAGTTTATACATTGGATTTCCTCCGGGATAAAGGGTTGTTTTGGGGCAAGCTTAACCCCGGAGTAGGTGAAAATAAAAAGTATTGAATATTTATTACGGTTGACAGTACACTGCCTGGCATCAATTTAGCGGGTTTAATAGATGCAATTAATAGTTAGCCAAGGAAGATATGATGGAATTACAAGCTGCCATTAAGGAAAGGAAAAGTATTCGCGGGTTTTTAGACAAGCCGGTCCCCAAAGAGGTTTTAAATGAAATTCTGGAAATTTCCGTCAGGGCGCCGTCTACGAAAAATGCACAACCGTGGCACTTTTATGTGGTTGCCGATGAACCTTTGGAACAGCTTAAGAAGGCAAATGTGAACCGGCTCATCAGTCCTGAAGCCCCTCCCGGGGAAATGGCGCATATCCTGATTGAACCGGAAAAAGGAACGGTTTACCGTGACCGCCAGGTGGACATTGGCATACGGCTGTTTAAACTCATGGAAATCGGCAGGGAAGATAAAGATAAGCGGCTTGAGTGGGTGAAACGCGGATTCCGGTATTTTGATGCGCCTGCGGCGATCATCCTTGTCGGCGATAAATCACTTCCCGTTGAAGGTGCCTACCTGGATGCCGGATTAGTTATTCAAAATATCTGCCTGGCTGCAGTTGATTTCGGGCTTGGCACCTGTATCGAAAACCAGGGCATCACCTATTCCGACGTACTTAGAGACATTGTTCAAATTCCCGATGATAAACGCCTGCTTGCTGCCATTGCCATTGGATACCCGGACGATGATTTCCCTGCAAATAAGGTCATCAGTCATAGAGAGAAAGTGGAAGATGTTGTTACCTGGTGCGGGATATAAGGTTCAGGAAAAATATTTTTTTATAAGACGGTCTGTGTCACTAACACAGATTTTTCAACTTCTGTTGTGGGCTGAACCACGGTGAAAAACCAGGTCAGCCCGCGGCTGGTTATAAGACGTCGTTAGGAGGCGGCATGATCCGCGTTGAAATTCCCGGCACCGGTCCGGTTAATATTCAAAATGTGATGTTTGACTACAACGGCACCATTGCAGCGGATGGCCGCCTTCTTGACGGCGTGGGGGCGGCCATGAACCGGCTTGCCCACCGCCTTGATTTTCATGTGGTGACGGCTGACACCTTTGGGTCGGTCCAGGCACAGCTTGAGGGCGTGAAGGCCCAAGTCGTACTGATTTCAAACCAGAACCAGGATCAAAAAAAATTGGACGTGCTCAATCACATCGGCCCGGACACCACCCTGGCTGTGGGCAACGGGGTTAACGACGCCTTGATGCTTAAACAAGCCGTGTTGGGTGTCGCCGTGCTTGGGGAGGAGGGGATGGCGTTACCGGCACTGATGTCAGCCGATGTGATGATCCGGCATATTCTGGATGTATTTGCTTTTTTTGAAAATCCTAAACGATTGATTGCCACCCTGAGAAATTGATTTTTAATTAACGTTTGCAAGGATCAGCCGGCCTGGCGGATAAAAGAACGCTTTCGAATTATCAGCCACAATCCGCTGCAGACTACGCCGATTGTAATCTGTATCAGTCCAAGACTTGGAATCAGATCTTCAACAGCCTTAAGGGAGATGAGGAACATACCTAAGCTGCCCATGAACATGGCCATGAAATTGATTAGGGCTGCAGCCGATCCCGTGTCTTCATCCTGCTGGGATAAGAGCAGGTTGGCAGAAGGGGGGCGCATCAAGCTGCATGCCAGGGTCGTTGCAAGCATGCCCGGAGCGAACAGAAACGGGGAGGCGCTGCCTTGCATAAAAATGAAGCTTCCGCTTAAGGCCATACAGGCAAAACTGCCGCTGATGATATTGCCCGGTGAAAACCACCGTGATATCTGGATATACGTCAAGGGGCCTGCCAGGGCGCCCAATGCATTAAGACCAAAAAAATAGCTGTAGGTCTGTTCATCCATGCCGAATCCCTGGATATATATAAATGCAGAGGCACCGATGAAGGTCATAATCGGCAGGGATACCATGGAAAACAGCATGAGCAAAATGGAAAATCCCGGATTTTTCATGACCACGCCCAGACGCCCCAGGGCGTGGAAAACAGATCCCGGGTAACGGGTCTCAAGGGGTTCATCCAAAATCAGGGACAGGCAGAATGAAAACAGGCCGACCCCGGCCAGTATCCAGTATATGGCATGCCATGACACGAATTTTAAGATCTGTGCCCCTGCCACCGGTGCCACTACCGGTGCCACAATAACCATGGCCATAACAACGGCCAGTACCGATTCCCGTTTCCTGCCCGTATACATATCTTTGACCATCGCTGTTGCGACAGCACTGCCTGCGCCACCGCCAAAACCCTGGAATATCCTGGCCACAATGAGTGTCGTTACATTGGTGGACATGGCGCATACGGCACTGCTTAACGTGTACAGAACAAGTCCTGTCAGCAGAATGGGTTTTCTGCCATATTTTTCACTGATCGGCCCCCAGATCAGAATGCCCAGGGAAAAAGAGATTAAAAACAGACTCAAACTCAGGTTTACAAGGGTTTGACCGGCGTTGAACTCTTCCATCACATGGGGAAGGGCCGGCAAGTACAGATCCGTTGACAAGGGTGGAAAGGCGCTGAGCAGCGCCAACATGGCGATGATTGAACGGTCGCCGAAAAATCTTTGTTTTTTATGCATCATGAGTTGAGCAGCTTTCCAAATTTGTTGTCGATAAATTTTTGCCTGATCTAAATAACGGCCATGGGCCGACCTGGTCTATAAACACCCAGGCTCAACCCACAACAAAATATGAAAGTAACTTAGCAACTTATTGGTACTTTCATATAAAAGGTTATACATTAGCAAACGTTTGATGATTGCTCCAGCTACAACCGGCAAGGCGTTCAATTATTTTACCTTTTAAAAGACTCTGCTGAAGAAGGCAGTGTTCGTTTTTCCTGTATCCTGATTGACTTTTTAAGATAATTTAATCTATGATAACTCCAAACTTTGCCATTTTCGTATGAAACCTTTGAGTCTCTTTTATAAAATTGACTCATTGTCTAAATTGTTATCAATGTGAAACATTGATTTTCGCCGTAGTGATATAAACATACAGGGACTTAAAAAACAACGGGCTTGATACTATGGTCTTAAATGCGCTCATAATTGAAGACGAACCATTTGTACGACAGGATCTTTCCGCCCTGCTTGAGCGCCATGGACGGGTGCGTATCGCAGGAGAGACTGGTACCCTTTACGAAGCAAAAGAACTGCTGCAGCAGAAATTTTTTGATCTTGTTTTTCTGGATGTCGGTCTTCCCGGGGGATCTGGGTTTGACTTGATTCCCTTTATCGATCCGCAATCAAAGATTGTCTTTGTCACGGGGCATGATCATCATGCGTTAAAGGCATTTGAACTCAATGCGTTGGATTATCTCCTTAAACCCGTGGCAAAAGATCGCCTTGCTAAAACCCTGGCACGTATCCTTCCGGAGGCTGAAAATCCGGCAGGGCAGGCCGAAAAGAAACGGGTTTTGATAAAATGCGATAGCGGGAGCCGGTATGTCGCCCCGGACGATATATTGGCCATTAACTCCATCGGGGGCAATTATGTAGAACTGTATTTACACCAGGGTGAAAAGCTGATTCTCAGGAGTACACTGAAGTTTTGGGAGGCTGCCTTATCTGCTGAGTTTTTTTGCCGGACCCACAAATCAACCATTATTAACCTGGCGCGTGTAACCGGAGTGACTGGCCAAACAAACGGAATCCCCGAGGTCTTCCTGGGGCAACACCCTCACCCCTTCAGGGTCAGCCGGCGGATGGCCAGCCATCTGAAAACAGCTCTCATAAACATCAAAGCGTTAACATGAAAAAACCATTCATCACACTTTGGCACCATTTATCACAAAGTATTTTTTCGTGTGTTAAAAATGATTTAAAGTCCCCGGTATACCAAAAAGGGTGACATGGCGTTGCTTTTAGAAAATAGCCGAATTATTCCCGGGAAAATATGGCAATGGGCAGGACCGAAAACACCACCAATAAAAAAATCAGGGTCGGACTGATTGAAGATGAACCCTTTGTCCGGGCAGACCTTCGCCACCTGTTGTCATTTTTTGACCGCATTGACATACTCTGGGAAGCTGAAACCTACGACGAGGCGACGCAGATCTTAAAAGAGATTAATGTCGATCTGGTTTTTCTTGACATCCGAATCCGGGGCGGTTGCGGTTTTAATCTGGTCCCCCTGATTGAGAAGAAAAAAATAGATTTTGTCATTATCTCGGCACATGAAAAATACCTAAAAGAGGCCGGGATGACCCATGCCCTGGACTTTCTTTTAAAGCCGGTGTCCCGGCAGCATCTGACCGATATCCTCAACCGGATGCCATAGTCGTTTTACCATGTAATGCAAAGAATAATATCCAAATTAAATACCGGACAGCTCCGTAAGGCAAAGGCGGTGCCTTCTTTTCTTGATTTCAATATCAAAACACGGTAACGTGAACAATCCTCAAAACAAATAGTAGCTCCGGAAGTCAATCCGAACGGCGTGTGTTTTTTAAACTGCCGTATCGATCAATAAAGGAATACAAAATGGCATCCGATGACACACCCCAGGTGGTTGTGGCAGATGATCATCCTAAAGTACTCGAGGCTGTCGACAGAATGTTCATGGGTGCAGGAATCAGCTGCCAAACCTTCTTGAATGGAGATGCCGCACTTTCATTCATAAATGCCGGCAACATTCCCAAGTTGGTCCTTGTGGATATCATGATGCCCGGGCTCTCAGGTTACACGGTCTGTGAGACCCTAAGAGAAACATTTTCAGCCCATGAACTGCCCATTATCATGTTCACCGGCAGTCGCAATCCCGACGCTTTGATCAAGGCATATAATGTTGGTGCAAACGATTATATTACCAAACCCTTTTCCTCGGAAGAACTTATTGCACGAGTGCAATGCCAGCTGGCGCTGCAAAAGGCCCATCTGACCCTCCAGAAAAATTTGAGACTGGAGATGGAGTTGAAGAAGCAGAAACAAAAGGAAGCACAAGCCTGCAGGGCCGCCATGGAAAGCAAAAGGGAAAAACTAAGATACCAGATCAATCCCCATTTTTTATTCAATGCCTTGGCTTCCATCCGGGGAGCCGTGTTTTCCAACCAGGATGCGGCTTACGATATGATCACTCATCTGGCTGAGTTCTATCGTCTTTCCCTCTCCCGGGGGGCGATAGAGATGCAAACCATTGCCGGGGAAATGTCAATGATAGAGCATTATTTGGAAATTGAGAAGATACGCCACGGTAACTATCTTTCTGTTGATATCGCAGTGGACCCGTACGTAGAAAACATAAAGATTCCCTCCCTTGTCCTGCAGCCTCTGGTTGAAAATGCCGTAAAATACGGAAATAAAACCAGCCCCGCTCATCTGGGTATCCGGATCAGTGCCACCTTGTACCGGAAAACCCACGTCCGCATTATCATTGCCAATACCGGGAAATGGATGGCCCCATCGGATAGTACTGCCGGAACCGGTATCGGTATTCAGAACGTGACCGCTCGCCTGAAGGCCTTTTATCCGGACACCCACACCTTTGAAAAGCATGAAGACAACGGGGAGGTCCGGATAGAGATCATTCTGCCTGCATGATTACCATAAAACCCATTGTCTGCCGTTCATCACTAATATCCTGCCACTTGTCACTCCTGCCTTTATAGAAATTATTCAGTATGGTTGAAAAAAAAGAGCAATACCCCATGGCTGTTTTGCGTGAATCAAGCAAGGAATCGGATATAACCGACAGGGCGGAGCAATGCAAAAAAAGAATTCAAAGGAAAATGCAGGCAAGGGTAAATCCTATCTCCTTGAAGAGCGTCCGGATTTTCAGTCCAATCGTGGGGCGGCCCGATGATCAATAATGTCCTTGAACTGGTAACGACTTCCCTGAACAGGTATTTGAAGATTCGTTTTGAGTTCAGCGAACATATGGTGGTGCTGTCGAGCCTGGTGGAACCGGATGGAACCATGGTTTCTGCAACGGATAATAAACTGGTTATTTCCCTGGTGGGTATTGAACGGGATACTTGTGCGAACACCTCCCCGGTGGTTAATACAAAAGGGGAGGGCGGGGCATCGGCCAAAGCCCGTCCCGGCATCCGCCTGAATCTCTACATCATGGTCGCTGCGAATTTCAGTGCCGGCAATTATAATGAGGGCTTGAAAATTCTCTCCCAGGCCATTGGATTTTTCCAGAAGCATCCGGTGTTCACCCGGCACAACATCCCGGATATGGATCCTAAAATCGGCAAGCTGATTTTTTCCATCGAAAATATGAGCATCAGGGATCTTTCCAGTCTGTGGAGTGTCATCAGCAACAAGTATCTTCCTTCCGTCCTCTACAAAATTCAGGTGGTTGCCATTGATACGGAGGCCGTTGTGCAGAGAACACTGGTCATTGAGGGCGAGAAGGTCCAGTCTAAGATTATATAACAGCCATGGGCTGACCTGACATATCAACTGCCAGGTATAGCCCACAACAAAGTTTGAAAGATCTGAGTAGCTTACACAGACGTTCTGATAAACCCCCATATTTTAGGGAAAACGCCATTTCTCAATTCAACATATTTTTCACCGTGGAACTGCGGCACACCTATTTTGAAAATCGGTTATGCCGTCCTTTAAGATTGAGTCCGGCAAATGAGACCCGAAAGCTTGCGGGCAAAACCGGGATGATCCTGAAACCAGAGGCCGGCAGGATCGTTGTTCTTTATGAGAAAAGCCGTCTTGATGCAATGAAGATGTACATGGGTGACCCCTTTGATCCGCTCTGCTTTTATTTCACAGGGCAAACATCAGACCCCGTTTTTTTTAACTATACGGAAAATGCAGAGGGTCCGCCGGAAACAGCGTTATTCCTGAGCACCCGGTCCGGTAATCCGGACCCGTGCTGTCTTACTCAAAAGCCCCGGGTTTCCATGGGGGACCATCAAGCATCGGCAGACCCGGCGCTTGCCGCCGCCATGACCGGCAGCATAAAACAAAAACGCCCCCTGTTTGTCATCGGCTTGTTCCCGGAGCCGGACGACGGCATTTTTTTTTCAAAAGAAGGCCAGGTCCTGGGACAGACCTTTCATGCCACTTTTTCCACCCGGAAAACCCGCTGGAAATATCTCATTTCGGGTAAGCCTGATCCAGTGCAGGTCGTTGACCGGGACGGCAAAATCCAGTTCGAAAAGACAGAGCCGCCGGATCTGCCCATCAGCAGTCCGGTCCAGGCATTTATTTCAGATCAATCCATTCCCCTGACACAGAGTTGCCCTACCAATTTTGCCTTAAAGGACGAGATGTCCGGTGCCCTTATCTTGAAGCGTCTGCCCCCTGCATCCCCGGATATTCTGTTTAAATCCAAAGGCCCCGGCGCCGCCGGATATATCTCGGAAATTTTTGTTAACATTTAAAGATAAGAGAGGAAAACCAATGGGAACCATGAAAACCCCGGGTGTGTACATCGTGGAAAAAAGCGCTTTTCCAAACTCAGTTGTGGAGGTCGCCACAGCAGTGCCTGCCTTTATCGGGCATACGGAAAAAGCGGATAACAAGGGCAAAAGCCTTAAAAATAAACCCTGGCGGATATCTTCCATGGTGGAGTACCAGGAATATTTCGGGGCTGATCCCACACCGGCCTTTACCATTGCACCGGTCACCAACGGATCAGACCCGGATCTCAGCTTTTCCGGCACCGGCAAATACAACCTGACCCGGACCGGGCCGGAATATATTTTCTTTTATTGCATCCGGATGTTTTTCGAAAACGGGGGCGGCCCCTGCTACATCGTATCCATCGGGAATTACGATGGACAAGACTTTGATGCGGATCAGATGAAGGCCGGAATCAAAACCCTGATCAAAGAGACCGAACCCACCATGGTGGTAATCCCCGAGGCAGTCAAGCTGAAAGAGGCAAAGGACTGCATCGCTGTCCAGCAGGCATCCCTCATGCACTGCGGGGATAAAATGAAAAACCGGGTCTCCATTCTGGATGTCTACAATGGGGACAAAGACCGCCATGACCCGGATGGAGACCCTATTGAGGCGTTCAGGGGCGCACTTGGCATCAACAATCTCGACTTTGCTGCGGCCTACTACCCATGGCTGAACACCACGGTGCTCCAGGAAAAGGACCTGAGCTATTTCCATTTGGAGGAGAACGGGCTGAAACAGCTCAAGCAGATACTGACAAATGAATTTATCGCCCCGGTTGAAGCCGAGCTGGAGAGGCTGAAACCCAAGGGCGGCAAAGCTGAACCTCCCGAAAAGGAAGATGCCGCTGCCGAAGGGGAGGATACCTCTGACAAGAAAAAGGATGCCCCGGCAAAGAAGAAGAGTGCCCCTGCCCAGGAAGATCTTGATCCGGATACCCAAGAACAGATTACGGCCCTGGAAGCCATGATAAAACAGCAGTCTGATTTTATTGACGACCTGATGAACAATGCCGGCAATCCTGAAATGGCCGGCGTTCTGGATAAGGCTCTGGCCAAAAAGAGTAAAAATTGGGCACTGCTGGTAAAGGAAATGACCAGCAAGTTCAACCTGCTGCCCCCGGCCGCAGCCATGGCCGGCATCTACACCATGGTGGACAATTCCCGCGGGGTGTGGAAAGCCCCTGCTAATGTCAGCCTCAACTCCGTGGTTTCCCCGGCCGTGAATATTTCCCACGACGACCAGGAAGACCTTAACGTGACCATCCACGGCAAGTCCATCAACGCCATTAGGACCTTTATCGGTGAGGGCGTCCTGGTCTGGGGCGCCAGAACCCTGGACGGCAACAGCCTGGACTGGCGCTACGTTAATGTCCGGCGTACCATGATCATGCTGGAGGAATCCATTAAGAATGCGGCCAAGGCCTATGTGTTCGAGCCCAATGATGCCAACACCTGGGTCACCATGAAGTCCATGATTAAAAATTTCCTCAACGGCATTTGGAAGCGCGGGGGCCTGGCCGGCGCCGTCCCCGAAGATGCCTTCAGCGTCCATGTCGGCTTAGGCGAAACCATGACCTCTGAAGACATTCTGGAAGGGATCTTGAGGATCACGGTCCTGGTGGCAGTCTCACGGCCGGCAGAGTTCATTGAAATTACCTTCCAGCAGCAGATGCAGAAATCGTAGATTAGCTATCAGCTGTCAGGTATCAGCAATCAGCTGATTGCTGACCGCTAAAACCAAAAAAATATGGAGAATATATCATGGCAGATGACGGATCCGCCCAAAGCAGTGCAGTATGGCCCATGCCTAAATTTTATTTCCAGGTCAAATGGGATGATAAGGAACTGGCCTTTCAGGAAGTATCCGGCCTGGACAGCGAAGCCCAGGTCATCGAATACCGGGCCGGGAACTCAAAGGAATTTACCACCATCAAAATGCCCGGCATTAAGAAATACGGGAATGTCACCATGAAAAAAGGGGTGTATAAAGGAGACAACGCCTTCTGGGACTGGCTCAAGGAAATCAAGATGAATACCATCAAGCGCATTCCCGTGACCATCAGCCTCCTGGACGAGGAAGGCAGCCCGGCCATGACCTGGAAGCTGGCCAATGCCTGGCCCACCAAAATTACGGGCACGGACTTCAAGTCCGACGGCAATGAAGTGGCCATTGAAACCATTGAGATCGCCCATGAAGGGCTGACGCTTGAATAAGACCTTTGGATACGACCTGCCCGTTGCTTTTTACTTTATGGTGGAATTTATGGATGGCTCCAGTATCTGGGAGGTTCCCTTTCAGGAAATTTCGGGGATCAAAACCCGTATGGATGTGGAAGAGGTCCCGGAAGGGGGGGAGAACCGGTTTGTTTACAAGTTGCCCAAGCAAATAAAATCGGACAATCTTGTTCTTAAAGCTGCGGTGCAAACCCAGGATTCTCCCCTTGTCAAATGGTGCAAAAAGACCCTTGAATCGGATTTTTCCAACCCCATTAAACCCATGGATGTCCATGTGATGCTGCTGAACCATGGAGGGCAGGTCTTGATGCACTGGCATGTCCATAATGCCTATCCCGTTTCCTGGGAAATCGGCGCCTTTCAGTCCACCAAAAACGAGGTTGCCATAGAAACCCTGGAACTGGCCTATACCCACAGTACCCGGGAAGATCCTTAAATAGTGCCCGACCGAAAACCGTAAATTTTGCCGATTACTTCGTTGGTCGTAAATTTTAATCCTCGAAATACTTCATGTATTCCTCCGGTTAAAATTTGCGCCCGCCTTGTACTCGACAAAATTTCCAGGTTTTCGTTCAGACACTAAATAGCTGTCAGGTATCAGTTTGCCCTAGGGCGATAATTTATGGAGGTAGAAATGACTATTGAGATCAAAGAACTGATCATTAAAACCGTGGTGACGGAAGGCCAGAGCGATAACCTGTCCGGTTCCATGGCAGATGAGGTGGCCGACCGGATACGGTCTGATTTCCTGGCGGACTGCCGGGCGATTGTAAAGGATGTGCTGGAAGAACTTGAAGGCCGGTAAATCGTTCAACATAATTAAGGAACCCTGATATGGCATTGGCCTCAGGAAAAAGCTCGGGAACAAAACTGACCATCCAGGCCTGTTCCCTGGATAGCAATGGTTCGCCCACGGCGGACGGCTCCAAATTTGAAACCGTGATTAACCCTGAATCCTATAAACAGGAATACGGTATCAATTACAACAGGGACACGGCCGAGGGTAAGCTTGCGCCGGAGCTTAAATTCAGCAATCACAACGAAGAAAAAATTTCCTTTGATTTCGTGATCGACGGTACAGGCGTAGCCGACGCCGTCAATATGATCCGAAGTCCAAGAAAGGTGAAAGATCAGATCAAAGATTTAAAGGACATCGCCTACACCTATGACGGAAGCATGCACCAGCCTAAACCGGTCAAGCTAAGCTGGGGCCCCATGTCCTTTTTTGGGCGTCTGACAAGCATGAGTGTGAATTACACGCTGTTCAAGCCGGACGGCACGCCCCTGAGGGCCAAGGTCAGCCTTGCCTTTTCCGAATATGTCAGCCCTGAGGAAGAATCTAAAAAGGCTGGACGGTCTTCTCCGGACCTGAGCCACACAAGGGTGGTAAACGCAGGGGATACTTTGCCCCTGCTCTGCCATGAAATTTACAGGGACAGCTCCCTGTACCCCTATATTGCCAGGGAGAACAACCTGACCGATTTCCGGAATATACCTTCGGGCACCCGGCTTAGCTTCCCCCCCATCCAGGCGTTGGATATACCCCAAAGGAGAGACCCATGACCCCTCCACGATCCGGCATACTCAGGGTCACTGTCAAATCCGAAGGCAAGCAGATCAAGGACGAGTACAGTGTCGTCTCGGTGTCGGTCGCAAGACAGATCGGCAAGATCCCCACGGCCAGCCTTACCCTGATTGACGGGGATATGCCCACAGGGGAGTTCAAAGCAGCAAATTCGAATGATTTTATTCCGGGGACAGAAATTGAAATTCTGGCCGGGTACGAGGCGGATGAAACCGTCATTTTCAAGGGCGTGGTCATCCGCCAAAGCCTGACCATCAGCCGGTCAAACAGCGTCAACCTGGTGGTGGAGTGCAAAGACAAGGCCGTAAAAATGACCAAGTGCCGCAAACGGGTTCATCACCAAGGGGATACGGACGACATCATACTTTCAAAACTGATACAGGACAATGGACTGGCGTCTGATGTGTCAAGTACCGGGGATGCCTGCAACCCCATCCAGTATGATGCCACAGACTGGGATTACCTGCTTATCCGGGCCGAAGCCAACGGGCTTCAGGTCATGGTTACGGACGGTAAGGTTCAACTGGCACCCGTGGAAACGCAAGACTCACCGGCCATGACAGTGACGTATGGCTACAATCTCTACAGTTTCTCCGCCAAGCTGGATGCCACAGCCCAGCTCAAGAGCGTGATCACCCACGCCTGGGATCCTTCCGAGCAGAAGATGATCAAGGCCCAGAGCGACGATTTGAATATCAGCGACCAGGGAAACCTGGATTCCCAAACGCTTTCCAAAGTCCTTGACACCGAAACCCTGGAACTCTGGCTTCCCACGCCCATGAGTCAGGCGGATTTAAAGTCCTGGGCTAATGCCAGGCTGGTAAGGGCCCAGATGGGCCGGATCCAGGGCAGCATGACCTTTGCCGGAGACAGCAGGGCCGTACCGGGCGCCTGCATTAAACTTGAAAAGGTGGGGGACCGGTTCAACGGTAATGTCTATGTTACCGGGGTGACCCACACGATTTCAAACGGCACCTGGATCACAGATGTTCAGTTCGGCAGGCCGGACAAGTCCTTTGCCCAGATCCCTAACCTCTCCTCCCCCCCGGCCGGCGGCTTGGCCCCCCCGATCAGAGGCCTTCACATTGGTGTTGTGACCCAGCTGGACGAAGACCCGGACCAGGAAAACCGGATTCAGGTGGAGATCCCCACCCTGGGGGAGCAGTCCACCCATGTCTGGGCCCGGCCGGCAAACTTTCATGCCTCCCAGGGATTCGGTGCGTTTTTTATTCCGGAAATCGGGGACGAGGTCATCCTTTCTTTCCTGGACAATGATCCCGGCAATCCCGTCATACTGGGCAGCCTTTACTCCGGAAAGCGGGAGCCTCCTGTTCCCATAGACAAGGAGAACAACATCAAAAAAATCCTTACCAGGGAAGGCATGGAACTTGAATTTGACGATGAAAACAAGGCGATTCTTTTAAAAACCCCTGGGGACAACCAGCTCAGTCTGTCCGATTCAGATGAAGCCGTCACGATCAAAGACCAGAACGGCAATACTATTAAACTCTCCTCTTCGGGCATCAGCCTGGACAGCGATAAGGACATCTCTATCTCAGGCAAGAACATTTCCATCTCCGCCAAATCCGGCATCACGCTGGAGGCCACGCAGGCCGTGGATATTTCCGCCTCAACCGACGCCACGATCAAGGGGCTCAATGTCACAGCCGAGGCCCAGGTCGGGGCAACGGTCAAGGGCAATGCCACCGCGGAATTGTCTGCTTCCGGACAGACTACGGTTAAGGGTGCGATGGTGATGATTAATTGAAAGCTGACAGCTAAAAATGCCTCCCGCAGCCAGATTAACCGATATGCACACCTGCCCCATGCAGACCCCGGCCTTTCCCTCGCCCATCCCCCATGTGGGCGGCCCTGTCATCGGCCCGGGTGTGCCTACCGTTCTCATCGGCAGTATGCCCGCCGCTGTGGTTGGGGATACCTGCACCTGCACAGGTCCGCCCGACGCCATTGTCAAGGGTTCCGCCACCGTGATGATCGGGGGCAGGCCCGCTGCCAGAATGGGGGATACTACGGCCCATGGCGGCAGCATTACTGTGGGGTGCCCTACTGTGATGATTGGGGGCTGAGAGGCGTTAAAGGTAGCCTATAACAACCCCTGAAAAATTAAAGGTTTGAGATATGTATGCACAAGGGAATAAATCGAAAGGAAATAAAAGTAGGGTGGTTGCTAATTCTGTTGACCGGGAGAAAAGTAATGTTAAGCAAGGTTTTGGGTTTGTAGATAGTCGACCTGAATATATTAAGCAAAGAAAATTGCAGAAAGGCTTCGAGTCAACCAAACAACAAGAAAATAGTTTACGGAGTCTATCTACTTTAATTCAAAGAAAAGAAATTGAAGTATCAGGTGGAAAATTTGATACTTATACATATGAAGCAATTAATGGATTCAAAAAAGGGGCGGAAATTGCACTTTTTTTTCAAGGAAATGATGAATTGGGTGATGATGATGATACAGTCAGTTTAGTACAAACAGTTAATGATACCACAAAATTGACACACTCCACTACGAATGAAGATATAACTCCAACTCCCACGACATCGGAATTAGGTAATCGAGTTCTCACTGAAGATGATGAATATGCAGTAAGTCAAGATATTGGAACAGGTATAGATCAGGAGGTTCTAAACGATCAAGGTGGAGTAAATAACTTAGATCCGCGTTATTCGGAAACAAGGATGGATGAAAATGAAGAGCTAAACATACAAGGAAAAACGTCTCATCCCTATAGTGTAAAATCGGGGAAAAAAGTGAGTGGAAAATGGACCAAAGCCCAATTAAATGACGAACCAGGTCTTAATACGAGAATTCGTAGAGTTGAACATACATTAACAGGAGGAATGAAATTTGAAGTAGCGGCACTCCATAATGATACAGGACAATATCTTGGTTCAATAAGGTGGGGATGGGAGATGAATACCGGCACTCCAGAATTGACACCCGCAGATATTGAAAGAGTTGATTTTGGAAGTGCATCGAAGACTTTTCACCGAGCGGCTAAAAAGTGGAATGAAACAAAAATTTTGGATCAGCTTTCTAGTACCAGTCACGTTCCGATTCAATTACCAGTGGATGAAACAAAATTAGCCACCCATTTTGCATTGGATAAAATTGTAACCCTTGACCTTGGTAATTTAATAACGAATCAAACGGGAATAATAGTCTCCGCTGTTGAAAACGGAGGTATGCCAAAATTAAAGACTCTAATAATACATGTGTTAAGTATGACGCCAGAGCTGAGGGGCAGGTTAATTGAATGTGGAGTAAATGTCATATTAAATAAGTGACGGATTCATCTTTTGCAAATAGTCAATAAATTTGAACTTGCACCCTCAAGCCCATAACAAACCCTAAAAGAATTCCGCCAGACTTCCTGTCTTGCGTTGGCGAAATTGGCGGAGTTCTAAAGGCCAACCTCCTTCCGACGAGCAGTTTTTTGGGTTCTCATTCTCAGGGGGTGGCTTCCACTTCCGCTAGGCTGCGGGGAAATTACGAACGTTTAAACAATGACACAGAATTATGAACACTTCCAAAATTGGTGGACTCGTAAAAAATCCCAAATGGCAAATTTGCTATCAATGATTCCAGTGTGTTACGGCTCAAAAAACGCCGGACTTTTTACAGGTTCATCAAAATTAGAGTCATATAGGAAATTTTTCCAATGAAACAAGCAACTCTGTGGTGGATATCCGCATGCAGTATCTGTATTATTGACCGTTGTGTTGATTGGTTTGTGGGTTCAGATGAATCGACATGATATAGAACCCACTCAACTGGTCAATGAGCAGGCCACCAATGACTATCTTAAAGAGCACTGGGAAAATCGATCGGGTAGTTCTGTTTCTCATGCCGGACCGACCATTAGGATAAAAACCGGAATATTTATTCAGTCCCTGAAGTTTTTCAATTCCACTGAAGTCAATCTGTCGGGCTACATCTGGCAGCGTTACAGAGTTGGTCTGCATGATGCCATCAAACCCGGCCCCTCAGAGGTTGGATTCATCTTACCTGATCAGGTCAATTCGGGCAGTGATATAGAGCCGCGTGAAGCTTACCGAATCCGTAGTGGCAATGAGGAGGTTATTGGTTGGTATTTTGAGGCGAACCTGCGCCAACCCTTCGATTATTCAAAATATCCTTTTGACCATAAAACCGTATGGATCCGCATGTGGCCAAAGGATTTTTCGCAGAATATCGTTCTGGTTCCTGATTTTGATGCGTATGAGGCAACCGGTTTATCCGATGTCTTCGGCATAGAGGAAAATATTGTGCTCGGTACCTGGGAACGTAAGGACACCTATTTCGATTACAGGCTATCCAGTTATGATACAAATTTTGGGATTACGGACTACATTGGTCAAAAGGGCTTCCCGGAACTTCACTACAATTTCGTAGTTAAACGAAAATTTGAAAACGCATTTATCGTCTATTTGTTGCCTCTGTTTCTGGTTGCTGCGTTGTTAACCGTCAGTGAAAACGATGAGCTGTCGAACCGATTTGGTTTCAATACCTCAGGGTTCATTGGTGCCAGCTCTGCCCTGTTCTTTGTTGTCCTGTTGGCGCATATCCAGCTCAGAGAACAATTTGCGTGTGCAAGTATTGTCTATATCGAATATTTTTATATCCTGATGTACGCACTGCTTGCCGCCGCGACGGCCAATACTTATCTATTCTCGATTCGCTCAACCATTTGGCGTAATGTCATCTTGGCGTAATGTCATTTCGTATAACGATAACATCATACCCAAAGTTGCCTATTGGCCGTTCGTACTCAGCTGTTTGATTGCTATTACCCTGCTGGTCATGTATTAGCAGTCAGCGCTCAGGTTTCAGCTTTCAGCCATTAGTTTAAAGCTGAAACCTGAAGGCTGACAGCTAAGCGCTAACAGCTGCTCACTCTGAACCACCCAGATTTATACCTACATCATCACGAAGGGATTTAATAACATTACTTCTCCTCTGGATAATCTTGATGTTTAAAAAGAGGGTTTTTATCCCCTATATTCGGTCGGATAAAGACACTTTTTTTCTAAAGTCCATAGATTGCAAGCTCACAATGCTTAGATGCATTATAGCCTGATTGTTATAGGCAATTAAAGACAGGCTATAACAATGGCTAAAGACAAAATTAAAAAGGTTTGAGATATGTTCGAACAAGTAGAAAAACCAAAGGAAAACAGGAGCAAGGCAGTTGCTAATTCTGTTGTGCAGAATAAAAATAGAGTGAAGCAAAGTGTAGGGTTCGTGGATAATAGACAACGAGCTGTGGCTCAAAATACTATTCAACTTCGTGCTAAAGATCCATATGAAAGAGGTGTTGTTGATAGTCCACAAGTACACCATATAATTTCTCATTCAAAATTGATTGGAGGGCTTGGAAAATTAGGCGATGATGATAAAGCAGAGGTCAAAAGAGGTTTTATGCCTACTGACAATAAACTAACTATAAGACAGATCTATAATCTAAACGATAGACTCGTGTTCACAACAAACAACAATAAAGTAGCTATAGAAAATAGAGTGCTTGATCGAAACAACGAACATTTTAGTGAGATGCCTTGGACTGAGCAATCTATCACAAGTTTAAATGGTGATGAAGTTACAATTACATTTGCTGGGATAGGTTTTAATAACACCACCCTCACTAATTGGATTGCCTCGTATAATAAAGTAAAGGGCGGTCAGGATCCAGATGTTGGGGAAAAGGATTTTTGGAACGCCCTACAAAATTCCTACTTTGAATGGTCTGGTGGAAATCTTTTTTATGGTGCTCAAAGTAGGGCTGAGCCAGGTGGAGCTGATTTAGACGCGTTTGATGAGGATGCCAAATATTTTCGGAACGCTGATCATGTAGCTCGTTTAAAGAGGCTATCTGAAGAATTGGAAGATGCCGGAGATGATACTGACCAAATCAAAGCTAAGTTGTTAGAAATCGGTGCTGCAAATAGGGACGAAGGAGTTGGGCCGAAACACGATCGTAGTAAATGGTATAAGCCATCAAATGACAATCAGAAACAAGCGTTACTGGAAATTCTAAAGCCTGGTGACCGAAAAGATTATATTGATACCCAAGTTGCTCATAAAGCCTTGCCAGTTGTATTCGTAAGAGAGAGAGTTGACGACTGGGCAGTTAAGCAAGTCAATGATAAACCTACCTTAGATGAAAGTCATGAGGTATACAATTACATATACAAGGGTTCGTTGACAGTTCCAAATATAAACGGTATCAATGCGTCAAGAACGACGATAAGAAACAAAGGATATAAAGTGAAACTACAGGGGGCTCAATCTGGAGAAGTTCTGAATTTTCAGCAGGCTCAAAAAATAAAAATGAAAGATATAACTAATAGTATTAATGAGTTGCTGCTGAAAGAAGTTAAAGTGAGACAGAAGATAAATCTTGGTATGCAATAGTATTGTCTATATAAAAAATGAGAGTTCTCCTGATTCATAAAAGGAATAAGCAGTTATATTATTACAGTATAAATCGGACTGGGCTATACGAAAAAGCCCATAACAAAATCTAAAAATCATTTAAAATCGTCAAATCGAATCAGGGAAAAGGCAAGGTCTGATGATTTTCAAGGCTCACCTATCCTGTGGCGGGTCTGATTTATCCCGGCAACGATAGTGGCTGCACTAATCTTCTTTCTTATCGTTTCAGGGATATCAACATCGAAAAGAGCTGTTACGAAACCCCAAAGAAACCCTCCCAAGACCATTAAACCAAAAGCGTTAGCTGTCTACTGACCGCTGATAGCTAAACATCAATAAAAGGAGATCTCTAACAGTGCCTGAAGACCGCAATTTTCTAGGCCGGGGCTGGGGTTTTCCCCCGCGGTTCAACCGGGGCGGGTCGGCCGTTGCCATGGTGGCCGAGGACGAGGATATCAAGCAGAGCCTTAAACTTTTGTTGCTCACTGCCCCTGGTGAGCGTGTGATGCATCCTGAATTCGGATGCAGGATACGGTCCATGGTTTTTGATACCATGGATACGGCAACCATTACGACGATTCAGGATCTCATTCAGCGGGCTGTGCTCTTTTTTGAGCCAAGGGTGGTGATGGAGCGGGTGGATGTGGATACCCGCCGGCAATACGATGGGTGGCTGGATATTCTCCTTGAATACAGGGTTAAAACAACCAACAGCCGCCACAATATGGTCTTCCCCTTTTATTTTTTAGAGGCAACAGATGGATAGGGAACCCAAGGATATTCGGCGCAGGCTCTTTACTAAGGGCGGTACGGACCGTACGACCCGGCAGTCCCCTCTTTTGGGAAAGGGCAGTGTCAGCCTATTTCGCTCCGGCATCAGGGAGCGGATAACGCTTGGGGCGGTGCAGGCAAATATGCTGGCCTGGTATGACCGGGACAACCGGATGGCCGGCAGCTGGGAACCTTTTTTTTCGGAAGATGAGACCCTGGTCCTGGGACGGATTGCCGGCCTGGACATTAACGGGATCAAGGACCGTTTCCTGAAGGAAGAAGATACCCGGTACCAGCTTTGCCGGGACCTGGTAAGAATCATGAATGACTGGCTGATCCTGTTTTCAGCCATGGATACGCATTCTGCTCAACGGATGACTGCCCGGATCCGGACGGTCATCCGGGACCGGGCCTCCCTGGCCCTGGCCCTGTTGCCACAGCCGGCGGGGGAGGGGTTTGATCCGGATATCCTTGATCCGGCCTGGCAGATCAAGGCGCAGGTGAATGTTACGGTGCAAAAAAGCCTTGACCATGCCTTTTACGGTCTGGTCAACGGGCTGACCCAAATCAGGACAACGGCCGAAACGCTGTTCGCTCCCTCCATGGAAGGGGGGCACCACGATCCTTCGGCCGGGCTGTTCATTACTTTTCTTAACCTCATGGATCAGGTTCGCCACAGGGCCGACCGGTTCATGGAACGTTACCTGGATTTTTACCTCTACAACGTGCTCAGAGCAGTGCCGGATCCGGGCCGCCCGGACCGGGCCATTCTTTTATTTCAGGCCTCCGGCCAGGGGCAGGATGCCTGGGTTGAAAAGGGATGTCCGTTTATCCGGGGCGACGGGAGCACCATCCAGGAGCAGGTGTACCGGGCAGACCATGATCTTGGTATCACTGATGCGAAGGTCGCAGCCCTGTCCTCCCTCTACTTTGACATGAATCCCTATATATCGCCGGAAAAGGAGATGGGATTCGTCACCGGGGTCTATCTGAACACCCTTGACCTGGAACCGGATACCGGCGGGCAGACGGACGGGATTCCCCTGTTCGGCACCCGGGTGCCCTTGAAAAACGGTGCGGCCGGTGCCTGGGCGCCGGCCCGGATGGGACTGGCCCTGTCCAGCCCGGTGCTGCGGATGAGTCAGGGGGAGCGCCGGGTCCAGGTGGACATTGATTACCAAACAGACCTTGGGGTGACCCGTATGTTGGAAAAACGGCTGGCCATCAAAACCCCAGGCCTTGACGAAGATGACCTGGACCTAAGAGATCTCTTTTTCAAGGTCTTTGATAAGGCGTTTACCCTGTCCCTTACAGGGCCTAACGGATGGATTCCCATCGGGGATTACCGGCCCATTCATGCCCTTGTCGCCCCTGAAACGGCACCAGCCCGGCTCTCTCTGGTCTTTCATCTGGGCCCGGATATGGCCCCTGTCGTCCCCTGGAGCGCAGAGATCCACGGCGGAGATTACGCCCCAGGCGAGCCGGTTCTCAGGCTCATGCTGAACCCGGATGCCCATGCCTTCCTCTTTTCTTTTTTTTCCACCCTGAGGCTCAACCGGGTGCGGATCACGGCAGAGGTCAAAGGTTACAGAGACCTTGTTCTCTATAACAATGGGGGGCGGCTTTCCCCTGACACCGCTTTTGCCCCGTTCGGCTCCGTTCCAGAACCCGGTGCATCCTTCACCGTGGGCAGCCACGAAACCGCCAATAAAAATATCACCCGCCTCGACATCTGCGTAGAGTGGGAACTGCCCGGGCAGACACGGTGTCCGGCATCTTACTACCAGGGGTATGATAAACCTGCGGATACCCGGTTTGAAGCCAAGATTTCCACCCTGACGGACGGAACGTTCCATCCTGAAGACCCGGATCAGCAGGTCCGGGCCAGCCTTTTTACTGATACCGATGGAAATGACGCAGTGATGGACAGCACCTTGTGCCCGTTTACACGTTTCAGCCTGGATGGGGATCAATTTCGCCTTTTCAGGCAGAAAGCAAATCCGGTTTCCAAAGAGGCCTTTGCCTTGGACACCGGTACCCGGTACGGCTTTGTCCGGCTGACCCTGGCAGCCCCTGACTGGGGCTTCGGCCACAGGGAATACCCGGGGCTTTTGGCCGATATCCTGACCCGGAACGCCCTGAAGAAAAAGGCCGGCCTAACCGTGGCAGTGCCAAACCAGCCCTGGACCCCCATGATCCGCAGGATCCGGATGGATTATAGGGCGGTGTCCCATTTCACGCCCCAGGACCTAAACCCTAAGAGCGACGGACGGGTAGGTAACCGCCTTTTCCACATCCAGCCCTTTGGCATTGATTCTTTGGCCACGCACACCGACCGGGGGCCGGTCTGTTTTTTGCCCTGGTTTTTTATGCCGCCCCCTGATGATGCCAAAGAATTTTACGATCCCTCATACGGGAGCCTTTTTATCGGCCTGCGCAGCACCAGGGCTCCAGGGGTACTCACCCTCTTTTTCGACCTGAACCAGGAGGGCCGGACCAGGATCACCGAGAGGCAGTCCCATATCTTTTGGCATTATTTACAAGGAAATGACTGGAAGGCCTTGTCTTCCCGGCGTATCCTCTCCGATACCACCCAGGGCTTTTTGACCCCCGGGATTGTCACCCTGGATATCCCCGGCGATGTTACCAAGGGAAACAACGTCATGGATCCAGACTTGTACTGGTTGCGCGTTTCGGCCCATGGTAACCTGGACACCTTGTGCAGCCTGGCCGGTGTTCATACCCACGGGGCCTATGTGACCCGGTCTGACCTGGGCGACGCGGCCAAAGAGGCGGACGGAGAAAAAAACGGGACCATCATAGAACGGGCAAAGACAGCCCTGCCGGGAATCTCCCGGATTTCCCAGGTCACAGCCTTTTTCGGGGGCAGGCAAAGGGAAACAGATCCCATGACAAAAAATCGGATCCGGGAGCGGTTGCGGCATAAGATGCGGGCCGTCACCCCCTGGGATTACGAGCGGCTGGTGCTGGCTGAATTCCCGGAAGTTTTCAAGGTCAAGTGTTTTACCAACCTATCCTCCCTTGACAAAGAACTGTTTACCCATGATTTTAACCGGAACCTTACCCTGGCCCAAAAGCCGGGGAATGTGTTGGTTGTTCCGGTTGCAGGTCACACAAATGAGGCCATGCCGGAAGGCAAACTTCCCCGGTTGAGCCGGGTGATCCTCGAAAGAATCCGGAAATTTTTGTCCCGTCATGCCTCCCCCTTTGCCAAAATCAGTGTTGAAAATCCGGTATATGAGCGTATCCGGGTCCGGTGCCGGGTGGCATTCGCCGACCGGGAGAATCCGGGCCGGGATATCCGCCGGTTGAACCGGACTTTGTGGGAGTACCTCTCTCCGTGGCATCCGGAAGGGTACGGGGGAAGGTTCGGCTGGCAAATCCGGTCCGAAGATGTCATGGCCCATATCAGCGGCCAGCCCTATGTGAAGGGTTTGACGCGATTTTCCATGCTGAAAATGACGGATAAGACCCGTGGCTGGTACGGACTTTTCGACACCAGTGATCCGCTCCACACCATAGAGGCGCCTGAACTGATCCAGCCCTTTTATCCCTGGAGCCTTGCCGTGCCGGACACCCGCCACACCATAGAGACGGTGGATGTTGCCGTTCCGGAAAAGGGCGAACCGGTAGGTATCAACACTCTTGAAATCGGCACCACATTTATCATTGACCGTTAGGGCGGACCGGCCGCGGGCCGCAAGAAATCCATTGGGAAACCACCATGTCCGAACAGACCAGAAGCACCCTGAAAAATTATTTTAAGATCGGCAGAAAACCCTCCCAGGCAGCGTTTGAGGATTTAATCGATTCCAGTCTCAATATGATCGATGAGGGAATTCGCAAAACGCCCCAAAGGGGCCTGATCCTCTCCCAGCTGGGGTCAGGCAAACTGCTGACCCTGGATAAAAAAGATGCGGCCGCCCAAAGCTGGTCGGTGAGCCTGGATGAGGCCAATACCATCGGTATTGGGATCACGGGCGCTCCCCCTGTGGTCCAGCTCTCCCCAAACGGTGAAATCCGGATCAATGGGGATGCACTGGTGCTCTCTGCCGGCCTGGAAGGTGAGACCCAAAAGACCAACGACTTTAATGTGACCGGCTGGTCCACATCCACCGGGCGCAGGGGAAATTTCCAGACCAAGGGTATTGCGCCGCCGAAAGCAGACGGGAAATGGCACGATTTGATCAAAGAGATCAGCGGCTGCCAGTGCTTCGAGGTGATGGCCGGTGCCAAAAATTCCGGGAAAGATAAATATGCCCTCGTCCATGCCATTGCCATGAATGCGGAAAATCCGGAAAGCATATTCAATCGATATTTTAAACGCTCCAATCTCTTTATCGATTTTTTTCGGTCCAAGAAAAAAATTCGCACGACGCATGCCTATTACAACCAGAAATGCGACAAGCTCAGACTGCGCTGGGTCACACCGGATCCTGACCAACCCCATCTCTATTCCCTTCAAATTAAAACCAACTGCTGTTACGGCGATGACACGAAAATCCGCTATCACATTACCCGGCTGTGGGACGATGGAGTAGCAGTCAGCTAATAGCTAATACCTGAAAGCTGACCGCTGAAAGCTAAAAAAACATGATTGACAATACACAAGATATTCCTCTCTCCTTTGACCGGTTGCGGGAGATGGGCATTGAAGAGATCCAAAAGCTTTCCGGGAAGATCTGGACTGATTTTAATCTCCACGATCCGGGGGTGACCATTCTGGAGCAGCTTTGCTATGCCCTGACCGATCTTGCGTACAGGGTCGATCATGATGTGGCTGACATCCTGACCCGGGAAAACGGCTCTATTGACTTTGAGAACCTCGGGCTCTGTCTGCCCGAGCAGATTTATCCCTGCCGGCCTGTAACCATCAATGACTACCGGAAACTGATCCTTGATGCAGACCCAGGCATTGATGCCGTCTGGATTGAGCCTGAAACGGACGGTACGGAACAATACCGCATCCGAATCAAACCCGGTGTCTTTGCCAATGGGGATCAGAACTTTAATAAGAAAGTGGTTGAGACGGTCACCCGGGTGTATCATGAGCACCGCAATCTTTGCGAAAATTTAAGCGCCATATCGGTAGTGGACACCCAAAAAGTCACCATGTCGGCAACGGTGGATATCCGTGCAGACGTCTCCCCTGAAGCTGTCCTGGCCCGGATTTATTTTGAAGCCTGCAGGCAGATTTCCCCCTGGCCTGAGTTCAAAACATTCAAGGTACTTGAACAAGCGGGCGTTCCCCTGGCGCAAATGCTTGAAGGGCCGTTGCTTACCCACGGTTTTTTAGATGAAAGGGACTTCAAAGACAGGGACAGAACCGTAATGAAAGAGGAACTCGGCGCAGTACTCTTATCCGTTGACGGGGTAAAGCAGATAAGAGACCTTACATTTTCAGCACCGGATAGGTCCAGCTTTTCCCGTTTTGACTACCGCCATGTCCTGGGCCTGCCGGAAAGCTCCCGGGACATTCAGGTGACCCTGCGCAGGGATAAGACGGAATTTTCCGTCTCATTCTTTGAGTTTACCTACGAACTGGAACGGCTGTTCGGCACCCATACACAGGTTAGAACACGGTGCAAACGCATTGCATCAAACCTGCCGCCCCCCCAGGGCAGATACCGGGATATCATACGGTATTATTCAATCCAGAACCATTTTCCTAATGTATATGGGATCAATTCATTTGGGGTCCCGTCCTCGGAGAGTGCTGAACGGAAAAGTGATGCCCGCAATTTAAAGGCCTATCTTCTTCTGTTTGAACAGGTGATGGCTGATTTTTTAAACACCCTTCACCACCTTCCCGATCTTCTTAGTCTTGATACCGGTATGGATCCGGGTGCCTGGTACAAGCCTTTGCGGGAGGATGTCATTCCCAACGGCCACAGGCTCTATTCCGATGACCCGGGCATTGATGAGGCCTTTGGGGCGGCAGTGAGATCCCAGGTGGATTTTGATGATATGAAAAACAGGGTGTTTGACATTCTCCTGGCCCTGTACGGGGAATCCCTGACCCAGCCCAATGTGACGGATGAACAGCAGCGGATCAAAAACAAGGCCGGGTTTTTAAAGCAGATCCCAAAGATCAGCCGGGACCGCGGCGGGGCAGCCGATATCCTGGCCCCTTTGGGCGGAAACAATATCAGCGGCCTGGAACATAAGGCCCGGATTCTGGCTAACCTGGCTCCCGGGGTGAAGCTGTATCTGGTGGAGCATATTCTGCTGCTCCCACGGGATCGTAAGGCGAAGGCCGATTTGCCCCAGGATCTGCCCCCTGATTTTTTTTCCAATCGTGTCAGCGTTGTGTTCAGCAACGCGGACGTTGACGATGCCCAGGGAATGGCGCAGCTCAAGCAGGCTTTTGACCTGAACTGCCCGGCCCATATCCTATGTGGATTTTACAGGTTGGGGGCAGACCTTATGGTGGAATTTGAACAACGTCATAACGCATGGGCCAAAGCCATCATAGACAAAGACGCCAGGGACAGGGACTCCCTTAGTGCCGATCTGATAAAATTTTTGGTGTCTGTGGAAAGTTCGGCCCGTTGAACGGTAATCATAAAATCAGAACCCTTGGCGTTCATACCCGTTTTGATTCGGAAACCGTGGCAATGGAGCGCCAGAAAGCGCTTACCGTTTTTGCAGGGGACCGCTTGCCACGGATTATGGAAGAGGTGTTTAACGCCCATTCAAGGCCAGGTCTTATCCGCAGGTTTGGCAGGGTTGAGCTTGACCTATGCGTGATTCCCGGGGATGAATTCCCGGACGGTATTGAGGAGCGATTACGTCAGAAGCTTGAAGATTTTCTTGATAATCATCCGGTGCTTCCGGAACCTGTCTTGTCTGCGGGATCTTCGCGGCAGCTGGCTTCCGGGTTGGCCGAAGAAGAGACGATTCTTTATTTTCTTGAAAACGGGAGACTTCCCTGGCACGGATCATTTTCTAATGTAGGGGATATGGTCGCTTCCCTTGAGACGCGACTGGAGACCGGGGCGGTTTCTTTCATCAACTGCCTTAAAGATGCTCCGGATATGAAAAATATGGTGAAGCGTCTGACCCGTCAGTTCCCTGAAGCCATCATTGAAAAAATCCTGGAAAGGGCCGTTCCGGGCAGGGGAAGGTTGACCCGGGAGGTCATCCGGCGGTTGGATGCGTTCTATGCGGTCGGGACCGGTGGACAGGCCGGAAAAGATTCCAGCAAGAGGCTCGACATTGTTCAGAACATAAAGAATCACGTCTGGGAACATATGTTGCTCATTACCCTGGGGGGGGCTGGTATATTTCCGAAACTCCTGAAGCTGGTATTACCGCAACATGCCTCTCCGGAAGCCCGGCAAAAAATTTTCAGGATTCTCCGGCACTTGCCTGGATCCAGTGCCGTGGCTTTGGCAGGGGTGGACCCTCTCCATCCGGATACTTCGCCCATTTCCCCTTCCTTTTGGGCCGAGAAGATTCAAAATGCTTTCCAAAAATCCGGGAGAAAATCAGACCGTGTGGCGGATCCGGATTTCCCCCGTATCAGGCGAGAGGACATCCTGCGCGGCTTTGGATCCCTGGTAGACGACACCCAAGACAAGTTGGAAACGGCTCTGAGACCCTCCCCGGTTCCTATGTCTGTTCAGCGGGAGAAAATCGGGAGGGAACGGGAACTCCATCAAGTCATTACGAATCGTTCTTTGAGCAATGGCGGCCCGGGTAAGCATATATCTGAAGGCCAAATGGTCTCGCCTGCCAAAGGCAAACCCGTTAAGGAATCCTCAAGGAAAGAAGTGGCAAATGGTGCAGACGAGTCGGATGATAGAGCCTGGGCCAAGGTTGGGAACACCATCTCAAGAAATGAAATCACCAAGGATAGGGTAGATACTGGAGTAGTCGGTTCGTCAATGGAAAATATTGTCAGACCGAGTCATGTTGATTCCCGGGGAGAAAATCTGGATTCATACCTTCTGGACGAGGCCGTTCCCAGCACCACGGTTCAGAAAGATGATGCCACAGAGAGACCGGAGTTGTTCCAATCAGGTGCTGGCCGTCATTCCTTTTGGTCCGAGACAATTCAAGCTGCTCTCCAAAAATCCGGGAGAAAATCAGGCCGTGTGGCCGATCTGGGTTTCCCCCGGATCGGGCGGGAGGACATCCTGCGCGGCTTTGACTCCTTGGCAGATGATATTCAGGTCAAACTGGAAATGGCCTTGAAACCCTACCCGGTTCCAGTGTCTGTCCAGCAAGAAGACACCATAGGAGACCGGGAACCCCATCAAGCCATTACGAATCGTCCTTTGGGCAACGGCCCGGGCAAGCATACATCTGAAGATCAAATAGTCTCGCCTGCCAGAGGAAAATCCGTCAGAAAATTCTCCGGAGAAGAAGCGGCAAACGGGGCAGACGAGTCGGATAATAGAGTCCGGGCCAAGGCTGGGAACACCACGTTAAGCAATGAAATAACCAAGGGCAGGACTGATACGGTAATGACCGGTCCGTCAATGGAAAACATTGCCGGGCCGAGTCATGGAGATTGTTGGGATGGGAACCTGAATTCAGGCCTTTTGGACGAGGCCGTGCCCAGTCCCACCGTTCAAAAAGATGAAATCACGGAGAATCCGGTACTGTTTCAGTCAGACGTTGGCAGTCCTTTTGTCAGGTGCGGGGAAACCGGTTATAAAGTATACCTTCAGTGGATACAGCGCCTTTTGGACTGCCTTGGAGGGATGGCGGATGAGGATGCGTCTGCCTGTCCGACAGGGGATGCTTTGTCGGTGATTGGGGATATGATCTTTGAAGCTGCAGCCTCTACGCCGGAACCCGAGATGCTCCTGGCAGAGTTGTCGTCCATGGTTGCCGAACAGATGACCGGGGGAACAACGTCGTCTAAGAAGACGGGCCGGATGTCGGTTAACGCGCTGACCGGAAAATTTCTATATGGAGTAGATCCCCTGAAGGCCAAGGTCCATGGGGACGACAGACCGGACGAACCGGTGTCTGCCTTCAGCCGAAATTTTGCAGGCAAAGCTCTGGAAAACCTGCGCATGGGTACTCTCTGGCAGATTATTCTTTCAGAAACCTGGAGCCGGATTCTTACTTCCGGTCTGTCACCGGGCTTTTCCGAACCGGATAGCACTTCTGATAAAAAGGCCTCTTATCTCGCTGTGATGGACAGTGTTTTGGCTCTGTCACCGGAAAAAAGGGAGCCGTTTTTAATCCGGGTTCTGTTCAGGTTTGCAGAACGCATGCAGCTTCCCATTGCCCCTTTTCCAGACCTTCCTGGTCCAGAGGCCCAAAGCAGGGCCGCTGATAAGCCGAAAGCCGGCAAAACCATTTTTAAAGCCCCGGAAACTGATATGGATTCCGGCCCGGCCCTGGGACAGGCACTTAACTTTAGGAAGGCAGATCGTTTACTTCCGGACCCAGGACAAGAAGCCGGGAATGCCCCCTTGGATTCGAAACACAGCATTCGCACCCTCTTTGAAAAATGGAGCGAATTGTTTCAGAATCCGGCGGTGCAAAAAAATATAAGATCGACCCTTAACCTGGAAGAGGTCTGGGGTGTGGTTCAGGTAATACTTCATTGGAAGATCCGGGAAAGAGGCCTTGAAACCGATTGGGAGAAACTTAAATCAGATGCCTGTGTCCAACTGCGGAAATCCCCTGATGACAAGCAAGATGACGACCGGGATCTGTTGGCGGGTAAATTGAGCCTGATTTTGAAAAGCGGACCTGATCCCAAAGCGTTTTTGCTTCGGATACTGACAGGGCTTGTATCCGGTGATCCTCATCAAGAGCATGGTTCCGGAGAGAATCCAAACTCATCTGTTCCGGGGCACAGAAAATTGGGGCATCCACCGGCCGAGAACAACTTGGAAAAAGTTGGTGATTCCCGGCCCACAGGTAAGCCGTCCGGAGATCCGCGTGTGACGGCAATGGGAACACATTCAGCCGTAGCTTCCCGGAAATGGGATAGTAAATCGGAACCTATTTTTGTTGAAAATGCCGGGATGGTTCTTGCCGGACCTTATCTGTCCATGCTTTTCAATAAGCTGGATCTGCTTGAGGATAAAGCGTTCAAATCCCGTTATGCCGCTGAAAAAGCTGTGCATATACTGGAGTACATGGTCACAGGTGAGCAGTCGGCACCGGAATACCGGCTGATGTTGAACAAACTGCTCTGCGGGATGGAACCGGACCGGCCCATTCATCAGCTTTTTTTGCTGGAGAAAGCGCAAACAGACCTGACCCGGGAACTGATCCTCAGCATGATCGCCCACTGGAAAGTTCTGGGGAAGACATCCGTCGAGGGATTCAGGCAATCATTTTTGACCCGGGAAGGCCGGTTGGAGGCGACCGAGGATGCCTGGTCCTTGGTCGTGGCACCTAAACCCTTTGATATGCTTCTTGACCGTATCCCCTGGACTTTTTCGCCCATCCGTCTTCCCTGGATGGATCGAGTCCTTCATGTCCACTGGCGCTAAGCGCTTGCTGCAGATATCCCAAACCAAATCTAAACAGGAACATGATTCATGATGAAAACATGCATACAGGGCGTTTATTACCGGATTATCCTTATCTTTTTCTGTCTTGCCTGCTTTTGCGAGGCAACAGCCGCAGATATTGACTGGGAGGCGGCGCCCTGCAGTTGCGCTCCCAATGCCGATATCCCTGTGATAGGGTATTATGATGCATCCTTGCCCGGTGAACCTGAAAATGAATCCGCCGATGACCAGGAGGACAAAAAGGCCTTTTTGAATTTCTCCTTGCTCACAAGGCTTACTTATGTCTGCAACACCCTGAACCCGGATGGTACTCTGGTCCCATATTGGGATGTTAACCGGATCAAGAACCGGATTGTCTTGGCCCAAAAGTTCAATACCAGGGTTGATTTGGGTTTAAAACTGTCCCCCCAATTTGAATCCTTTAAGATTCCGGATGAAAATGACCTGGAAACCCTGGCCGGAGGAATATCGGACCAAATTCTGGCGTTCAAGAACGATTTAAAAACTGAATTGTACAGGGAAAGGGTGAAATATGTCAGTAAAATTATCGCCGGCGAATTTTCCGGTGAACTTGGGGCCATTAAAGATGAAATAAACCAAATGAACGCGGCCTTTATCGAAACGGACCAGGTGAAGGCAAATTTTGATCTGTTGAACCAAAAACTCAACGAAACCATTGGGCTGGTGCTGAAGGTCAGGGAACTTGACGAAATTGTTAAAACAGAAAAGACAAAAGAGCAGTTAAAAGAAGAGATATTTGAGAAGCTTAAGCTGAAGAAGAAAGAGGAACGGTCGCTATTTGGGAAAATTGTGGACTATATCCTCTTTTTTATCCCTGAAAATTATGAAACGCTTGAGGAACAGAGCTCTTTGGAGGCGGATCAGGAAACCATCGAAAAGAAAGGGCAAATTATTCATGGATTAATAAAAGAATATTTAGCTGACTATGAGAAATTAGTCAGTCTGCCCCATTGGAAGGACATTTCCCAGGAGCCAGAACCTGAAAAAAAGGTCTCGGAAGACAGAATATCGTCGCCTGATGTGTTGACGGACAGTTTGGCTGTCCTTGAAGCCGGATTAAGGGATTGCTCCTCAGAATTTTGTATCGAAAAGTTGGCAAAACTTAAGAGTCAGGTTCGAAGCAGCATGGCCGGTGCTGATATCCCGGACGATGTATTTAAGACCGTCATGGAACAAATCAAGATCTCAACCCCGGAAGAAACCGTAACGGCGCCTGAGACGATCCTGGAAGAAATAAAAAAGGCATTAAAAACCCATAAAGCTTTTATGGATGTCACTCCCAAAGACTGGGTATGGAAACCGGATTCAAAATTTGAAATCACTTCCCTTGCCCGGGATCTTTGGGGATTTGTCCGGAAAATGGGGTTTGGCGGCCTTACCCTGGACCTGTCGGAACTTAAGTCTCAGGAAAGTAAAGGCTTTTTTGACGCCCTTTTATCAGCCGTTAAAGAGACTAAACCAGACAATGAGGTTCACATAAATCTTATCATCAGCAGCCGGATTTTTGATGCGGATTCAACTCCGGGAAAAGGGGACGGTCCTGCCGTCACACTCAGAACCTATGCGGCCTTCCTGGATACTATTATTGTTAAATTCCCTGGGGAGTGCCTCCTTGATTCCACTACGCTCCAACTGGCAATCAGCAGGTATATCAATTGGGCAGGGGCCACTGACAAGCTGCTTTTATACCTTAATAAAGACGATTTGGGTCTGTTAAATCCCATGGATAGTGCCAAAAAGGCTCAATTGGAACCGGATGAAGCAGGAATGAGGCTGCTTAAAAAAGATACACAGGGGCTTTGTCTGGATCAGGATGTCTTTATTTCCAATGACGCCTCCAATCCTCCTGATCCGTTTCTGTCAGAATATATTATTGATACGGAAGAGATGTTTTTTGTCCGGGAACTTTTATATGAATTCAATAAAAATTACCTGAACCTTTGTGTGATCCTGTGCCCGTTCAAGAATCCGGCATTGGCATTTATCCGCGTGTTGGCCGTGATATGGCTTTTTATCTGGCTGCTCTCCGTAAGCTTTAACTGGTTTGACAGCCTATGCGGTCTCAAGGCGTTTCTTTCTGAACATTTTATTGTATTCTGGGGAACAGGATTGCTGGTTTTTTTGTCCTGGTTTTTGATCGTTTTGTGTGATCCGTTTATGAAAGAACACCGGCAGGAAGCCTTTTACATCATTGCCGGGGTTATTGTCGTGAAGATACTCATGGGGATATGGAGAAGGTTACTCATGGCGAAAAGGTAGGATGAAGCAGTCAGCCGATAGCCAATAGCTGATGGTTGAAAGCTGACAGGTATAAAAGGAGAAATAAAATGTCAAAATCATTTATCCCCCGGGCCAAAGCCCGGGAAAATCGTTCCGTCACTCCCAGGTCCAAGGGCAAAATGATCGCCCGCATTCCTGACAACCGGCCCATATCAGCAGCCCAGCGGAAGATTATCCGGGCGGTCCAGATGAAATTTACAGAGCCGGAACCCGTTCAGGGAAAGGGCATTGCCCAGAGAACCGCATTGGAAGATGAAGAGCTGGTCCAGGGGAAATGGGCTGTACAGCGGGCACCTGAGGATGAAGAGGAGCTGCAGGGAAAATTTAAATCATCCCCGCTGCCGGTTCAGAAAAAAGAGAATCAGACAGGATTGCCCGATCATGTCAAGGACCGGGTGGAATCGTCATTTAACACGGATTTCTCCGATGTCAGAGTTCATGCCGATTCCGGAAAAGCGACCCAGGTCGGTGCCCTGGCATATACCCAGGGCTCTGACATTCATTTTGCACCGGGGCAGTTCAGTCCGGATTCAGGATCTGGCCGGCAGCTTCTGGGCCATGAACTGGCCCATGTGGTTCAGCAGCGCCAGGGCCGTGTCCGGCCGACCACAGAGGTAAACGGGATGCCGGTGAATGACAGCGCATCTCTGGAACGGGAAGCTGATATCCAGGGCCGGAAGGTCTGACCATACCATTGAAAATGAGGAGGCACAGGATTGACCCCAACCGCTGGTGCCGGTAAAAACAGCAAAACCCTTGAAAAGGAATTGAACTGGTTCAGCAGGGTGCTGGAGACCAGGATTGCCCTCTATTTTGAAAATGCCTGTCCGGTTCAATCCATTTACGAAATTCTTCCCCCGGGCTTGGACAGGGATGATTCTGCCTATGCCCGGGTCGTCAGGGCCAACGGATTTGGCTATGATGAGCGAATCATCCTCATCCTTTCCTTGATTCCCCACATCCGTCCCCAGCTTCTGGATACCTTTTTTATCCACAATAAGAATTTCGACCGGCCTTTTACCGAGTTTGGCGGATGGAAGGGGATCACCCACGGCGGTTTTCTTCCCACAGGAGAGACGGCGTCATTCATCCTGGCCGCCGGAGATCTGGAAAAAAGATTTGAACTCATGACCCTTTTGGGATCCGACCACGGATTTGCAAAACGAAATATATTAAAACTTGAAAACAACAGCGGAAACGAACCCTTTTTCAGTGGTGCCCTCGTAATTTCGGCCGAGTATCTGAGTCTTTTTACCACCGGTGCTGTCCATAAGCCGGATTATAATGTCGCCTTTCCTGCCAAGCTGACGACCACCCGGCTCGATTGGGAGGATCTTGTACTTCCGGGGCAGGTCGCTGAGCAGATTGATCATATTAATTGCTGGATCAGACATGCCGCCGTCATCATGGATGACTGGGGGTATGACAAGGTCATCAAGCCCGGGTACCGGTGTCTGTTTTACGGCCCGCCCGGCACCGGCAAAACCCTGACGGCAACCCTGATCGGCCAAGGGGTGGGAATGGATGTGTACAAGATTGATCTTTCCATGATTGTGTCCAAGTATATTGGTGAAACGGAAAAGAATCTGGCCAATGTGTTTGACCAGGCGGAAAACCGCAACTGGGTGCTGTTTTTTGATGAGGCGGATGCCCTTTTCGGGAAAAGGACCCAGGCCAATTCATCCAATGACCGCCATGCCAATCAGGAGATCTCATATCTTCTCCAGCGTATCGAAGATTTCCCCGGTCTGGTGATCCTGGCGACCAACCTGAAATCAAATATTGATGAGGCCTTTGCCCGGCGTTTTCAATCCGTGGTCTATTTTCCCGCACCCGATGCCGAAGAGCGCCTGGAATTGTGGCAAAAGACCTTGGGGTTGAATCATCATACGTTGGATGAAGCCGCTGTCAGGCATATTGCTTCCAAATACCGGCTGACAGGCGGCGCCATTGTGAACGTGTTGAGGTATGCTGCCGTCCATGCCCTCAAAAGCAGCAGGAGCCGGATTGCAGAAGAGGATTTGATCAAAGGAATATCCAGGGAGCTGGTCAAGGAGGGTAAAACGCCCTGACCGGTTGTATTGTCCATGAGACGGGACACCTATTGGCTGGGAACAGGGACGCGGGTGAATTTGTAAAAAAAGCAAGCCCCGGGCAGCTTATGCTGGCCGGGGCTTAGTTGTTTTTAAACTTGCATACTTCGTTTTGAATTCATGGGGCGATACTGAAAGAATACTTGAAAATTAACTCTGGTCTAAGATAAAATTAAACTCTTTTTCCGGGTTTTTTAATCTGGAAACTTTGACATGGTGCATGAGCCTTAAAGTAGGAAAATCAATTTCCTAACAGCTGACAGAGAAGATCTGACAGCCCGCCTAAAGGGCGTTAATTTAATTAAGCGAAAGTTGGAAAAATGAAAGTACTTGTCATTAATTCAGGAAGTTCCTCCCTGAAGTATAAATTGTTTGACTTGGCCGGTCCTAAAGCAATATGCGCAGGTCTGGTGGAGCGAATCGGTAGTCCCCAGAGCAGTCTGACCCATACCTTGTTCCCGGACACGGGACCCGGTGAAAAAACAGAAATGTTTGAACTTTTTAAGAATCACACCCAGGCCATCGAAAAAGTGGCCGCTCTGCTTATGGCCGGTGATGATCCGCTTGTCAAATCTGCAGAAGAACTGGCCGCCATTGGGCATCGGGTGGCCCAGGGCGGTGAGATTTTCAAGGAAAACTGTATTGTGGATGACTGGGCCATTGAGGGTATCCGGGAGAACATTGTGCTGGCTCCCTTGCATAATCCGGCCAATCTGGCAGGCATTGAAGCGGCCATGGTGCATTTTCCCGGCGTGCCTTCGGTGGCCGTGTTTGACACGCTGTTTGCAAGCCGTCTCCCTGATTATGTGTACCGGTATGCGTTGCCCGCAGCTTTTTACAGTGAATATAAAGTCCGGCGGTACGGATTCCATGGCGCCTCCCACGCCTATGTCACCAGAACGCTTGCCAATTTGATGGGAAGGCCTTTAAATGAACTGAGCAATATTGTGTGCCACCTGGGCAATGGCTCTTCCATAACTGCCGTTAAAGGCGGTGTGTGCCGGGAAACCTCCATGGGGATGACGCCTACGTCCGGCTTGATCATGGGAACCCGGTGCGGTGACATTGATCCTTCCCTGCCTGCCTATCTTGGCTCTTGTACCGGGAAAAGTGCTCCGGAAATTCAGACCATTCTTGATCGTGAAAGCGGGCTTACCGGTATTTGCGGTATGAATGATATGCGGGATATTCACAACGCCATCGCCTCGGGTGACGACGATGCCAGGCTTGCCTTTGAGATGCTGTGCCACGGTATAAAAAAATATATCGGGGCATATTGTGCCGTGCTGGGGCGTCTGGATGCCATTGCCTTTACCGCCGGCATCGGGGAAAATGATACGGCCGTCCGGAGTAAAAGCCTGGAAGGGCTTGAGCACCTCGGCATTATAGTGGATCAAGAGGCCAATGCAGGCTTAAGGGGGAAAAACGGCCGCATCTCCACCGATGACAGTTCCGTGGAAGTCTGGGTGGTTCCCACGGATGAAGAATTTGAAATTGCAACCATCTGCAAGGACCTTGTAGGTGCCTGACTTACTGCAACGCCGCATGTGGGTGCCTTTTTGGGTCAAACACTATGACCAAAAGGTCATGTTTGGGTCATGTCAAGGTTAGATTCAAATGATAAAAAAGAAAGCATGTTGGATGTGGCGAGTTTAACCAGCCCGAACCGGTCGCCATTTTAATCCTGCACACTTTCTTCTTTTCTTTTCCTTCCCGGGCCGTCCGGCTTTTTAGCCGGACGGCCCGGGTTTATTTTTTGGGTGCCGGATGTTGTAATGGCCGTTATTACAATTACGTGGTACAAAAATGTATTATTTTTTAAAAAGCTTTTGATAACACAAATCCGGCCCAGACAAAAATCAGTCCGGCGCTTAACTGGATAAGCCCGTTTAGAACGGCAAGGCCGAGCTGTCCGTTGCGCATATATAAAAACAGTTCAAATCCAAATGTGGAAAATGTGGTGAATCCGCCTAAAAATCCGGTAAAAATGAGTAACCTGATCTCCGGGGCAAAGATTTGCCGTGTGTCGGCAATACCGCCTAAAAGTCCTATGATGAAGCACCCTAAAACGTTGACGGTGATGGTTCCTAACGGAAGCGATGTGTTTTTTAGGGCGTTGATATACCCTTCATATACCAGGAATCGGCACATGGCTCCCATGGCGCCGCCTAATCCTACCATTGCTATTTTGATCATTTTTTATATTAACCGGTTTGTTTTGGGTTGGGCACGGGTGTTCTATATACTTCACTTAGTCCATGGCTGTCATTAAAAGGCCTTCTCCATTATACCTATACTCAATCTGGCCCAATTAATATGGACAGTCATAAATTAAAATTGAGGTGAATACCACCCCTTTATTATAAAATCAGCAGGTAGGAATAATTGCAAATATGGATCATTGAGACATTAATGTATCGATTTTGTTCGAATGAAGGTGTTTGAGATAAAAAAATCGGAAAAGAATTAGGCCTTTCCGGTATGCTTCACAGAACACCATTTGCCGGGTGCGCACTATTTCCCCGGCAAATGGTTCTATCAAAAAGCCTATCCGGTTTTTAACTGGATATTGTGGGACGCTATGGTGCGGCTCACGGCCCGGTTCATCTCGTCCAGGTTAAGATTAGATCGGTATTTTCCGTCCATTTCACTAATCTCCACCCCGTCTATGGTTTTGCGAGTCAGCTTAAGCAGTACGCTGAGTCCGAATGTCTTTTTTACTTCAAATATTTTGTTGCTATCCATTTTAATAAATCCTTTTTTTAGTAGATCCTTGATTTGTGTCTCAAATCTTAAAGTTTTATAAAAGCAAGTTGTGTGCCATTGTGTTTTAAAACAGTTGAAAAAGTTAAGACGCCCCAGTGTCGGTGTTTTTTGGGGGGGCATTTGTATCTATTGTTAAAAAACCCTTAGAGTTATTATCGGAATAACTGGGTAAAAATTTACATTTTTGTGTTACTTTTGTCGGGTTTTTTGAACAGCAGTTGACATTGGATTATTTTTTCAGGATAAAGATGGGGTGGCCGAACCCCTTAAATTCAGGGCGGTTGACTTTGGTCTTAACCCACTGGGATGAAAACGTTCCCATAAGTATTATCATTCCCGGAGCACTGACCATTGTCTTTTTTGTCACAACCAATTTTATATTCATTCTTCCCATGCCTGGAATTTTTAAGGGCTGGAAAGAAGGAGGTGTTAAGCGTTTTGAATTCCCCAAATCCGGATAATCCTATATTTTTAGTGGACGATGATCCAGAAATTCTTGCTGCAGTCGAAACGGTGCTGCGAATGGCTGGTTTTGACAACATCACCGCCATCCAGGATTCAAGGGATGTGATCCGGACCATGGAACGTAGAATCCCCGGACTGGTCCTCCTGGATTTGAATATGCCTCATATCAGCGGCGATCACCTGTTGAAAAGTATCCGCAAAACCTGGCCGAGGATACCCGTTATTGTGCTTACGGGTAATGTTGAGGTGGATACGGCTGTTAGATGTATGAAGCTCGGGGCCATGGATTATATCCTCAAGCCCGTTGATCCGGATCGCCTGATAAAATCGGTGAAGCAGGCCCTTGATAGCGGACAGGGATCGGGGCAATTTTCAAAGCCCCTCCACCAGGAGTTATTTGCCCAGATCAAAAAACCGGCGGCCTTCAGCAGTATCATTACCCAGGACAGTCAGATGCATGCCATTTTCCATTATGTGGAAGCTGTGGCGCCGTCTCCCCAGCCGGTACTGATCTTTGGAGAAACAGGGGTGGGCAAGGAATTGATTGGCCAGTGTATTCACAACTTAAGCGGGCGCAGAGGAGAACTGGTTAAGGTTAATGTGGCGGGACTGGATGATAATGTGTTCTCAGATACCTTATTCGGCCATGTGCCCGGCGCGTTTACCAGCGCCCGGAACGCCCGGCCCGGTTTGATCTTGAAGGCTTCCGGGGGAACTTTGATGCTGGATGAGATCGGCGATCTGGCATTAACCTCCCAGGTCAAGCTGCTCAGGCTGCTCCAGGAAGGGGATTATCTGGCATTGGGGTCGGATATTACCCGGCATTCGGATACCCGGATTATTGCCTCCACCAATCAGGATCTGTGGGCGCTTGAAAAGCAGGGCAAGTTCAGAAAGGATTTGATTTACCGCCTTTCCACGCACACGCTGACCATACCGCCGCTAAGGGAGCGCCTTTTGGATCTTCCACTGCTTCTTGACCGCTTTATCTGCCAGGCGGCCGATGAACTGGACAAGCCTGTACCTGATATCCCGAAAAGCCTTATTGAAACCATGGAAACACATCCGTTCAAGGGGAATGTCAGGGAGTTGAAGTCCATGGTTTACGATGCCATGTCCAGATACCAGGGCGGTGCCTTTTCTGCTGATCTGTTTAATGTTTCCACCTATGCTGATCATGGGCGCGGGGCGTCTCTGCCCTTAAATCCGGGACTTCCGACTTTGAAGCAGGCCGCTAATGAGCTGGTGGAAAAAGCCATGGCTCATACAGGGGGGAATCAGTCTGCCGCAGCCAAAATTCTGGGAATTTCCCAACAGGCGCTCAGCAAGCGCCTTCAAAAACTTCGCGCAGAAGAATAAGTCGGTCCGCCTACAATTTAATTGTACCTACAATATTTATTGTAATTTAATCTATCCTCTTGTTCTGAAAAGTTTTTGTGTATTTGTTTGGAAAAATTTAACAACTTTTTTTGTAGTTTGATCTTTGATTAAACAAAATTCATTGATCTAAATATTTTCCTTGTTATCAGTATGTTATCTTTATAAATTATTTCCGGCACAAAGCTTGCTCTAATCTCAATGCTAAAATAGTTAAAAATAAATTGTAGGTACATTATTAGGAACAAGGAGAACCTCACTATGAGCGGGAACATTTTTCATGCACCTGATACATTTCGTGGAAATGCCTGGGTTAAATCCATGGACGAGTACAAGGCCATGTACAAAAAATCCGTGGAAGATCCTGAAGAGTTCTGGGGAGAAATTGCAGAAACGTTTCACTGGGAAAAAAAATGGGACAAGGTCCGGGATTTTAACTACAGCATGTCCAAGGGCCCGGTTTCCATTGAGTGGTTTAAAAATGCCAAGACCAATATTACATATAATTGTCTGGATCGTCATCTGGAGACCCGGGGTGACCAGGCTGCTTTGATCTGGGAGGGAAACAGTCTCGGTGAAGATATGGTGATCACCTACCGTGATCTCCATGAAAAAGTTTGCCGCTTTGCCAATGCACTGAAAGAGAGCGGGGTGGGCAAAGGTGACCGTGTGGCTATCTACCTGCCGATGATACCTGAACTTGCCATAACCATGATGGCCTGTGCCAGAATCGGGGCCGTTCATTCAATTGTATTCGGTGGGTTCTCTGCCGAGGCCCTGGCCAATAGAATCATGGATTCCCTTTGTAAGGTTCTGATTACATCGGACGGTGTAATGCGCGGGGCCAAGTCCGTTCCCCTCAAGGGCAATGCAGACCAGGCCCTTAAGATGTGCGAAGATTTAGGACACAGTGTCGGCACCTGCTTTGTGGTCAAGCGAACCGGTTCTGAAATTAATATGGTAGAGGCTCGGGATGTCTGGTGGCACGAGGCCGCCCAGGCCCAGAGTGCTGAATGCCCCGTGGAATGGATGGATGCCGAGGATCCGTTGTTCATTCTTTATACATCCGGCTCCACCGGCACGCCCAAGGGAGTTCAGCACAATGTCGGCGGATATATGGTGTATACCGGAACCACCTTTAAATACATATTCGATTACCACGAAGGAGATGTCTACTGGTGTACGGCAGATATCGGCTGGGTTACGGGCCATTCCTATATTGTTTACGGCCCGCTTTCTCAGGGAGCCACATCCATTATATTTGAAGGCATTCCCTCCTATCCGGATCCCGGCAGGTTCTGGGCCACGGTTGACAAATGGAAAGTCAACCAGTTTTACACCGCGCCCACTGCCATTCGATCGCTCATGGCCCAGGGAAAAGAATGGGTGAAGCAATATGACCTTTCCTCTCTGCGGGTTCTGGGATCCGTGGGCGAGCCCATCAACCCCGAGGCATGGCAGTGGTATCATGAACATGTGGGAAAGGGGCGGTGTCCCATTGTTGATACCTGGTGGCAGACAGAGACCGGCGGTATCATGATTTCTGCGTTGCCCTATGCCATTGACCAGAAGCCCGGTTCCGCCACTTTGCCGTTTTTCTCTGTGCAGCCTGTCGTGCTCAGTGAAGATGGAAAAGAGTTGCAAGGGGCCTGCGACGGAATCCTCGCAATCAAGGAACCCTGGCCCGGTCAGATGCGCACGGTTTATAACAACCATGACCGGTTTGAAATGACTTATTTTCAAATGTTTGACGGGTATTATTTTGCAGGCGACGGCTGCCGCAGGGATGAGGACGGCTATATTTGGATCACGGGCCGTGTGGATGACGTTATCAATGTGTCCGGGCATCGCATGAGCACCGCAGAAGTGGAATCCGCTTTGGGCAGTCATACGGATGTGGCCGAAGCTGCAGTCATTGGGTTTCCCCATGATATTAAAGGGCAGGGGATTTATGCGTTTGTTACCCTGAATGTCGGCGTATCCCCGTCCGATGAACTGATGGCTGACCTGAAAAAACATGTGAGAACTGAAATCGGGCCCATTGCCACGCCGGATATCATCAATTTTGCCGCGGATCTGCCCAAGACCCGGTCCGGCAAGATCATGAGGCGTATCTTAAGAAAAATTGCAACGGATGAGTATGATCAGCTTGGTGATGTATCCACGTTGTCTGATCCTGAAGTTGTGGGCACCCTGATCAACAGCCATAAAGAATTAATGAAATAATAACAGCCGTGGGCTGGCTTGTGGCGCTTGGTCTATCGACACCCAGCCTCAGCCCACAACGAGAGTTAGAAGATCTATTTCGGTTACACAGATTTTCACATAATTGTCCTTTGGCGGATCGGAAAGGCCGGTAAACCAGACAGGTTTCCCGGCCTTTCCTGTTAGGATTCCCGACAGGACCGGGTAGGTACTCTTGACAGTCCGGCTGATTTTGCTCTATAGCTACATGAGTTTGCCAAGGATAGGTAATCAATCATAAAAAATTCTGATGGATGATTCGGTTTTTTCATAAAAAATAAAGCAGGTCATTATTTAAAGGATAGCTACATGCCCCAAGATATATCTCTTGTCAATCTCCTGGTGGACCAGGAACGCCATAACGCACTTAAACAATTATTATCTTCCTTACCGGATATTACATTGAACCTGCGTCAGATCTGTGATTTTGAATTGTTAACCACGGGTGTGTTCAGTCCGCTGAAAGGGTTTATGACCCAGGAGGCGTACGAAAGTGTTCTGGATCGCATGCGTCTGCCTTCGGGTGAAATCTGGCCCGTGCCCATTTGTCTTGATGTTTCCCGGGATCTCTCAGACCGGTTTGAAGTCGGCCAGTCCGTTGTGCTTCGTGACCCTGAAGGATTCCCATTAGGCATCATGGCCATCGAGGACATCTGGCAGGCGGACCGGGAAAAAGAGGCCATGGCTGTTTACGGTACTACAGACATTAACCATGATGAGGTGGCCCGGCTTCAGGGGGGACAGGACAGGTATTATGTCGGCGGCAGTATTGAATCGTTGAATCTGCCGATCCATTCTGATTTTAAGCAAATTCGAAACACGCCTTCGGAGGTGCGGCAACAGTTTGTCAAGCTTGGATGGAAGCGGGTTGTGGGGTTTCAAACCCGGCAGCCCATTCACCGTCCCCAGTTTGAACTGACCATCCAGGCCATGAAAAAGGCAAAGGCAAACCTGTTGATGCTGCCCATCGCAGGCATCCCCAGACCCGGAGACTTTGATCATTATACCCGGATGCGCTGTTATCAGAAGGTGGCAGCCCATTATCCCCCGGATACGTATATGCTTAATCTGCTGCCTTTATCCACCCGGCTGGCAGGTCCCAGGGATGCGGTGCTTCACATGATCATCGGGAAAAATTTCGGGTGTACCCACTTTGTCATCGGGCATAACCATGCAACCCCGGGCAAGGACAGTTGCGGCAATCCGTTTTACGATACACCCCAGGTTCGGGATTTGGCCCGGGAGGCCGGCAAAGAGATCGGTATTGACCCGGTATTTTTTGAAGAGATGGTCTATCTGCCCTTTGAGGATGAGTTTAAGCTGGCCAGCGAAGTGAACGAAGGCCAGGAAACGCTCTCTTTCACCAATGACCATATCCGGGACCGGGTTCGAAAGGGTAAGCATATACCGGAATGGGCCAGTTTCCCGGAAGTGATCAAAGAATTGCGCCGTTCCTATCCGTCCCCTGCCACCCAGGGGTTTACCGTTTTCCTCACTGGGCTTTCCGGGGCCGGAAAATCAACCATTGCCAATGTGCTGTATTCAAAATTTATGGAAGTGGGTACCCGGCCCGTAACCCTTTTGGACGGCGACATTGTCCGGCGAAATCTGTCTTCGGAACTTAATTTTTCCAAGGAGCACCGTGATATCAATGTCCGGCGCATCGGGTTTGTGGCCTCTGAGATCACTAAGAACAGAGGTATTGCCATCTGTGCCCCCATTGCCCCCTACGAGCGTACAAGGTCAAAGATAAGAACTTCCATTGAGGCCCATGGCGGATTTTTTGAAATCCATGTGGCCACCCCCATCAGCGTGTGCGAAAAAAGGGACCGCAAAGGCATGTATGCCAAAGCCAAGGCCGGGTTGCTTAAAGGCTTCACCGGGGTGGATGACCCCTATGAGGAACCTTCAAATCCGGAGCTGTCCATTGATACCTCCAACCTGACCCCTGATGAGGCGGTTCAGCAGATTTTACTGCTGATCAGTGAAAAGGGGTTTGTGTAAGGTTTTTTATATGAAAGTATCAATAACTTGTTGAATTACTTTCATTGTTTGTTGTGGGTTGAGTCTTGGCGTTGATAGACCAGGTCGGCCCATGGCCGTTATTGAATCTCCACCAGAACAACAGAAATATTATCTTTGCCGCCCCTGTCGTTGGCCTCCCGGACCAGTGAATCCGCCTTTTGTTCAAGGGGAAGGGGAGACAGAAGATGCTGTTTCATTGTTTCCAGGTCCACCAGGTCGCTTAGGCCGTCTGAGCAGAGCAGAAAAATATCGCCGCTAAACAGGTTACCCCGTATGATATCCACTGCCGGATCTTTTTTGATTCCAACTGCCCTTAAAATCACATTTTTCAAGGCATGGGTGCTGACATCCTCGGGTTTGATCAGTTCCTGGTCAAGCTGCTCCTGAACCAGGGAGTGGTCTTTTGTCAGCTGTTTCAATTCATTGTTTCTCATTCGGTATGTGCGGCTGTCACCAATATGACCAAGCACATAACGATCCTCTTCAATGGCAAACAATTCAGCTGTACACCCCATGCCTTCACAACCGGGATGGTTGCCGGAATAATCCAGAATGTCTTCATTGGCATTTAAGAACACCCGCTGGATGATGGTGTATGTGGATTCATTCAGGGCGGGAGCCTGTGCAAATACCTCCCGGGCCGTGTCCGCAAATATGCCGCTTGCCACGTCTCCGGCCAGAGAGCCGCCTATACCGTCAGCCACAAGGCAGAAACCGTCTTGTTCATTGACCAGAACGGCGTCCTCATTTTTTTTTCGTTTCAGGCCCCGGTCGGTTTTTCCAACAAAAATATAATTTGTCATTTTATTTAAATCTCTTTGTCATGAAATCAATCAGGTTGGTTTCATCAAACGAAATGTTCCGTTTTTTTCTGAATTGTGCCAGATCATCGTAAATCCTTTTGCCGGATTCGTAGCGCTTCCCGGGATCTTTTTCCAGGCATTTCATGACGATTTGGTTCAATTCTTCGGGAATATCCGTCCGAACGGTGTTAATGGGGGGGACAACCATTTTAGGCAGAGTACTCAATGCCTCAAGTTCGTTTTCAAATTTATACAGGCGTTTTCCTGATAAAATTTCGTAAAAAATAATCCCCAGCGCATAGAGGTCTGACTGATGGTCCGCCCCTTTTCCCAAAGCCTGTTCAGGTGCCAGGTACGATAATTTCCCTTTTATTACACCTGCCCGGGTAAGGCTGGGCTCAGACCGGGCTTTGGAAATGCCGAAATCGCTTATTTTGACTTCCCCTTTAAATGAGATTAGCATGTTTTGGGTACTGACATCCCTGTGGACAATATTCAAAGGTTCCCCGGTATCGTCACTGGTCCTTGTATGCGAATAATAAAGACCCAGGCTGATTTTCTGAATGATGAATGTGGCCATACCCACAGGCAGCCCTTTTTTTTCATGGGCAAGTACTTCAGCAAGATTCTTTCCGGGGACATATTCCATGGCCATAAAATGGGCGTTGTGCAGTTTAATCAGATCATAGATCTGGACGATATTGGGGTGCTGGAGAATTGCGGCTAACCGGGCCTCCCGGATGAACATATCCACAAAATCCCGATTTTCTATCAAATGGGGTAAAATTTTCTTTACGGCTACGGTCCGCCTGAAGCCGTCCTCTCTCATATATTCGGCAAGATAGAGCTCGGCCATGCCGCCTTGGGCAATTTTTTTGGTGAGCAGATACGGTCCGACTTTCCTTGTCTTTTCAATTTCTTCAAGTATTTTTTGCTGCTTGTTTTTAAGGTACATGTCCGTAAGATAAACCGCCGCAGTAAAGCAGACGGCACATATCCCCCAGATAATGAATATACGCCGTTCATACCCTGCAATGGTTTGATCCATGGGACCTGCATCAAGACCAAAGCGTATTTTTCCGATGGGCACCTTTGAAAAAACAAGTATCTTGGAAAAAGAGATAATGCTTTTGCCCTCTATGATCATACGTTCAATGGTTACGGTTCTGTCCGTTCGGATCTTTGTTTTATTTGCAGGTTCCGTATATGTCTTGCCGATTTCATTCGGGTCGCTGTGGGCAATGATTTTATCGTCATGGTCAAGGATGGCCGTAAAAACCGGATGATATTTTTTTTCCAGTTCTCCCACAGCCACATTCAGGGTAAGCACATCTTTTCCCAGCAACGGAGCCGTCACTTTTTCAGCGATTGTCTCTGCCGACAGCACCCCTGAATCATAAATTTCATGCCGGCTTGCATCCTGGGCGTTTTTAAGCAAAACATGACATACGATACCAATGCAGAGAAAAATAACGGCATAAATAGTTAAGGGGGTACGGTTGCGGTTTAAGAATTGATTTCCCCTGGCAGCTCTTAACAGACTTGAATGGGCGCTTGATTCAAGTTCCAGGGACAGGCTGCCGGATGTAGATTTTTTGTTTTTGTTGGACACCATATGGATTCTCCGGTTATTACATCGTGTTATGCAAAGAGCCCGGTGATCAACCGGATCCTTTCCTTTAATCGACGCCCCTTGGATATAAAATCCGGGCCGTTTCAGGCTGTTAATGTTGATCGGAAATAACGGAAATTATTTCAGCACACTTGGTGATGATACGTTGTTTAATCCAGCCTAACTCTTCAAATTTATTCAGATCATATAACAGAATGTCTTTTTCGGGGTCACCATAGCGGGTAAGCACAGTGGTCGATTCTATGAGTGCGCCATCACAGGTCCGGTCTGAAAAATGTGTTGGGGTACCGCAAAGGGGGCAAGTAAACAGGGGCGCATCATCCGCTTCGTGGGCTGTGGTCTCTGTCGTCATCTCCTTTTTTCGAATCCATATCAATGCATTCTGGTAATTTGCTGTCCCGAAAAGTAAAATAATGCAAAGAAAGCTTAATACCGCAAAGAGCATAACAATCCGGTAAAACTGGTCAAAATTTTGTGTGGCAAGGGAGATGAATACCTCTCCGACCCTTGTGTCGGAAAAGGTGATGGGGGTTAGGAAATTCATGACATTATGGGTTTCAAGACTGATTACCCGCCAGTATTTAATACCACCTTCCTGCCGCGCATATTTTTTGTTCAACGTAAAAAATTGGTTCTGGTCGGAATATGCGATGATTTTGTTTTTATGGTCTATGATGGAGGCAAAAACAACCCCCGGTTTTTTTGTTGCCTGTTCAATAAGCGCGCCTAAATGGTCAAATTCTCTTTCAAGCAAAGGCAGGCCGGACTGGCTGGAAATGTCTTTGGATATGGCAATGCCGGATTTTACAAGTTTGTTGTTTTTGTGATGTTCCACAGCATGTCCGATAAGATAAATAAGCAGGCAGGCAATAAACCAAATGGATATGCTGATCAGAAATTTTTTAAGGGCAAACCTGTTTTTTTTGAATATTTGCATAAACCCCTTTCTTTGGTTATCTTCCGGAAATTAAAAAATCTAAGATAAAAACCGCGAACACACAGTATTTTCCGGAGAAATCACATTGTTTGTGCAAACAATGCTTTAAGCTGATCTACTACAATAAAAAAAGAAGAGCTGTCAAGTCGCGAAATTACTTGAAAAAGCCGATATTGATTCTAATAGATTCCCGGTGATTACAAATTGTTTAATTGATTTGAACACGCATAAAAATTAGGGTAATAATAGATGTCGAGGAAAATCGTATTCATTTTGTAAAAAACAGAGGCGATTTTGATACAATTAAATCTGAGCAGTCTTATATCTGTTTTACTGGTTTTCATGGGTTCAATGTTCTTTGCCTCCTGTGGGTTACCCCCCCAGCCTGTCCAGGACCCGGCCTCCTCGGTGTATCAATCAAAAACATATGTATTGTATCCCAGAGACCGGGGCGTTGCGCTAGAAAACCTGGCCAGGCAGTATTATGGCAGTGAAAAGGATATTTGGCGGATAGAGGATGCCCATGATCCGGATAGTCCGGGTAGCGCCGAGTTCATAACTATTCCACTGAAAGAAAAAAATAAAGGCGGTTTGTTTGCCGACGGATACCAGGCCGTTCCCATTTTGTGTTACCACAAATTTCTCCCCAATGATCCATCGCCCTTAAATACGCCTCCCGATATTTTCAGGCAGCAGCTAACCTTTCTTAAGGATAACGGCTTTAGAACAATTTCACCTGATATGTTCCTGAATTTTTTAAGGTACAGGCGGCAGATTCCTAAGAAAGCGGTCATGATAACCATTGACGACGGGTTTAAATCAGGATTAAACACAGCAGCCCCTATCCTTCTGGAATTTGGCTTTTCAGCAGTTTTTTTTGTTTACACGGACTATATCGGGGTGTCGGGTAAGGCCCTGACATGGCAGGATCTGCGCCAGCTTAAAGCCGACGGATTTTATATTGGGTCCCATTCAACATCCCATAGCGATTTAAGCCGGAAACTGGAGGAAGAAACCAATGATGCATATGGAAAAAGGCTTTACAGGGAAATTGTCGTTTCAAAGCAGACCCTGGACCGTAAATTGAACCAGAATACCACTATTTTTTCCTTTCCTTATGGGCGTTATAATAAACATGTGATGGCGCTTTCAAGGAAGGCCGGGTATGAAATGGCCGTTTCTGTGGTCCGGGGCGGCAACCCGTTTTTTTCAAATCCCCTTGCATTGAAAAGGGATATGATATTAAAAAAAGATATTAAGACGTTTAAAACCAGATTACATACATTTACCGAACTGTCTTTAAAGTGAATACGATGAATACAAAAAAAATTTTATTTGCAGTGCTGTTGTCATTGTGTCTTCTGCCAAGTTGCGTATCCCAGCAGACGCCGGAACCCCAAAAACCCAACCTGGCCGGAAAATATATCATAACCGGTGAGTCATATGAAGCTCAGGGGCGGCTTCAAAGTGCGCTGGAGCAGTATGAGCTGGCATTGACGGTTGACCCCAAGAATCCGTCTGCTTTAGACCACAAAAAAAAGGTGGAATCCGTGCTTTATGAAAAAGCCCGGCAACACTATGAAAAAGGATTGGCCCTTGATGAACAGGGCTTATATGATTCGGCAAGAAGACAATATTTAAGTGCACTTCAAAACTGGCCGGATTATACCCCGGCCAAAGAGAAATTAAGCCCTGGTGGTGTTTCCTTGGATTCAAAAGATTATATTCTGCATACACTGCTTGGCGGACAAAGCGTTTCCAAGCTGAGTCTAATTTATTACGGGGATCTGAAATATTATCCCATTATCGGTAAATTCAACAATATGGTGGATGTCACCCGGGTACGTGCCGGGGAGCAACTCAAAATTCCGGCCTTAAACGGGTTGACCGTTGAGGATCTCAAAAAAAAGTATCAGGCCTATATGAAGGGCAGGCGGGACATGCGTGGAGAACAAACCGGTCCGTCTCAACCCGAAGTTATGGCTCCGGCAGCCCCGGCGGAGCTTCCCCAGGAACCTGTTACGCCCGAAGTTCCGGAACCAAATACTCCCCCCCAGGCACCTGAAGCGCCTGATGTAGCAGAACCATCTGATGTAACTGAAATACCCCCCCCAAGCCCGGAAGTACCGGAATCTGTCCCTGATGAAAGAAGCACACCGGTTCCAGCTGTTGAAACACCTAATGACTATGACCAGGCCATGGTCCTTTTTCAACAGAAAAAATACAGTCAGGCCATCCCGCTTTTCAAAAAAGCACAAATTAAGGATCCGGACAATGAGCAGATTGGTGCCAATCTGTTTGAAAGCTATTTCCAGCAAGGACTGACCCAGTTTAAGAAAGAACAGTATCTTGACGCCAGACAGAGCTTTTCCTCGGCAATGCAGTATAATGATGACGCTTGTAGCCAATGCCGCACCTATATTAAAACCTGTGAAGATACCTACAAAGAAAAGCACTATAATCTTGGTATCCATTATTTTGGCAAAGAACAGCTTGAACTGGCCATAAACGAATGGGAACTGGTTGAGAAGATTGACCCCGGCTATAAAGATGTCCAGTCTAACCTGAAAAAAGCCCGGACCCTTTATGAAAGACTGGAAAGCATTAAGCAGAGTAATACCCAATGAGACCGGTTTTGAATTTTGGAGGGCTGTGTATATGGGAAGTTTAGATTGTTGATATTGGCAGAAATATTAGAGGCCCAAATATGCAACTCAGGGTTAAAGTTTTAACTTATAAAGGACGCTCTCTTTTGATGTGCTATGTGCTTTAGGGGTGCCCATTAACAACCGGCTCAAATGGATATTTTTTGGCAATTTCTTTCAAATTCCCGTAAAAACGATTCCATGAAACGCCCTGACTCGAACCACTTTTCGATTTTTTTGAATTTGTGTACATATTCATCGTAATATTTTGACTTTTTCATGGGGCTCAGCCTGGATGCTCCGGCATCCCGGGCAATTTTTTCGGGGCTTAGTTGGTTGAGAATTTCTTCGACTTTTGCATGGGCTGCCTGTTTGCTCGCCTCTTGGGATTCGTGAAAGGCTTTGCCGATCTGGCTGATATAGATGTCTAAGGGCTGCCCGTGGCTTGCCTCTTCAAGGTGGTAGCCAATGACCTGGCGGATGGGCTGGTCTGAATCCTGTTTTCCGACTAGGGTGGTGTTAATGGTGCTGATCAGCTGGTTCAAGGCTTCAAGAACCGTGTTAGTGGACTCTGCCAGGCTTTCCAGAAGCTTGTCGGAATTCATGTCTTCCTGGGATACGTTTCGTCCGAGCAGCAGTTTTATAACCCGTGCCAAAAGATGGTCGCCAATTACCATATTCTCTTGGGTGGTGTTCTCTGCGTCAATGGGTGGGCGGGGTCCGGCCGTGCTGTCTTGCTCAAATCCCTGGATCAGTTCGTCAAGAATTTCCCGGCGACTGTTTTTATCCAGATTTGCCAGTACTTCATTTAAGTGTGTTTCAATGGCATTTGCGTCGGCATTGATGGCGTAAATAGCTTTAAGCTGTTTTTTTAATGACTGGTATGAAATATTGAAATTGTCCATATCTCTTTGTTTCCCGGGATCTATTTTTTAGGGGGAAGTATGACGGTTTTATCAAGATCATCATCTTCATTAAAAAAATCGCCTCTGTTTTCAGGCTGCGAACTGTTGCCGAAGGATACAATAACAGTCTTTTCCAGGTCGTTGAAATCTTTTTCCGGTTCCGTTGTTTTCGTTTTTTGATACGTGTTCATAACAATGGTTTTCTGGATATCCTCAAAATCACTGGGAGCCGGATCAATGTTGCCCTGCCTGTTAAGAATTATTGTTTTTTGCATCTGTTCAAATTCATGTTGATCTGCCATGGGAGATGGGGTGATAGACTTATCCTCCGTGCATTTATTTTTTTTGGCAGAAAAATCCGTCGATGGTTTGATGCCCTCCTCGGTCGAGGAGAGTACAAGGGTTTCCATGACATCTTCTTCCTGGGATGGTTCGGGTGATGCCTCTTTTTCCCATTTTGTTTTAAGCTGTTTCAGGATGGTGGTAATGGCTTGATTTGCCTGGGTATCCTCGTGTAAGTCTTCGGTGCTGGCTGATGGGATTGTTTCCGGCTCATCCTGTTCGGCTGCACCGGCAACCGGCATGACAGGTTTTTGTTTTATCTGAAAATCTTTGCTGAAAAGTTCTGATTTTACAGCAGTTAATATCTCATTTACCTGACGGATGCAGTGTTTGATAAAAGCGGGAAAATCTAAGATCTCTTTTTCTTTAATCAAAGACCCTGCAAAATGAATCGTCTGAATCCATAAGTCATGCCAGGATTCAGCCATGTCAGCAGGAGCCGGTTCCCAGAAAATATTTTCCGGTTTAAAGATTGGATGTGAGTTAAAAAGTGCCTGGGCATTATTTGCCCATTCTGTTTCATCTGTGCTTTGCAGCAGATCCGCCCCGGACTGAAAAACGGTCTTTGCCGTGTGTTTATTGTTTACAAAAAAAATGTAAAGGCACAATTGTGCAATGAAATTTGTCTGCCGGTTATTTGCCATGGAAGTTTGGAAAAGGTCCATGGGCCTGGTGCTGACAAGATCAATCAGGTAAAGCTCATAGTCCCAGAAAAAAGGCATCATGCCGGCATCTGATTTTGTGTTGATCCAGATACTGTCCATATTAAGGTTGAAAACAGGCTTAAATTGGTCGTTTAATCTTTTTTCAATTGATGTGAGTATTTTTTTAAAAAACGCATATTTTAAGAATAAAATTTCAAGCCAGAATCTGGGATCATCCCCGAATAAATATTTAGTTGGATCATGACCTGATGATTGTGGTGTGCCGGGGCTCAATGACAAGGCGTTTGATTTCAGCCCGACAGTTTCCGGGGCGTTGGACAAGTGTTGTAAAAATTGAGTCCCGTTTATTGAGCAGGCATCAAACACCAGCATGTAAAATGGATAAAAAGAGAGAAATCCAATGCGGGACAAGGCTTTTTGTCCAGCCAAATAGCAGACACTATGTTCGGGACAGTCAGCGCATGGGAATCCATCGGGTATGGTTGTCTTCATTTTGCTGAAGCGCTTTATTAAGCCGTGCCGATCCAGGACACCAGCCGGGTCGTCGGCCTGTGGGGTATAGGTATAAAAAAAATGGGTTGAATTTGATTCATAACATTCTGGGCAGAAAAGATAGCGGCTCAGGCTGGTATGAAAAGAATCCAGGCCGGCTTTTTCCAGAATTGCGTCGTTTTTGCAGAGTATCAGTTCCCGGCCGCAGTCCGGGCATGGGGGGTGGAAAAAGCGGTCTTTAAATTTGCAGTAAAAAAGTGGTTTCAGCTGGGTTGGTTCATGGTCGGGGGGGGCGGGAATAGTAAATGTGCCGTAATCTTGGGAAAAAAATTGAATGGTGTCCAGCCAGGCTTGGTCCAGCGTTGTATTGGTCTGGGGATTAAACGGTTCTCTGTCAGAAAAATAGGTATCTTTTTGGATCAGCATGAAAACAGGGTGGAAAACCCGGTTTGAACCCTCGCACTTGAGCCCGCCTTTAACCAAACGGGTGAACGGTTTTTCGATTCCGGCAGTTTCAAAGGTGAACGAAGGTAGATCCCCTTTTGGATTGTCTTGATGTGATACATGGATATCGAGTAAAATTCCATTGCGGCCCGATTCCAGGTATGGAAGCAAAGATAATGTTTTGTCCATGTCTGCCCGCCTTGATTCAAATTACTTAACAAACAAAAATTAATATTCCCGACAAGTGATTCGCCAGCACCGGTGGATCTGTTTTTTTTTGGAAACATAATCCTCCGGAATCGTTTCCCGGGTTATTTCTTTAATATCAGCGGCGTCAAGTTTGTTTTCAGCCAGGTCGAAATTTTGGTGATTGGTAGAAAAAAATACCGTGCTCCCCGGGCGCATGAGCGTGAACACTTGATTGAGCAAAAACGGATAGTCCCTGGCAATATCGAAGTGCTTGTTATCCATGCGTGTGGTGGAATAGGAGGGCGGATCCACCACAGCCAGATCGTATCGGTGTTTAAGTCGAACTGCTTTTTTCAAAAAATCAAAGGTATCCATCTGAACCTGGGTGTGGCAGGGCGCTGACAACTTATTTAGGTCCAGATTTTCTTTAACCCATGTGATGGCGGTTTCAGACCGGTCCACGGACAGGGTGGAAGCAGCCCCGCCCTTTGCCGCATAACAGGTGAATGCCCCTGTGTAGCAGTACAGATTTAAAAAATTCTTACCCCGGGCCATCTGTCTGACCATCGTCCGGGTATCCCTGTGGTCGGAAAACAGACCCGTATCCACATAGTCACTGGGGTTGACCAGAAATTGAAGGTCTCTCTCCCACATGGGGATTTTTTTGTTTTTGGTATCAATTCTTCTGTATCGCGCTCCGTCCTTGATGCCTGCTTTGCGGATTTTAAGATGCAGGTTTGCCTGGGGAACATCAAGGGCCTGGGCTACAGCCTTGCCCATCAAAGGAAGCCAGTCTGAGGTGGATTGTTTTCTGGCATACTCTCCCACCACAAGGTGGCCAGCATACCAGTCCACCACAGCCCTGATTTCCGGGATATCCCAGTCATACAGACGGAAAACCTCCAGGTTCTGTTTTGTAAAACGTTTATACAGGTGCTTGAATCTTTTTTTTACCCGGTTGGCCAGCATCTGGGCCTGGGCCTGATATTTTCCACTGGTCTCCATGGCAAAAGTCATACATCATTCAAGGATGAATGGCAAGAAATGCCACGGTGTCAGGACTTCAGCAATTTGTCCACGGGCGTATAGACCAGACCGAAGGCTTCGGCCACGGCCTTGTAGGTCACCTTGCCGTGGATGATGTTGGCACCCAGTTTGATCTCTTCGTCGGCCTGCATCGCTCCTTTCCAACCCAGGTCGGCAATCTGCAGCGCATAGGGCAATGTGGCATTGGTCAGGGCCAGTGCTGAGGTTTTGGCCACCGCTCCCGGCATGTTGGCCACGCAGTAGTGCACCACGCCGTCAATGATAAATGTGGGATTGCCATGGGTGGTGGCCTTGGAGGTTTCAAAGCACCCCCCTTGGTCGATGGCTACATCCACCAGCACCGAGCCGCTCTTCATGGTTTTGAGCATGTCACGGGTCACCAACTTGGGTGCCTTGGCACCGGGAATTAGCACGGCCCCGATCACCACATCCGCCGTCTTGACCAGCTTGCGAATCGTTGCCGGGCTGGACATCAGGGTGAAGCAGTTGGCCGGCATCACATCGCTCAGGTAGCGCAACCGGTTCAGGTTCCTACCCAAAAGATAGACCTTGGCCCCTAGGCCGCAGGCCATCTTGGCCGCATTGACCCCTACCACGCCGCTGCCGATCACCACCACCGTGGCCGGCTCCACCCCGGGCACTCCGCCCAGAAGAATGCCGTGGCCGCCCTGGGTCATCTCCAAAAACCTGGCGCCTTCCTGGATTGCCATGCGTCCGGCCACCTCGCTCATGGGGGTCAACAGCGGCAGGCTGCCGTCGGCCTTCTGGATTGTTTCATAGGCGATACATACGGCCTTGCTTTTGATCAATGCCCGGGTCTGGGGCTCGTCGGCCGCCAGGTGCAGGTAGGTAAAAACGATTTGCCCTTCCCTGATTAAGTCGTACTCCGGCGGCAAGGGCTCTTTAACGTGCATGACCATGTCCGCTTTTGCGTAGATTTGTTTGGGCTTATCGACTATTTGGGCACCGGACCGGGTGTAGGCGTCGTCGGTAAAACCGCTGCCCATTCCGGCGCTTTTTTCCACCATCACCTCGTGCCCGCTCTTAACCATCACCTCCACCCCCGCCGGGGTCATGCACACACGGTTCTCCTCAGACTTTATTTCCTTGAGTATTCCTACAATCATTTTTCCTCCCCTAAGCATGCTGTTATGAATACCTGGGTTCCAGTCGGAACAGACAAACTCTTTTTGCCTTTCCCTTCAATTTTACATCGTCCAGTCGGGTCACTCTCTTTAAGTTATCCAGGGTATCCACATGGGGTTCAATCTGTTTCCACACCGCATTGGAAACCAGTATCCGATTGGGTTCGGCCAGGGATTCAATCCGTTGGGCCACATTCACGGTATCCCCCACCACTGTATAATTTAAATGCGCTTCCGATCCCATGAATCCTGCAACCAGCTCCCCGTAATTAATTCCCACGCTCATTTCCAGCTGCCTGAAGGTGCTTTTGATTTCACGGTTCAGGGTGTGAAGTTCTGAAAACATTTCAAGGGCAGTGCGTACGGCATTCAGACAGCTGTCCGGATCCTCCAGGGGGGTTCCGAATACAGCCAGAATGCCGTCCCCCAGCAGTTTGTCCAGGGTTCCCCTGTGCTTGAAAATCAGGGGTATCATCCGGGAAAAGAAGTGGTTGAGCAAAATGACCACCTCTTCGGGTTCCATGGTTTCGGAAAAACTTGTAAATCCGATTAAATCAACAAAAACAACAGCTGCCTGTTTTTTTTCCCCGCCAAGCCTTAATTTCCCCTTCTTGAATATCTCTCCAATAACGTTTTTCGAAAAAAAACGACTCAACTGAAGCATTTGTTTCTCTTCATCCAGCTTGCCATAGTAAAGCCGTAAAAAAACCATACTGTTGTACAGATGGTCACACACTACATTATAAAAGAGAAAGTGAGAGGCTTCAAACATATTGTTGTCTTTTCCGAAAAGCATGAGAATCGCAATGACTTTTCCTTTGGAAAGTATGGATTGACCATAAAAGGCGTAATCCTCATCGGAAAACAGATGGGTATGGCTTGTGTCCCGCTTGGACATTTTTTTTTCCACATCTTTGAGGCTGGCGATGAGGACGTTTGTTTTTTCTCCAAGAAGCGCTTTAAAGAAAGGGAGATGTTTTATGGCCGTGAAATTAAACGTATCTTCCATCTTCGTATGGAAGAAATGGTCCTTTTTAATTTCATTGTCCGGGGAGAAATACAATGCAGCGGCAGCAAGGCCTTTATATTTTTTCAAACACTCCAGATGCCGTGTCCATATCAAATCCTGATCAATAAAATCAATTTGCTGCATGGTGTTGTTCATCTCTTTGATAATGGAGAGCTCATTAATTTTTTCATCATATTTTTTTTGAATGGAGAGAAAATTTTTTCTGAATTCGGCAAATAACTCTTCCGCTCTCTTATCGTTACTCATGGGTTTTCCCTATATTGCATGTGATCTTGTGCTTTTTTCGGTTATTTCAATCGGCGATATCCAACAAATGGGCATTTTCCTCAAGAATTTCGATTACATCCGCCAAAGAATGCTTGATGAATTGGGTATTGAAATTAGGGAATAATTTTTTCATGGCAATCATGTGATCTACCTTAAACTGCTGATTCAGTTTCTTCATTGCCTGTTCATTTGCGTCAGGGTCATTTTTTAGGGCAACCATATTGGAAAGATAATCCGAGAAACCGATCATGGCGGCAAATAATGAATACTCCCCGGCAGCCGACGGCTGATGGTGAAAGGCGGCGGCATGAACTAGGGGATCCGGTAGATTCCAATTTTCTCCAATGCTTTTTCCGATCTTACCGTGGTCCATTCCCAGAATTTCCTGCTCAATGGCACTGATGGGAACGGCACTCTCCGCCGCACGTGCCAGAATCGTCGTATATAACTGCGAAAAATTTTCGATCAGATAGACCTTGCCCAGATCATGGAGGAGCCCGGCAGTAAAAATTCCCATATCTTTGAATTGGGGCAGATCCCGACAAAGATACTTTGCGATTAAGGCGGTTCCCATGGAGTGACGCCACAGGGCTTTGGGATCCTTCAAGCCTTTGAGATCCGCATTCAGAAACGATTCTGATAATGAGAGGCCAAAGGCCATGTTTACTACTTCCTCGGTTCCCATCAGTACAACCGCATCCTTGATGGAGCTGATTTTATTGCTCAACCCGTAAAAGGGTGAATTGACAATTTTCAATATTTTTATAGTTAATGCGGGCGTCAGAACTATTTTTTCCACAATATCATCCAGCGTAGAATCGGGATCGGACGCCACACTGTATGCCTGCATGGCTACGGATGGCAGGGTAAAAATGGATTCCACCCGGTTCAGGTGTAACCCGACTTTTTCCATGTTCACCTGCCTGCCTTTGAGACGTTCAGCAAGCTGCATCCGGCTGATCATTCTGTGAACGATTCTTTTTGCGGTATCGACATCTTTCGGGGGTGATTGCTTTTTCATTTGTTCCGCCAAATAAGATGTCAGATGGGAATCGTAGGGGAGTTGGAGAAAAAATTTTTTCTGATCGGATATGGAAATTCTACTCAGCGCACCCCATAGCACATCAGGGGGCAACGCCGTAAGTTCATTGTAAAATTCCCCCTTGGCTTTATTAAAACAAAGGGTTAATTGTTGAAAATCTGAAAGGGAACCATTGGTTTGCCGGGGGGGATCGTTCCGGGGAGAAATCGTCTCTCTTTTTTTCTCACCGTCGTTTATGCTTTTCCTATGGGAGACCGGATTTTTTTGGGCAATCGCCATCAGTTCATAAAAGGATTTTCCATCGTCAGGTATCACTGCAAATCCGATACGGACCGAAATATTTTTCTGGATATGCTTTTCCATACAATATACGATTTTTTTAAACACAACATTGCAAGAATCTCGATCCGTGGCAAAACCCAGCAGGACAAAGGTGGTGTCATCAATAACAAAAACAGAATCGCTAAACCGGAACATATTCTCGATTTCTTCTTGCTTTCCCAAAAGGGACGGCAAGAAGAAACCCTCTCTAACCGGTTCCACCGTCACATAGAAAAGCGATGTTTCAACACCGGCGCGCAGGGTTTTGCTGAATTCTTTGGAGATCCATTTCAACTGCCGGGGATCAATGGCGAAAGGAATCCTTTTGTCCTTGATCACCGGGATTACGTCACACTCCACATCAAGGTTAAAAAGATATTTGCGGGCAACCTCCACATTTTCCTTGCTGTTAAAATCCCCCAGAACTGCAGGGGGATGTCGAAGAATATGTGCTACTTTTTCAGGGGAAAGTTGGAACTCCTTTCTCAAAAAACGGGGCAATTCAACGTGGTGTCCTCCGGTATTGCACTTTTTCAGAATCACCCTGTGAAACGTTTGCATCATCGTTAGTAGTTCCAGGCTCGTGTGTCAAAATAATTGTTCATGATAAAACTGACTGATTGTATAGATTTCCAATAACACAGTGAAGGTATTGAAGCAACTGGAATGCCTAAATTCATCGCCTATTCTATGATATCTGTTTTTTTAAGTTCTGCACACAGCCAGCTGAACCATTTCCCATTGGGAAAAAATTCTAGATGCTCATAGGTTTGAGGGGTAAAAATCACGGAGAAAAAACGGGTGTGACTGGGCATGGCCACAAACAGGACGGCAATGAGCATATAAATGGCGATGGTTTCCTTAATGTTTTTAATGCTCCCGAATTTAAATGCCGAGCCGGAAGATTTTTTCGCTTTTAAGCTTATAAAATTGAGACCGCACAGTTCATCAAGTATCAGGTGCAAGATCGAACCGCCAAAAACAAACCCCCCGGCCATCCAGGAGACAAAGTCATTGAAATGAAACACACGGTTCAGACCGATCGCAGCCATGCAACCAAAGGCCACTGACGCCGGAATGGAATGGATAATGCCCCGGTGTACCGTCAACTTTGTAAATAAAGAAAAAATAAAAATTTTTATGAAAATGAAGCTTGCCGCCCAGATGATGAGCAGCTCGATCACCGTGTTGTCCGCCCGCTGCTTGAACATGACTAAAAAGGATATCAATGTCGCAATAAATGTAAACAGTAATCGGACCGTTAAAGAACTGTCTGAATCAATGTCCGGCAACAGGCCGCCCACCACGCCCATAATAAAGTAAAGCAGCACTTCCTGGGGCGATGCTATTGCGGCTGCGAACAGCATTGTTGCCGCAATGCTGCTTCCGATGCTTGACACAGTGAGATGTGTTTTAAAATCCGCCACAGGTTAAACCGGATCATTATCCTTGAAATGCGTTTTTTTAAGGCCGTCCAAAAGTCATGTTTTGTGCAAGAACGTATACATTCGTTAAATTCGGGTTGTTACTTTCAACCTTTGTCGAGGAGAGCCCAGGCACAGGACCAAGGCCGCCTGTGGCCGTTATAGCACATAGGACTCAAATTTGTAACTCCACTTTCAGTTCTTAAATTCCAACGATAGATAAAAAGTTTTATATACTGTTGGGGCGACTCTTCATTGCCTTGACATACCCGCTTCGATAATTTAATCAATTACTCAAGATGTGATCCTACTTCTTAATAACATTGGGTAGGGAGTGTTTATGGATAATTTACTTGATCATCCGTTAATTGAGCAGCGTTATTTTTTTCCGCGTAAGGGGTTTTTTGCCGACCCTTTTTGGGTGGATGTTGATGGTGCCAGATTAGCATGCAGCTATCATGAAATTAATCCCGAGGCGAAAACGCTAGTACATTTTCACGGCAATGGTGAGATTGTTGATGACTGGCGCGGTGATTTTGTTGCCTTAATAAATCAGATGGGCTGCAATTGTTTGCTTGCAGAATTGCGCGGGTATGGGCAATCAAGTGGTCAGGCGCAATTGGGGAAAATGATCAGCGATGTCGCACCAACCATTGAAGCATTAAAATGTAAACCAAAGGATTTGATTTTTTTCGGCCGCAGTGTCGGTTCTATTTTTGCCCTTGAGGCTGCAGCGCGCTTTCCTGATGCTGCCGGACTAGTCCTTGAAAGTGCTGTTGCCGATGTGCTTGAGCGTTTGTTGTTGCGGGTTCACCCCGATGAACTCAATGTTGAATTGCCTACATTACGCGATGCAGTGGAGCAGCAGCTTAATCATCAGCAGAAAATAGCTCTATTTAAAGGTGATGTGCTCGTAATGCACACAGTTCATGATGGCTTGATTGATGTGAGTCACGGTCAGCGACTATATGACTGGGCAACAGCGCGTAAAACCATTAAACTGTTTGATCGGGGCGATCACAACACTATTATGATGTTTAATGCCAGAGAATATTTTTCGTGTTTGCAAGATTTTATCCAAAGTTTGGACTAACTGCCATGCCTTTCATATGAAAAGACCTTCACAGTTCAGTTTACCTGCTGATCACACCGATGGCGGTATAAAGATCAAGTCCGCCATGGAAAAGGGGCATGGTCGACAGACCCAGGTTCAGCGCCTGGAATTCTTTTCTGCCCGGGCAGACAATTCCTGCCCGCCATCCTTTGAAATCAGCAGCCAGCTTGTGTCCGATCTCTTTATAAAGGACTGTGACGTCATCATTTCTATCCAGACGGATGCCGTAGGGTGGATTGAGGACTACTACGCCCTGATGGTTTGTAACGGGTGGAGGCTTTATGTTGAAAAAATCATCACAGACGGGACAGATGCGCTGGAACGCCTTGTGTCGGGTACAGGTCTGTTTCAGGTGGTCAATGGCTGTCCGGTCCAGATCTCGTGCCGAAATGGGAGGCAGGGGGCGGGTATCCATGCACGCCCCGGCTGCTGCCATAAGTTTGTTACGGGCATAGGCGATACTTTTTTCCTCAAATCCCGGCCAGGTTTCAAAAGCGAATGATCTGAGTGCCCCTGGGGGCAGTGCACATTGCATCATGGCGCCCTCCAAGCTGAAGGTGCCGGAGCCGCACATGGGGTCGACAAGCGTGTCTTTTTCAGATAGGCCCAGCCGGGTCAGAATGGCAAAGGCCAGGGTTTCACGCAACGGTGCTTTGACAATTTTTTCTTTAACGCCCCGTTTGTATAAAGGCGTTCCGGACATGTCCAGGGATAGTTCAAATCTGTTATTCTCCCCGCGTACCATCAGGGTTTGCGGGGTAATTGCGGCTGGGTCGGTGATGTCGTGACGCCGGGATGCATCTTTTAAAAACAGCCGGTCATGAACAATGGGGCTGATCCGGTCGGCAATGGCTGTGGAGTGATACAGGCGTGATTTGTGGGTGGTGACCCTGATATCGGGCAGAGCCTGGAGCGGCAGGTACAATTCCCAGTCAATGGCTTTAATTTGTTCTTCAAGCCGCCTGAAACCGTCTGCCTTGAATGATGCAAGACGCATGAGAATCCGTGTGGATGATCCCATCAGAATATTGGCCAGACAGGCGGTTTTCAGCCGCGTTTTGAATTCGATACCCCCGGAGCGTACCTTAATATCATTGATCTTGTAATGAGCGGAGAATAGTTCCTCCGCCTTTTGGGACACTTGTGAGACCTCTTTTTCACAAATACCACCAAGGCCTGGTGGACATACGGCGAAAAAAACGTGGGGTCTTGCAGAAATACGGCGTTTTATACGTTTTTCAAAGGCTGAAGAATTTTGCACAATCGTCTTTAATTTAAAAAGTCCTGCCGCAGCAGGAACCAGGACCGGCACACCCGCTTTTCTCCCCAGGCCTGGAGCCACAGCAGGCTGTGTCATTGGGGCCGGGCAGGGAACTGCCGGAATTGCCTGAAAAACTTGAGTGGGCTGCCATAAGTTTTTTAAGGCGGGTAGAACCGCATTCAGGACAGACAGCCTGGTCATCCCGGCTGGTCATGAGCAGTTCAACGATCCGGTTGCATTCCGGACAATGAAAGTCATATAAAGGCATAACACCTCCTTTTTTTGTAATTATTGTCTAAATGAAAAACCCGTGTTTGGACAGCTCGTTAGCGGGGCGTATGCCTCTCAATCGAGCTGTCCAAACACTAAATGGAGAACACCCTGTGCTGGTGACACCTTCTTTAATGAGACGGGGGTAAGATAGGGGCAAAAAGATGTCACCAAAACAGGGCGCACTCCATACTAATTACAGTCTACCAGTGCCCTTCGGTATTGGCGTCGTCGGCAAAGGTGAATTTTCCGGCTTTATAGTCTTCAACCGCACTCCTGATGGTACCTGTGGCGTCATTTGCTACTTTGACGCCCGCACTATCAAGGGTTTTGAATGCATTGGGTCCGCAGAACCCTGTGAGCAGCACTTCAGCACCTTTGTCACAGATGGACGAGGCCGCTGTAATGCCTGCGCCCTTAAATGCATTTTTATTTTCAGAGTTGTCAATGATCTCAAAATCCAGAGTGTCTGTGTCCACCACAATGATGTAAGCAGCTCTGCCGAATCTCGGGTCCACCTGGGCATCGAGGTCTTTGCCAGTTGATGTGATCGCTATTTTCATTGTATTTTCCTAAAAAGTATTAGCGCGCGCCACCGCCACCGCCGCAGACTTGATCATTTCGAATCTGCTCAAGTTTGCCGGCAATCAGGTCCATGACAACAGGCTCAATATCCGGGCGCTGATCATCATGATAGACATCAATACCCACCTGGCGGAATCCCATGAGCGGCCGCATGCCGATACCGCCCACGATCAGGGCATTTACCCGGTGTTCGGCCAGAAGGTTTACAGGTACCATGCAGCCGCCTTGGGCGTGCTCCTGGTTGGCAACGGTGGATACCGTTTCAATTTTGCCGTCTTTGACATCCACGAAGGTGAATACGTCACAATGTCCGAAATGGCCTGCACGGGTACCGGAAAGTCCTCCGTCACCATTGGAGGGGATTGCAATTCTACCGTTTTCCATAATTTTTACTTACTCCTTTACTTATGTATATTGAATCTTAAAAGAACAGTGTCCTTTTGTTTATTTTGTCATGCTTAGCACAATCTGTCTATTTTCATGGCCGGGTGCGCCATGACCCGCTCCCAGATCTGTTTGATTTGTGCTGCAGCAGGACTGTCACCATGGGTTTCCATGATGGATTTGCCCTGGACCATGGCTTCTGTGAATGCCGGATCAAAGGGGATTTTCCCCACAAATTCCATATTCCTTTTTTCGGCAATGGTTTCAATGGCTTTGGCCTGATCCAAATTTAAATCATATTTATTGATGCAGACCATGGCCGGTAATTTAAAATAGGCTGCCAGCTGGGCCACACGTTCCAAATCATGGATGCCTGAAACCGTGGGCTCGGTCACGATAAGAACTGCGTTGGCCTGCCCAATGGAGGCAATAACCGGGCACCCGATACCCGGAGGGCCGTCCGTGAGCAGAAGGTCAATGCGCTTCGCAAGTACGCGTTTTCTGGCCTCGTCCCTCACCAGGGCCACCAACCGGCCTGAGTTTTCTTCAGCAATACCCAACCGGGCATGGATCATCTCCCCGAAGCGGGTTTTTGAAGCAAACCACTGGCCGCAGATTTTTTCCTCAAACTTAATGGCTGATTCAGGACATAGATCTGCGCAGACCCCGCAGCCTTCACAGTCAAGACCGTCAATATGGAAGATCCCTGCGTCTTGAACCGGTTTTACGGCGTCAAATCTGCAAAGTTCCATACACAGGCCGCAGCCGGTGCAGGCGTCAGGGATAATTTCGGCCTCATAGCCGCCTGCAAAATCATGCGTCTCACGAATGTCCGGGTCCATAATCAGGTGCAGGTCTGCTGCATCCACATCCGCGTCACACAGCATCATATTTTCGGCAAGGCTTGCAAACGCTGATGTTAAACTGGTTTTTCCGGTTCCGCCTTTGCCGCTTAAAATAACAAGTTCTTTCATCAGGCAGCCCCCTTCCGGTTCACGATTGCTTCAATGGATGTATACAGGTTTTTAAACATCTCTTTGTATTCCGGCAAAGTCTGGACAAGCAATTCTCCCTTTGAATAGGCCGAAGCAATGCGCTTATCAAATGGAATTTCAAGTAAAACCGGTATGTTTTCATTTTGGGCATACTTTTTGACATCATCATTGCCAAGGCCTGCCCGGTTGATCACAAGACCGCAGGGAATACCTAACAGCTTGACCGCTTCTACGGCCAGGGTCAGGTCATGCAGGCCAAAGGGCGTGGGCTCAGTGACCAGAAGCACAAAATCCGCTCCCTTCATAGAGGCAATCACGGGACAGGAAGTGCCCGGCGGGGCATCTATAATGGTCAGCGTTCTTTTTCCCTCAAGCTGCCGCACCTGTTTGATAACCGGCGGTGCCATAACCTGGCCGATATCCAAAAGGCCCCGGCCGAATAACGGGGTGTTGGGCAGACTCAGGCTGCCTGTTTCCACCGTGCCGATAAACCGGTCTGTTTCAGTGATGGCTTTTTCCGGACAGACAACCGTGCAGCCGCCACAGGAGTGGCAGAGTTCGGGAAAGGTTATCACCGTTTTCCCGGCTACGGCAATGGCACCATACCGGCAGATTTCCATACATTTTTTGCAATAGGTGCAAAGACTGAGATCCACTTTGGGCACAGGTGCATTGACCTTTTGGGTTCCGGTAATGTCAGGGTTTAGAAAAAGATGGGCATTGGGTTCTTCCACGTCGCAGTCTAAAAGCATAAGGTCTGTATCAAGGCTCGCGCAAAGATTGGTGGCGACAGTGGTTTTGCCTGTGCCGCCTTTACCGCTTGCGATGCTGATAATCATATCATTTATCTCCTTGCCGTTGCCGGCGTTTCCCATCACCCAAGTAACCTGATTTTTTTCAACTGGTCTTCCAGGTTTTTGGCATCATCCTCTCCCGGTTGAACTGACAGCTGCATCAGCACGCCGTATCCTTCATACACATCATGGAATTCTTTTTTATCCATGGTGCCGGTAATCGCACAATTGGTCATGGGGCTTTGGGTGGTGACGGCCTCCACCAGGGCTTTGGCATTCATGTCCGGCAGGGTTTCTTCCATAATTACCAGATCAATCCACTGCCCCTTGGGGGTATTGGTCATCAGGGATAAAAGTTCTTTGCCGGTTGCGCACCATTTTATTTCAATGCTGTGTTGGCCCAACATCGGTTCAAGTCCCTTAAACTGAGCATTGTCCCTGCTTACAAATACCGCCTGTTTCATTTTATATATCTCCAGTCTCGTTTAATCTAAATTGCCAAGATCCCCGGTCCGGGAATCTTCGGGTTAAAAGATAGCAAAGCGTGTGCCATTGCATGGTTAATATTAAACTTATATGCAATGACTTGAAAAATAAGGCGTATTATATCTTTGGCAAGGGGGATGTGAAAAAAGAGGCTCAAGGTGTAGGTGCAAGAATGCGACCATGTACCTCAGGTGCGACAATGTAGGCGCAAAAATGGAATCTCCAGGGTTGTTACAATTGATCTATAACCACGGAAGACACGGAAAGCACTGAAGATTAAAGCACAACGCGCTCAATTTGTTCGTCCTTTTGGGCGACGGCCAAAGTTGAAGTCTCTTCTTCGAAAATCAAACGCATTTCCGTGTCTTTCGGTGCTTTCCGTGGTTTATTTTTTTGTTAAAATTCAGGACAGCTTATCAAACGCGTAATGGATGAGTTCTTCCGTGGTTTCCCATGAGATGCATTCATCCGTGATGGAGACCCCGTACTTAAGTGTGCCTGCATCTCCGTTACACTTGCACTTTTGATTGCCTTCGTGAAGATTGCTTTCCAGCATCAGGCCCACAATTCGGTCATTGCCGTCAAGTCTTTGATCCACGGCGCTTTTAAATACAAAGGATTGGCCGGTGTATTTCTGGCCTGAGTTGTCATGGGAGCAGTCAATGATTACTGCATCCAAAAGCTCCTTTTCCCTGAGCCGGGCTTGGGCTTTTCCCACAGACACGGGATCATAGTTGGGGGATGCGCCGCCGCGCAGGACAATGTGGCCGAAGCGGTTGCCCCGGGTGGAGACCACGGCTGTTTTACCTGCCGGATCAATGCCCAGAAAATGCTGGGGTGCTTTTGCGGCCTGGGTGGCATTGACGGCTGCCGTCAGGCTACCGTCAGTACCGTTTTTAAATCCCACCGGCATGGACAGTCCCGAGGCCATCTCCCGGTGGGTCTGGGACTCTGTGGTGCGTGCACCAATGGCCACCCAGCTTAAAAGGCCGGCAATGTACTGGGGGGTGATGGGATCTAAAATTTCCGTGGCAGCCGGCAATCCCAGAGCATTGATGTCGATCAACAGGGATCTGGCCCGGCGAAGCCCTTCTTCCATATTATAAGAAGAATCCAGGAACGGGTCATTGATCAGGCCTTTCCAGCCCACGGTGGTTCTGGGCTTTTCAAAATAGACCCGCATAATCAGGCTGATTTTATCTTTTACGTCCTCGCGCAGGGCCTTCATCCTCTGGGCATACTCCATGGCTGCATCCATGTCATGGATGGAGCAGGGGCCTGCAATGACCATCAGCCGCTTGTCTGTTCCGGTCAGGATCTCCTGGACCTCCCGGCGACCTGCAAGTACGTAGTCAGCCGTTATGTCGGGTACAGGCACTTCTGTTCGTATGACTTCCGGGGAGGTTAAGGTGAAAAATGACTCTACATTTACATCGTTAATCAGTTTCATGGCAATTCCTTTCGCGGGCTCTTGTCGCCTGAAACTTCAAAGAAAAAAAGCAGCAGGCGGTGTCTTGCCTGCTGCTTTAAAGAGATGATCTATTTAGCGCAATACAGGCAGGCAGGTATAGTAATAATACCCAAAATAAAAATAAAATTTGCCTGTTCTGCGGGTGGACATGGATTTATCCTTTTATATCTGTTCCAAAATTGTATAGACTTGTTTCTTCGGCGAGTCAAGTATTTAGTTGTTTAACATCATTAAAAATGGAGGCATTTTTTCGTGTCTCTATAGTTTGGACCATCCGAAATCCTGTGTGGCATTGTGCTTTACATACGAAATAATGTCTGGTAATAAATTCTATAATTGTCGCGTTTTTTACAAAACTGCACTACAATCAAAATCTGGTATTCATTTAAGACAAAAAATCAATCAGGTCTATATTGAACTTATATAAGCGCATGTCTGCAAACATGCCGGTCACATTTGCTGGTAATTTGAAAAAACAGCAGACAAAACCGGCCGGCGACATGGAAAGGAGCAAACGGTATGGGGCCGGCATCGGAATATTTTGACAACGGCAGTTCTTTTTTCGCGGTTGATCCACAGTCCATAAACCCGGCTACCCTGGCCGACTTATCTTTGTTTGAACGGCACCCTTCCAAAGACGGCCTCTTCCGGTTCCGTAGTCTGCTCACGGATACCGACGCCGTTACGGTTGATCGTCTAAGGGAAATGTTGGGAGGCTGGGATACGGTTTACATCCATAATGCTGAAGCCCAGGATTATAAAGCATACATAAAAGATAATATTAAGTTTATCCTCAACAATGATGCCATGTCTACTTCGAAAAAAACAAGCATACTGGTTAATCTGTCCACAGATGTAATCAAAGAGACATTTGCCGCTCCTTTTGTGCCCCAGGCTAAAATCAGTGAAACAGTGGACAATCTTGAAAAATTTGTTTCCCAGGCCATTGATTTTTTGTCCGACATCGAATCATTAAACGGCATTGCAACCATGATCGGGCATGATTATGACACCCACACCCATTCGGTTAAGGTAGGGTGGTTATGCGCTGTTTTCATCAAAGCCAACCAGGACCTTTTCGGAAATCCCGACAGGGAACGGTTAAAACAGCTCCTTCTTCATGCAACTGTAGCCGGTTGTCTCCATGATCTGGGTAAAGTGAAAGTTCCTGAAAATGTGCTAAACAAACCCGGGCGCCTGAATAACCTTGAGTATGTTCTGATGCAATCCCATCCCGCCTTAGCCCTAGCCCTGCTGTTTGAGAAAAAATTGCCTTGTGACACACTCCAGTCCATTTTGTATCATCATGAAAATGAAGACGGCAGCGGCTATCCCTGTGGCTTGGCAGGTGATGCGATCCCCTTGCCCGCCAAAATTTGCCATATTGCCGATGTGTTTGACGCACTGACTTCGGCAAGACCCTATAAAAGAGGTAAAAATCCGGTTGAAGCCTTGAAAATTATGGCCGGTAAGAATCCGTACCTGGATACATTGAAGATTTTTGAATCCGAAGCGATTGAGAATGCCCGGCCGCCGGTGATGGCCATTGTCCGGAATGAGCGTGACCCTAAACTGCGACGTTTAAGGGAACGGCAGATGATTGAAGAAGAAGCGGAAAAACGGGTGGAAGCCAGGGTGAAATTGCGGGATCAGGGTATGTCCCATTGTTTTGACAATGAATTGCTCAAGCGATTTATTGCTACATTGAGCAAATCCGACAGCTTTGACCTTTCGGGGCTTCTGTGACGCCTTTCCAACACAAATCCTGTTAATTTGAATCAAGTTGTATATGAGCTTGACAGGTCCATCGCATGTAACTTGCCTGCCGTTTCATGTCTATTCCCAATGAGTCTAAATCGGAGTGTATCCACAATTCACGGTTTGTGTTAATATGCCGTGCCTGAAAAATGAACTTTAATTTAAGGATTTAACGTGACACAACTTACCGGCGCCCAGCGCAAGTATCTACGAGGCCTTGCCCATAACTTAAACCCTTCGGCCTTTGTGGGGGCAAAGGGGGTGACAACAGCCCTGACCCAAGAGGTGGACAACGCCCTGAACGCATCTGAATTGATTAAAATAAAATTTATTGATCACAAGGAAAAGGAGATAAAGGCCGCTTTGTTAGATGAGATTACAGCACGGCTTAAATGCCATGTTGCAGGCACCATCGGCCATGTAGCTGTTCTTTACCGCAGCCATCCGGATCCTGAAAAGCGAAAAATTACTTTGTCTTGAACCCAATCGGAGTGTTATGCAGAAAACTTCATTTATTGTTATCCGGGGCAACAGTATGCGGCTGGACGGCGGCACCATGTTCGGCAACGCCCCTAAAACCCTGTGGCAGAAATGGGTCCCGGCAGATGAAAAAGGCATGATTGATATTGCGTCAAATTGTCTGCTGGTGAAAACCGGGAATCACAATTTATTATTTGAGACCGGATGCGGCGCATATTTTTCCCCTGACATGAAACGGCGATTTGCCGTCAAAGAAGAATCGCATATATTGATGCACTCCCTGGCCGAACAGGGATTAAGTGATGCAGACATCAGTCATGTTGTTCTGACTCATCTTCATTTCGACCATGCCGGCGGGCTCTTAAGCGCCTGGGAACCGGACCGGGAACCTGCCCTGCTTTTCCCCAATGCCCTTTTCGTGGTGGGAGAAGAAAATTTTAAGCGATCCAAATCCCCCCATTACCGTGACCGGGCCTCATTTATTCCGGGTCTTGCTGAAAAATTGCAGGCCACAGGGCGTCTTGTGCTCAAGCAGGGTGGGGACCGTATGGTTGTGGGTTGTCTGACCATTGAATTTTTCCAGAGCCAGGGACACACCCCAGGGATGCTGGTTCCCTGGATTCAGGCCCAAAGCGGTACCGTTATCTATACCGCCGATCTTATCCCGGGACTGCCCTGGGTAAACTTGCCCATCACCATGGGATATGACCGTTTTCCCGAAGGGCTGGTGGATGAGAAAAAACAGATGCTGGACCGGGCGGTTGACGAAGATGCCCTGCTGGTCTTTCCCCATGACCCCATCCATGTGGCTGCCCGCGTTAAAATGGATCCCGTGAAAAAAAGGGTGATGCCGTCACAGCTCTTTGAAACTTTAAATACAACGCTTTAGATTTAAAAAAGGACAAACATAAAATATGAAGGTAGGCATTATCGGACTTCCCCAGACAGGGAAGAAAACATTGTTTCAGATTCTGACCGGAAACGAGATCACGGATCCGGCAAAGGCATTTAACCCGGTGCCGGGCACCGCCGACATTCTGGATTCCAGGTTTGACCGGTTAGTGGAGATGTATGCCCCCAAAAAAGAGGTCAAGGCGCGTCTTGATCTGGTGCTTTTACCCAAAATGGAGGCTGAGACCATTTCCAAAGGAGCCATCTTTAAAGATATAGCCGATATGGATGCCGTCTGCCATGTGGTCCGGGCATTTGAGGATGAGGCGGTTTACCATGCCCAAGGCAGTGTGGATGCCCTGCGCGATTTTGACATGGTGAACTCCGAGCTTGTAATGCACGACCAGATTTTTGTGGAAAAGCGCATTGAGCGGCTCTCTGCCATGGTCAAGAAAATCAAGGATGAAGATCAGAAAAAAGAGTTGGCCCTCATGGAGAAGATGCTGGCCCATCTGGAACAGGAGCTGCCGCTTCGCCTGCTTGAGTTATCCGAGGATGAAGACAAGCTGATCCGTTCATATCCTTTTATTACGTTGAAAAAACTGGTGGTAGCGGTCAATGTGGCCGAAGAGGATCTTGGCAATACGGATATTCTGGATGCCTTTAAAGACAGTTGCGACGCCCTTGCCATAGAAGCGATGCTGGTATCGGCCAAGGTGGAGGCGGAAATCGCCATGCTGGACAGTGCCGAGGAAAAGCAGGAGTTCCTTGAGGATTTAGGAATTACGTCCACAGCCCTGGAAACCTTGACCGCCCTTTGCCTGAAGTCATTGAACCTGATTTCGTTTTTCACCGTGGGTAAAGATGAGGTCCGGCAGTGGCTGGTGAGAAAAGAGGCCAAAGCCCCCACGGCTGCAGGTGTTATCCATTCCGACCTTGAGCGTGGATTTATCCGGGCCGAGGTGTTCACGTATGATGAACTCATGGCACTTGGCTCTGAGGCAGAGTTGAAAAAGAACGGCAAGTTCTATGTGGAAGGCAAGGATTACGTGGTCCAGGATGGGGATATTTTAAATATCCGCTTTTCGGTGTAGATAAATAATCCGGGCACAAGACTGTTTTTGAAAAAAACAGTCTTGTGCCCGGATAAGTGTCTACTCAGGTGCGTTGCCGTGTGCCTCGGAAATCTTTTCTTTTAGATTCGCCATTTCCTGCTCATCATATTCATACAGGTCAAAACAGCATGCGTCTTCGCCCAAAAGGCCTTCGGGTACATGGTCTCCTTCCTCTTGGGGATCAGTGACCAGGTCTGCATAAAAACAGACAGACAACCAACGGTCATTCGGGTCATCATCAATGACATCCACCATGGCAAACAGCGGGCGTTTGGTCTGGGACGTATGCTTGGGTCGAAAGGAGTAACTTACGCCGGGCCGGCTGACAAATTCAATGGTGATGTCGGACAGGGTGTTTACGTGATCCACAAGCTCGGTAAATGCCTTGCGGGTCTGGTTGTCATTATCTTTCCAGTCATTTAGTAACGCGTCAAGTTCTTTCATAATCTATTCCTTTGCATGTTTAATCAAATGTCCAAGTTCCGGGAAAATCAGATTGTTGCAGGCCAGTTTGCAGGCGTTAAGACTGCCGGGCATGCAGAATACGACGGTGCCTTTTATAAAGCCTGCCGTGGCCCGGGACAGAATGGCGGCAGAGTCAATCTCTTCAAAACTGAGCTGGGCAAATACCGGCCCAAAGGCTGTAAGCTCCTTGTCGAACAGGGGGCGGACTGCCTCTATGGTGACATCTTTGGGGCTGACACCGGTGCCACCGGTCATGATAACGGCATGGGGGGCTATGCGCTCGATAATATGTTCAAGTGCATCTGTGATGGCATTTGCATCATCCGGCAGTACCTGGTGAATGACCACTTCATGCCCCTCTTTTTTGCTTTGTTTTTTTATCCATTCACCGCTTTTGTCATTTTCAATAGTCCGGGTGGAAGACATGGACAATACGGCAATTTTGAGGTGCTTGGGCAAAGATGTCCGATGGGAGTGGGCGCTCATGAGAAACCTTTTTTATAAAAGTTACAATAAATTACAGTTTACGGCAGTTCCCTGTATACGCAGTCTTCCTTATCTTGTTCAAGGACATGGACATGGATCATATCGTCCGGTTCCGTGTCCGCAAAAATACCCTGGTAGTCTGCCTGGATGGGCAGTTCCCTGTGACCTCTGTCTACCAGGATGGCAAGCTCAATGCGGGCGGGCCTGCCAAAATCCATCAACGCCTCCATGGCAGCCCGGATGGTTCTTCCTGTAAACAGAACGTCATCCACCAAAATAATCTCTTTGTCATCCACGGAAAAAGGGATGTTCGACGGCCTTACCGTGGGTTGGTGGCTGATTTTTGTCCAGTCGTCCCGGTACATGTTGATGTCCATGGACCCCACAGGCGGTGTTGTGCCTTCAATGGCGGCGATCTGCTCTGCCAGACGCTTTGCAAGAAAATCCCCCCGGGTCTGAATTCCCACCAGGGCCAGGTTTTTTACCCCTTTATGTTTTTCGATAATTTCGTAGGCAATGCGCGTGATGATTCGTTTGTAATCCTGATCATTGAGAATGCTCTTTTTTTTTGTCATGATATGCCTTTTTACTGTTCGGGTATGCCCTAAAAGTTTTATCTACCATCTTTTTTTTAGCACGGCAACACCTTGATTTCTTATTCTGGGTTCATATAATCAACAAACGTATAGAGGATATTATTATTAAATTCCGGAAAAGAAACCTACCCATTTAGAAAATATTACAGCAGAAGGCATTAAAGGCATTGGAAAAAATAGACTGCACGGGGGTGATCCTGGCCGGTGGATGTAACAGCAGATTTCCCGGCACAAACAAAGCATTTCATAAAGTTGGGACAGATACCATGCTGGCCCGGATTCATACCCTGTTTTCCATGATATTTAAGGAAGTGATTCTGGTGGTTAATGATCCGACACTTTTTTTGGATATTGACGCTTTGGTCGTAACGGATATTGATCCATCCCAATGCGCTTTGGCTGGGCTTCATGCAGGACTTTTTCATGCCTCCTGTGACTGGAGCTATGTAACGGCCTGTGACGTACCGTTTGTCAGTGAGAAGATCATCCGCTACCTTTTTATGCAAAAAAGTCCCGGAAAGCAGATTATTATACCCAGAACCTGGGAGGGACTGGAACCGTTGTCCGCTTTGTATCATAAAGCCTGTCTGCCGAGAATTGAGACCACGCTTGCAAAAAAGGTATTTATGGTTAAAAAATTTTATAAGCCTGAACGGGTCAAACAGATTCCACCCCAAATCCTTGAATCCCTGGACCCGGATTTGCGTTTTAAGTTTAATGTAAACACGCCTGCCGACCTTGAAACAGCCAGGCGGATGGAGCAGGTTGCAGAGCCGGGTCATGGACAGGGACAAAATGAAGATGTACAACAACAAGATATCTAAGGAGAATTTATGGATTTGCCCGCAATGATCAACCAAATGAAAAACCATCCGGATATTTCTAAAGCCGGGATGGTGCTTTACCATAACGGGATGGTCCGGGACAGTTCCAGGGACGGCAGGCCTGTCACAGGCCTAACCATAACCGTAGACCAGGAAAAATTGAATGAGATTTTAGACCAAACCAGGGCCATGCCCGGTATTGTGGAAGTGCTGGTGCATATCAATTCGGATGCACCGCTAATGGTGGGGGATGATGTGATGTTTCTGGCCGTGGCAGGCGATATACGGGAACATGTGATTGACGCCTTAACCTATTCCCTGAACCGGATAAAAACAGAAGCCACAGCCAAAAACCAGGTATTTGCCTGATTGGGCTTTGTGTTTAAAGGAGTTGATGTGAACGAATTTACCCATGTTGACGGCCAGGGCCGTGTCAGGATGGTGGATGTGGGAGAAAAGTTACCCACAAAACGTGTTGCCGTGGCAAAGGGAACGGTTTTAATGTCCATGGAGACTTTGGCAGCCATTGTCGATGAAAAAGTAAAAAAAGGGAATGTGCTGGAAACAGCACGCATTGCAGGAATTATGGCGGCCAAGCAGACCTGGTCCCTGATTCCCATGTGTCATCCGCTGAACATCACCCATGCTCGGGTGGATTTTTTTGACGATAAGGAAAACAGTTGTATTCATATTGAGGCGGAAGTGTCGCTGACTGAAAAAACGGGGGTTGAGATGGAAGCCATGACTGCGGTCAGTGTTGCGGCTCTGACTATTTATGATATGTGCAAGGCCTATGACAAGGGCATGGAGATTTCCAATATTCATTTGGCCTTTAAATCCGGTGGAAAAAGCGGCACGTACACAGCCCCTGAAACATCCTTATGACCGAGTTTGGCCACATGAGTATGAGTACGGATAATCTGGCGTTTTTAGGGGCCGGGTTTGTGCTTGGCCTGTTAACGGCTCTGATCCTTGTTAAACTGGTCATGCATTTTTTTTCAGGCCGGTTCAAGGCGTTGTCTGATGAGGCGCTTTATGAAAATTCCCGGCAGTTTATGGACATGGCCCAGTCCCATTTCAATGGTTATGTCCAGCAGGCTCATCAAGATTTTAAAATCAAAGAGGAGGCCTTTACCCGGGCCGTTGACCCGGTGCACCGTATGCTGGACCGGTATGAACAGCGTCTTGGGACCATGGAAAAGGATAGAAGCCAGGCCTTTGGTGCCATCAGCCAGTATTTGTCGGACATGGCAAAAACCCAGCACCAGCTTGCCAAAGAAACAGATAACCTGGTCAAGGCGTTGCGGGTACCCCATGTCCGGGGCAGATGGGGGGAAGTAACCCTGAAACGGGCCGTGGAACTGGCCGGTATGGTCGACCATTGCGATTTTATTGAGCAGGAGGTGCAGGGGGCCGGCAAAGGGGCGCTTCGCCCGGATATGGTGGTGCAACTGCCCGGCAACCGCCAGGTGGTGGTGGATGCAAAGGTGCCGCTCATGGCGTATCTGGATGCCTTGGAAACAACCGACGCGCAGGCGCAGAAAGAAAGGCTTGATGATCATGCCCGCCAGGTCATGGCTCACATTGTCCAGTTGGGATCAAAAAATTATGCGGCGGCCTTTAGCCCAAGCCCGGAGTTTGTTGTTCTGTTTATCCCCGGGGAAAATTTTTTTTCGGCCGCCCTTGCAGCCCGGCCCGATTTGATTGAAAAGGGTGTGGCCCACGGCGTGATTCTGGCCACACCCACCACGCTGATTGCCTTGCTTAAAACCGTAGCCTATGTGTGGCTGCAGCAGGCAGGTTATGAAAACGCCCGGGCCATCCGGGAACTGGGCCTGGAGCTTTTTGAGCGGCTGTCCACCATGGCCGGACACATGAACCGCCTGGGAAAGGATATTGAGCGCACCGCCGCCACCTTTAACCGCACCGTGGGTGCCATGGAAAAACGGGTGTTGGTTTCGGCCCGGAAATTTGAAAATTTAGGCGTTTCCAGTGTGGGCCTGCCGGATTGTGAGCCTGTTCCTGAACATGCCGTGGCCCTGAAGCAGATGAAGGAAACGCTTTTGGAAGATGAGAATGATGAATAGTTTTGAACACAGATCTGTCCTGTCTTATCTATTGCTGATACTGATCCTTGCCGGGACCTTGGGGTGCCGGAATCAGAAAAAAGTGGAAGATTTCCGGAAAAATCCATTGGTTAAGGTGGCAGAATCAGCCCTGCCCGAATTTACGGACACATTGTTCCTGCAGGATCTTAGAGCATCCATTGACCAGAGTCTTGTCTATTTTAAACGGGTACCGGAAACTCGGACCTATGAATATGGCCCGGACGTCTACACGGCCTCCCATATGATCTTATCCCTTGAGACCTTTAAAGCGTTTCTTGAAACCAAGCCGTCGGCCAAAGATCTGAACCGGTTTATCCGGGATACATATACGGTGTACAAAAGTGTGGGCGGCTCAAATAAAGATGTGCTTTTCACCGGTTATTTTGAACCCACCTATCCGGGCAACCGTACCCCGGGGCCGGAATATCCATGGCCGGTCTACTCCATGCCCGATGATTTGTTCCAGATTGATCTGTCGGAATTCTCCGATGCCTATAAGGGTCACAAGCGGCTCATGGCCCGTGTTGATCAAAAATCCCTAAGGATTAAACCCTACTACACCCGGGAGCAGATAAGTAATCAATCGGACTTTTCACAAAAAGCTAAGCCCGTGGTCTGGCTGGCCAACCGTATTGACCGGTTTTTTCTGGAGATTCAGGGATCGGGCAGGGTGGCGCTTCCCCATGGCGAGATCCTGCGCCTGCACTATGCCGGGGTGAATGGCCGTAAATACAGTGCGGTGGGAAAATACCTCATTGAAGAAAACGAGGTGCCAAAAGAGAAGATGTCCATGCAGGCGATCCGGGAATGGCTCACCGCACATCCGGACCGTATGGACGAGGTGCTTTTTACCAACGAAAGCTTTGTGTTTTTCAAGGAAGGCGAGGGCGGTCCTTTTGGTTGCATCGGTGTCTCCGTAACCCCTGTACGTTCCATTGCCACGGATACCAAACTTTTCCCCAAAGGCGGACTTTCCTTTATCCAGACGGCACTGCCAACCGCCGTAGGCCAGCCAAAAGAGAAATGGCCCAGGGCGTCTTTGTTTGTGCTGAACCAGGATACCGGCGGCGCCATCAAGGGACCGGGCCGGGTGGATCTGTTCTGCGGTGCCGGCGACTGGGCAGATTACACTGCCGGTCATATGGTGGCCAGGGGACAGCTCTATTTTCTGGTGCTTACCCCAAAAGATTAACGGTCTTTTAAAAACAACCTGTGGTACTCATCTTCGGAAAAGTGTTTTTTTAAATATGTGTTGACCCAATCATAAATGTCTTCAAGTTCTTGATCGGAAAGCCGTGGCAGAAGCGCTTTCATAAAAGCATCTTCACTGAATTTCTGAAGATAGAACATGATGGTCTCCTCATCGCTTGCCCTGTCCATGCCAAAGGCGGCAATACCGTCATATTCCTGAATAAATTTGTGGGTGTCTTTTTTTTTCATAAGCTTTGAATTGTATCGGGTTTAAATTTCAGCGGTGTTGGCCATGGCCCTCTGGATTGCTGTTGACAGCTGCGTAACGGAAAAAGGTTTGTTGACAACAACGCTGATGCCGGCCTGACGGGCTGCGTTCTCTGTCATGGCGTCGTTGTAGCCGGTGCACAGGACAATGGGGATATCCTTTCGTACCCTGCGCAATTTTTCGGCCAGAAGGATTCCTGTCATTTTTTTCATGTGCAGGTCGGTAATGACCGCATCAAAAAACTCCGGCCGTTTCTTGAAATCCTTCAGGGCCTGTTCCGGACAATTGGTTGCTTCAACTTCATACCCCAGGCCTGTTAAAAGCTTACGGCTTGTTTCCACAAGTTCGTCCCGGTCATCCACAAGCAGCAGCCGTCCCCGGGCCTGTTGATCCTTACCCTGCCCGTTCGTAAAATTGCTCATCTCTATCTGTTCTGCCCCGGGCAGGTAGACATGGAAGCAGGTCCCCTTATTTTCACTGGAGTCAAACCGGATGCTGCCCCCGTGATTTTTCACTATGCCGTGGGTGGTAGCAAGGCCTAAGCCTGTGCCTGTACCTTTTTCCTTGGTGGTAAAATAAGGCTCAAAAATGCGGCTCTGAATCATTTCCGGGATACCAGGCCCTGTGTCTGCAACACTGATCTGCACATATTTTCCCGGCAAAAGTTCAAGGTCTGGGACAAGGGTCTCCCTGTCCACCTCAATATCCTTTACCGTCACTGTTATCTTTCCGGGCTCATTTCCCATGGCTTGAAAGGCATTGGTGCACAGATTCAGCACCACTTGATAGATCTGGCTCGGGTCTCCTATGACCATCTCATTTCCCTCGGCATCGGCTTCAAGGGTTATGGTCGGCGGCATAGTGGCTTTGAGCAGCTGGAGGATTTCTTTAACAATGGGGCGGACCATCAGTGGGGCCCGCTCTTTAGAGGATCTGCGGCTGAAGCTTAGGATCTGGGAAATCAGGTTTGCTGCTCGGCTGCATGCTTTGAGCACATTGTCGAGATTCTGTGCAGCCTCATTTTTATCCTGGATCTCATATTTGGCCAGCTGGGTGTATCCCATGATGGCTGAAAGAATGTTGTTGAAATCATGGGCAATACCGCCGGCCAAGGCGCCGAGGGCATCCATCTTCTGGGACTGGATCAGCTGTTCCTGCATGGATGCCTGCTGCTGCCGCAGCCGGGTGCTTTCAGTAATGTTCCGCATCACATGGACGCTGCCGGTAGACAATCCATCCTTTCCTTGACGAGAAAATTTTTGAATTTCAAAATATTGATCAAGTTTTGGGTCAAAGACCGGAGTATGTCCCTGATTTTCTGTCTGTTCATGCCGTTCCAGCACCTCCATCGCCCCGTAAGACGCCGCCCTATTGAACAACACAGGCTGTCCAAGTTTGTCTTTGATGATAATGGCATCGTCAATGGCGTCAAAGGAGGTCTGCCAGTCCTGCCGGGCCTGAAAAAGCCTTTGCCCCATAATTTCCAGGTTGATGATATGGCCGAATACCTGCGCCCCTGCAACACCCGCCCAAAGGATCCCGGGCGCCACCCAGAAATGAAGAAAGGCGAATAGGACAAAGACCCCACCTGTAACCCCGATGAAAAGACCGGCTCCCATCATCAGCACCCGGCTGCCCGATCGCTTTGACATCCACAGAAGCGTGACAAGAAAAAAAAGAGCCCCAAGGGTCTTGTGCCAAACCGGGCCCATGGTTCGAATGTATGAGCGGTCCAGCATATTACCCAATATGTTTGCCTGCAGTTCCACTCCGTTCATGCGGTTCCTGTTCTGGCTGAAACAGGTCAGGTGATCCTGGTCAATACCGGCGGCTGTAAGGCCCAGCACCAGGATTTTGTTTTTAAAAAAATGTTGTGGATAAACCTTTTCCAGGATATCGGAAAAAGAAATGCTGGGAAAAGTGCCCGGCGGACCGTAATAGTTGATCCTCCTTTTCTGTGCCTGGAGAATACTATTCAAAGGCGCACCATTCATGCCATGGACGTTGACACTTTTAAGTTGGTCCGGTGTCACCGGTTTCTGTCCTTCCATGAGTTTGTAAAGTGAAAAAGCTGCAGAAGGCAACTCTTTTCCGTTAAGGATGAGGATGTGGCATGTCTCTCTGACCACCCCGTCCATGCCCGGCTCAATGTGGACATGCCCCACGGCCGGCTTTCCCAGAGAGGCAGCGGGCAGCACAAGGTGCCCGCTGCGGTCCACGTAGGCCGGCAGAATCATATGAGGAAAGCGTGCCAAAGCCTTTTTGAAGAGATTGTCGCCCATGGCAGGTTCAGCAAAAATAATGTCTGAAAGAATACCCGGAACTTCTTTTGTCTGTTCAAGGAAAAGAGCGTAGTACTTCCTTTCAATGGGCCATCGTCCCAGGGTTTCAAGGCTTTTTTCGTCAATAGCCGCGATTAGAATCTGTTTTGGCGGATCGGTCGTTCCCCTCAACCTGAAAAAAAAATCATAGATGTGGTTGTCCATGTCGTTGAAAAAACCCATGACATCCACAAGGCCCACCACAATCAGGAAAATAAAAACCATGGCAAGGCAGCGGCGGCGAAACAAAAAGGCCTCCCCCGGCAGAATATCTTCTTGAAATTTTTTTGCGGCCATGGGCTACACAGGCAATGGTTCTATAAAATAATTATCAATGCGCCGATTACCCATGTTGCAATTACTCCTGCTTCTACATAGGGAAATGCTTTTATTTCAAAGGCCTGGGCCGGAGTAAACCGCCCTTCATATCCGTCCGGATCAACTGCCCTGACCCGGACATAGTAAGTGCCTCCCTTTTTGGGCCTGTCAAAACAGATATCGGACACATCGGTTGTCCTTTCAAGTAAAACTTCTTTGAACAGCGGATCCTTGGCCATTTGAAACAGGTAGGTCATGTCTGGCCCCATGTCCTGCCATTTGAGGGAGATGGTCTTCTCGTCCACAGCCGGCGCCTTGGCCTCGGGTGCTTTTGGCGGTTCAACAAAGCTAAAGGAAATTGCGTCGGACCACAGCCCTTTAAAATCATCTCCGGCAATGGAGAAAACCCTGAAATAATAAATGCCATATTCTTCAAGATCAATGGATTGGCGGGTGCCGGTGATACCCTGAATATCCTTGTACAAATTTTTGAAATCCGATTCTCTTGACACCTGGAAGCTGTAGGAGACGGCGTCGCTCACCTTCAGCCATTCCACTTCCACCTGCTTTGTTTTAAATTTTTCGCCGTTAACAGGCCGTTGAACAAAAGGCGGGAAAGGATTGATGCGGACCTTGAAACCTTCAGGCGCTAAGGGAAGACCTTCCAGGCCTGCCGGATTGATGCTCAAAGCCTGGCAGTAATAATTGCCGTCCGGCAGCATGATCTTTGGAATAGTATCACCCTTTTGCACCACAAACTCTTTGACGACATTCTTCATTTCAGGATCTTTTGCCAGAATTACCCTTGCCGCCACAGCTTTTTGGGGCATCGCAAGGGAAAAGTCTACCGGCAGGCTCTGGTACGAAGGACGCAGCCCCTCAAGGGCCGGCGGCGGCAAAAGCGTTTGGGGGTTGTTCGGCTGTTTCCCCTTTTCCACCCAGGTACCCTGGCCTGGGTCCAGCATTACCTTTTTTTTGGTTCCTGCAACGACGACCACACCGTCCAGCACCTCAGTCCGTGTAGTTTTGTTATTGTCCACCGACACCCTGAACTGGGTTCCCCTAACTGCGGAAACCGCAGATGGGGTATGGATTTCAAACCGGGAATCCCCGCCTGTACTCTTTTGTATATGCATCATTGTCCGTCCGGCAGGCACAAAAAGCCTGCGGATCATAAAATAGGGCTGCCGCTGCCTTGCGGTTCTGATGCTGATCCGGGTATCAGGCCTGAGAAAAAAAGCGCTGCCGTCCTCAAATGTGATTTCCACTGCACTTTTTTCCCCGGTTTCAATCTGAGCACTCTGGCCGACCACGTCTCCCTTTTTCACAACAGCCCTGGCCTCGGCACCCTTCGGGCGGGTCCAGACATCGCCTTTGATAAAGGTGACAACCCCTTCCATGGGAATCCCTTTGAGCAGTTTGACCGGAATTATTATGTGCTGTCCGGGATATATCAGGTGGGGATTTTTAAGCTGATTGAATTCTGAAACCCTTTTCCAGTCATGGGGATTTTCAAGCCAGGTTTTGCAGATATTGATCAGATTATCTTTTTTGGCGACGGTAATGGTGACGGTTTTTTCGTCTAAGGTTCCAGCAAAAAGAAACGGGGTAATAAAAAGAAAAACAAAAAATAGAACCGCCGAATATTTTATTCTATGCTTCATGGATTTGATCTCTAAAAAGTATGATTAATAATACGATTTAAATATCACCTGACACCATTTTTGTAAACGCGGTAATTTTATATCCCGCAGCAGGCAAATCCATTTGGCATACTTTCTGCTGATTCTTATGTTCAGATATATTAAGAATTGATAGGAAAAAGGGATATCCAAGGATGAAAATAATATTACATGCGAACGAAAATGATGAACTCAGGAGCAGGTTGAAGACTCGAATTGAGGATAACTTCCCGGAAAGTGAGATTGTTTTGACAGACGCCGGGCCGCATCTTTCAGAAGTTTTGTGCAGACCATTACATAATGTTTCCGTCCTGATTGCCTTTATAACCGATTCCAAAAGTGTCGGCCTTTTGTTTTCCTTAAAACCTTTATTCGAAAACGTAAAATTAATTTTGATTTATTGTAAGAGAATTGACGAAATCCAAAAATCTGCACTCCTGCTAGAGCCTTCGTATATCCATCATTCCGGCAATAATTTTCAGGATATTATTTCAGTTCTGCAACGCATAGAACAAAAAAAACTGAGCGCCCTATCAATTGGTATGAAATCAAATAAATACGGCCTATAACCGGCTTTCAGCCATGAATGTTTTGATACAATAAATTCCAATTCCTTTAGCTATATGTTACCCTTTAAAAAACTGATTTTATTGTTCTTCAAACCGTCTATCGTACTCTCTATTTTTAGTTTCTTGGAAACAAGAACACTGAGTGTTCTTGTTTCCAAGAAACTAAATTAGAACAAGAAGTCTAAGAATATATAAAATATATATAACATATTGTTTTGCAATCTTAAATTTGAATATTTCTTCGATGGCACATATTTCGCAATGATATGAACTGCATGCATTTAAAAATCGTAAAAAAAGATGGACCTATAAAATGAGGAGATAATAATGAGAAAAATGACATTAAAAACAAAATTAATCGTTGGTGGTGTGGTGGCGGCAATTCTTCCGCTGGTCGTCGTAGGTTTATTTTCGATAACCAAGTCTTCCTCCGCACTGGTCAGCATTGCCCAGGGACAGGCAGAACTCACCGCCAAGAATCTTGCAACCATGGTGGACCTTTCCTTGAAACAGGAACTCGGGCAAGCCGAGACCATGGCATCGAATTCCTTTATCCGGGAAATAGCCGGAAGATCGGGAAATAAAGACGCGTTGGCCGGTGCAGAAGAGTATTTGGCAGCAGTTTATAAAAAGATCGGAGAAAATTATGTGTACTTTTTTGTAACGGATTCATCCGGTCGGATTATAGCTGACAGCGGGTATGGCAAATACAGACAGCAAAATATAAATTTAGGAGACAGGAAATATTTCCAGGCCGCAAAATCGGGCAAAAGTGTTATAAGTGATCCTCTTATCTCAAAGGCAATCGGGTTGCACATCTTTGTGATTGCCGTGCCTTTGCAGGACCACTCCGGTTCATTTGCCGGGATCCTGGGCGTGTCTGTGAAGCTTTCAGTTCTATCTGAAGAAATCGTACAGGTAAAAATGGGAGAGACAGGCTATCCTTTTATGGTGGGGACTGACGGAACTTTTATCGCCCATCCTGTGGAAGATTATATTTTCAAACTCAATATTTCCACGCTTAAGGGGATGGAAGAAATTGCCAGAAGAGCATTGGGCGGGGAAGAAGGTGTTGAAAAGTATCGTTTCAAAGGGGTCGATAAGATTGCCGGTTTCTCCCACGTACCTACCACAGGCTGGAGCGTAGTGGTTACTCAGAATGAATCGGAATTTTTAGCCCCTGTGGTTTCCATCCGGAATATGGTTCTTGCCGCCGGCGCCATTTTCCTGGTTCTGACGGTACTGGCTGTACTGTGGTTTGTAAAAGGCATTATGGCACAGTTGGGCCATGATCCGTCTGAAATTGCCAACGTGGCCGACCAGATTGCTGCAGGAGATTTGACCTACGAATTCCCAACGACCGGTAAGCCGCTTACCGGGGTGTATGCCAGTATGCAGCAGATGACAAACAATTTGAAAAATATGTTTAAGGACATTTCCCAAGGTATTCAGACCTTGACATCTTCTTCCACGGAGTTGTCAGCGGTGTCCCAGGAGATGACGTCCGGGGCCGAGCAGTCATCCCAAAAGGCAAATAATGTTTCCTCGGCCGCAGAAGAGATGGCAACGGCAATGAACAGTGTCGCCGCCGCCACAGAACAGACAAGTGCCAATCTGCAGATGATCGTTGCCGCTGCAGAAGAGATGACTGCGACGATTAACGAGATTTCATCAAATACCGCCAAGGGAAGCCAGACAACGACCCAGGCTGTTGAAAAAGCCGAACATATTTCCGAAAAAGTGGATGATCTGGGCCGGGCCGCCGCCGAGATAAGCAAAGTGACGGAAGCCATCGCCGATATTTCCGAACAGACAAATCTTTTGGCGCTGAATGCAACCATAGAGGCTGCAAGAGCCGGTGAGGCCGGTAAGGGGTTTGCTGTAGTGGCAGGTGAAATCAAAGAACTTGCGAAGCAGACCGCCCAAGCGACTGACGAAATTGGCGTGAAAATAGGGGAAGTACAGTCAACAACCACGGAATCTGTTAACGCAATAAAAGAAATTGTTGAAATTATTGACGATATCAATTCTATTGTTACATCGGTTGCCACTGCCATTGAAGAGCAGTCTGCCACAACCCAGGAAATTTCCAATAATGTCAGCCAGGCAGCCACCGGTGTTCAGGAGGTAAATGAAAATGTCAACCAGACGTCCACCGTAGCTGCAGAGGTGACCCAGGATGTCCACCAGGTGAGCCAGTCTGCTGACGAGATTACAGCTGGAAGCGTACAGATAAATGAGAGTGCTCTGGAATTATCCAAACTGTCAGAAAACCTTAATGAGATGATCAGCAGGTTTAAGCTGTAAGCATTTGACACAGGCCTGCCTGCTTTTGAGCGGCAGGCCTTATTTTAAGCCGGACCACTGGTACCGGTCAGGCAATAGTAGGAGATGAACAATGGAAAAAACGCCAATGAATAATAATTCGCCTGTTCAGGTCAGCCGCAGTATTCTGGAGACTTTGATTTCCCTGGCAGGAGAACTTGTGCTGGGGCGAAATCAGCTTATCCAGGGAATCAATAATTCTGACATGGCAGTGATCGAAACATCCGGGCAGCGCATTGATCTGATTACTTCAGAGATCCAGGATGCGATCATGCGGACCCGGATGCAGCCTGTTGCCGGTCTTTTTGAAAAAATTTGCCAAAAATTCGGGGGCCGGGTTTTTTTTGATAAAACAGGTAAGGATGTATTGCTTGACAGGACCATTCTTGAAGCCATCCAGAACCCATTGGATGCGCTTGTTGGTGCTTTCATCGAATTTGAGGCAAATGCCTTTCAAGGCGGCAACGAAATTGGAAAATCAAATGACGACAACGTTCTGTTGAAGGCTTTCCAGGATGCAGGACAGGTCAATATTGTTATTTCTGCAGACTGTGTTCTACTTTCACCGACGGATATTCCGGAAAAGATAAGCGCCGCCATAGAATTTGTCGGTGGTGTTATTGAAGTTGATTCAATTGGGGATAACGGGGGTGCTGTCTTCATAAAACTGCCGTTAACCCTGGCAATTATTCCCAGTCAGATGATCTCCATTGGGGAAGAAAAATTTGGCATTCCACAGACGAGTTTGAGTGAGCTTTTAAGAATTCCAGCAGCAGATACGAAAAATAAAATTGAAAAAGTCGGGGATGCGGACGTCATAAGACTGCGAGGCGAACTTTTGCCTTTGCTTAACCTTTCAGATCTGCTGGATATTGAAAGAATTTATATTTGTCCGGAAAGTGGAGAACAAAAGCCGGAGCGCAGGAAAAATTTGGCTGACCGCCGTTCCAAAAAATACGATGCCGACGGTCGTGTGATCGGCATTGAAAAAACAGAGAATACACTGGAAAGGGCTGAAACGGACAGGCGGCTGAATCGAGACGGCGTCACCAATATCGCAATTGTTTTTGCAGGGAATTATAAGTACGGGCTTGTTGTAGACCAATTTTATGATTCTGAAGAGATTGTTGTCAAACCGGTTGGGCGTCATTTGAAAAAACATAAAGCATATGTCGGGGCAACAATTATGGGCGATGGAACGGTCTCGTTGATCCTCGACATTTTGAATCTGGCGCAAATGGCCGGGTTGTCGACTGTATCAGAAGCACACCGGCTTTCAAAGAAATTGAAACCGGACGTTCGCCTTGAGGGTGCAAAAGAATCCATTGTCATGTTTAAAAATATGAAAACAGAATATTTTGCGGCATCCTTTAAACATGTCCAGAGGATTGAACGAGTTAAAACCGCCGATATTGAAAGAATCGAAAAGCAGAATGTTATTCAACATCGGGGAAAGGTGCTCAGGCTTTATGGCATTTCTGAAATAGTAAATGTGGACGCCCTGCCTGAAAAAGAGTACCGGGAGGTCATTGTTTTTAAAGTGGACGAAAGGGAGTTTGGATTGATGGTCTCCCCGCCGGTGGATATTCTGGAAGTGCATTTAAATGTTGACGGCAGCAACTTTAAACAGCCCGGGATTAAGGGAACCATGAGTATTGACGGTCATACGACCCTTGTCATGGATATTCTGGAAATCGCTGAGTCACTTGGGATGGTGGAAATGCAATTATGAAGGTTGCGCCCTTTCAACGCCTTAAAACGGTCAATCCCCCCCAAAAAAAAACAAGGGGGGGGGAATACTTATGGAATTACTGTGCCTTTCAAAATGCTTTTCCTCATGCTCATGAATTGTCCTTCCCTTTGCCGTTCACATCATACACAACGCACTGCGAAGTGCATCTTCCCGGGTCAGACCTTAAACTGTTTTACAAGGTCATTTAAGTCTGCTGCCAACTTAGCAAATTCAGCTGATTTCTGGTCTACGGTGTTACTCATTTCAGCCATACCACCAGCAGCTATATTCACATCGGCAATATCTTTTGAAATCTCAGTTGTGACCGAGGCACTCTGGTTGACGTTTTTATTCACCTCTTGAATACCGGAGGATACCTGAAGAATATTTTCAGCGATCTCTCTTGTTGCTGATGACTGTTCTTCTATGGCGGCAGCAATGGATGAGACAATATCATTCACTTCAGATATTATTTTTGAAATTTCCGTGATACCGGTCAATGAACTTGAAGAACTTTGCTGAATGCTTTCAATTTTATCCCTGATGTCCAAAGAAGCGGCAGATGTCTGGCCAGCCAGATCCTTTATTTCATTTGCAACAAACGCGAAACCTTTCCCGGCTTCACCTGCCCTTGCGGCTTCAATGGTTGCATTCATAACAGCGCTGACGCATCAAAATTTATTATCAATGATATCAGGGGGGCGGAGCGACATCTAAAATTATTTTGTCGCAAAATTATAATAGACACTCTGCAGGTCTTTTGATAATGTAACGTGGATGTGTGTGAGTTCACCCACCAATCGAAACGTTACATTTGAGGAGAAAACGCTGTGATAAGCCAGTGTGGTCGGCAGATTAAAAACGCAGAACTTGAACAGATTCGCGAGACGGTAAAGACATTTTCGAATTTAAGTCAGAAGG